>NZ_SRTV01000019.1:0-36175 GCF_004792025.1 Mesorhizobium sp. M8A.F.Ca.ET.181.01.1.1 | reverse complement strand
GGGCCCCAGCTCATCCACGGTTTAAGCCACCTGAGGGGTGACGGGCTCTCGACCGCCGCCACGGATCAGGCAAGCACCTGGTCCGTGGCACCCTCAACAATGCACGATTCCAAACACACAAGGGGTGTTCCAGCGGAGTGACACGTTGGTGTTCCCTGGAACACCCCTCATCCGACCTCGCTTCGCGAGGCCACCTTCCCCCACAAGGGGGGAAGGAAGAAGCGCGCCTCACGCATTCCCGATCAGCACGCCGGCCGCGAACACCAGGGCGCCGCCCAGCACCACCTGGAAGGCGGCGCGCAGGAACGGGGTCTGCATGTAGCGGTTCTGGACGAAGGCGATGGCCCACAATTCGAAGAACACCACCACGGCGGCAACGGCGGTGGCCGTCCAGAAATGCGGGATGAGGTAGGGTAGCGCGTGGCCGAGCCCGCCCGCGGACGTCATGACGCCGGTGGTGATGCCGCGTTTTACCGGCGAGCCCCTGCCCGACAATTTGCCGTCGTCGGAAGCGACCTCGGTGAAGCCCATTGAAATGCCGGCGCCGATCGAGGCGGCCAGCCCGACCAGAAAGGTCTGCCAGGTATCATGGGTCGCAAAGGCGGCGGCGAAGATCGGCGCCAGCGTCGAGACCGATCCATCCATCAGACCAGCCAGCCCGGGCTGCACGTAGGTCAGGATGAACTGACGCTGTTCGGCGGCGGCCTCTTCGTCCTTCACATCGCCCGGTACGTGCGTCTGCTCCAGCGCATGAGCCGAGCTTTCATGGCCCTGTTCGGCCGCGGCCAGGTCGCCGAGCAGTTTGCGGGTCGAGGCGTCGGTGGTGCGCTTGGCCGCCTCGACATAAAACAGATAGGCCTGTCGCTCCATCGCCTCGGCCTGGCGGCGCACGGCCTCGACGCCGAGCGGCCGCACCAGCCAGTCGGGCTTGCGCTCATAATAGCCCTTCACATGTTCACGGCGGATCAACGGAATGCGCTCGCCGAAGCGCTTGCGGAAGAGTTCGATCAGCGAGTCGCGATGGCCGTCTTCCTCCTCGGCCATGGCTTCGAACAGTTTGGCCGACTGCGGGAAAGTCTCGGCCAGCCCGTCCGCATAGGCCCGGTAAATGCGCCCGTCATCTTCCTCCGATGAAATGGCCAGCGCCAGGATCTCCTGTTCGGAGAGCGATTCGAAGGGGCGGCGGCCGAAGCCGAAAACACGGGAAAGCATGAGAAAATCATCCTAGTTTAGAATGGTTCTAAACTAAGGTTTACGGCGTCCGTGGTCAATCGCGCGCTTGGCCGGCGGTTCAAGAATAGTTGAAGCCCCGGTCTGGGTATCGCTCTTCATTATCAGTGAATGTTCGCCTATATCTGGAGCCAAGCCATAAAAAGGAACGAGCTGATGACGGCAAAGACGCCTCCGCACGCCTATGATCCGAAACCGGTCCTCGATCTCATCGCCAGCATCGAGGCCGACCTGCAGCGCCTGAAGGGCCTGGTCGAGCAGCAGGTCGAGAAATTCGACCCCGCCAATCCACACAACAAGGCGCCGGACGGCAAGCTGACCGAGGAAGGCGTCGAGTGCTGCTACCGCATGTTCGACGAAGGCAAGTCACGCTATACGGTGGCCCAGCAGATGAAGATCTCGTTCGCCGCCGCCACGCATCGGTTCAACGGCTGGCGCAAGCTGGGCGGGAGCAAACGGCAGCGGACGTTGCTGGGTTAGGATTGGGCTAAGGGCCCTTGGGGCAGGACGCGGCCAATTGCCAAGGCTAGCGCCACCCCTCATTGCCCTGCCGGGCATTTCTCCCCGTATAGTGACGGGGAGAAAACAGCTGACCTCGGCGGCAAGCGCCCCTCTCCCTGTCACTATACGGGGAGAGGATGCCGGCAGGCAGGTGAGGGGCAGCACCGCCCGCCGTTCTGACTCACCAACTTTGTCCCTGTCACATTTTTTCGTTGGCATCGCGCAAGCCTTTCCGTGCACCATGACCGGATCGCATCACCAGGACCCGCCATGACCATCCCTCCCGGCATCGCCGACATCCACGCCGCCGCCGCTCGCCTCTATGGCCTGATCGTCGAGACCCCGTTGCTCGAATCGCAGGAGCTGAACCGGCGCTTCGGCGGCCGCATCCTGTTCAAGCCGGAGACGCTGCAGCGCACCGGGTCGTTCAAGTTCCGCGGCGCCTACAGCAAGCTGTCGTCACTGAGCGAGGAAGAGCGGTCCCGTGGCGTCGTCGCCTTTTCCTCGGGCAACCATGCGCAAGGGGTGGCGGCTTCCGCCGCCATGTTCGGCGTCAAGGCGGTCATCGCCATGCCGGCGGATGCGCCCGACATGAAGATCGCCAATGTCCGCAAGATGGGAGCGGAGGTGGTGCCCTTCGACCGTTTCAAGGACGACCGCATGACGGTGGTCCGTCCCTATCTGGACAAGGGCATGGCGTTGGTGCCGCCCTTCGACGACCCGGCCATCATTGCCGGCCAGGGCACGATCGGACTGGAGCTGGTGAAGCAGGCGCGGGCGCTCGGCGTCAGGCTCGACGCGGTCGTCATTCCCTGCGGCGGTGGCGGCCTGACCAGCGGCATTTCCGTTGCGGTCAAGGATGCCTCGCCCGGCACCGCGATCTGGGCGGTCGAGCCCGAGCATTTCGACGACACGCGCCGCTCGCTGGCAGCGGGCGCCAGGGTCTCGAACGAGCCGGGTTACAGTTCGATCTGCGACGCCATCCTCACCGCCGAGCCGGGCGCCATCACCTTCGAGATCAACCGCCGCAACCTCGCCGGCGCCATTGCGGTTTCCGATAGAGCGACCGCGCAGGCGATGCGCGACGCCATGGCCCATCTCAAACTGGTGGTCGAGCCCGGCGGCTGCGTCGGGCTGGCGGCGCTGTCGTCGGGCGAGATAGACCTTGCCGGCAAATGCGTCGCCGTGGTGCTCTCCGGCGGCAATGTCGATTTCGGCACCTATGCCGAGATCATGGCGGCGGCTTAGAGGCGTCGGTCATTCGGTGGCCCCTAACCTCTAATCCAGCGTGCGGCGGAACCGGAGCAGAGCCGTGCCTGCAAACACCCCCACGAACAGCACCAGCCAGCCGACCTCGGCTCCTATCGCATGGAAGTCGGCACCCTTGAGCATCACCGCCCGGGTGACGCGCAGGAAATGCGTGAGCGGAAAGATCTCGCCCAGCACCTGCGCCCAACCGGGCATGCCGCGATAGGGGAACATGAAGCCCGACAGCAGCAGCGACGGCAGGAAGAAGAAGAAGGTGAGCTGCATCGCCTGCATCTGTGAGCCTGCCATGGTCGAGATCGTGTAGCCGAGCAGCACCAGCGCCAGCACAAAGACAAGCACCGCAGACAAAAGCAGCGTCAGCGAGCCGACGAACGGGATGCTGAACAGGAGCTTCGCCGCGGTCAACACCACCGCCACCTGCACCGCGCCGACGACGAGGAAGGGCAGCACCTTGCCGAGCATGATCTCGGCCGGGCTGGAAGGCATCGCCAAAAGGTTTTCCATCGTGCCGCGTTCGGTCTCACGGGTCAGCGCCATGGCGGTCATCATCACCATGGTCATCTGCAGGATCACGCCGAGCAGGCCAGGCACGATGTTGTATTGCGAGATGCCTTCGGGATTGTAGCGCTGGTGCACCACCACCTGCAGCTGCCCCCTGGCGCTTTCAGCGGCCGCCGCCTGCATGCCCTGCGCGCGCAGCAGCGCTTGGCTCGCCACCTTGCTCAATGTCGAAACGGCGCCGCTCGCCGCCGACGGGTCGGTTGCGTCGGCCTCGATCAGGATCTGCGGGTTGTCGCCGCGCTCGACCCGCCGGGCGAAATCGGCGGGGATCGTCACCACGAAAGAGACAGCGCCCTTGGCCATCAGTTCCTCGGCCTCCGCGGCGCTCTGCGCGACAAAGTCGAAGTGGTAGTAACCCGTCATCTGGAGGGCGGAGGCCATGGCGCGCGTATACTGGTCGTTGCTGATGGCAACGAGCGCCGTCGGCAGGCTCTTGGGATCGTTGTTGATGGCGAAGCCAAACAGCACCAGTTGCAACAGCGGCACGCCCAGCATCATGGCGAAGGTGATGCGGTCGCGCCGCATCTGGATGAACTCCTTGATCAGCAGCGCGCCGAGCCGGGCAAAGGAAAAGACGCTGTTCATGCCATGTTTCATGTCATGTTGTCCTTCGAACCGGACATGAACTGGATGAAGACGTCCTCGAGGCTGGTTTCGCCAGGCGTCACGGTCACGCCCTTGTGCTCTCTCTCGACATCGGCAAGCGCTGCTTCAAGCTTCTTGCGGTCGGAGCCGACGACATGCAGCGTGGCGCCGAACGGCGCCACCTGGTCGACGCCGGCGCGGCCCTCAAGCGCTTCGGCCACCTTGTCAAGCCGCGGACCCTGCACCACGAAAGTGGTCAGCCCTGCGTTCTTCACCACCTCGGCCACGGTGCCGGTGGCCAGCATCTTGCCGTAGGAGATGTAGCTGATGCGGTGGCAGCGCTCGGCCTCGTCCATATAGTGGGTGGAGACCAGCACGGTCAGCCCGCCGCTGGCCAGGCGATGGATCTCGTCCCAGAACTCGCGCCGCGCCTTCGGGTCGACGCCGGCCGTCGGCTCGTCGAGCAGAAGCAGCTTCGGCTTGTGCATGATGCAGGCGGCCAGCGCCAGCCGCTGCTTCCAGCCGCCGGACAAGGTGCCGGCCAGCTGGTTGCGGCGCGTCGCCAGGCCGAGCTCCTCCAATGTCCGGGCGACATACTCCTCGACCGGTCTCAGCCGGTAAAGCCGCGCCACGAATTCCAGATTCTCGCCGATCGTCAGATCCTCGTAGAACGAGAATTTCTGCGTCATGTAGCCGACTTCGCGCTTGATCCTGAGCGAGTCCGTGCGGATGTTGAAACCCAGCACCGTGCCTTCGCCCTCGTCCGGCGTCAGCAGGCCGCACATGATGCGGATGGTGGTGGTCTTGCCCGAGCCGTTGGGGCCGAGGAAGCCGACGATCTCGCCCTCGGCGACCGACATGGTCACATGGTCGACGACGGTCTTGTCGCCGAAGCGCTTGACCAGGCCGCGGACGTCGATGGCGTTCATTTTCCCATATCCGCGAGATCGACATCGACGATCTGGCCGGGCTGCAGCGGCCCCGCATCGCCCTCCGGCCGCGCCTCGACGAGGTAGACCAGCTTCTGCCGGTTTTCCAGGGAGTAGATCACCGGCGGGGTGAATTCGGGATCGGGCGAGATATAGCTGACGCGCGCCCTCACGTCCGGGCCGCAGCCGTCGCAATGGACGCTGAGCAGGCTGCCGACCTTGACCGAGGAGAAGGCCGCTTCCGGAATATAGACGCTGAGCTTCACCGCGCCGTCGGGGAGCACCGAGATGACAGGCGCGGTCGGGCCCGCCGTGTCGCCGGGATTGCGGATGACGTCGTTGACGCGGCCGGGCGAAGGGGCCGCGAGCGTGCGCTTGGAGAGGCGCCACACCGCCTGCTCCAGTTCGGCCTGCGCCTGCTTGACCTGGTTGTCGGCGGCCTTGATCGTCTCGGCGCGCGCCGGCAGGCCGCCGACGGCGAGATTGGCCTCGGCCTGGCCGACCTGGGCGTTGGCGGTTTCCAGCGTCGCCGAGGCGGTGTCATAGTCGGCCTGGGTGCCGGTGCCGCGCTTGAACAGATCGGCGGCGCGAGCGTATTTGCGTCTTGCGTCGTCTGCCTGCGCCTTGGCCATGTCGACTTGAGCCTTGAGTGCGGCGATTTCTTCGGGCCGCTTGCCGACCTGCAGGTCGGCCAACTGCGCCTGTGCTTGGGCGAGGCTTGCCTGCGCCTGCGCCACCGCGATCCTGGCATCGGCATTTTCGAGTGTCACCACGGTGGCTCCCGGCGTGACGCGATCGCCGCGCTTCACCGTCACCGTCTCGACCTGCGCCACCTCGATCGGCGCCAGCAGCACATAATCGCCCTCGACATAACCGACGGCGAGCGGTGCCGCCGGGGCGCAGGCACCGAACAGCTGGGCGGCGAGCGGCAGCGAACACAGGAAGCTCATTGTCTTGGTCCCTTCATCCCTACCCCTTTTCGGGCGGCCAGCATGGCGCCGAGGTTGTCCGTGGTGGCCGCCACCACCTTGGCGGCCTCGGCGGCACCGATGTCTTGCCAGCCCATGCGGCGCATCACCGCCTCGCGGCCGATGCGGAAATAGATGACCTGGCCGATCAGCGTGAACACGGTGAGCCGGGTCCGTTCGCTCTCGGCCGGCTCGCCGGTGGCTTGCTCCCAGAGCAGGCACAGGCGGCGATGCGCCGGCTCGAAGACGCCGTCATAGATGCGGTCGAGCGCCGCCGTCGGATGCGACAGTTCGCGCAGCACGAACTGCACGATCTCCCCGGCCTGCGGGCTGGCCACGACAAAGCCGACCATCCGTTCCAGGGCCGCGAACAGCTGCGCGCGCGCCGCCTCCGGGTCGCCAGCCGTCGCGGCCTGTTCATTGAGCGCCTGACCGGCGACGGCCTGAATGGTCTCGACGATGAAGTCGGCGGCAGCGGCGCGAAGACCTTCCTTGCCACCGAAATGATAGGCGATCGAGCCGATATTGGCCCCCGCCTCGGCGGCGATTTCACGCGTCGAGGTGCCGTCGAAGCCCTGCCGCCCGAACAGTTTCAGCGCCGCCCGAACGAGCGCGGCACGCGTTAGCTCAGCCGGGGATGTCGCGTGGCGGGGCGGCTTGGCGTCCGACAACTTGATCATGACAAGCACTTTAATCAATCGATTGATTAAAGTCAACTTGTGTGCGGTGCCGTCTTGCCATCGCCTTCGGCAAACGCTTTAGTGCGCGGCCATGGGCAAGGAAGTCGAGCGTAAGTTCCTGGTCTCCAGCCCCGCGTGGCGGGACCTGGTGGAAGCGGATATCCGCATTCTCCAGTTCTATCTCGCCACGGCACCCGGACGAACCGTCCGCATCCGCATCAGTGATGGCGCCTCGGCCAAGCTGACGCTCAAATTCGGCAGCAGCGCGCGCGAGCGCGACGAATTCGAATATCCGATCCCGCTGGCGGAGGCGGTGGAGATGCTGGACTTCGCCATCGGACGTGTCATCGAGAAGACACGTCACCATGTTAGGCATCGCGGCTACCTCTATGAAGTCGATGTCTTTGGCGGCGCACTGGCGGGACTTGTGGTGGCCGAACTGGAGACTCCGGAAGACGTTCCGGATGAAATGCTGCCGGACTGGCTCGGCCGTGAAGTCACCGGTGAACAGATGTTCTACAACGCGTCGCTCGCCCTCGGGGGGATACCGGAGATCGCCGCATGAGCTTTCGCATAGACCCGCGCCTGCCGCTGACCGGCGAGGTCAGACGCATCCTTGCCGAGGAAATCGGCAAGGCCCTGCAACATCTGGACGTGGCGCGCACTCGGCCCGAACAGGGGCTACACAAATGCCGCAAGCGGCTAAAGAGCGCGCGCGCCTTGTTGCGCCTCGTTCGTTCCGGAGACGAAACGTTCTGTGCCACGGAAAACCAATGCTATCGCAATGTGGCGGCGCTGCTTGCCGGCCCGCGTGAAGCGACAGCTCTGATCGAAACCATCGATCGGCTGGCGGCGGCCTTTGCCAGGGAAAGCGCCGATGGCGGGCTCGATGCCGTGCGCGACCGGCTGATCGCACGCCAGCATGATTTGCACGAAGGCGCCGGGCTGCGGGCCGCGATCGGCGCGGCCGCCGCCGCCTGCGAAGACGGCATGAAGCGCATCGAAACCCTTACCCTGCCCGACCAGCCGGAGCAGGCCGCCGACGTGCTTGCCGAAGGCGCCCGCGCCACCTTGCGCCGTGCAAGGAAGGCGCTCGACAAGGCCGGCTCGCACGGCGAGGCCGGCGATTTCCACGACCTGCGCAAGGCGGCCAAGACGCATGGCATGCACCTGTCGCTGCTCGGCAGGCTGTGGCCGACCCCGATCAAGGCGCGGCGCAAGGCCGTCGATGCGCTGGGCGAACGTCTCGGCGAACTGCATGATGTGTTCGTCATGCGTGCGTTGCTCGAGGCGGACGACGAGCCGCTGGGACCGCCCGAGGATACGAAACTTCTCGGCAAGCTGCTCAAGCGTTCGGAAAAGAGCCTGAAGAAGACGTGCCTTGCCGAGGCGGCCGAACTGTTTGGCGACAGCCCCAAGCGCTCGACGAAAAAGCTTGCCCGCAAGGCCCGCGACGATCTTGCCGGCTCGGCCGAAGACGCCGGCGCACTTGCGGCCACCGGCTGATCCGGACCGAACATGCTTTGCCGTCGGGCACCGGCCTGTGGTAATCGCCATAGCCGATGACCGAGCCTGGCGACATGCTTCTGGATCGATTGGGCCGCTGGCTTGCCGGTCGGCTGCAGGAAGAATCCTCGGGATACGAGCCCTACACGCCTTCCGACGCCGAAACACTGCGCCGCACGCTGGAGCCGGGCGACGTCCTGCTGATCGAAGGCAACCAGAAGATCTCGGCGGCGATCAAGTATCTGACCCAGTCGACATGGTCGCATGCGGCCTTCTATGTCGGCGATGCTTTGGCCGAACCGGATGACGGCTCGGAACGCAGGCGGCTGATCGAGGTCACGCTCGGCGAAGGCTGTGTCGCCGTACCCTTGTCGCGGTACCGGACCTACAATACCCGCATCTGCCGGGCGAGCGGCCTGGCACCCGAAGACCGCGACAAGGTCGTCGCCTTCATGATCAGCAAGCTCGGCCTGAGATACGACCTCAAGAACATCTTCGACATGCTGCGCTATTTCATGCCGACGCCGCCGGTGCCGGTGCGCTGGCGCCGCCGCATGCTGGCCTTCGGCTCCGGCGACCCGACGCGGGCGATCTGCTCGACGCTGATTGCCGAGGCTTACGGCCAGATCCGCTATCCGATCCTGCCCGAGATATCCCGCGCGCCCGGCCGCGCCTCGGCGCAGTCGACCTATATGCGCAGGGAAATCTTGCACATCCGCCATCACTCGCTCTACACGCCGCGCGATTTCGACCTGTCGCCGTTTTTCCGCATCGTCAAGCCGACGCTGGAATACGGCTTCGACTACAGGGCCGTGACCTGGGACGACAAGGCAAGCACGGACGCCGCAGCCGCAAAGGCTGGCGCAACCGCGAAGGACACGTGATGGCTTTCCGCCTAGGTCAGGACATGCCTGGCGCGGCCTACCGCTATCCTGCCGAGGTGCAGCGTTTCACATGGCGGCCTATGTCACGCCGGAACCGCAACAACACCCTGGTTTTCGGCTCTGCGTTCGACCCAGACATGGACCGGTTCGTCCCGGCCGCGGATGCTCATCGGTCCATGATCGCGCGCATTCAACGGTGTCGTGGGCGATTCCGCCTTCGCTGCCTCAATCAGTCGTGACCCAAAGCAAATATTCGCCTGAAGCTCACGGCAGAGCGACTGCAAACGGCTGGCGACGTTGACGGTGTCGCCCACCACCGCGAAGGACAGATTGCGCTCGCTGCCGACCGCGCCGATGACCACTGCGCCATATTGTACACCGATCCGAACGTCCAGCGGCGGGTATCCCCTGGACACACGCTGTACATTCCAGTCCTCGAGAGCGGCGACCATCGCTTCAGCGCACTGGATGGCCCGAGTCGCGTCGTCATGGCTGGCTTGCGGAACCCCGAATGTCGCCATGATGCAATCGCCGATATAGTTATCGACGGTGCCACGGTGGTCGAAAACGACTTGTTCCATGCGACGGTGGAACTGACGCAGGAGTTCGAACACTGCTTCGGCCGGATGATCCTCGGAATAGTGTGTGAAGCCGACGATGTCGGCGAACAGCACCGCGATATCCTGCCGGCGAACCGGGCCGAAGGGCTCGTCATCGGCGGCGAGCTGGTCGACGACATTGGGCGAAAAATGCCGGGCGAGATTGGCGCGGGCGCGCTCTGCCTTGACATAGTCTTCCGACAGATGTCGGGAACGAAAGACGACCAGCGCCATGATCGCGCCGATAATCAGCACGACCAACACGTTGGTCGCCTGCGCGAATGTATCGACGAAATTGGGGTTGAGATAGAGGTTCAGTCGCTCTGTCATTGGCAGCGAATAGAGGTTCGTCGCCGGAATTACGGTTCCCGGATGGGAAATCACCCATCCCACCCCGATCGCCCATGTCAGGGCCGCGAGCGCGCCGAGATAGAGTGCCAATCGTGTCGAAAGGGTCAGAGCGCCAAGGCATACGAAAATCAGCAGGTATTTAAAGCTGCCCTCGCGCAGTTGCATCGCGGCCGGCGCGACCTCGAGGGAAAACGGGTTGGGCGTTATCAGCAGAACGGTCAACAGAATGATGTCCAGCGTACCGGTGAGGTAACCGATCCACCATCGCGCCGTACGACGGCGAGCAAAGAGAAACTGGATCAGGCCGACAAGCTGGAACAGCACGAGGCCCGCCAGCACGAAGAGCAGCGAAGCATCCCAGCGGCTGGTCAATGAAAAGAAGCAGGAGATCACGGCGAGCGATGCCGTACGCGCCCAGAACTGTAATGCAGCACCCTGGCGTTCTGCGCGCGCCCGCAAATTTTTCAGGCGCGAATAGCGGCGAAGTTCAAGTGTTGGCGCGGTCGACATAGGATCACTTCGATTTCATGGGGACGTGTCACGCATTCGGCAAACCCGCCTTCTACAATCTGACAAATCAGTGCGCGAACTCTATCATGAATGTGATTTCGTTTTCTGTATCAGGCCGGTAACGGGCGGCGTCCCTTTGCAGGAGCGGCGGGCCGATCGAACGCCCCGGCGTCGCGCGGATGCGGGCCGATCGGCATGATCGCCTCGAACGGCGTGGCGCCGAAGGCGAACGTCCATTTGTAGCCGACCAACCCGTCCTCGGGCGTGGTGTGCTGGTCGTGATGGGCGAGCAGTTTCGCGCGGTCGGCCAGTTCCTCGGCCTCGCGCCGCACCATTTCCGCCGTCTCCGGCCGCATCCGCCTGGAGAAGCTGACGAAGGTCGCCTCCTTCTCGATATGGGTGATCGCCCAACCTATGAAATTCTTGTTGGTCATCTCGAACAACGGCCTGAGCGGCCCCTCGAAATTCCACTGGATCGGCGTCTCGACCAGCAATTTCGCCGACAGACCACGGCCGAGCGCGATCAGGCCGAGCTGCTCGAGGTCGCGCAGATAGAGGAACATCGAGGCTTCGCTCAGGCCCTGCGAGCGCATGATGCCTTCAGGCGTGAACTTTTCCGACAGCATGACGAAGACGAATAGCAGCGCCGGACGGCCGGCGAGCCGGCGCTCGATCTCCGGCGCGACGTGGTTGACCGGCCCCGGCCCCCTGCTCATCGAGCCGAGCACGTTTTCCAGTTCCACGCCGGCGGCGGCGCAGATCTCCACCAGCCGGTCGAGCTTGCAGTTCTTCTCATGGAAGATGCGCTTCACCGTCGGCTCGGAAACGCCCATGCGTTCGGCAAGCTCGCGATAGGTGACGCCCTTCGCCTTCAGCGTCCGCTTAAGCGCCTCGAAGACCAGACCGTTCATGGGATGCACCTCTTGCCGTCGGTTTCGTATCGGTATTCGATACTAGTGGCAATCTGGCTTCCCGAAAAGTATCGAAAAGCCTAGCTCTTCGCCGACATCAAAGGAGAGCAGTCATGAATATCTTCGTCACCTCAGCCTTTATCGCCACCATCGGCATAGCGGCCGCACCGCCGGCCCAGGCCGGAGAACTCTGGCGGGCAACGGGCCTCGAACAGCCGGAATCGGCGCTGTTCGACGCCGCCAATAACCGCATCATCGTTTCCAACATATCAGGCAATCCGGGCGACGCCGACGGCATTGGTTATCTCAGCGTGCTGTCCACGGAGGGCAAGATCGTCACCCAGCACTGGACCGACGGCATGGACGCGCCCAAGGGCATGGCGATAGCGGGCGGCAAGCTCTATGTCGCCGACATCACCAAGGTCCGCGTCGTCGACCTCGCCAGCGGCAAGCTCATCGCCAGCATCGTGATCCCGAATGCCGTCTTCCTGAACGACATGACGTCGGACCAGTCAGGCAAGGTCTATGTCACCGACATGCTGGCCGACACGATCTGGCGTATCGACGGCGACAGACCGGAGCTGTTTGTCAGGGACGCCATGCTCGCTGCACCCAACGGCGTCTTCGCCGATGGCAACAGGCTGATCGTCGCCTCCTGGGGCAAGGGCATCAAGCCCGACTTCAGCACGGTCGAGCCGGGCGGGCTGCTGGCGGTCGACCTCGCCAGCAAGACGGTGACGCCGCTGGCGGGCGCGCAGAAATTCGCCGACCTCGACGGCGTCATCGCGCTGGGCGACACCATCTATGCCACCGCCTACATGACCGGCACGCTGTACCGATACAGGACCGGCAGCGCGCCGGAAGCGGTGGTGCATTTCAAGCCGGGCAGCGCCGACATCGGCACCGACGGCAAGTCGATCCTCTATGTGCCGCTGATGAACGAGGGCGAGGTGGCGGCGCTAAAGATCGATTGAGAGCCATACCGGCCGCTCCAGGAGCGTTGGCGCTCACACCTGCAGCAGCGTCTTGATGGCGCGGCGCTCGTCCATGGCCTTGTAGCCTTCGGCGACCTGTTCGAGCGGAAGAACCAGGTCGAAGACCTTGCCGGGATTGATCTTGCCCTCGGTGACGAGAGCGATCAGTTCGGGCAGGTAACGGCGCACCGGCGCCGGGCCGCCATGGAGGTGCACATGGGCGAAGAACAGCTGCTGCCCATCCAGTTGCACCTGGTGGGGAACGCCGACATAGGAGACATAGCCGCCTTTGCGGGTCGACCCGATCGCCTGCTTCATCGATTCCTGCGTGCCGACGCATTCGAGCACGGAGTCGGCGCCTCCCCTGACTACCTCGCCCGGCATCCGGCGCCCGGCACGCCTCAGGACCTCGTCCAGTACGATTGCATCAACCACCGGCAGTCGCGCTCGGGCGGCCTCTACGCCTGGGAATTCGCCAGGGACGGGCGAGAGCTGAGGGTGCGCGTCGACGGACAGCTGACTTTCAATTCGACGATCCCCATGATCGACGCCACCGTGAGCGGACTTGGGATCGCCTACGTGCCGGAGAATTTGGTGACCGACGAGCTTCGGTCGGGCCGGTTGGTGCTGATGCTCGACGAATGGTGCCCGCTGTTCCCGGGCTATTACCTCTACTATCCGACCCGCCGGCAGAACTCGCCCGCCTTCGCGGTGATCGCCAATGCCCTGCGCCATGCGGATGTCTAATGAAAAATGATCGATAGGCGCGGCCGGCGGCGCCTCGGCTGGCTTTGCGAACGCCGTTCCGCGCAATCTCGAAGGTCCGCTCTAGGCAGGCATATATGGTATGACGGCCCGGCATCGGCGGCCAAGGAGTTCGAGATGGAAGACCGAGAGATCAGAGCGGCCCTGGATCGTCACTGGGCCGCTTCCGACACCAGCGACTTCGAAGCTGAGCACGAGATCTACCGGGAGGACGCAGTGCTCGACTATCCGCAATCGGGCGAGCGCATAAGCGGGCGGCGCAACATCCAGTCGTCCCGCGCCGCGCAGCCGAACCGCAAGCGCTTCATCGTGCGCCGCATCACAGGCACCGGTGACCTCTGGGTCACCGAATATGTCCTGACCTATGACGGGCGGCCGTCCTACACGGTCAGCATCATGGAGTTCCTCGACGGCAAGGTGGTCCGCGAGACGCAGTATTTCGGCGATCCGTTCGAACCCGGACCTTCGCGCGCGCAATGGGTCGAACGGATCCCGTGAACCGCTCGACAAATCATCCACCGCTCGCGCGGGAAGAACTGCCGGACGATACGGCCGCCCTTGCCCGTTATCTCATCGGCAAGCTGGTGGTGCGCGACTTGCCCGACGGCAGGGTCAGCGGGCGGATCGTCGAGACGGAAGCCTATGTCGCCGGCGATGCCGCCGGGCATGGCTTTCGAGGGATGACGGAGCGCAACCGGTCGCTGTTTCTCGAGCGCGGGCACGCCTATGTCTATCTCGCCTATGGCATCTCGTTCATGCTGAACGTTTCGAGCGAGGCGCAAGGCACGGGAACCGGCGTGCTGATCCGGGCGCTGGAACCGCTGGAAGGCATCGAGATCATGCGGCTGAACCGTGGCGTCGAGCGCCTGCGCGACCTGGCGCGCGGGCCCGGAAGGCTGGCCGCGGCATTGCGGATCGATCGATCGCTCGACGGGCTCGACCTTTGCCGGGAAGGCTCGCTATGGCTTGCACACGATGAATTCGAGGCCGGCGCGATCGGACAGGGCATCAGGATCGGCATTTCGAAGGACGCGGACCGCCTGCTTCGCTTTTACCTGAAGGAAAGTCCTTTCGTCAGCGGCCCGGCATCGCTCAACCGTTGAGCGACGGTTGCTCCGCCTCTTGTTTTCCCGCCAGCTGCGCCCGCGCATCGCCGATCGACGCGGCATAGGTCACCAGCGGCCGCTTGACGCTTGCGGCACGTTAGCGTCTTCGCCTGATTGTCCATTTCTCGATATTTTCCGAGGATTTCAGCCTAAGGTGCCGCACATTCGGGGCAGGGGATAACGAGGTTGAACGTTTTCAAGATCTTGATGACATCAGCAGGCTTGCTACCAATGGCTTTGGCCCTGGCGGGCTGTGGTGGGCACCTCATCAACAGGTTGATCTGACGGCGAGGTCAGGCATCGTCGCTCACCGCCTGGCGCCGTTGCAGAATCCTCGCCACCAGCCAGCATAGCATCGCCCAGGCGAAGCCGGCACACCAGCCCGCCAGCACATCGGACGGCCAGTGGACGCCCAGATAGACGCGGCTGACGCCGACCAGCACCGTCGTCAGCACCGCCAGGAACAACACGTAGACCTTGGTGGTTCGGCCTGGCAGGAAGCGTGCCGCCAGCGAACCGAGCGTGAGATAGGTCACCGCCGACAGCATGGCGTGGCCGCTCGGGAAGGAGAGCGAGGTCTCGTTGACCAGATGCGAAACCAGTTCCGGGCGTGGCCGGTCGACGCCGACTTTCAGCAGGCTCGACAGGAGCTGGCCGCCCGCCACGGCAACGAAGATGAGAAGCGCGGTGCCTCGCCTGCGGATCAAAAGCAGATATATGATCGCCGCCGTGGTGATCAGCACCAGCACGCTGGTACTGCCAAGACTGGTGACGTCGCGCATCGCCCCTTCCAGCCATGATGGACCGATGGGAACGCCGGGCTGGCCCGGCTGGCGGAAGGCAAGCAGGATTTCGGTATCGAAGGCGTGCGGCGTGGTGGCCCGTGCCACCTCCATCAATTCCTCGAACGCCCACAGCCCACCAGCGATGACCAGGCCGGCCAGCAGCACCGGGAATTCGACCCGGTTGAGCAGCGTTTTCGCAGCGTTTTTCATCGGCACGGTTATAACCGCCCTTGCAGATAGGGCCCAAGGGTGATCAGCGCCACGGCGGCGATCGCCAGCATGATGCCGGTCGCCTGCAGCGCGTTGACGCGCTCGCCGAAGAACACCAGCGCCACGACATTGACCGAGACCAGCTGGATGACCGCCGAAAGGCTGAACGACACCGACATGCCGAACTCGCGGATCAGCCGCAGCATGATCAGATTGCCCAGCGAATAGAGCGCCAGCGTCAGCAGGATCTTGCCCAGGCTCGGCGCCAGTCCCCATTGCTTGGCGGCGGTCGCCGCCAGCAGGAAGATCACCGTTGAAAAACCCAGCTGCAGCAATCCCGAAAAACTCAACGTCCGTCCCCCTCGAAGTGGCTTTCGCCTGATATCGCGGACCTTGTTTCCGAAGCGCGCCGAGACGTCAAGCGAGGTCGTTGCAACGAAGGTCTTGGCAACGGCGAGACTGAAGCTCAATGTGCTGGAATCGCCCAGCATATCGATAGAAGGGCGGTCAGGGGACCATGATTCGTATTCTTCAGAACTTGGCGCGGCGCTGGAGCGAGCTTTCCCTTGCCCTGCAATTCGTCGTTGCCGGCGGCTTTGGGCTGCTGGTCGTCATGCTGATCGTGGGGACTTGGGTGACGACGCAGATCCGGGACGGCGTCATTCGCAATTCGGCCGCCACGACGGCGCTTTATGTCGACAGTGTGATTGCGCCGCTGCTGCCCGACCTGCGCAAGAGCGAGGAGCTCAGCGAATCCGTCAAACAGGCGCTCGACGAGACACTCGGCCAGGGCGCGCTCGGCAAACGCCTGGCGTCGTTCAGGCTCTGGCGCCGCGACGGCACGGTGCTCTACGCGAAGGACGCGGATTTGATCGGCCGCCGCTTCGAGCTGAACAAAAATCTGCGTTCCGCCTTCCAGGGTAGCGTCATGGCCCAGTTCGATACGTTCGACGAGGACGAAGACAAGGAGCGGGCCGCGGGTGTGCCGTTGCTCGAAATCTACAATCCGGTGCGCGAACCCTGGTCCGGCGACGTGGTCGCCGTCACCGAATTCTACGAGCTCGCCGGCGATTTCAAGGCCACCCTGGCTTCCGCCCTGCTGTCGAGCTGGCTGATCGTGGCCGGCACCACCTTGACGGCATTCCTGCTTCTGTCGGGCATCGTCCTGCGCGCCAGCCGCACCATCGACGACCAGCGCGGGGCGCTGCGCCGCCAGGTGTCGGAACTGCAGGGCCTGGTGACGCAGAACAGCGCCTTGCGGCAGCGCGTGCAGCGGGCGTCCCGCCGCGCCACCGCGCTCAACGAACGATACCTGCGCCGGATCGGCGCCGACCTGCATGACGGCCCGGCCCAGCTCGTGGCCCTGGCGGCGCTGCGCATGGACAGCCCGGTGTTTACCGGCGACGGCCATGGCAGCGAAGGCCGCTCGACCGAGGTCGCCATGATCCGCAAGACGCTGGAGGACGCGATGCGCGAGATTCGCGGCATCTGCACCGGCCTGGTGCTGCCGCAGATAGAAACGGCGGCGGCGGCGGACGTGTTGCGGCTGGCCGTCGAGGAACATGAGCACCGGACGGGCACGTCGGTGACGCTTACGCTGCCCAAACATTTGCCCGAGCCCGGCGCTTCTGAGAAGATCAGTGTCTATCGCTTCGTGCAGGAGGGGCTGAACAATGCCTACCGCCACGGACGGGGCAAGGATCAGGCGGTGCGTGCGGGAATGAAGAATGGCCGGCTTTTCGTCGAAGTGTCGGATGGCGGGCCGGGCTTCGATCCGGCTCGGGCCGAGGGGTTGGGGCTGGCCGGCCTCAGGGAGCGGGTTGAAAGCATTGGCGGACAGTTCGAAACCCTGACGGGGCCGAAGGGCACGAAACTGGTGATCCGTTTTTCGGTCGAGGAGCAAGCATAATGGGCGCCATCCGCATCGCCATTGTCGACGACCATCCTCTCTTCCGCGAGGGTGTGACACGCAGCCTGTCGGAGATCGGAGGCTTCGAGGTGGTCGGAGAAGGGGCTACCGCGCAGGACGCGGAACGCATCGCCTCGACCGTGCAGCCCGACATATTGCTGCTCGACATTTCCATGCCCGGCGGCGGCCTGGCCGCGGTTGCAAGCATCCTTGCCGACCATCCCGCCCAGAAGATCGTCATGCTGACCGTTTCGGAGGCCAATGCCGACGTGACCAAGGCCCTGAACGCGGGGGTGCACGGCTATATCCTCAAAGGAGTCGGGTCGCGCTCGCTTGCCGATATCCTGCGCAACGTGGCGGCCGGCGAAAGCTATCTTTCGCCGATGTTGTCGGCCCGGCTGCTTTCCGATGTGCAGTCGTTGCAGCCCACCAACGGCGTGGCGGACCGGCTGCGGCAACTCACCGGCCGACAGACCGAAATCCTGCGGCTGGTGGCGGAAGGACTGAGCAACAAGGAAGTTGCCTTGCGCCTGGAACTGCAGGAGAAGACCGTCAAGCACCACATGACGGGGGTGCTGTCGAAACTCAGCGTGCGGAACCGCACCGAGGCTGCCCTCATGATGCGCGAGTTTCGCGACCGCGAGAGGGACTTCTCATAGAGCGGTTCGGCGTCGTTGGAATCGCCGACTTACGGCAACGCAGCCAGGGAAAGCGCTACGTGCTTTCCCTGGAATTCTCCAAGTCATCGCAGCATTGGAACACAGCGCGAAAACGAGGTCACCTCCGCCGGGGGGCGGCGGAGGTGACGTGTGAAGCTGGTCGTTGCCTGTTGACCAGCTTCACAAGGCCTAGATTTCAGAAGGCCGAGATTTCAGAAGGCCAAGGTTCAGAGGGCCTTGAGGCGGCTGACATCGGCCGGTGTGGCCGGGCGGTCGATGATCGTGCGGTCGAGCGCATCCTTCATCCTGAAACGGCCGTTCTCGATCTTTTCCGTTATGCCGTCGGGGTGCTGAACCGTAATCTTGTTGCCGTCCACGTCGATCTCGTCGCCGGTGATGGCGTTGACATGGCTGCTCTTCCCGCTCTGGCCCTTGCCGGACCCTGAATTGCCGCCACCGTTATCAGCGCCATTTCCGTTGCCGTTGTTGCCGCCGCCGTTGCCGTTTCCATTGTTGCCGCCGCCGTTTCCGCCGCCGCTATTCCCACCGCCACCGCCGCCGTCATTGCCACCCCCACCCTTGCCGGCGAGTGCGGTCGCGGCCTCGATTCCAGGCACGAAGCCATGAAAGGCAATTCCATAGGGAGCGATGGTCAGCGCCAGAAGCGCCGCCGATCCGAAAGCCAGCCGGCAACAACGGGCCGTTATCGATCCGTGCATCCTGAACTCCGTCGATTGAGCCGGCGCGCCCACCCCAACGTTGCAGTGCAACCAACATCGCCGAAACACGTGGTGACCGGAAGCGACCTCCGACCGTTGCGTTTGTCCTCCAGGACCTTTGCAGGCGCAAGATTGGACTAAAGTCCGAGGTCCGACGTGAAAAACGATGTCGTGAGGGGAGCGGCAGCGCGGATACCATGTCACGAAAATGTGATCAGCCGACTGTAAGGCGGTCGATCAGGCAACAAGCTCCAGCCAATCCAGCCAGAGGCTCTCATGACCGAACATCGCTCCCCCGACGCCCGATTCCGCACCAGCCTGCTCGAGGAAAACGAAGGCCCGGCCAACAATCCCAGCGAAAACCACACGATGGGCGAGATCATCGCCGCGCGGTTTTCGCGCCGGGGTTTCCTCAAGGGTTCGCTTGCCGTCTCGGCGATCGCCGCCACCGTCAGCCCGCTGGCGATGATCGCCGCCGACGATGCCCGCGCCGCGGAAGGCTCGGCCTTCAAGTTCGACGAGCTGGAGGCCGGCATCGACGACAAGCACCATGTCGCGCCGGGCTACGACGCCGATGTGTTGCTGCGCTGGGGCGATCCGCTGTTTGCCGATTCGCCGGAATTCGATCCGACCAAGCAGTCGGCACAAGCCCAGGCCAGGCAGTTCGGCTACAACAACGACTATGTCGGCTATATCGCGATCGATGGCTCGGCGGAACATGGCCTGCTGGTGGTCAACCACGAATACACCAACCCGCATCTGATGTTCCCGGGCATCGTCGAGATCGTCGAGAAGGACGGCAAGAAGGCGGCCGAGGTGGCGCCGCTCTCGAAGGAGCAGGTCGATGTCGAGATGGCCGCGCATGGCGGCACCATCGTCGAGATCCGCAAGGACGGCGGCAAATGGCAGGTTGTGCGTGACGGCAAGCTCAACCGCCGCATTACCTCCAACACCGAGATGGCGCTGTCCGGCCCGGTCGCCGGCCATGACCGCGTCAAGACCAATGCCGATCCGTCCGGCACGAAAGTCTTCGGCACGATCAACAACTGCGCCGGCGGCGTCACGCCCTGGGGCACCTATGTGATGGCCGAGGAGAACATCCATGGCTATTTCTCCGGCGAGCTGCCGGAAGGCCACAAGGAAGCCGCCAACTACAAGCGCCTCGGCATCCCGGAAGGCGCCTATGAATGGGGCACGCATTACGACCGCTTCAACCTCGCCAAGGAACCGAACGAGCCCAACCGCTTCGGCTGGATCGTCGAAGTCGATGTCAACGACCCGAATTCGGTGCCGCGCAAGCGCACCGCCATGGGCCGCTTCAAGCATGAGGGCGGCGAATCGATCGTCGCCAAGGACGGCCGCGTCGTCTTCTATCTCGGCGACGACGAGCGCTTCGACTATGTCTACAAATTCGTCACCAAGGGCATGTTCAATGCCGGCGACCGCGCGGCCAACAAGGACCTGCTCGACGACGGCACGCTGCATGTCGCCAAATTCGCCGAGGACGGCTCGGTCGAATGGATGCCGATCGTGTTCGGCCAGGGTCCGCTGACGGCGGAAAACGGTTTTGCCGGCCAGGCCGACGTGCTGATCGAGACGCGCCGCGCCGCCGACCTGCTTGGCGCCACCAAGATGGACCGGCCCGAAGACATCCAGCCCAATGCCGGCAACGGCAAGGTCTATGTCATGCTGACCAACAATTCCAAGCGCAAGGCCGATCAGGCCGACGCCGCCAACCCGCGCGCCGGGAATGCCTTCGGCCACATCATCGAGATCGTCGAGGACGGCGGCGATTTCGCCGCCACAAAGGGCAAGTGGGAAGTGCTGCTGAAATGCGGCGACCCGTCGGTGGCCGATGTCGGCGCCACCTTCTCCACCGCGACGACGGCCAATGGCTGGTTCGGCATGCCCGACAATTGCGCGGTCGATTCGGCCGGGCGCCTGTGGGTCGCCACCGACGGCCAGGGCCCGAAGGCCACCGGCCGCACCGATGGCCTATGGGCGGTGGACACGGAAGGATCGGCGCGGGCGACCTCGAAACTGTTCTTCCGGGTGCCGATCGGCGCCGAGATGTGCGGCCCGCTGTTTACGCCGGACGATCAGACCGCCTTCGTCGCCGTCCAGCATCCGGGCGACGGCGGCGAGGACTGGGACGCGTTTGGCCGGCCCTCCTACTATGAGGACCCGTCGACCCGCTGGCCCGATTTCAACCCCGACATGCCGGTGCGGCCGGCGGTCGTGGCGATCACCAAGCAGGGCGGCGGCAAGATCGGCGTCTGACAGCGAGACAAAACGAGAGGGGCTTCGGCGATCCGCGGCCCCTCTTTTTTGCGCGGCATTGCATTCAAGCCTCGGGAAAGATTGGTAATTTACACATGGCGCCCTAAATCGCGATCAGGAGATCATCGCCATGCCCAAGTCGATCTACGACCGTGGCCTGCTCAAACCTGACGAAGTGGCCACGTTGCAACGTGTCTTCGATGAGGCCTGCCGCCGACGGCAAGCGCATCCCGAATCCACGGAGGCGCGTGAATTGGCGCTCACCTTGCTTGCCCTCTACAATGCCGGCATGGTCGACGAGGAGATGCTGACCGAGGCCGTCGGTTTCCGGCGGCTGGAGCCGAAATCAGCGTGAGGTGCCCGGCTGGCCGGGACCGGCGATGCGCCTGGCTATCGCCTTGGCCAATATGCCGGCATTGGCGAAGCAGCCGCGGATGCTCGGCCGCATGCCGGTGAACCACAGGCCCGGCAGTTTCGGATCGGCCTGGCCGCCGTTGAAGAGCGGAACGCCTTTCTCGTCGAGCACGCCGAGATTGCCGACCATGCGCTCCAGGCCGGTGCGGTAGCCCGTCGCGGCAATGACGATGTCGGGAGCGATCAGGCTGCCATTGGCCAGCATGACGCCATCGCGGGTGAACTCCCGTATCCCCGGCACCACCAGGATCCTGCCCGATTTGATGGCCTTGACGGCGCCATCGTCGGCGGCGATCGCGGTGTAGTCCGAAGTCAGACGGCTGGCGCCGCCGGCAGGTGCCCGCGGCATGCCGAATTTGGTGAGATCGCCGAAAACCAGGCGCTGCGTCACCGCCATGACCGCATCGGCGACGCGCAGCGGCAAGCGCGCCATGAGCGGCGAGAGGCGATGCACGGCGATCTTGCCGATACGCTTGGGCAAGAGGACGGGGCCGTTGCGGGCCGACAGCCAGACGGCGGCGGTATCGATGCCCGCCAGATGGTTGAGGGCATCGAAGCCCGAATTGCCGGCGCCGACAACCAGCACCTTCTTGCCCGCATAGGCCTGGGCGTCGCCAAAATCGGCCGAATGGACGATCCGGCCCCTGAACGCCTCCATGCCCTTCCATTGCGGCGTGTAGGGCTCCCTGTCGCGGCCGGTGGCGACGACGACATGACGCGCCAGGCGCGAGCCGGCGCTGGTGCGCACGATCCAGTGGTCGCCCCCGGACATGATGGCCTCGACGGAAACGCCAAACTCCACCGGCAAACGGTTCGCCTCATGGAAATCGTTCATATGGCGGATGACGACATCCCGGTGCGGAAAGGCAGGGGTACCCTTGGGATAGGCAAGGCCGGGCAGCGCCGAGAGATCGCGGTGGGTGTTGAGGTGCAGCTGTTCGTGGCGCCGGCGCCAGGGCTCGGCCAGCCGGCTTTCCTTCTCCAGCACCACCGTCGCCACGCCGGCCTTCATCAAGGCCCGCGCGACAGCCAGCCCCGCGGCGCCGGCGCCAATGACGATCGCCGGCTCGACCGCCAGCAACTGCTCCATCATCGTCCCGGGTGTCGTGTTAGCCATTCACACTCGAATCCCATTCGCCCTTGCGGCAACCCCGAAAGGCTCGCAGGCCGCTGTAACAGTTTGATCGCGCGCCGAGCCCGAACGGCAAATCGAAGCCGATTTTCAATGGGCCCGCGCCGAGCCGTGGTCTCGCCCCGGAGCATTCCGCCGCCGGGCGAAAACTACCGGATCGCGCAACCGCGGCCAAAACCACGACATGAAACGGTTGCCCGCTTCTGTCCGAATACATCCAGCCCTATATGGCATATCGGCGGCATCGGCGATAACCAGGTCGCGGCAAAGTGATTGATTCGAGGTCCGGGGGCTGGTGGACCTCTTCTGACGATGCAGGAATTCGAACCCGTAACCGACTCGGCTTCCCGCTAGAAATCAAGGCGCCACGGCGGTCTTGCGTGCCATTCAAGGCATGCGGCGCCGCAGACGGCACGCGGAATCTCGACCATGCCCTCCTTGCGGATCTATTTCGACAACATCCTCGAGGGCGCCTCGCCCAAGGTCGAGCGACTGGCGCTGACGCATGTCGAGCGGCTGGCGCTGGTGCGCCGCTATGGCGATTTCTCGCTCGCCTATTCCACCGCCGCGCAGCGCAAGCTTTCCTATTTTGGCGACGCCGACGGCTACATCGCCTTCGGCACCAAGATGAGGCATCATTTCGCGCTCGGCGATCCGGTGGCGGCGCCGGCGCAGCGGCCCGATTATATCAGACGCTTCGTCGAGCGTGCCGGCGGCCCATGGTTCGTGCAGATCGGCGAACAGACCGCCCAGGTCCTTGCCGGACTCGGCTACAAGGTCAACCGGCTGGGCATCGACACCCGCCTTGTCCTGCCCGACCATGATTTTTCCGGCAAGCGCAACGAGACCGTGCGCTATTCCGAGCGCTGGCTGCTGAAGAAAGGCTTTTCGTTCGAGGAGGACAAGCGCACGATCCATCTCGACGAGATCTCCCGGCTCTCCCAAAACTGGCGCGGCGACCGTATCGTCAAGCGCTGGGAGATGGGTTTTCTCAACCGTCCGTTTTACGAGCAGCTCGGCACCGACATGCGCCGTTTCGTCCTGCACGGTCCCGATGGCGACCTGGTCGCCCTGCTCGACTTCGATCCGCTGTTCGCCGACGGCAAGGTGATCGGCTACACCACCGCCTTCAAGCGCAAGCATATCGATGCCTCGCCGCATGCCGAGATCGGCCTGACCAAATTCGCCGTCGACCGCTTTCGCGAGGAAGGCGTTTCGGTGGTGACGCTCGGCCTGTCGCCGCTGGTCGATGTCGGCCCGAGCGGATTTGCCGAAAGCGAGTTCTGGCGCAACACCTTCCAGCGCGCCTACGACTCGCCCTGGATCAACCGCCGCAGGTTCAACCTGCAGGGACAGGCGGCATTCAAGCGCCGCTTCCATGGCGCCGAGGAGCCGGTCTATATCGCTTTTCGCGAGGGGGCCTACATCGAGATGCTGGGGCTGCTGCGGCTGGTCAAGGCCATCTGAGATCCGCCGATATTCAGGTGAGGCCGGCCTGCGCTGAATCTCACAAATCTCGGCTGCGGCTCAGGACGCCTTCAGCCGATCAGTTGCGCAGCCGGTAGCCGGTCCGGAAGATCCAGGCGACGATCGCGATGCAGGCGGCCAGGAACACCAGCGTCATGCCGAGGCTGATGCCGACCGAGACGTCGGCCTTGCCGTAGAAACTCCAGCGAAAGCCGCTGATCAGGTAGACCACCGGGTTGAACAGCGTAATCGTCTTCCAGATGCCTGGCAGCATGTGGATCGAATAGAAACTGCCGCCGAGGAAGGTCAGCGGGGTGACGATCAGCAGTGGCACCAACTGCAGCTGCTCGAAGCTTTTCGCCCAGATGCCGATGATGAAGCCGAACAGGCTGAAGGTGACCGCCGTCAGGATCAGGAAGGCGAGCATCCAGAACGGATGCTCGATCTGTAGCGGCACGAACAGCGAAGCCGTCGCCAGGATGATCAGGCCGAGGATGATCGACTTGGTCGCTGCCCCACCGACATAGGCGATGACGATCTCCAGATAGGAGACCGGAGCTGACAAAAGTTCGTAGATCGAGCCGACGAATTTCGGGAAATAGATGGCGAAGGAGGCGTTAGAGATCGACTGCGTCAAGAGTGACAGCATGATCAGTCCCGGCACGATGAAGGCGCCGTAGCTGATGCCGTCGATCTCGGTGATGCGCGAGCCAATGGCCGAGCCGAAGACGACGAAATAGAGCGATGTCGAGATGACCGGCGAGATGATGCTCTGCAGCACGGTGCGGAACGCACGCGCCATCTCGACCCGGTAGATCGCCCATACCGCGCGAAAATTAGGGGCCGCACGCAGGTTCATGGCTCTTGCCTCAGGAGATTGACGAAGATCTCTTCGAGCGAGCTGTTCTTGGTGTCGAGATCGCGGAACTGGATGCCGGCCGCCTCGAGATCCCTGATCAGCGAGGCGACGCCCGGCCGGTCGCTCTGGTTGTCATAGGTGTAGGTGAGTTGGTTGCCGTCCGGCGACAGTTCGAGCGCGTAATGCGAGAGCCCGTCGGGCACGCTGGCGAGCGGCGCGCGCAGCTCCGCCGTCATCTGCTTGCGGCCGAGCTTGCGCATCAGTTCGGCCTTGCCTTCGACCAGGATGATTTCGCCGCGGTTGATGACGCCGACGCGGTCGGCCATGGCCTCGGCTTCCTCGATATAGTGCGTGGTGAGGATGATGGTGACGCCGTCCTCGCGCAACCGGCGCACCATCTCCCACATGTCCTGGCGCAGCTCGACGTCGACGCCGGCGGTCGGCTCGTCGAGGAACAGGATGCGCGGCTCGTGCGACAGCGCCTTGGCGATCATCAGCCGCCGCTTCATGCCGCCCGACAGGGTGATGGCCTTGGCGTCCTTCTTGTCCCAGAGCGACAGATCGCGCAGCACCTTCTCGACAAAGGCCGGATTGGCCGGCTTGCCGAACAGGCCGCGGCTGTAATTGACCGTTGCCCAGACGCTCTCGAAGGCGTCGATGGTGAGTTCCTGCGGCACCAACCCGATCAGGCTGCGCGCGGCGCGATAGTCCTTGTTGATGTCGTGCCCGTCGACCGTGACGGTGCCCGACGAGCGGTTGACGATGCCGCAGACGATCGAGATCAGCGTCGTCTTGCCGGCGCCGTTGGGGCCGAGCAGGGCGAAAATCTCGCCCCGCTGGATATCGAGATTGACTTCCTTGAGCGCGGTGAAGCCGGTGGCGTAGGTCTTGGAGACCCCGGAAATGGACAGAATGGAGGGCATGGTTGAAAACGGCTGCCTGAAAGAGGTGACTTCATATAGGCCTGTTGTCGCCCGGTGCAACCGCAAGTCAATGCCGCTGCTGCCAGTTCTCGACACCGGGGCGCGGGCAGCCTGAAGACAGATCGCCTGCATCCGGTAAAATTGTCCTGTGGCGTTCAGCCTCGCGGCAGGACGCCGCTTTGACCTGCCCCCGCTTCGGGCCTATCCTTCGCCAGTATTGGAGCAATTCCAGGAAAAGTGTAAAGAGGTTTTCTGCCCGGAGTTGCGTCGAAATAATAAGCAGCCGGAGCCCGCCATGGACCCGCTTATTCTCTCGCGCATGCAGTTCGGCGCGAATATTTCGTTTCATATCCTGTTTCCGACGATCACCATTGCCCTTGGCTGGGTGCTGCTGTTCTTCAAGCTGCGTTATAACGCGACCAATGATTCCGCCTGGATGCGCGCCTATTTCACCTGGGTGAAGGTGTTCGCGCTGTCCTTTGCCATGGGCGTGGTTTCGGGCGTCACCATGAGCTTCCAGTTCGGCACCAACTGGCCGGGCTACATGGAGCATGTCGGCAACATCGCCGGACCGCTGCTCGCCTACGAGATCCTCACCGCCTTCTTCCTCGAAGCGGCCTTCCTCGGCATCATGCTGTTCGGGTTCCGTCGCGTTTCCAACCGCGTCCACACGCTGGCGACGGTGCTGGTTGCCGGCGGCACCACGCTGTCGGCCTTCTGGATCATCGCGCTCAATTCCTGGATGCAGACCCCGGCCGGCTTCGAGATGCGCGATGGCGTGGCACATGCCGTCGACTGGTGGGCCATCGTCTTCAACCCGTCCATGCCCTACCGGCTGGTGCACATGCTGCTCGCCTCGGGGCTTACGGTCTCGTTCCTGATCGCTGGCCTGTCGGCGCTGCGCCACCTCAGGGGCGACCGTTCGGAATCGATGTGGAAGGCGCTGCGCACCGGCGTCTTCACCGCCGCCATCCTGATCCCGATCCAGATCCTGGCCGGCGACCAGCATGGGCTCAACACGCTGGAACACCAGCCGCAGAAGATCGCGGCCATGGAGGCCAACTGGAACACCGGCCCCAACGTGCCGCTGGTGCTGTTCGCGCTCCCCGACGAGGCGGCGAAGGAAAACAGATTCGAGGTCGCGATTCCGGATGGGGCCAGCCTTATCCTGCGGCACGGCACCGACGGCGTGGTGCCAGGGCTGAACGACTACCCCGGCAACCACCCGCCGGTCTTTCCGCTCTTCTGGAGCTTCCGCATCATGGTCGGCACCGGGCTTTTGATGCTCGCCGTCTCGTGGTCGGCCGCCTTCTTCCTCAAGCGCCGGCATTCGCTGCCCAGGCCGCTCGCCCTGCTGATGGTGCCGATGGCGCTGTCGGGCTGGCTGGCGACACTGGCCGGCTGGTACACGACCGAGATCGGCCGCCAGCCCTGGCTGGTGACCGGCGTGCTGAAGACCGCCGACGCCGTCGGTCCGGTGGCCGGCAGCCATGTCGCGCTGACGCTCGCCATCTATCTCCTGCTCTACCTGCTTTTGCTGATCGCCTATCTCGGCGTGCTGGTGCACCTGGCGCTGAAGGCGGCCAAGGATGGCGATTCATCGCCGCTGCCGGGCGTGATGAAGACGGCCATGTCGCAACCGGCGGCGGGGGAGTGAGCATGCTTTCATCGCAGGTCCGCGCCGCCCCTCACCTGCCTGCCGGCATCCTCTCCCCGTATAGTGACGGGGAGAGGGGCGCTGTCGTCGCCGGTTTCGCTTCTCGTCAGCGTTGCTGGAGGGGTGCCGGCGGTGCGGCCAGCCCACTTCTCCCCGCCACTATACGGGAAGTGCCCGGCAGGGCGATGACGGGCGGCGCCAACCCCGATAATCGATTTGAAACGATCGCTTCAAGCGGTAAGGCCGTGCACCCGGCCCATCGCGGCTGGGAGATATCCCGATGACCTATGACTGGCCAACCCTGCTCCCCCTCATCTTCGCCGGTCTGATGGGCCTCGCCATCCTGATCTATGTCATTCTCGACGGGTTCGACCTCGGCATCGGCATCCTGTTCGCCGCCGCCGAGGACACCGAGCAGGACACGATGATCGCGGCAATCGGCCCGTTCTGGGACGCCAACGAGACCTGGCTGGTGCTGGCCGTCGGCCTGCTTCTGGTCGCCTTTCCGCTGGCGCATGGCGTCATCCTCACCGCGCTCTACATTCCCGTCTTCGTGCTTTTGGTCGGGCTGATCCTGCGCGGCGTCGCCTTCGATTTCCGCGCCAAGGTGCCGGCGGGGAAAAAACATCGCTGGAACCGTATTTTCTTCCTGGGTTCGGTCATCGCCTCGCTGGCGCAGGGCTACATGCTGGGCGTCTACGTGCTCGGCCTCGATGTCGGGCGGGGCGGCATGGCGTTCGGCGTGCTGGTGGCGTTCTGCCTGGCGGCCGCCTACGCGGCGATGGGCGCTGCCTGGGTGATCTACAAGACCGAAGGCGAGCTTCAGAAGAAGGCTGTGCGCTGGCTGCGCACGGCACTGGTGCTGACCGCGCTCGGCATGGCCGCGGTGTCGCTGGCGACGCCCTTCGCCAGCCCGCGCATCTTCGACAAATGGTTCGTCTGGCCACAGATGCTCTATCTGTCGCCGCTGCCGATCCTGTCGGCGCTGCTGTTCCTCTGGCTGTGGCGGCAGACCTTCCACCTGCCGAGGCCCGACGACCGCCATGCGCTGACGCCGTTCCTGACGCTCGCCGCCATCTTCGCGCTCGGTTTTGCCGGGCTGGCCTGGTCGTTCTATCCGTTCGTGGTGCCCGATCGCCTGACCATCTGGCAGGCGGCATCGGCCACCGAGAGCCTGGCGATCATCCTGGCCGGCACCGTGGTGGTGCTGCCGGTGATCATCTTCTATTCGTTCTACGCCTACCGCGTGTTCGGCGGCAAGGCGACGGATCTGACTTACGATTGAGGGGTGATCGAGCGCTTGCGGTAGAGGTCACGGCGAGGCGCCCCTCTCTGGCCTGCCGGCCATCTCCCCCCTCGAGGGGGGAGATCGATGTTGGCTAGGCTTTCGCCAATCTCCAACGCGGAAAGCTGGCGAGACGCCGAAGCTGCCGATTTCCCCCCTTGAGGGGGGAGATGCCCGGCAGGGCAGAGAGGGGCGCTGTCCCGCCGGCCTATCCTCTCTTAATTACTCGCCGACAGCACCAGCACCGGCTTTTCGCTGTAGAGCGCCGGGAACAGCGTCTTCAAATTCGCCACCTTGGGCAGGTCGTTGTAGACGATGTAGGGGTAGGTCGGGTTCAGCGTCAGGAAGTCCTGGTGGTAGTTTTCGGCCGGATAGAAGGTCTTGCCGGTCTCCAGCGTGGTGACGATGGGCTCGGAGAACACCTTGGCCTTGTCGAGCTGGGCGATGTAGCTCTGCGCGATCTTCTTCTGCGCGTCATTCTCGGCGAAGATCGTCGAGCGGTACTGGGTGCCGGAGTCCGGTCCCTGGTAGTTGAGCTGGGTCGGGTTGTGGGCTACCGAGAAATAGACCTGCAGCAGCTGGCCGTAGGTGACGACGGAGGGATCATAGGTGATCTCGACGGATTCGGCATGGCCGGTGCGGCCGGTGCCGACCGTCTCGTAGACGGCGTCGTCCTTGGCGCCGCCAGTATAGCCGGAAACCGCCTTGCTGACGCCCTTGACGTGCTGGAACACGCCCTGCACGCCCCAGAAGCAGCCACCGGCGAAGATTGCCTTTTCGCTGCCCGTGGCCGCCTTTTCGTCGATTGCCGGCGGCGGGATTTTCACCGCGTCCTCGGCGGAGATGGCCGGCGTCAGCCAGAAGGCGGCGCCCGCGACGGCAAGGGCGAGTGCGGCGAGCGCGCCCCGGACAAGACCGGCCGAACGGTTGTTGGTGTTGGTCATGGTTGCACTCCTCATGGCTTCCCCGTTGATCAGTAATTTGGGGGATCAGTCTATTGGATCAGCTACGGTGGCGCGATGCGCGAGTTGCGGCGGCGCCTCACATTCGCGTGCGCCGGGACTTTCGCCTTGACGTAGTCCCCGACGCAAAACCGCTTCAAGCCTTTGCCGGGATTGTTCCAGCGACTGTCCCCGGCTGGACAGGGAGCCCGCCGGGGACAGCCACGCGCCAAGCTCAATTGGCGGTGGCATCCGTTGCCGGCTTCATGGCATCGGTCGCCGGTTTCATCGCGTCCGCGGCGGGCTTCATGGCATCCGCAGCGGGCTTCATGGCATCGGCGGCGGGCTTCATGGAGTTGGTGGCCATCGGGTCGGCCGGCTTCATCGCATCGGTTGCCGGCTTCATCGCGTCCGCGGCCGGCTTCATGGCGTCCGCGGCGGGCTTCATCGCATTGGTGGCATCATCGGCGCGCGCGATGCCGCCGGCAAACAGCGCGGTCGAGCACAGAGCGAGCGCGAGCGCCGGCAGCGTCAGGCGGGAGAAATTGGTCATGGTCGGTTTCCTTGTGGGGTTGGTGGCACGCCCTTTTGGACGGCCGGGGTCTTGCGCCGCCGCCCATGCGGTGGCGCAAATCTCTGCTCGGCAAATCTCTGCTCGAACGCGATCTAGTTGGCGGCGGCGGCCAGGATCGGCCCGCCGCCGGGCGACTGCACCAGCACGGCGGTGCTGAGGCCGCCCGAGGCTGCCGGCAGATCGAGCGTCTTGGCCTCGCCGCTCCAGCTGCCGAGTTTTGTCAGCGCGTGCACGACATTGGCGTGCGGCAAGGTGCGGCCGGTGTTTTCGCCGCGCGCCACCGGCACCTCGACGACACCCTTGGTGTAGCGCACCAGCCAGACATCGGCCTTGCCGCCCGGTGCCGCGCCGGCGCCGATCGCGACCTTGCCGCCGTCGAGCGAAAGCGACGGACCGCCGGTCTTGGCCGTGGCAGTGATCAGATGTTCGATCTCACCGGGTGCGGCGCCGACGACGTCGGCATGGCCGTTGACCACCACTTGCGGCGTGAACGGCCCGTCATGGCCGAGCGGCGGCTCGTAGGAAACCTGGCGCTGGGTGAATTCCTGCTTGCCGAACGTGTCCTTCCAGCCGAGATAGTCCCAATAGGTGACGTTGAACGACAGCGCGAGCACGCCGGGCCGGTCCTTGACCTTGATGAGGTTGGCATTGGCCGGCGGACAGGACGAGCAGCCCTGGCTGGTGAACAGTTCGACCACGCTGAGCGGCTGGGCTGCCGCCGCGCCGAGCGAGGCGGCGAGCGCCAGAGCGGCGAGGCCGGACAGTGCGAGGACCCTGCTTGAGATGACTGGCGACATCGGCTTGCTCCCTGGGAGGGCGCCACGATGCGCCCGTCATATCCCCACTTCGCCGCCACTTGCCGCTTCGTTACAGCGCTCACCGGTTTGTGATTGAAGAGCGCCTGCCCCTCTTCCTTGCGGCGCTGGAGATTGGCGAAAACGGTCGCGCGTCCAATCTCCCCCCTCGTGGGGGAGATGTCCGGCAGGACAGAGGGGGGCGTAGAGCGCCTATGCTCGCGCTTTTAAACAGATGTCGGCGCACGCGGGGGACATGGCCGGTCGACCCAGGGCGGAACATCGTGAACTTGGCAAGGTCGGCGGGACAGCGCCCCCCTCTGGCCTGCCGGCCATCTCCCCCACGAGGGGGGAGATCGGCAGTGTCACTGCGTCAGCGCGGTGTCCGAGGGCCGCTTGTTGAAGTCGCACTTGCCGGTGACGTTGTAGAAGAAGTCGGCGTTGCTGACCGGCGCCGGGACCGCGTTGCCGCCGTCTTCCCAGGCCTGATAGGCTGTCGAACCGCAAGGCACGAGGCCGAAGATATCGACGACCTGGCCGGTCGCGATCTCATTGTAATTGATAGCGTTGGTCTGCGGATCCTTGATCCCGCTGTAGAGCCGGTTGGAGGTGGTCGGATCATTCGTCTTGAGATATTGCGGGTTGCCTGATGGCACATACATCTGCAGACTGAGGCCACCCATCTGGCTGACATCGATGGACGCGCCGGTGCCATCGGCGGGATACATCGTGTCGACACAGTAAAATTTTGTCTGGAACTTGTCGGTCTGGATCACCGCACCGGCGGGCGGGTTGGAGCCGGCGAGCTTGCAAACCTGCGTCTGGGCCACCGTGGTGACGGTCTTGCCGGTCGAATCGGTCGTAAGGATGCTGGTGGTGGTGGTGCCATAGCCCTTCGGGTCTCCGGTCTTGCCATAGACGTAGTCGATCGTCATCAGCGGCTTGGCCGTCGTCGCACCGAATTGCGTGCCGTAGAGCGTCATCTTCTTGTTCCAGTAGCCCGATACGCCGGTGACCTTGAAGTTGGCCGCGACCAGCGCCGGCGGCTTGCTGACCGCCGAGGCCACGGCGATCGGCACGGTGTCGATCCTGGCGATGGTCATGAAAACGGTCGGCATGGCGAAACTTGCCGTGGCCCGCGCGGTGGTCGCGGTGGCGGTGGTCCCAGCGACGAAGCTGGTCAGCGTCGCTGTGCCTTGTCCGCCGTTGGCGATGAAGGAATCCTGCAGCATCGTCTGGCGCTGCGGCAGCGTCGACGTGGTGTCCATGGTGGTGATCGTCAGGATCGCGGCATCCAGCGCCTGCTGCTGGTTGGACCTGGTCTGGACCGCGCTGGTGTAGTCGACCGAGAAGCCGACGGCCGCGATCAGCGGCATCAGGCTCACCAGGAAGAGCGGCATCATCGACCCGCCGCGGGAACGGGCAAAGCCACTTGCAAGCTTGAACATTTCCAACCCCCAACAGGCATTAGCGAGCGTGCGATTACCACGCAGCCGGCAAACCAAGGTCTAATCTGAACGATTAAAGTTTATGCATCGTTGGCGCGCAGACCGGTTTTTCGATTCTTTTGCCGATTTCACCGCTTTGTGTGCGGCGGGCAGCCCTTGGGCGCCAAGCCTTGCCGCCGCTTGCCGCCCCTGCTAAAGCGCGCGGCATGAGCACGCCCCTCGACCACATCCGCAATTTTTCCATCGTCGCCCATATCGACCATGGCAAATCGACGCTCGCCGACCGCCTGATCCAGTCGACCGGCGGGCTGGAGCTGCGCGACATGAAGGAGCAGGTGCTGGACTCGATGGACATCGAGCGCGAGCGCGGCATCACCATCAAGGCGCAGACGGTGCGGCTGAAATACCGCGCCAACAATGGCGAGGACTATATCCTCAACCTCATCGACACGCCCGGCCATGTCGACTTCGCCTATGAAGTGTCGCGGTCGCTGGCCGCCTGCGAAGGTTCGCTGCTGGTCGTCGACGCCAGCCAGGGCGTCGAGGCGCAGACGCTCGCCAATGTCTACCAGGCGATCGACAACAACCACGAGATCGTCGTGGTGCTGAACAAGGTCGACCTGCCGGCCGCCGAGCCCGAGCGCATCCGCGAGCAGGTCGAGGAGGTGATCGGCATCGACGCGTCGGGCGCCGTGCTGATCTCGGCGAAGACCGGGCTGGGCATCCCCGACGTGCTCGAAGCCATCGTCCACCAATTGCCGCCGCCGCGCGAGGGCGACGCCACGGCACCGCTGAAGGCGATGCTGGTCGACTCGTGGTACGACGCCTATCTCGGCGTCATCGTGCTGGTGCGCATCATCGACGGCGTGCTGAAGAAGGGCCAGACCATCCGCATGATGGGCACGGGCGCCAAATACCTGGTCGAGCGCACCGGCGTGTTCACGCCCGCCCGCATCAATGTCGAGGAGCTCGGCCCCGGCGAATTCGGCTTCTTCACCGGCTCGATCAAGGAAGTGGCCGACACCCGCGTCGGCGATACCATCACCGAGGACAGGCGCCAGACCGCGCATGCCTTGCCCGGCTTCAAGCCGGCGCAGCCGGTGGTGTTCTGCGGCCTGTTCCCGGTCGACGCCGCCGATTTCGAGGACCTGCGCGCCGCCGTCGGCAAACTGCGCCTCAACGACGCCAGCTTCTCCTATGAAATGGAAACCAGTGCGGCGCTGGGCTTCGGCTATCGCTGCGGATTCCTTGGCCTGTTGCATCTCGAAATCATCCAGGAGCGGCTGGAGCGCGAGTTCAACCTCGACCTGATCGCCACCGCGCCATCGGTCGTCTATCGGCTGCTGCTCAATGACGGCTCGGTCAAGGAACTGCACAACCCGGCCGACATGCCCGACGTGGTGAAAATCTCGGCGATCGAGGAGCCGTGGATCCGTGCCACCATATTGACGCCCGACGACTATCTCGGCGGCATCCTGAAGCTCTGCCAGGATCGGCGCGGCATCCAAGCTGATCTTTCTTACGTAGGAAAACGCGCCATGCTGACCTACGACCTGCCGCTCAACGAAGTGGTCTTCGATTTCTATGACCGCCTGAAGTCGATCTCCAAGGGCTACGCCTCGTTCGACTATCACCTGACCGACTACCGCGAGGGCGACCTGGTGAAGATGTCGATCCTGGTCAACGAGGAGCCGGTCGACGCGCTCTCCATGCTGGTGCACCGCACCGCGGCGGAAAAGCGTGGAAGGCAGATGTGCGAGAAGCTGAAGGAACTGATCCCGCACCACCTGTTCAAGATCCCGATCCAGGCCGCGATCGGCGGCAAGGTCATCGCGCGCGAAACCATCTCGGCGCTGCGCAAGGACGTCACGGCGAAGTGCTACGGCGGCGACGTCTCGCGCAAGCGCAAGCTGCTCGACAAGCAGAAAGAGGGCAAGAAGCGGATGCGGCAGTTCGGCAAGGTGGATATTCCGCAGGAGGCGTTTATTCAGGCGCTGAAGATGGGGGATTGAGGGGTCCGGCCTCCGGCCCGAGGCAGCGGGTCCCACCCCAGTGCGGGTGACGGGACATCCCTGGATACCTACCGCCTTTCCTTTCGCCGGACACGTCCAAGCTCGCCAAAATCAATTTGAACTGGGCTAACGCGCTTCACACCGGACGGCGGACCGCCCCTTTGAGTATACTCCGTTCCGACGTATCCTCCCCCTAGCTTGGGGAGACACCACATGCGCACCACCCTCGACACCATCGCCTCCATCGGTCTCGCCATAGGCGGCATCTTTGGCCTTGCCGGCACCTTCGTGGCGAGCGATGCGCTGCGCGAGACGCTGTGGGCGATCGACGGGGTGGCGCTGGTGGTGGCGACCGCGCTGCTGACGATGAAGTATCAGCGACTCGGCAATGATTGCGTCGCCGCGGGCTTCCTGACCTTCCTTGCCGGCGAGAGCCTGCTTCTGGCCGGCAATGCGGCCGGGTTGCAGGCCAGCGTGCCTTCCTATGTCGGCGGCATCTCGCTTTGGGCGGCGGCGCTGATCCTGGTCAGCGTGCCCAACACTTTTGCGCTGTGGATGCGGATCACCGGGCTCATTGCCGCCGTGCTGTTCCTGGTGTCGGTGGGCATGGTGCTGTGGGGCGCGCCCTTGCAGCCGACCTCGGCGCCGCTGCCGGCGGCCGGCTATCCCTTCCTGGTGCTGACCTTCATCGGCTGGATCTGGACCTTGCTGAAGCCCGACCGGTGAGTGCGCCCCCATGTCCGCCCCCGTCGAACTCCGCAACAGTCCCACCAACAAGTTCTCTTCCGTCGCAGGGTCGTTGCTGATGGCGGCGATTTTTGGCTTCTATACGCTGAAGGGGCTGGCCAACGGCGCCGATGGCGGGCGGGTGTTTTTGGTGGCGCTGCTGGCGCTTGGCTTCCTCGGGTTCGGCGGCTACATGGTGCGCGGCGCCTTCGACACCTCGGTCAAGGTGGTGCTCGACGAAAACGGTTTTCGCGACCGTCGCGCTGGCGACGTGCTGGTGCCCTGGGAGACGGTGAAGAGCGTGCGCCTCTCCTCCTCCGGCAAAGGCTCGGGCGTGGTCAGTTTCGAACTGACCGGTGAGCCGTCCGACGCGCTGGCCAATGCGCTATTCGGCGGGAACACCGTGCGCATGGAGGTCAACTCGCTCGACATGAGCGGGCTGGACATTGTCGCCGCGATCAAGCGGCTGGCGCCGCATGTGGCGGTGACGGGGTAGGCTCTCCTTCCCGCCCTTGTGGGGGAAGGTGTCGCCGAAGGCGACGGACGAGGGGTGCGCGACGGAGTGAGACGTTGACGGTTTCGCCTATCCGATGCGTTATCGAGGCGATCAGGGTGTTCGCGCCGCATGTGAGGATCACAGGTTAGGGTAAAGACGACGAAGGTTGGTGCTGCCCCTCACCTGCCTGCCGGCATCCTCTCCCCGTATAGGGACGGGGAGAGGGGTGCTGTGGCCGACGCTTTCGCCAATTATCAGCGCTGCAAGAAAAGTGCCGGCGTTGCGGCCAGCCCCTTTCTCCCGTCCTATACGGGGAGAAATGCCCGGCAGGGCAATGAGGGGCGGCGCTGGCGCTGAAGGTGGCGCAGGGCGCGGCGCTTCTTCCTTCCCCCTTGTGGGGGAAGGTGGATCGGCGCGCCAGCGCCGAGACGGATGAGCAACTGTGTTTTCAGGCTTTGTCTGGATACCAGGGTTGGTTGTGTCGAAGCATGGCGCTGAGGATGGTCATAATCTTTCGGGCCACGGCGACGATGGCGACCTTTGGTTGCTTACCGTT
>NZ_SRTV01000199.1:0-313 GCF_004792025.1 Mesorhizobium sp. M8A.F.Ca.ET.181.01.1.1 | reverse complement strand
CAGCAAAACGGTCAGCTCGCCCTCGACCACGAAAAAGGCACCCTCGGCGCCGGCATCCGGTTCAGGCCGGTCGCTGCCGCCGCCGGGCGCGACCTCGACGATATATTGCGAAAACGTCTCGGCGAAGCCGGACAGCGGGCGCGACAGCACCCAGACGCGTGTCTTTTCCCAGAACGGCAGGGCGCTGGTGACGATGTCCTGCATCACTCCCCTTGGAATGACGGCATAGGCCTCGGAGAAGATAGCCCGGCCGGTCAGCAGCTCACTCTGGCCTGGGTGGCCGCCCTGCGGCGCGTAGTAGAATCGGTCGGCC
>NZ_SRTV01000198.1:0-313 GCF_004792025.1 Mesorhizobium sp. M8A.F.Ca.ET.181.01.1.1 | reverse complement strand
CTTGAACGCAAGCCGCACGTCGCGCGCGGCGCGTTCCAACGTGGAGCCGAGCTTGACCCAATCGACGGCGTCGCGTGCGTGGCCCAAACCCTCGGCCACCGAATCGCGTGCGAGCTCGAGAAACTGCGCGGTCGAAAGCGTCTCACCGAAAAACAGCGTGGCCGTTTCGGGAAGCTGATGTGCTTCGTCGAAGATGATCGTGTTGGCGGTGGGCAGCAATTCAGCCATGCCGGTATCGCGCAACATGATGTCGGCGAAAAATAGATGGTGATTCACCACCACGATGTCGGCCTGCTGTGCCTCGCGGCGCGCC
>NZ_SRTV01000197.1:0-313 GCF_004792025.1 Mesorhizobium sp. M8A.F.Ca.ET.181.01.1.1 | reverse complement strand
TGCCCGGGCCGGCGAATACATAGTGCAGGTCAGGCGCACGGAACGCGGTGCCATACGAACCGCGCACCAGCAGCGTGTCGATCGGGCGCCATTCCAGGCCGCCGCTCCAGGTGGCCTTGCCGATGGTGTGACCGGAATAGCGGTACTGGTCGTAGCGGCCGGTCACGCTCAGGTTGACCGTCTCGTGCAGCGGCATGCGCAGCTCCGCAGCGGTCGCCCAGCGGTTGCGCGAACCGTTGCCGTCCGAATCCTTCCAGCTGTAGTAGTAGTACTCGGTCGCCAGCGGATCGGGATTCAGCGAAGATCGGAAGAG
>NZ_SRTV01000196.1:0-313 GCF_004792025.1 Mesorhizobium sp. M8A.F.Ca.ET.181.01.1.1 | reverse complement strand
CAGCGTGATGAAGGTGTCGCCGAACTGCATCTGGTCGATGTCGAGAGGCGCGAATACCGCGAATCGCAATTGCAGGACATCTACGATGCCGCCCGCCTCGTCGACGGGCTCGACAACATCCATTTCTTCCAGCGCACGATGGTGCCGCGCGACATCCCCGACCCGCTCGAGATGGATTTCAACACGCTCTATGCCTGCGTGATGGGGACATCGAAGCATGTCGGCACCTCGTTCACGGTGCGCGAAAACGTCAAGCCGGCGCTGGAGATGCTTTATGCGATCGCCGGCGGCGAGGAGAATTTCCGCGCGCGGC
>NZ_SRTV01000195.1:0-313 GCF_004792025.1 Mesorhizobium sp. M8A.F.Ca.ET.181.01.1.1 | reverse complement strand
GATTTCGCGCACCACTGTTGGGCGCAAACTTTACGCCTTCGGCGACAACCCGGAAGGTGCTCGCCGCTTCGGCATCAATATCGGCGCGATGCATTACATTTCGTTCGGCTGGCTCGGCCTGATGGCGGGCATTGCGGGTCTTATGCAGGCGCATTATGCGCAGGAAGTGGTGCCCAACGCGCTTTATGGCCGCGAGCTGGATGTTCTTGCAGCAACGGTCCTCGGCGGTGCGCGGCTTGGCGGCGGCAAAGGCTCTGTCATCGGCTGCGTGCTCGGCGTTCTCATGGTGTCGATCACCCAGAACGGTCTTAAC
>NZ_SRTV01000194.1:0-314 GCF_004792025.1 Mesorhizobium sp. M8A.F.Ca.ET.181.01.1.1 | reverse complement strand
GCGCCGTCGAGAAGGCGGCGGAGGCGCATGGCGGCAGACAGGGCGAGGAGGTTAACTGAGCGAATCAGCTCCGTCCGATTCACGCTGCCCGTAGCCAACCTCCGTTGTTGGTAGCTCATCGTGCTCGATCGCCGCGCTCACCCCCGAGCCATTGCTGAACAAAGAAAAGCCGCGACTGGTGAACTAACCGCCTTCGAGGGGGTCAGTTCACCATGTCGCGGCTTTGTGTCCTGTCCGCTAATAGATCAGAATTTGTAATTCAGACCAACGCGAACGGTGTGGAAGGGGACTTTGACGTCGGCACCCACTGGCCC
>NZ_SRTV01000193.1:0-314 GCF_004792025.1 Mesorhizobium sp. M8A.F.Ca.ET.181.01.1.1 | reverse complement strand
GTCGAGTTGTCCGTGACATGCGGCGCACGGCGCGATATTGCGCTGCGGATCGCCCTGCATCGCGAGGCGCACGGCGGTCGCATCGGGCGTGCTGCCGGTAGGCGCAACTTCCGCCGCCGGACTTCGCGGCAGCGACGCATAGTAAGCCGCGAGATCGTGAAGATCCTGGTCGCTGCGCGCGGCGACAATAGGCTGCATGATCGCGTTCTGCCGCACGCCTTGCTGGTAATCGCGCAACTCCTTGTAGACCACGTCCGCGTATTGGCCGGCCAATGCCGGCGCGGTGATCTGAACGTTGCCGACCACACCGTGGC
>NZ_SRTV01000192.1:0-314 GCF_004792025.1 Mesorhizobium sp. M8A.F.Ca.ET.181.01.1.1 | reverse complement strand
CTGAATTTCTGCACCGCAAGCTCTGCCGCCTGGGCGCGCTGGTTAAGGTCGGTCAGGCGTTCCTGCAACCAGACAGATGCCCGCTCGCTGGCGTCGAAATTGGCGTTCAGCTGCTCGGTGAGATAGGCCTGCGCGTAGGTCTTGGCGATGTGTGCGGCCAGCTGGCGGTCAGTCGAACGGGTGGAGATTGCGATGACGGAACTGCGACCGACCCGCTCCACAGTCAGCGACTGCTGCAGCACGGCAGCGGCCTTTTCGCGGCGTCCGGCGCGGATTGCGGCTTCGGAGACCGGCGGATCGCCCGGCAGGACGAG
>NZ_SRTV01000191.1:0-314 GCF_004792025.1 Mesorhizobium sp. M8A.F.Ca.ET.181.01.1.1 | reverse complement strand
GCCTGACCTATCTGATGATCTCGCACGACCTGTCGCTGATGCGCAATTTCTGTTCGCGCATCGCCATCATGCTGCGCGGCGAGATTGTCGAAGAGGGCGTGACGTCGGCGGTCTTCGCCGAACCGGCCCATCCCTACACCCGCGCCCTGATCGCGGCCATCCCCGTCGTCACCGACGAGGAAGAACGTCTCAAACCCACGGTGACTGAGGAGGAGCGCATGCGCTTCCTCGTTAAATCGACCGATTGATGAAAGAGGAGCCTGACGTGTATCGCGTTGGAATTGACGTCGGCGGCACGAATACCGATGCCGTTG
>NZ_SRTV01000190.1:0-314 GCF_004792025.1 Mesorhizobium sp. M8A.F.Ca.ET.181.01.1.1 | reverse complement strand
GCCCGGCATCAAGGTGCAGACAGTAGACGCCGCCGTGCAGGGTCGCTCATGATCCGCTTCTTCGTCGAGCGCCCGGTATTTGCCAATGTGATCGCGCTGATCGTGATGCTGCTCGGCGCGGTTGCGCTGATCAACCTGCCGGTCGCGCAATATCCGCCGATCACGCCGCCCACCGTACAGGTCGTCGCGCACTTTCCTGGCGCAAGCGCGGCGACGGTGATCGACCGCGTGGCGTTGCCGATCGAAACGCAGGTCAACGGCGTGGAAAACGCGCTGTACATGCAGTCCACCAGCACCAACGACGGCACCTCCAC
>NZ_SRTV01000018.1:0-37601 GCF_004792025.1 Mesorhizobium sp. M8A.F.Ca.ET.181.01.1.1 | reverse complement strand
GGGCCCCAGCTCATCCACGGTTTAAGCCACCTGAGGGGTGACGGGCTCTCGACCGCCGCCACGGATCAGGCAAGCACCTGGTCCGTGGCACCCTCAACAATGCACGATTCCAAACACACAAGGGGTGTTCCAGCTTGGCAAAAACGGCGATCCGTCACCCACCCCTCAACCGTCTCGGCGCTGCGCGCCGATCCACCTTCTCCCACAGGGGGAGAAGGGAACAGCCCCCCTACAACAACCCCGCTTGCTCGGCTTCCTTGCGCAGATTCTGCCGTGGCCTCGGGCCGATCTGCTGGATCACCAATCCGGCTGCCAGTGAGCCAAGGTCGCCGCAGGTCTGGAGGTCGCGTCCCTGTGTATAACCATGCAGGAAACCGGCGGCGTAGAGGTCGCCGGCGCCCGTGGTGTCGACCAGCTCCTTGATGGCGGTGGCCTTTATGACCACGGTCTCGTCGCCGCGCACGATGACCGAGCCCTTTTCGGAGCGGGTCACCGCCGCGATCTTGCAATCCTTGCGGATCTGCGCCAGCGCCTCGTCGAACGACGAAGTCTGGTAAAGCGACTTGATCTCGTGGCTGTTGGCAAAGACGATATCGACCGTGCCCGAGCGCATCAGGTCGAGGAACTCGTCACGGTAGCGGTCGACGCAGAACGAATCCGACAAGGTCATGGACACTTCGCGGCCGGCCGCGTGCGCCAGCCTGGCCGTCTGCCGGATGGCTTCCTTGGCGCGCGGCGGGTCCCACAGATAGCCTTCGAAATAGGTCACCTTGGCGCCCGACGCCTTGTCGGCCTCGACATCTTCCGGCCCGAGTTCGACGCAGGCGCCGAGATAGGTGTTCATCGAGCGCTCGCCATCGGGGGTGACGAAGATCATCGAGCGCGCCGTCGGCGGCTCGCCCTCGAGCGGCTTGGTGTCAAAGGCGACACCTTGCGCGTGGATATCGTGCGCGTAGATTTCGCCCAGCGCATCGTTGGAAACCTTGCCGAAGAAGGCGGCGCGTCCGCCGAAGGAGGCGACCCCGGCCGCCGTGTTGCCGGCGCTGCCGCCGGAGGCCTCGATTGCCGGACCCATGCGGCTGTAGAGCAATTCGGCGCGATGGGTGTCGATGAGATTCATCGCGCCCTTGATGATGCCGTTGGTCTGGAGGAAGTCCTCTTCGCACTGGGCGATGATGTCGACAATCGCATTGCCGATGCAAAGCACGTCATAATCCGGCATCAATGTCTCCGCCAAAACCCGAGCCGGCTTCTTGCCATGCCCGCGCGGGTCTACAGCATGACGCTGAAAACAGGCAACCGATTTTCTGTCCTTGCCGCGCCAGCCAGGCGCTACGACAATTCGACCGTGGCCGAAACATTTCGTCGCGATGTCGCCTACAACTGCGCTCCTGAGATCACGGTCCGAAGGCGCGAGCCCATGCCTGCCAAAAACGACACGGCTACCGACCTGGCGCTGCTTGGCGTACTGGCTGTCCTGTGGGGCGCCTCCTACACCTTCATCAAGATCGGCGTCGAGACCATCCCGCCCATCACCTTCATCGCCGCCCGCACCCTGATCGCCGGCGCCATCCTGTTCGCCATCATCCGCTGGCGTGGGCTTGCCTTGCCGGGAGACGCGGCTAGCTGGCGCCGCTTCGCCTTCCAGGCCTGCCTCAACAGCGTCATCCCGTTCACGCTGATCGCCGCGGCCGAGCGCTCGGTCGACGCCGGCCTTGCCACCATCCTCAATTCGACCTCGCCGATCTTCACCTTCCTGCTAACGGCACTCATCACCCGCCATGAGCCGGTGACGGCGCGCAAGCTGGTCGGCGTCGGCGCCGGTATTGCCGGCATCTGCCTCATCGTCGGCACGCAGGCGCTTGGCGGCATCGGCGACCAGCTCTGGGCACAGATCGCCATCGTCGCGGCAACCGTGTGCTATGCGGGCGCCGCCATCTTCGGCCGTGGCTTCAAGGGCCTCGATCCGATGCTTCCCGCCGCCGGCTCGATGCTGTGCGGCGCCGTCATGCTGGTGCCGCTCAGCCTGGTGGTCGACCGGCCATGGACGCTGGCCCCCTCGGCGGCTTCCATCCTCGCTTTGCTCGGCCTGTCCGTGTTTTCGACGGCACTGGCGTTCGTCATCTATTTTCGCCTCATCCACACGCTGGGTTCGGTCGGCACGACGTCGCAGGCCTATCTGCGGGTGCCGATCGGTGTCGGCATCGGCGCCATCTTCCTCGGCGAAAGCCTGGGTCCGACGGCATGGCTCGGCATGGGCTTTGTCGTTGCCGGCGTGGCGGCCATGACCATACCGGTCCGCAAACCGGCCTTCGCCCGGTAGTCAGATTTCGGCAGCGTCCAAAGACAAGCAAAGGCCCGCGCTTGTGCTCGCGGGCCGCACTGCCTATCTCGGAGACGTCCTGCCTTGAGCGGTTCAGTGTTTGATGGAATCTCTGACCAGCTGTAACTTCTCGTTTTTACGCGATCCCGGGCGGAAAACCGCTACGCACTTTTCCTGGAATTGCTCTGTGGTTGTGTCCGCTGACCTGGGGTTGAAGCACGGTGATTTTCGACGCTGCCCGCACCGCGGCCCTGGAGCTGCTCTCGCCTCCGTTCCGCGCCGTGTTCATCAAGACGCTCGGCCTGACCCTGCTGGCGCTGGTCGCCCTGTGGTTCGGCCTGACCAGCCTTGTCGAATGGCTGGCCCTGCCGTGGCTCCAGACCGTGTTGCCCGGCATACCGTCCTGGGCCGGCTGGCTGGGCGGCATTGTCGCGGCCATCGCGCTGGCCTTCGGCATGGCGCTGCTTGTTGCGCCGGTCACGGCCGTCATCGCCGGCCTGTTCCTCGACGATGTCGCCGAAGTGGTCGAGCGCACCGATTACCCAGGCCACCCGGCCGGACGCGCCATGCCGGCATTGCGCTCGATGGTGCTGGCGATAAAGTTTTTCGGCGTCGTCATCCTGGGCAACATCGTGGCGCTCATGCTTCTGCTGGTGCCGGGCATCAACATCGCAGCCTTCTTCATTGTCAACGGCTACCTGCTGGGGCGCGAATTCTTCGAATTCGCCGCCATGCGCTTTCGCCCCGAGGAAGATGCGAGGGCCCTGCGCCGGCGCTATGCCGGTACGGTGTTTCTGTCCGGGCTGGTAATCGCGGCATTCCTTGCCGTGCCGCTGCTCAACCTGCTGACGCCGCTCTTCGCGGCCGCCATGATGGTGCATCTGCACAAGGCGGTTTCGGCCCGGGAAGCGTCTCATCCCGCACGCGATTGAGCCTTCAGCGCAAGAGGAAACCGCGCCCCAGCTCGTCGTCCGGTTCGACAATGAATTCGGCTCGTCCGGAATAATAGGCGCGGCCGCCGACGCGGGCGACGATCGCTTCGTGCGGGCCGGCCTGTGCCGTTCGCACCACCGCCCCGGAAAAGCGCGAGCCGGCGATGCTCTCGAAACTGCGCGTCTGCCCAATGGCGATCTCGCCCTTGGCATGCATGGCCGCCAGCCGGGCGGTCACGCCGGAACCGGTCGGCGATCGGTCGACTTCCGCCTCGGCGAAGACGCAGACATTTCTGGTGACTTCCCCGGAAAAGGCGTCCTTTCCGTCGGTCAGGATGGTGCCGTAGAGGAAGGCGAGGTCGTCATGATCGGGATGCGACAACGCAAACTCGGCCTTGAGCCGGTTCGTCAGCGCCGTTGCCGCATCGACGAAATCGCGCACGCGGTCGCGGCCGAATTCCAGCCCGAACTGATGGCAGTCGGCCAGCGCGTAGAAAGCCCCGCCATAGGCGATATCGAAACCGATCTTGCCATACTCTGTCAGCTCGATCTGTTGGTCGCGGGCGAACAGGAAGGCAGGCACGCTCTCGAACGACACCGCACCGGCCTTGCCGTCGCTGACCTCGACCGAGGCGACGACCAGGCCACAAGGCGCCTCGATGTTGACGGTGGTGAACGGCTCCTGTTTCGCCACCAGGCCTTCATCGATGGCATAACGGCCGAGCGCGACGATGGCGTGGCCGCACATGGTGGAATAGCCCTCATTGTGCATGAACAGCACGGCAAGGTCGGCGCCGGGCAAATCGGGCTCGACCAGCAAGGCGCCATACATGTCGTAATGGCCGCGCGGCTCGAAGATCAGCAGTTTGCGCAAATGGTCGAGGTTGTCCCGCACATAGGCGCGCTTCCCCAGGATGGTGCCCTTGGGGATAGCGGGATAACCCCCGGTGACGATCCGCAGCGGCTCGCCGCCCGTATGCATGTCGACGACGGTAAGGTTCATGCGGCGTCTAACCCTGGGATTTGCCGTACAGCGCCTGCAACTTGCCGAACGGCATGGCAGCGCGGGTGAAGCCGAACGTTCCGTCCTGCTGGATCTCGCGCGCCGCCGTCTCCAGCATGCCGTAGGCGAAATTGGTCAGCCACGGCCCGAGCGAAATCCGCTTGACGCCGGCCATGGCAAGGTCGGCGATGGTGAAGCCGGGTCTCGCCATGACGTTGACCGGCTTGGTCACCGCCGAGCAGAGCGTGCGCACCATCTCGACGTCGCCGATGCCCGGCGCATAGAGGACGTCGGCGCCGGCCTTTTCGAAGGCCTGCAGCCGCTTGATCGTATCGTCGAGGTCGGACTTGCCCCACAGGAAGTTCTCGGCCCGCGCGGTGAAGACAAAATCGCGCTTCAGCGCCCGCGCCGCCTCCACCGCGGCGGCGACGCGCTCGACCGCATGCGAAAACTCGTAGATGGGCTTTTCCGGATCGCCGGTATGGTCTTCGATCGAGCAGCCGGCAAGCCCGGCGGCCTCCGCTGCGAAAATGGTCTCGGCGGCCTGCTCGGGGCTGTCGCCCTTGCCTTTTTCGAGATCCGCCGAGACCGGCAGTTCGGTCGCGGCCGTCACCTCGCGGCAATGATGGATCATCTGGTCGAAGCTCACGGCCCCGTCCGGCAGGCCGCGCGAAAAGGCAAAGCCGGCGCTGGTCGTGGCCAGCGCCTTGAAGCCGAAGGAGCCAAGCAGCTTCGTCGTGCCCGGGTCCCAGGGATTGGGCATGACGAAGGTCGAGGCATGCAGGTCGCGAAAGATCTTGCCCTTGTCCATGAATGTTCCCCATGACGAGTGTCGGAGCGGATGCTAGCGCGCCGTTTCCGGCCGGGCAAACAAATGCGGTTGGTTCAGAAGCGTTTCTCGTTGTCTGCTGCCAATTTTTCGAAGGCATCGGAATCGGCGACGTAGCCCGCTGTTTTCTTGTCCCAGCGGTAGGTTACGGAAATGTCGTTCGAGACGGCTTTGGGGGCGGGTTCGTCGCACGTCTCTTCGCCAGGTGCCGTCTTGTCGGTTATCGTCGCCTTGATCGCGGCGTAGGGCTGGCCATCGCTCACGGCCTGGAAGGTCAGGTCCTGGGAGCGCCGATAGGAACAGACATTTTCGTCGAACGTGTTGATGAGGTCGATCAGCTCAAAACGGTCGTCTCGCACCAGGATAAGCGGCGTCGACATGTAGCCCTGGTTCGAGTTGAAATGCGTGCTGGAGATCATCAGCGCATCGTCGCTGGCGCCGAGCGAAAGTTTGCCGGGGTGGCGAAAGAAGGTGAAACGGTCGGTCGCCACATTGACGGCATCGAGCAACCTCGGTTTGCCGGTGAGATCGTAAAGCGCCAGCACCGCATAGCCCTCCGCGCTGTCGGGCGATTCGCCGAGATCGAAAAGCATGGCCAGCCGCTCCTTGCCTCCGGCCTTGATGCCAAGCACGCCGGCGCTGAAAACGCTCGGTGCTTCTGGTGGCGAGCTGTCATTGTCGGGACCGGCAATGTGCCGCATCTCGATCGGCGAGGAGCCGACATAGTAGTCGCCCTTCGCCGTCAGATCCGGAATGACCATCCTGATGAGATCGGCATAGGTCGTGCCGGCGTGGCCATCGATGGGTTTGCCGAGGTCCGGGCTGGCCGCGTCCTGGGCGCCGGCCGCGCCGCCCAGCAATGGCAGCAGCAACAGGCAGGCAAAGACGAGCCGATGCAAAAATCCCGACATGCTTGATATCGTCCCCTCACCGCAAGCACCGCGAAGCTGACACTTCCGGGCGACATGCATTAGCCCATCCGGCCGGCAAAATCAGTGGATCGGCACCAGCCCGGCGAGTTCGCGCATGTCGTCGAACAGGATGCCGCCGGCCTGGATCAGGCCGTCGCGGTCGGAATAGGGGTCGCCATGATAGGAGAACACCCGCATGCCGGCAGCGATGCCTGCCTGCGTGCCGGCGACGCTGTCCTCGATGACGATGCAGTCGGCCGGCTCGAAGCCCATGGCTTTGGCCGCATGCAGGAACAGGTCGGGGAACGGCTTGCCGCGCGAGACCATGGTGGCGCTGAACATCGCATGTTCGAACAGCGGCAACAGCCCGGTCTGGCCAAGCGTTATGTGCATCTTCGAGATCCTGGCCGAGGTGGCGACGCAGTAGGCGAGGCCGGCGGCGCGGACCGCCTCGATGAACTCCCGGACATAAGGGATCGCCTCGACGCCATGAGCGAACAGATCCGGCAGGCCGGCATTCCAGCGCTCGACGAAATCGGCGCCGAGCCTGGCGCTGGTCGTCTCCTCGATCTCCTTCTGCACCGAGACCATGCTGCGGCCGGAGAAGTTCTTGCGGCAATATTCGAAGGTCGTTGGATAGCCGCTCGCGCTGAGCCATTCGGCCAGGCGTCGGTTGGCGAGGTTCTCCGTGTCGACCAGGATCCCGTCGCAGTCGAAGATGACAAGTTTCGGCAAGGGCATTGGATTCGCTATCAGGCGGTGCCGGTCGATCCGAATCCGCCCGAGCCGCGCGCCGTGCCGCCGGCGAGCGAACGCTCTTCAACCGCCACCTGCGTCACGGCGGCGAAAACGATCTGGGCAATGCGCATGCCGCGCGTAACGGCAAAGTCCTCGTCGCCGAGATTGACCAGCAGCACCTTCACTTCGCCGCGATAGTCGCTGTCGACCGTGCCGGGTGAATTGAGGACGGTAAGGCCGTGTTTGAAGGCAAGGCCCGAGCGTGGCCGCACCTGGCCTTCCATCCCTTCGGGAATTTCCAGGATCAGCCCGGTCGGCACCAGAGCGCGCTTGCCCGGCAGGATCAGAAGCGGCCGGTCTTCGGGCACCGCTGCGCGCAAATCCATGCCGGCGGCGCCGGTGCTTTCATAAGCGGGAAGCGGAAGTCCCTCGCCATGCGGCAGCCTGACGAAGCCGACGGTGGGACCGATGACGGAGGGTGTTTGAAGGGCTGCGCGCATAAAATCGATCCTATCGGCGCGATTGCCGATTCGGTCAATTCGCCCGCAGGGCTATCAACGGCTTTCTTTCGGGCATCACTATGGCCTGAGGGCGGCTCAACGCACTTCCATCGGAACCACCGTCGTCTCCTTGATCTCCTCCATGACGAAGGAGGCGGAAACATCCGACAGCGCCACCTTGGCGATGAGCCGCTGGTAGAGCCGGTCATAGGCCTTCACGTCGGCGACACGGGCGCGCAGTACATAATCGAGATCGCCAGACATGCGATAGACGCCGATGATCTCTGGCAAGCCGCTTACCGCAGCGCGGAATTTCTGCAGCCAGTCCGGGTCGTGGTTGGATGTGCGGATCAGGATGAACACCGAAAGGCCAAGCCCGAGCTTTTCGGCATCGACCAGCGCCACGCGGCCGGTGATGACGCGATCTTCCTCCAGCCGCTTGACGCGACGCCAGCAGGCATTGCGCGACAATGCCACCCGCTCCGACAGCTGGTCGACCGACAACGTGCCGTCTCGTTGCAATTCGGCAAGCAATTTTCGGTCGATTTCATCGATTTCCAGTGTCATTTGGGATGTTTGTCCCATGAAGTGGCAAAATACAAGGATATTTTGGGACCAATGAACCGGTGAGACGTGTCAGGATACTCATATCAGGAAGCTCCAGCGCTGAAGGGGAACCAGCATGTCGCTCGCAAGCATTTTCACCTCTCATCCGGCCAAGGTCGGCGAAACCTATTTCGGCCATATGGCCTTCGCCGCCTGGTTCTCGTCGCGCCTGCTGATGGCGGCGGGAGCAGCGCTCGTTCACGCTTTCTTGCCATTTCTCTTCGAGACTACCGCCAGCCGAATCATTCGCGAGCTCTACGAGCGGACGCACAACAGAGGCAATCATACGGTCGATGCGCCGGCGGCGCTTGCGGATCGTGCCTAGGGGACGACAAAGCGATGTGCCGATGGGCGGCCTATCTCGGTGAAGCGGTCGTTCTCGAAGATATCCTCACGGCGCCCTGTCACTCGCTGATCGCCCAGAGCCACTGCGCCCAGGAAGCCAAGTCGCCGACCAATGGCGACGGTTTCGGCCTTGCCTGGTATGGCGAGAGGCCCGAGCCCGGCCTCTACCGCGACATCCTGCCGGCCTGGTCCGACCCCAATCTGAAAAGCCTGTGCCGGCAGATCAAGTCCGGCCTGTTCCTCGCCCATGTCAGGGCCTCGACCGGCGGCGCCACCAGCCGCATGAACTGCCATCCGTTCATCTCCGACCGCTGGTCGTTCATGCACAATGGCCAGATCGGCGGTTTCGAGAAAATTCGCCGCGCGCTGGAGAACTCGCTGTCCGACGCTGTCTTCGACCAGCGCGAAGGCACCACCGATTCCGAACTGTTTTTTCTCCTGATGATCGACGAGGGCCTTTCGGCCGACCCGCAAGGCGCCGTCTCGCGTGCCACCAGCCGCGTGCTGGAAGCCTCTCGCCGCGCCGGTCTCGAGCCGGCGCTTAAACTCACCGCCGCTTTCTCCGACGGACAGGCGCTGTATGCGGTCCGCTACGCCACCGACGCCCACGCGCCCACGCTCTACACGTCCATCTTCCGCAAGGGCGCTGGCCGCTGCATCGTCTCCGAGCCCTTCGATCGCGAGGGCGGCGACTGGCAGGCGATCCCGCCATCGAGCTTCGTCACCATGACCAGGGATGGCATCGACATAAGTCCATTCGTTCCGGTCGCGGCGAAGCTGGCGCTGGTTGGATAGCAAATCGTTTCGGTCGAGTTCCTCCGCGCCCCTCTCTGTCCTGCCGGACATCTCCCCCAGAGCGGGAGGCCAGATGTCGCGATGGCCTTCCCAATCTCGAACGTTGAAGAGCGAAGCCGCCGGCGAAGCTGACGTCTCCCACTTGTAGGGGAGATGTCCGGCAGGACAGAGGGGGGCGCCGTAGAGTGCCGCCTCGGAAGCAGCCATTGCTACTGCGCAAACCGCGCCAGCCCGTAAGGCGCCAACAATGCATCGCGCTCGCCTTCAAGAATCTCCCGCGCGGCAAACAGGCCGACGGCTGGTGCCAGCGTGATGCCGGAATGCATGACCGCGACGTAGAGCCCATCCAGGCCCTCGGCGCGGCCGATGATCGGAAAGCCGTCGATCGGATTGGGGCGGTAGCCAATGGTGTGGAAATCGAGTTCCAGCCCCTCGGCGCCACGCAATGCTGCTTTCGTGACCGCGAACAGCGCGCGGGCGGTCGCTTCGGCGTCCATACCGGGATCGCCGCCGGCGAAATCCGAGCCGGCGATGATGCGGCCCTCGGCGGTCTGGCGCATGTGTAGCCTCTCGGCGTGCACCAGTCCGTTGAGCAATTTCCTGTAAGGCCGCGAATGGACGATAAGGCCGGGCGGCGTCTCGATCGGCAAGGTGATGCCGGCCGTCGCCGCAATATCCGGAGAGCCGACGCCAGCGGCGATCACCACCTCGTCGGCGGCAACGAGCCCATGTGATGTGTCCACGCCGGTAATCCTGCCGTTGCTCTGGGCCAGCGCGGTCACCGTGCCGGAGAGGATGCGCGCGCCTTGCCGCGCTGCATCCGCCAGCAGCGCCTTCGCTGTGGCCGCGGGCTCGGCGACACCTTCCTCAGCGATATGCAAGGCAAAATCTGGAGGCTCGGCGAGATTGGGCTCAATGCGTGCCACCTGCTCTCGGCCAACCCGTTCGATGCCGTAGCCCCAGGCCGAATGCTCGTCCGCATAGGCTTCGAGCCTCTCCGCCTGCAGGTCCCAGTTCAGGCCGCCGCACCAGGCCAGCGGCAGGCCGGGCAAATCATTTGCAAGTCGCTTCCACTCGGCCATGGCACGGATGCGCAGCCGGAAATAGGTTTCCGGATTGCCCCAACTGGCGTTGATCCAGGCAAACGAGTTCGGCGTCGCCACGCCGCCCGGCGCGCTGTCGGCAATGACCGTCACCTGCGCGCCAGCTCTGGTCAGATGCCAGGCAACCGAGGCACCAATAATGCCGGCGCCGATGACGATCACTTGTTTCGACGCAGCCATGGTCACTCCTCTGTCTCCTGATTCCAAGGGATGTTCATCCAAGTGGCATTCCTATGGCCGCTTGCCAATGTTGAAATACACGGCTCCCGGCCATTGCTGGCTTCAGCAGAGAGACGGCATCCGGCGGCATCCGTGCCGCCGGAACGGTCGACAGCCCGGCGTAGCGCTGCTAGAAGCCCGGCCTGTCACACGGAAATCCCAACAGAATGCCCGATACAATACCAGAGGAAGTGGCGCGCCGCCGCACTTTCGCGATCATCGCCCACCCCGACGCCGGCAAGACGACGCTGACCGAAAAGCTGCTGCTGTTCGGCGGCGCCATCCAGCTTGCCGGCGAGGTCAAGGCCAAGAAGGACCGTATCCAGACGCGTTCCGACTGGATGAAGATCGAGCGCGAGCGCGGCATTTCGGTCGTCACCTCGGTGATGACCTTCGAATATGAGGACAACGTCTTCAACCTGCTCGACACGCCCGGCCACGAGGACTTCGCCGACGATACCTATCGCACGCTGTCGGCGGTCGACTCGGCCGTCATGGTCATCGATGCCGCCAAGGGCATCGAGCCGCGCACGCTGAAACTGTTCGAGGTCTGCCGGCTGCGCGACATCCCGATCATCACCTTCGTCAACAAGATGGACCGCGAAAGCCGCGATCCGTTCGAGATTTTGGACGAGATCGAGCAGAAGCTGGCGCTGGACACCGCGCCCATCACCTGGCCGATCGGCCGTGGCAAGACCTTCTCCGGCACCTATCACCTGGCGCTGAATGCCGTGCGCAAGGGCGACGACGAGAAGGAGCGCACGCCGGTCAACGGTCCCGATTCCAACCGCGTTGCCGGCCTTCTGCCGGAAAATGAGCGCGAGGCCTTCATCGAGGAACTCGAACTGGCGCGCGAAGCCTGCCGTCCGCTCGACATCGACGCTTTTCGCGAAGGCCATCTGACACCAGTCTATTTCGGCTCGGCGCTGCGCAATTACGGCGTGCGCGACCTGATCGAGGCGCTTGGCGCCTTCGGGCCGCCACCGCGCGCGCAGGAGGCCGACACCCGCACTATCGAGGCGACGGAGGAGAAGATGACCTCCTTCGTCTTCAAGATCCAGGCCAACATGGATCCCAACCATCGCGACCGCATCGCCTTCGTGCGCGTCTGCTCGGGCAAGCTCGAGCGCGGCATGAAGGCCAAGCTGGTGCGCACGGGGAAGCCGATGTCACTCTCGGCGCCGCAATTCTTCTTCGCCCGCACCCGCGTCACCGCCGACGAGGCTTTCGCCGGTGATGTCGTCGGCATCCCCAACCACGGCACGCTGCGCATCGGCGACACGTTGACCGAGGGCGAGGAAATCCTGTTTCGCGGCGTGCCGAATTTCGCCCCGGAAATCCTGCGCCGCGTGCGCCTCGGCGACGCGATGAAGGCCAAGAAGTTGAAGGAAGCGCTGCACCAGATGGCCGAGGAAGGCGTCGTGCAGCTGTTTTCGCCGGAAGATGGTTCGCCGGCCATCGTCGGTGTCGTCGGCGCCCTGCAGCTGGATGTGCTGAAAGAGCGGCTGAACTTCGAATACACGCTGCCCGTCGAGTTCGAAATGTCGCGCTTTTCGGTCTGCCGCTGGATCTCGGCCGACGACAAGGCCGAAGTGCTTCGCTTCATCGAAGCGCATCGCGGCGACATCGCCCGCGACCTCGACAACGACCCGGTGTTCCTCGCCCAGCACGCCTTCTCGCTGAACTACGAAGCCGAGCGCTGGAAGGCGATCCGCTTCGCCACGATCAAGGATTATCAGGTCCGCGACAAGGCGGCGTAACAGCCCTCTTTCCTTCTCCCCGTTCACGGGGAGAAGGTGCCCGAAGGGCGGATGAGGGGCAGCGCCGGCGTTGACTATTCTTTCGCCGCCGCCTCCAATTTGTCGATCTCGATCTTGCCCATCTGCATCATCGCCGACATCACCCGGCCGGCCTTGGCCCTGTCCGGGTCCTGAAGCAGCCTCGGCAGTTGCTCCGGCACGACCTGCCAGGAGACACCGAACTTGTCTTTCAGCCAGCTGCATTGCGACGGTTCGCCACCGCCTTCGATGAGCCTGTCCCAGAAATAATCGACCTCTTCCTGCGTCTTGCAGTCGATCGACTGCGACATTGCCTCGTTGAACTTGAATTGCGGTCCGCCGTTGAGCGCCTGGAACTGCACGCCGTCGAGTTCGAACGTGGTCACCAGCGCCTTGCCTTCATTTGCATGACCCTCTGGCCAGCGCATCACGCTCAGCACCTTCGAGTTCTTGAAAATGGAGACGTAGAAATTCATCGCCTCTTCGGCCTGGTCGTCGAACCACAGGCAGGTGGTGATCTTTTGCATGTCGCGCTCCTCGGTTGCTTCTTGCTGCTACGGTGAAACGGCTGGCTCCGGGAATGGTGCCATTCCCTTGCCGTTGAACCAAGGACGGGCGTCCGGCGCGCGATCCGACAGGGCATGCAATTTTTTTGCAGACGCCGATTTTCGGTAAGACTCTGGCGCATTGCAAAAATGTGGCCAGACCATACTTGCCGGTCTATAAACCCTGCGATCAAAATTCAGCGCCGCCACGCTCCTCACCGAGCGCAGCCAAGCCAGCCAAGGAAAATTCATGCCCGCCTATCGTTCCCGCACCACCACCCATGGCCGCAACATGGCCGGCGCCCGCGGCCTGTGGCGCGCCACCGGCATGAAGGACAGTGATTTCGGCAAGCCGATCATCGCGGTAGTCAATTCCTTCACCCAATTCGTGCCTGGCCATGTCCATCTGAAGGACCTTGGCCAGCTCGTCGCGCGCGAGATCGAGAAGGCCGGCGGCGTCGCCAAGGAATTCAACACCATCGCCGTCGATGACGGCATCGCCATGGGCCATGACGGCATGCTCTATTCGCTGCCATCGCGCGAGTTGATCGCCGATTCCGTCGAATACATGGTCAACGCGCATTGCGCCGACGCCATGGTCTGCATCTCCAACTGCGACAAGATCACCCCCGGCATGCTGATGGCCTCGCTGCGCCTCAACATCCCGACCGTCTTCGTCTCCGGCGGACCGATGGAAGCCGGCAAGGTCGTGCTGGCCGGCAAGACCCAGGCGCTCGACCTTGTCGACGCCATGGTCGCGGCCGCCGACGACAAGATCTCCGACGAGGACGTCAAGGTCATCGAGCGCTCGGCCTGCCCGACCTGCGGGTCCTGCTCGGGCATGTTCACAGCCAATTCGATGAATTGTTTGACCGAGGCGCTGGGGCTTTCGCTGCCCGGCAACGGCTCGACACTGGCCACGCATGCCGACCGCAAGCGGCTGTTCGTCGAGGCCGGCCATCTCGTCGTCGATCTCGCCCAGCGCTATTACGAACAGGATGACGAGAGCGCATTGCCGCGCAGCATCGCTTCCAAGGGCGCCTTCGAGAACGCCATGACGCTCGACATCGCCATGGGCGGCTCGACCAACACCGTGCTGCATATCCTGGCCGCCGCGCATGAGGGCGAGGTCGACTTCACCATGGAAGACATCGACCGGCTGTCGCGGCGGGTGCCGGTGCTGTGCAAGGTGGCGCCGGCCAAGTCCGACGTGCACATGGAAGACGTCCACCGCGCCGGCGGCATCATGGCCATCCTCGGCCAACTCGACGAGGCCGGACTGATCAACCGCGACCTGCCGACGGTGCACACCGCCAGCCTCGGCGAAGCGCTCGACCATTGGGATATTTCGCGCACCTCGAGCCAGAATGTGCGCGACTTCTTCCTCGCCGCTCCCGGCGGCGTGCCGACGCAGGTCGCCTTCAGCCAGGACCGCCGTTGGGACGAGCTCGACACGAACCGCGAGACCGGCGTCATCCGCTCGGCGAAGACGCCATTCTCCAAGGACGGCGGCCTTGCCGTACTGAAAGGCAATCTGGCGCTCGACGGCTGCATCGTGAAGACGGCCGGTGTCGACGAGTCGATCCTGAAATTCACCGGTCCGGCTCGCGTCTTCGAAAGCCAGGACGCCAGCGTCAAGGCGATCCTCGCCAATGAGATCAAGGCCGGCGATGTCGTCGTCATCCGCTATGAGGGCCCGCGCGGCGGCCCCGGCATGCAGGAGATGCTCTACCCGACCAGCTACCTGAAGTCGAAGGGCCTCGGCAAGGCCTGCGCGCTGGTCACCGACGGACGCTTCTCCGGCGGCACGTCGGGCCTGTCGATCGGCCATGCTTCGCCGGAAGCGGCGGAAGGCGGGCTGATCGGGCTGGTGCATGAGGGCGACACGATCGAGATCGACATCCCCAACCGTACCATCCGCTTGGCCGTCAGCGACGCCGAACTCGACGCGCGCCGCGCGGCGATGGAGGCCAAGGGCGCGAACGCCTGGAAGCCGGAGGAAAAGCGCAAGCGCAAGGTGACGACCGCGCTGCGCGCCTACGCCGCCTTCGCCACCAGCGCCGACAAGGGCGCGGTGAGGCACGTGCCGGAGTAAGGTTCGCGCCGGCCCCCTCATCCGGCCGCTTGCGCGGCCACCTTCTCCCCGTTGGGGAGAAGAGGCTGACGCCCGCGTTGACGACCTCTTCTCCCCTCGGGGAGAAGGTGGCCCGGAGGGCCGGATGAGGGGGTCTGGCACCTACATTCGAAGGCACCCTCACGGCATCAGCTGATATTCATAAAGCTTCTGGTAAAGCCCGCCCTGCTTGAGCAGGGCACGATGCGCCCCGCTTTCCACCACCTTGCCGGCTTCCAGCACCACGATCGTGTCGGCCTGGTGCACGGTGGACAGGCGGTGCGCGATGACGATCGTGGTGCGCCCTTCCGTCAGTTGTTGCAGCGCGTCGCGGAACAGCGCCTCCGACTCCGCGTCGAGCGCGCTGGTCGCTTCGTCCAGCAGCAGGATTTCGGCGTTGCGCAGCATGGCACGCGCGATGGAAATGCGCTGGCGCTGGCCGCCTGACAAAAGGCCGCCATTCTCGCCGACATCGGTTTCGTAGCCTTTCGGCTGCGCGACGATGAAGTCATGCGCGTTGGCCGCCTTGGCCGCGGCGATCACCTCGTCGTCGGTGGCGCCCTCGCGCCCAAGACGGATGTTATGCATGATCGTGCCGGCAAACAGGAACGTGTCCTGGCTGACATAGGCGATCTTTTCCCTGAGCGAGGCCAGCGTGGCATGGGAAATATCCTGGCCATCGAGCAGCACCCTGCCGCTCTTGGGGTCATACATGCGCATGATCAGGTTGAGGATCGTCGACTTGCCGCCGCCGGAAGGCCCGACCAGCGCCGTCATCTTGCCGGCCTCAAGGGTCAGGTCGAACCCTTCCAGCACCGGCGGGCCGTTCTGATAGGCGAAGCTGACGGCGTCGAACCGTATCTCGCCGGGCCCGGCCTGAAGCGGCTTGGCATCCGGCTTCTCGGCCAATGTCAGCGGCTCGTCGGCCAACTGGAACATCATGCGCACGCCGACAATGCCGCTCTCCAACGAGATACGGACGCGTGCGAGGCGTTTAGCCGGCTCGTAGGCAAGCAGCAGCGCGGCGATGAAGGCCATGATGTTGCCAGGCATCTGGCCGCCCTGCAGAACCAGCAAGCCGCTGATCATGACCGCGCCGGCGATCGCCAGCCCAGCCAGCGTTTCCATCACCGGATTGGTAACCGCTTCCAGCGCGGCGATGTTGTTGGCCCGGTCCTCGACATCGGACACCGCCCTGTACATGCGCTTGCGCATCAGGCCTTCGAGGTTGAAGGACTTGACCACGCGCACTCCGATCGCGGTTTCCTGCATCACCTGGACGATCTGGCCGACCGAGCGGAACTCCATAGCAGCGAACTTGCGGACGCGTTTCAGGATGCGGTTGACGCCATAGATGGCCAGCGGACCGACGACGAAGCAGATCAGCGATAGCGCCGGCTGCTGCCAGACCATGACTCCAATCAAGGCGGCCAGCGTCACCAGATCGCGCACATAGGAGGTGACGATGAGGTCGAGCACGTTGCGCGCCGCCTGGGCATTGTTGGTCATGCGGGTGATCAGGTCGGATGACGAGGTCGAATGGTAGAACTCGATGCCTTGCGCCAGGATGCGGTCATAAATCTTGCGCTGCCGTTCGGCGATGATGGCGTTACCGACCCGGCTCATGAAGTAGGCCTGGACGAAGTTGGCGATGCCCTTGACGATGAAGATCGCGGCGACCGCCACGGCAATCATGTTGACGCGGTCGATCCTTTTGTCGATCACGAATTCATTGGTGATTTCGCGCAGGATCCAGGCGCTGGCGGCCGTCATGCCGGCGACCACCAGCATCGACAGGATGGCGGCGGCGTAGCCGGCCCTGTGCTGCCGGAACGATTCCCTGAGCAGCCTTGCGACGAGGCGCTGGTTTTCCGTCGAGCGGAAGAAGCGAAACAACGGCTGATCCTTGATGCCGGGATGACGAAGGCGGCTTATAGAGGGAGTTGCCGCCGGAGGGAACCTTTCGCGACCATGGAAAGAAACCCGCTGCGGCAGGCTGTCTTTTGAGACACGATGCGACTGTGATTCTTCAAGCGGGATGATGAGAGATGGATTTCGACCTAATCGTTCGTGGCGGCACGCTTCCGGATGGCGGCATCGCCGACATCGGCATCAGCGGCGAGACGATCGCGGCGATCGAGCCGAAGCTCGAGGGTTCCGCGCGGACCGAGGTCGACGCCCGTGGCAATCTGGTGTCGCCGCCCTTCGTCGATCCGCATTTCCATATGGACGCCACGCTGTCCTACGGCATACCGCGCATCAACGCATCGGGCACGCTGCTTGAAGGCATCGCGCTGTGGGGCGAACTGAAGCCGCTTTTGACGCACGAAGCGGTGCGCGACCGCGCGCTCGCCTATTGCGACTGGGCGGTGTCGATGGGGCTGCTTGCCATCCGCACCCATGTCGATGTCTGCGATGACCGGCTACTGGCGGTCGAGGCGCTGCTGGAGGTCAAGAAGACCGTCGCCCCCTATATCGACCTGCAATTGGTGGCCTTCCCGCAGGACGGCTTCTATCGCTCGCCGACGGCGCGCCAAAACACCATTCGCGCGCTGGACATGGGCGTCGACATCGTCGGCGGCATTCCGCATTTCGAGCGCACCATGGCCGACGGCACGTGCTCGGTGACCGAACTGTGCGAAATCGCGGCAGAACGCGGCCTGATGGTCGACCTGCATTGCGACGAGACCGACGATCCCCTGTCGCGCCACATCGAGCAGCTGGCCTATGAAACGCAGCGGCTCGGCCTGCAGGGCAGGGTCGCCGGCTCGCATCTCACTTCGATGCATTCGATGGACAATTACTATGTCTCGAAGCTTCTGCCGCTGATCGCCGAGGCCGGCGTTTCCGCGATCCCCAATCCCTTGATCAACATCATGCTGCAGGGCCGCCATGACACCTTTCCCAAGCGGCGTGGCATGACGCGGGTCAAGGAAATGCTGGCGCTCGGCATCCGTGTCGGCTGGGGTCAGGATTGCGTGCTCGATCCCTGGTATTCGCTCGGCACCGCCGACATGCTCGACGTCGCCTTCATGGGCCTGCATGTCGCCCAGATGTCGAGCCCCGCCGACATGGCGCGCTGCTTCGACATGGTCACCAACGTCAACGCCGCGATCATGGGCCTCGATTATCTAGGGCTGGAGGTCGGCAAGCGCGCCAGCCTGGTGATCCTCGATGCCGGCAATCCGATCGAGGCCCTGCGCCTGCGCGCCGAGCGCATCTGCGTCATCGCCAAGGGTAAGGTGGTGGCGGAAAGGACAAGGCAGGATACCAGGCTGTCCATTCCCGGCAGGCCGGGTCAGGTGAACCGCAGACATATATCCACCTAGATACAGCCGATTCCCGACGCTGGTCTTACTCATTTCCTGATTTCTCCTCGTCAAAGCCACCGCTTCCGTCTACGACGCGGCCAGGCGAGGGAGGAATCGGGGTCGGCATGACGCAACCCGTGGCGCGGAATTCCCCAATCAGGAATGTTCTTCTGGCCGGCATCCTGCTGATGCTGGCCGGCGACTTCCTGTTTGCGCTGAACGACGCAATGGGCAAGTGGCTGGTCGCCAGCTTTTCCGTCGGCCAGGTGGTGCTGATCCGTTCGATCGGCGCCTTTATCGTGCTCGGCCCGATGATCGCCAACCAGGGCGCCGGCAGACTGTTCCAGATGGAGCGGCCCGGGCTGCAGATCCTGCGCGTGGTTGCGACTACGCTCGACACCGCTTTGTTCTACGCCGCCGTCGTCTATCTGCCGCTTGCCGATGTGATGAGCTTCTACATGGCCGGGCCGATCTATGTGGCGGCGCTGTCACATTTCCTGCTTGGCGAAAAGGTCGGCTGGCGCCGCTGGGTGGCGATCCTGCTCGGCTTCTGCGGCGTGGTGATCATGCTGAAACCGTCCTCCGCCGCGTTTTCGTTGTCGTCGAGTTTCGCGCTTGTCGGCAGCCTCGCCTTCGCCTTCGCCATCATCCTCAACCGGCGCCTGCGCGGCACGAGCGACACCAATCTGGTGACATGGCAGACGATCGGCACGCTGGCGGTTGGCGGCGTGCTGACCATCGGCGCCTGGAAGACGCCGTCGCCGCTCGATCTCGGCGCCATGCTGCTGCTCGGCATCGTCTCCTGCGGTGCGCATCTGATGATCACCCGGGCGCTGAAACTGGCGCCGGCCTCGACGCTGGCGCCGCTGCACTACACGCTGCTCCTGTGGGCGGTGGTGTTCGGGCTGGCATTCTTCGGCGACGTGCCCAGCCCGCGCATCCTGATCGGCTCGGGCATCATCGTTCTCGCCGGCCTGTTCATCTTCCACCGCCAGAAGGTGGTCGATACCACGGTGCCGCCGGAGAACGTGCCGAAGGGTGTCAATTAAGGCCGGATTTCGGGTGACTAGCCCTGGCGTATCGCAGCAAGGTGCCTGGAAAACTCTGGTGTCTCCATCAGCGCCTTGCAGCGCGCGAAGCGGCCGTCGGCATAGGCGTGGAAATCGTCCACCGGATTGTTGTTGGCGAGCTGGATCAGCCCCCACAGCGTCCATAACAGGTCGCACATCGCCTTGTAGATGGCGACGCGGCCGCGCTCCGCCGGCTTCGCCTCGCCGCCGAAATAGGCGCGCATCAACTCCTCGTCCTGGGCGGCGTCGAACCTGCCTTCCACGCTGAGATCGCCGAGGTCCCAGAGCGGATCGTTCATCCCGGAATATTCCCAGTCGACGATCCACATCCGCTCGCCCGTATCGAGGAAGTTTTCGCACAGCGGGTCGCAATGGCAGGCGACGAGAGGCAAGGGGCGGACGGCCAAGGCCTCGCGCACGCCGCCGGCCTCGCGCACCACGTCGTGATAGCCGGCGGGCAGGGCGACATCCCTGGTCGACAGCACCTTGAGATAGTCGTCGATCATCGAAAACAGCTCGAAGCGGAAGGGGAAGACCGCGCCGGACGCATGCAGCTTGCGGAAGGCCTCGGCCGCCCGGGCCGGACTGCCCTGCCGGTCCCTGAATTTCTCCGGCGACATCGTCTCGGCACCGGCGATGTAGCGCGTCACCATCAGGCCGGTGGCGGCGTCGGCATGCAGCACCTCCGGGCTGACGCCGGCCTTTGCCGCCTCGCGCGCGGCCACCGCTTCGTTGGCGCGGTTGATGTATTCCTCGGTGCCTTTGCCTGGAATGCGCAGGCAGTAATCGCCGGCCTTGAAGACGAGATTGGTCAGGCCGCCGAGCCGTTCCAGCGGCCCGGTGTAGCCGGCCAGCACCGGAATGGCGGCAAGTCTTGCTCGCGCCTCGTCTGTCTCCATGCCTGCGTCCCCACGCGTTATTTCTTCGCTGCAACGGTTCCACAATTTTCGCCGTTTGGCTATCATTCCGGCAAGACGAAGGAGGTGGTGGACACGTGGCGGACAGCAAACATCATGGCGCGCTCGGCGAAGTCTACGCGGCCAAGCGCCCGGAAGAGGTGGCGGCACTCTATGATCGCTGGTCGCAGACCTACGACGCCGACATGTCGGCGGCCGGTTACCGCCACCCGACGATCTGCCTTGCCTTGCTCGCCCGTCATCTGCCGCGCGGGTCAGCCCCGCTGCTCGACGCCGGGGCAGGGACCGGGCTGATCGGCGAATGGCTCGATATTGCCGGCTATCCCCAGGTCGAGGCGCTGGATATCTCGCAAGGCATGCTGGATCAGGCCGCGCGCAAGGGTGTCTATTCGGCGCTGCATTGCCTGGCGCTCGGCGGCGCCTTGCCTTTTGCCGACGACGCCTATGCCGGCATCATCTCGGCCGGCGTCTTCACCTCGGGTCATGTCGGCGCCGAGGGCTTGGACGAATTGATCCGCATCTGCCGGCCGGGCGGGGTGATCGTGCTGACGGTCAAGAACACGCTATGGGATCAGGGCTTTGCCGCGCGCATCGCCGAACTCGAAGCGCAAGGCCTCGTCACCCGCGCCGAGGAAACTCGCCCTTACGTCTCCATGCCTGGCGAGGCCGATACCGTGCCCAGTCGTGGCCTCGCCTTGCGCGTAAGCTAAGCCTTCACGCGCTCCATTGCCGGGTCGTATAGTGGCTCGAGATGGATATTCGCCGGCGTCCGCTGCATCGCGACCACCAGTTCATAGCTGCCCGAGGCGAGGAAATCATCGCTCACCCCGTCGGCGCTGCGCACATAGCCATAGCCGATATTCTTGCCCACCGTGTAGCCATGGCCGCCGCTGGTCAGATAGCCGACTGGCTCGCCGTCGCGCAGAATGGTTTCGCGGCCGAGCAGCACGATCTCCGGATCGTCGACCGTGAAGCCGGCAAAGCGCTTCTTCAGGGACGCGCCGCCAACCTTCTCGAGTGCACGCCGTCCGACGAAGTCGGTGTTCTTCCTGAGCTTGACCGCCCAGCCGAGCCCGGCCTCCAGCGGTGTGTCGTTGGGCGTGATGTCGGAGCCCCAGGCGCGATAGCCCTTTTCCAGCCGCAGCGATTCCAGCGCGCGGTAGCCGACCGGCCGGATGTCGTGCTCTTTGCCGGCCGCCATCAGCGCGTCGAAGACTTCGCCGGTGGCGGCGATCGGCACGTGCAGCTCCCAGCCCAGTTCGCCGACATAGGTGACGCGCAGCGCCCGCACCGTGTGACCGGCGATGACGATCTCCCTGATATGGCCGAACGGGAAGCTGGCATTCGACACATCGCTCCCGGTCACCGCCGAAAGCACGTCGCGGGCACGCGGCCCCATCAGCGACAGCGTGCCGAAATCCTCGGTGACGTCGGTCAGCCTGGCATCGAGGCCCTCGCCAATATGATCGCTGATCCACGAGGCGTCATGAGTGCGGAAACCGGTGCCGGTGACGATGTAGAATTTCTCCTCGGCAAGCCGCGACACGGTCAGGTCGGCCTCGATGCCGCCGCGCGTGTTGAGAAGTTGCGTGTAGGTCAGCCGGCCGACCGGCTTGCTGACGTCGTTGGCGCAGATCCAGTCCAGCGCCTTCGCCGCGTCGGGGCCGCTCAGCTCGTACTTGGCGAAGGACGACTGGTCGAAGATGCCGACATGTTCGCGCACATGCCGGTGCTCGTCGCCGACGGCAGCAAACCAGTTCTGCCGGCCCATCGAATAGACGTCCTTTGGCTCGACGCTCTCCGGCGCGAACCAGTTTGGCCGCTCCCAGCCGAGCTTCGAGCCGAACACGGCGCGCTGCCGTTTCAACCGCTCATACAGCGGCGAGACGATGCGCGGCCGGCCGCTGGCATACTCCTCGTGCGGAAAGCCGATCGTGTAATGCTTGCCATAGGCTTCCAGCGTGCGCTCGCACACCCAGTGCCGGTCGCGGTGCAGGTTGGAAAAGCGCCTGATGTCGACCACCCACAGGTCGAGCGGCGCCTCGCCGTCGACCACCCATTGCGCCAGCACCCAGCCGGCGCCGCCGCCCGAGGCGATGCCGAAGGCGTTGAAGCCGGCGCCGACGAACATGTTGGCGCATTCGGGCGCTACGCCGAGGATGAAATTGCCGTCCGGCGTGAAGCTTTCCGGCCCGTTGATCATCTGCTTGACGCCAACGGTTTCCAGCGCCGGCACCCGCGCGATCGCCTGAATCATGTGCTGCTCGAAATGATCGTAGTCGTCGTCGAACAGCCGGAACTCCCAGTCATTGGGCACCTCCCCTGTCGTCCATGCCTGTGGGTTAGGCTCATAGCCGCCCATCACCAGGCCGCCGACCTCCTCCTTGAAATAGGTGCGCCGATCGGGGTCGCGCAGCGTCGGCGCGTCGGTTGCCAGCCCCGCGATCTTCTCGGTGACGATGTACTGGTGTTTCACCGGCTGCAGCGGCACGTTGATGCCGGCCATGGCCCCGACTTGCCGTGCCCATTGTCCGGCGCAGTTCACCACCTTGTCACAGGCAATGTCGCCCTGGTCGGTCTTCACCGCCGTGATGCGGTCGCCCTTCATCTCGAAGCCGGTGACGCGCACGTCCTCATAGAGCTTGGCGCCATGCATGCGCGCGCCCTTGGCCAGCGACTGCGTGATGTCGGAAGGGCTCGCCTGGCCGTCGGTCGGCAGCCAGGAAGCGCCGACCAGATCGCCGGTCTCCATCAGCGGCCACATCGCCTTGACCTCCGCCGGAGACAGCAAGTGCATGTCCATGCCGAAGCTTTTCGCCGTCGTCGCCAGCCTTCTGTACTCGGTCCAGCGGTCGGCATTGGTGGCGAGCCGCAGGCAGCCGGTCATCTTCCAGCCGGTGGCGAGCCCGGTCTCGGCCTCCAGTCCCTTGTAAAGGTCGACGGAGTATTTCAGCACTTGCGTGATCGAGGCCGAAGAGCGCAATTGCCCCACCAGCCCGGCGGCATGCCAGGTCGAGCCCGAGGTCAGCTTGCCCTGTTCGAGCAGCACCACGTCGACCTTGTGGTCGCGCGCAAGATGATAGGCCGTCGAACAGCCGATGATGCCGCCGCCAATGACGACGACCGCGGCCTGGCTAGGCAAGGTCATGATTTCAGGATCCCGTATTTTGTCCGGTAGTTTTCCAGCGCCGCGTCGAGCCGCACCAGGTTTTCCTCGGTGTAGGCGACGTAGTCGATGCCGGGCGCGTCGAGATAGAGCTCCGACACCATGCTCCACATCGCCTCGCGCAGCAGCGAGGCGCATTGCATGGCGGCGTGCGAGCGGCGGATCGCCTCGTCAGGCTCCTTCATGAAATAGGCGGTCAGGAAGGCGAAGGATTCCGCGTCGCTCATGCCGGCGTTCGAGGCGACGCCGGCAAGGTCGAACATCGCCGTGTTGAAGCCGGCATATTCGAAATCGATCAGCCACAGCCTGCTGCCGTCATCGAGAATGTTGGCAGGCAGAAGATCATTATGGCCAAAGACGATCGGCAGCAGTTTCTGGGCACGCTCCAGTTCGTCGGCCAGCGCCAGGAAGCGCGGCAGGTCACCGCGCTTTCGGCTGCCGCCCTCGTCAAGCGTGCGCGCATAGTCGCGGATGACGTGGAACACCCAGAACATGAAGCCGGCGCCGGAGATATGGTTGGGCATCTCCCGGTGAAAGCCGCGCATCAGCGCCGCGACGCGGCCGAGATTGGCGCGCACGTCCTCGGCCAGATAGGTTTTGGCGCCAAGAAACGCCGTCACCAGGATTCCGGGTTCGGCATAGTGGACCGCCGGCGCGAAGCCGGCGGCGTGAGCCGCTCGTGCGGTCATCACCTCGCGTTCGCGGAAGACATGGTGGAACGGATAGTCCTGGCCGAAGCGCACAACATGTTTGCCGGCCGTGTCGGTGACCACATAATTGGCATTGCTCAAGCCGCCGGGCAGCGGCGCGATCTCGATGGTGCCCGTCCAGCAGGGCAGGGCGCGGATGCGGTCTTCGGCAATCACGGAATCATCCCTGGTTTGCTGACCTGGTTTGCTGGGCTTCGACACGGCGCCACGGGCAGTGCGACCACGGCGGGGGGAAGTGCAAACAATCTCGTCGGTGCGGGACGCCAGGATTGGTATCCCGCACCGCACCGACGAGCCCCTTGGCCAGGTTTTTGAACCCGGCATCCGCCCCCGCGGATCTGAAAATTCCTTGCGCCAGGCACGTTACAGGCTGCCTGGTCAGTGAGTTGCGGCCCTGCCAATTACCCTCCCGCTGCAGCTCCGAACCCCTGTTTGAGGTTTGGATTTCACGCCAGGGTTGCCCCTCTGTCAATAAAAAGATGTGACTTTTTTTGGGTATTTTGCCCGAAAGCATGGGCAATTCCTTTAAAACCGTTAGGAATGCCCTAGAATCGGGCAATCTCCGGGGCGCGCATAGATGATCCACTCGAAACGGCATGGCGAAATCCTGCGGCTGCTGCAGGAAGAGGGAACCGTCACCATCGCCAGCCTGGCCGACCGGTTGGGCGTGTCGCTCGAAACCGTGCGCCGTGACGTCAAGCCGCTCACCAGCGACGGCTCGGTTCTGAAGATGCATGGCGCCATCGGCCTGCCGTCGATGATCGGCGAAGCGCCGTTCGAACGGCGCATGCGTGAGCATGCCGACGCCAAGCGCAGCATTGCCCGCGCGGTCGCGGCCACCATCCGTGACGGCGAATCGATCATGCTCGACACCGGCACCACGACGTCGTTCCTGGCACGCGAACTGCTCGGCCACCGGCGCCTCACGGTCGTCACCAACTCGTCCGATATCGCTCGCACGCTGGCCACCATCAACGGCAACAAGGTCTATATGGCCGGCGGCGAGTTGCGCAGCGATTCAGGCGCCGCGTTCGGGACGTCGGCCATCGAGTTCGTCAGCCGCTTCTCGGTCAGCCACGCCATTATCTCCACCGGCGCCGTGGATGCGCTGACGGGCGTCATGGACTATGATCTGGAAGAGGCGGAATTTGCCCGCATGGTGCTGTCGCGCGGCCAGCGCTCGCTCGTCATCACCGACCACACGAAATTCGGCCGCCAGGGCCTGGTTCAGGTCTGTGGCTTCGACGGCTTTTCCGAGCTCGCCACCGACCGCGCGCCGCCGCATGACATTGCCGCCGCCCTCGCACAGGCCGGCGCGCGGCTCAGCATCGCCCGCGGCGAAGCCGGAATTTAGCCGAACACCAAGGATTGATGGGCGCACACGCCCGCGAAAGTGCCACCCGACACGGCGAAGGCGATGTTATGCATCGCGCGTGCCGCGTCTCCGGCGGCATACACGCTGGGTATCGTCGTCTGCTGCCTGTCATCGACTGATATCATCGGGCCAAGCAGGCCGTCCTTGAAGTCGCAACCGAGCTGTTCTGCCAGCGGGCTCGCCATCGTGTTGCGGGGCGCGGTGAACATCGCCTTGACGCCCGCCTTTCGGCCGCCGTCGAGGTGGACAACCAATCCGCCGGCGCCGTCTTCCCCGAGTTCGCTGACCGGCGCGGGCTCAAAGCTGACATTCTTGCCCTCCAGGGCAAGCATCTCCTCGGCGTCGGGCTCGATCAGGCCGTTGCCGAACAGCGTGACGTCACCCCAGTCGGAAATCAGCTGGGCCTGATGTATGGACATCGGACCGGTCGCGAGCACGCCAAGCGGCCCGCCGGAAACCTCGTAGCCATGGCAATAGGGACAGTGCAGCACGGTCCTACCCCATTGTCCGGCGAGCCCGGGAACCTCCGGCAGGATGTCGCGAACGCCGGTGGCAAGCACCAGCCGGGCGGCGCCGAATGTGTCGCCGCCATCGACGGCGATTTCGAAATCGCTTGTGCTGTTGGCAATGGCTTTGTCCGCACGTGCGGTGACAAGCCTGGCCGTCGGATAGGCAAGCAATTGCCGCCTTGCATCGTCGAGGATCGCGCCGGGCGTTCGCCCGTCCTGGCCGAGGAAGCCGTGCGAATGCGTGGCGAAGCGGTTGCGTGGCTGGCCGGCGTCGATCACCAGCACGTTGCGCCGCGCCCGCGCCGCCTGGATGGCGGCGGACAGGCCGGCGAAGCTGCCGCCGACGACGGCAAGATCATACTGCATGGCTGGAGACTCCAATGAGGGCGTAACGGCGGCGGAAATCGGCGGTCAGGTCGGCCAGCGTGATGCGGCTGAGCTTCTCCGCCAGCAGCTTCTCGGCCGCGACGCGAAAATCGTCGAGAACGGCGATCACCGCTTGCTCGACCAGACAGCCTGGGCTTTCCGGCTCGGTGCTGAAGGGCAGCAGCGTCTCGCCAAGAGCCACGCTGATCTCGGCCAGTGAAATGTTTTCGGGCGCGCGCCCGAGCAGCCAGCCGCCGCCATGCCCGCGCGACGAGGTGACGATGCCGGCATCGCGCAAGCCGCCAATGGTCCGGCGCACCACCACCGGATTGGTGTGGATGAAGGTGGCAAGCTGCTCGGAGGTCAGCGCCTGTTCGGGCTTCTCCGCCATGTGGACGAGAATGTGCAGGGTGGAAGACAGGCGACTGTTGCGTTTCATGTAACTTAATTAGTTACGATTCTTCGCGATGTCAAACACGCGAAGGTCGCTTAATGATTTACGGCGACGCTATGCCGGCAAAGCGCGAAAATTCATCCTGAAGCAGGCGCCGCTCGGTTTGCCGTCAAGGATCTCGATGCGGCCGCCATGGAGATGCATGATTTCCTGCACGAGGTTGAGGCCGAGGCCGGCGCCGTGATCCTGCGGACGCAGCCGGTAGAAGGGCTCGAAAATGCGCTCCCGCTCGCCCGGCGGCACGCCGTCGCCTTCGTCCCGGACCTCGATGATGGCGGGCATTGTGACGCTGACGGTGATCTTGCCGGCGCGGCCGCCATGCTCGATGGCGTTCTGCACGATGTTGGTCACCGCGCGTTCGATCGCGGTGCGGTCGCCGGTGGCAAAAAGCGTGTCCCGTTCCGGCTCGAACGACATTTCGTAGCCGGCCGAGAACGCCATCGGCGCGAGGTCGACGATGACGCCGCGCGCGATCGCCACGAGGTCTACCTTTTCGAAGGCCGTTGTCTGCCGGTCGAGGCGCTGCAGGTCGAGCAGCTGGTCGGTCAGCGTCGAAAGCCGTGCCGCATCCTGCAGCAGCCTTGCCCGCTCCGGCGTCGCCGGCAGCGAGGCAAGGCGCGTGTTGAGGATGGCGACCGGTGTCCTGAGTTCATGGGCGGCGTCGGTCAGGAAGCGCTTGTGGCGTTCATAGCCCTTGTCCAGGCGCGCAAGGGCGGCGTTCACCGCCTTGACCAGCGGCGTCACTTCCTTTGGCACATCTTTCAGCGGCAGCTGCACGCCACGCTGGTCGATGTCGATGCGTTCGGCCTCTGCGGCCGCATGGCCAAGGCCTGACAGTGCGCCGCGCACCACCCATGGTGTCGCGACCAGCGTGGCCAACGCCATCAGCCCGGCGAGCGGCAATATGCCTTGCAGGAAGAATTGCGGCGCCTGGCCGAGCAGGCGCAGCAGCGAAAGCCCGCCCTTGGTGCCGCTGAAGATCTGGACATTGCCGGCCGCCGTATCGGTCCAGCGGATCTTTCCCTCCGGCGGCGCGGCTTGTCCGATTGCGTGGTCGATACGGGCGTCGCTGATAGTGTCCAGCAGTCCGACAAAGGGCTGGAAAATGGCCGGCACCCTGCCTTCTTCCAGTCGCTGCCCTTGCTTGTCGCGGATGATGAACCAGAGGTCCGGAACGTTCGAGCGCAGCTTTGCCATATCTGGCGTCTCGGTGATGACAAGCTTGCCGCCGGCATCGCGTGTCACTGCATCCGCCAGCACGTCCATTGTACCGTCCTCGTAGTCATGCGGGATAAGGCCGGTGGCCAGCATGGCGCCGAGAATGCCGACGATGATCAGCGTCAGCATCGCGCATTGCAGCAAGGCGATACGCAGCACCAGGCTCCATTTGAGCGAACGCGGGCGCTTGAGGCTCATAGCTCGGCGCTCATGTCGTTTCGCGCAGGAGATAGCCGACGCCGCGAATGCCATTGATCGTCACGCCGGCATCGGCATCGGCGAGTTTGCGGCGCAGGCGCGAGACGTGGGTGTCGAGCGCGTTGGACTGGATCTCGTCGTCGAGGCCGAACACCGCCTCCATCAGCGCCTCGCGCTGCACCATGCGGCCGGTCCGGCGCATCAGCGCCTCCAGCACCAGGAGTTCGCGCCGCGGCAGGCTGAGCGGTTCGGCACGGATCGACGCTTCGCGATGCCCGACGTCGAGCACCAGGTCGCCGGCGCGGATGAATTGCGACTGCATCGGTGCCGGACGCCTCAGCAGCGCGCGCAACCGGGCAAGCAATTCCTCGAAGGCGAATGGTTTTGCCAGATAGTCGTCCGCGCCCATGTCCAGCCCATCGACCTTGTCCGCTGTGTCGCCTCTCGCCGTCAGCATCAGCACTGGCGTGGTGTTCTTGGCCGAACGCAATCTGGGCACCAGCGACAGCCCGTCGCCATCCGGCAACTGGCGGTCGAGCAGGATCGCGTCGTAGCTGTCGGCGGCGACGAAGCCTTCGGCTTCGATGAGCGTGCCGGCATGATCGACCACCATGTCGTGGCGCTTCAGCGCGGCACGTAAGGCAGAGACCATTTCGGGCTCGTCCTCGACCAGCAAGATTCGCATCGACAGTTCTCCAGCAACGGCAACAGCTTCGGGCGCTACCGCGCCAACATTGCGCAAACATGGCAAAGCCGAACGGCCGGGGTCGACAGGCGCTTTCTTTGGCTCTCCGAGATTGCGCAATGTCTATGCAACCCAGTCGCGGCAAACAGCGCCGGTCGGCACGAATCGCCCATGCCGGCGTGAAGGCGTCGGGCCCGAATATGCAACAGGTCGGGCCCGACGTTGAAGCGAAATGACGCTGAAGCGAAATCAGGTGGCACACCAGACTGGTTGGCGTGCTGTTGTCTCGGATTGAGGTTACCATGCCCGCAAATGATGCTCTGTCTTTTCTCATGGCGTGGACCGTCGCGCCGTTCAGGGTCGGCTCCGTCACGCCGTCCAGCTCCAGCCTGGCGGCATTGATGACCCGTGACATCGGACCTGAGACAGGCCCCGTGCTGGAGCTCGGTCCAGGAACAGGTCCTTTCACACGGGCGCTGCTGTCGCGCGGGGTGAAGGAGGAAGATTTGATGCTGATAGAATCCGATCCGGATTTCGCCGCGCTGCTCATGCGTCGTTTTCCTGCCGCCCGGATTTTTGAAATGGATGCTGTCGGCCTGCGCCATCTGTCGCTCTTCCACCGGCCGGTGATTGGCGCTGCCGTCAGCGGCCTGCCTTTCCGGCTGATTTCGCGGCGCAAGACGCTCGCCATTCTCGAAGGTGTTTTCGCGAACCTTCGTCCCGGCGGAGCCCTCTATCAGTTCACGCTCGGACGGCGCTGTCCGTTCGACCAGTCGCTGCTCGACCGGCTCGATCTCGAGGTCACGCGGGTTGGTCATACGTTCCGCAATTTCCCGCCGGCGACGGTCTATCGCATCGCCAGAATCAAGGCAGCCGGAACCTATGACTGGCGCTTCGCATGACGGGACCATTGTCGGTCATTCTCGGCTTCGGCCTGTTCGGCGTCTTTTGCCTTGCCTTCACCGAGAAGATCCTGCCGATTCCGCCCTCGCATGTGTTGCTGCTGTTTCTCGGCATGACGGCCGCGCCTGACGGTGCGACGCTGGCGATCCTGTTGGCGGTGACGACTTCCGCCTCCTTCACCGGCTGTCTTGTCTGGTATGGGGTCGGCCGCCGGATCGGGTTCGACCGCGCCGACAGGCTGATCGGACGAGCCGGCAGATATGTCTTCCTGCGCCCCGAAACCTATCGCAAGCTTGGCCAGGCCTATCGCCGCAATCATGTCAGGGTATCCTTGCTGGCGCAGTTCATCCCGACCGTGCGCAATTACCTGCCGATCGCAGCTGGCGCGCTGTGTCTGCCTGCCTTGCCTTTCGCGGCCGCGACGCTGCTTGGCGCCACCATATGGAATGCGGGCTTTCTCCTGACCGGCTATCTCATGCACGGCAGCGGCCAGGATTCTTTCACGGTGGGCTTGCGCATCATCGTTATTGTCGTGGCGCTGGAGGCGGCCTTCATGCTTGCGTTGCGCTATGGCCCGACATGGCGACGCCGCATCAGGCTGATGCTCGGCTGAACGCGCCACCGGGTCATGGGATAAGCTCCGCGATCCGCTTTCCTTCGCTTGCCTGCCGGTGTTTAGTCCGGCCATGGCCTTCACCATCCGCCAGTTGCAGTTCTTCGTCGCCGTTGCCGAGCAAGGCACGGTGTCGCGCGCGGCGCAAAACCTCTCCATCTCGCAATCGTCGGTCACCGAAGCGATCAAGGAACTTGAAAGCGATCTCGGCGTCGAACTGTTCGAGCGCCATCCGCGCGGCCTCAATATCACCCACAAGGGCCACCAGTTCCTGCGTCACGCGACAAAGATCCTCGCCGACGTATCCGACGCCCGCCGCTCTTTTTCCGGCGAACAGGCCGTCGCCGGTGGCCGGCTGCAGCTCGGCGTCACCTCTCTGGTCGCCGGCTATGTGCTGTCGGATCTGCTTTCCCGCTACCGCCGCGCCTATCCCGGCGTCGAGGTGTCGGCCATAGAGGACAATGGCGACTACCTCGAACATTTGCTCATCGGCGGCAAGCTCGACATTGCCGTCATGGTCACCTCCAATTTGCGCGACCGCACTGCCCTGCAATCGGAAATCCTCGAAGTCTCGGCCTATCGGCTGTGGCTGCCGCTCGGCCATCCCTTGGCTGGCGCCGACATCATCGGCATCGGCGATATCGCCTCCGAACCGCTGATCATGCTCACCGTCGACGAGATCGAGGAGAACACCGGCAAGCTGCTGACGGCGATCGGCGCCAGGCCGCATGTCGCCTTCCGCACCCGTTCCGTGGAAGCCGTGCGCAGCCTCGTCGCCACCGGCGCCGGCGTGGCGCTGCTGCCCGATCTCGTCTACCGGCCCTGGTCGCTGGAAGGCGACCGCATCGAATCGCGCGACATTTCCGGTGCCTTGCCGGTGGTGCAGGTCGGCATGGTCTGGCGGCGCGGCTCCAGCCTGCCGCAGGCGGCGCGCGACTTCATCGGGCTTGCCCAGTCGCAACGGACGGTCCGCCAGCGGACCTGATCCGCGGCGATCTATCGGAAAAACCGATATCACCCTTCTGACAAATGAATTTGCGAAACCGGTATTTTCCAAGCACCTTCGGTTCAGCGACCAAAGCCGCCATCAGAGCGGCATCAGTCCATTGGACGAACTGGCACGTTTTTCAGTCCGCGCGTGATCTGGCGAAAACCGGAGCGGTTTCAGGGTCACGCGCCAAAATGGGAGATTGATGATGAATTCATTCCTGAAGTCATGCACTGCGCTGACGGTCGCGCTGACCTTCTCCGGTCAGGCCGTTGCCCAGGTCAAGGAACTGGGCAAGGGCGAAGGCCAGGTCAACATCGTTGCCTGGCCGGGCTATATCGAGCGCGGCGAGACCGACAAGGGCTATGACTGGGTCACCGCCTTCGAGAAGGAGAGTGGCTGCAAGGTCAACGTCAAGACCGCCAACACATCCGATGAGATGGTGTCGCTGATGAACGAGGGCGGCTTCGACCTCGTCACCGCTTCGGGCGATGCCTCGTTGCGCCTCGTCGCTGGCAAGCGCGTGCAGCCGATCAACACCGATCTCATCGCGAGCTGGAAGACGGTCGACGACCGGCTCAAGGACGCGCCCTGGTTCACCGTCGACAAAGTGCATTACGGCGTTCCCTACCAGTGGGGTCCGAACATCCTGATGTACAACACCGAGGTGTTCAAGGAAGCGCCGAAGAGCTGGAATGTCGTTTTCGAGGAAATGAAGCTGCCGGATGGCAAGTCCAACAAGGGCCGTGTCCAGGCCTATGACGGACCGATCCACATCGCCGATGCCGCCAACTACCTGATGTTCCACAAGCCGGAACTCGGCATCAAGGATCCCTACGAATTGAACGAGGACCAGTACAAGGCGGCGCTCGAATTGCTGCGCGTCCAGCGCACGCTGGTCGGCCGCTACTGGCATGACGCCGCCATCCAGGTCGATGACTTCCAGAACGAAGGCGTGGTTGCTTCGGGCTCGTGGCCTTACCAGGTCAACACGCTGGTTGCCGCCAAGAAGCCGGTTGCCTCGACCGTGCCGGAAGAAGGCGTCACGGGCTGGGCCGACACAACCATGATGGAAGCCGACGCGGCGCACCCGAACTGCGCCTATATGTGGCTAGAGCATTCGCTGGCGCCGAAGGTGCAGGGCGATGTCTCGGCCTGGTTCGGCTCGCTGCCGGTCGTGCCCGCCGCCTGCAAGGGCAACGAGTTGCTCGGCGAGGAAGGCTGCAAGACCAACGGCTACGACAATTTCGACAAGATCAAGTTCTGGAAGACGCCGGTCTCGAAATGCGTCACCCAGAACGATCAGTGCGTGCCTTACTATCGCTGGGTGTCGGATTATATCGGCGTCATCGGCGGACGGTGATTTTCGCCGCGCATCTATTGATAAGTTGACGCTGCCCCTCACCCTTACCCTCTCCCCGTGAAGAACGGGGAGAGGGTACCGTCAGCGTTGAAGCGCGTCCCTTCTCCCCGTCCCTATTACGGGGAGAAGGTGCCGGCAGGCGGATGAGGGGCAGCGCCAACGCCCGAGATTTTGACGAGCCTGACAGATCAGGACACCCAATGACCCCAGCCGTTTCCTTTCAAAAAGTCTCGCGCCATTTCGGCAGTGTTCGCGCTGTCGACGCGGTCGACCTCGACATTGCGCCCGGCGAATTCTTCGCCATGCTGGGGCCATCGGGTTCGGGCAAGACGACGTGCCTGCGTCTCATCGCCGGCTTCGAGCAGCCGACGGCGGGTTCCATCTCGATCTTCGGCGAGCGCGCCGAGGGCGTGCCGCCCTATCGCCGCAACGTCAACACAGTGTTCCAGGACTATGCGCTGTTCCCGCACCTCAATGTGCTCGACAACGTCGCCTACGGACTGATGGTCAAGCGCGTCGGCAAGGCCGAGCGGCACAAGGCGGCGGAAGAAGCCTTGTCACTGGTGCGGCTGCCCGGCTACGGCGCGCGCCGGCCCGGCCAGCTCTCCGGCGGCCAGCGCCAGCGTGTCGCGCTGGCGCGTGCGCTGGTCAACCAGCCCAAGGTGCTGCTGCTCGACGAGCCGCTCGGCGCGCTCGACCTCAAACTGCGCGAAAACATGCAGGAGGAGCTGAAATCACTGCAGAAGGCGCTCGGCATCACCTTCGTCTTCGTCACCCACGACCAGGGCGAGGCACTGTCGATGGCCGACCGCGTCGCCGTCTTCAATGACGGCAGGATTATGCAGATCGGCACGCCGGAAGACATCTATCAGCGCCCAAGCACGCGCTTCGTCGCCGATTTCGTCGGCTCGTCCAACGTGCTGCCGCCGGACTTCGTCCAGCGTTATTCCGGCCAGCACCGCTGGGGGAGTCTCAGGCCCGAATCCATTCGCGTCGGCCGCGCCGCGAGCGGCGAGGGCGTGGCCGCGCGTCTCGTCTCGACCAACTATCTCGGCGCCACCACCAGGCTGGCGCTCGATGCCGACGGGTTGAAGCTGCACGCCGTGGTGCCGGCGGGGACAGTGCTGCCTAGGGAAGGCGAGGCTGTTGTGCTCACCTTCAATCGCGAGCATCTGCATCTGATGGACGAGCCGGCATGATGAAGGTTTGCGCGATTAGAGTCTCCAGCGTGGCGCTCTACGGCGCCCCCCTCTGGCCTGCCGGCCATCTCCCCCACGAGGGGGGAGATTGGATGTCGCGACTGCTTTCGCCAATCAGCAACGTTGCGGGAATGAGCGAGGCGCTGAAGCTGCCAATCTCCCCCCTCGTGGGGGAGATGTCCGGCAGGACAGAGGGGGGCGTGAAGGATCGCTGCCTCTCCTATAAGCCCCACTGCCACAGGGTGGTCCCATGACCATCGCCGCCCTCAACGCCAATCCCGCCCCAGCCATCCTGCCCGGCAGCGGCGGCCTGCGCGGCGCGCTGTCGGACCTGTTCTGGCGCCGACCGCAGCTCCTGCTGCTGCTCATGCTGCTGCCGCCGGTTCTGTGGCTCGGCATCGTCTATATCGGCTCGCTGTTCGCGCTGTTGGCGCAGAGCTTCTTCTCCATCGACGAGTTCTCCGGCCTCATCAACCGGCAGTTCACGCTGAAGACCTATGGCGACCTGTTGCAGGCCGCCAATCTCGACATCATCCTGCGCACGGTGACGATGGCGGCACTGGTCACACTGGCCTCGGCTATCGTCGCCTTCCCCATAGCCTACTATGCCGCGCGTTACGCGCGCGGCCGCTGGAAAGCGCTGTTCTATCTCGGCGTCATGCTGCCGCTGTGGTCGAGCTATCTGGTCAAGATTTATGCCTGGAAGCTGATCCTGGCCAAGGAAGGCATTTTGACCTGGCTGCTCGCCAAGCTGCACCTGCTGTGGCTGCTCGATAGCTGGCTCTCGCTGCCCGTGGTCGGCGGCAATTCGCTGTCGGTGTCCTTTACCGGCACCTTCATCGTCTTCGTCTATGTCTGGCTGCCCTTCATGATCCTGCCGGTGCAGGCGGCCCTCGAGCGCGTGCCCGGCAATCTGGTCGAGGCCTCGTCCGATCTCGGCGCCTCGCCCGGCCAGACCTTCCGCAACGTGCTGTTCCCGCTGGCGCTGCCCGGCATCGTCGCCGGCTCGATCTTCACCTTCTCACTGACGCTGGGCGACTACATCATCCCGCAGATCATCGGCACCTCGCGCCTGTTCATCGGCCAGGCCGTCTATTCGCAGCAAGGTACCGCCGGCAACATCCCGCTCGCCGCCGCCTTCACCGTGGTGCCCATCGTCATCATGGGTTTCTACCTCTGGGGCGCCAAGCGCATGGGGGCCTTCGATGCGCTCTGACCGCAGCCAGTCGGCTCCCCTTGGCCTGAAGATCGCGGCCGCCTGCGGCCTGCTCTTCCTGCATCTGCCGATCCTCCTGATCTTCGTCTATGCCTTCACCACCGAGGAGAAGAGCTTCGTCTGGCCGCCGCCGGGCTTGACCACGCAATGGTTCGCCGTCACCTGGAACCGACCCGATGTCTGGCAAGCGCTGTCACTGTCGGTCCGCGTCGCCGCCATCTCGACCACGATTGCGCTGGTGCTCGGCACGCTGTGCGCCGCCGCCGTGTCGCGAACGAAATTCTTCGGCCGCGAAACCATCTCGCTGCTGGTCATCCTCCCGATCGCGCTGCCCGGCATCATCACCGGCATCGCGCTGCGCTCGGCCTTTGCGCTGGCCGACATTCCGTTCTCGTTCTGGACGATCGTGCTCGGCCACGCCACTTTCTGCGTGGTCGTGGTCTACAACAATGCGGTCGCCCGGTTCCGCCGCACCTCGGGTTCGATGATCGAAGCTTCGATGGATCTCGGCGCCGACGGCTTCCAGACCTTCAGGCATGTCGTGCTGCCCAACATCGCCACGGCACTGCTTGCCGGCGGTATGCTGGCCTTCGCGCTGTCCTTCGATGAGGTCATCGTCACCACCTTCACCGCCGGCCAGCAGCAGACCGTGCCGATCTGGATGCTGGAGGAACTGATCCGCCCGCGCCAGCGACCGGTCACCAATGTCGTGGCCATGGTCGTCGTGCTGGTGACGCTGCTGCCGATCCTTTTTGCCTACTACCTGACCCGCGACGGCGACCAGATCGCCGGAAGCGGGAAATGAAAAAAAGCGAATAGGGAGTAGCGAGTAGCAAAAATCGACAGCCAAACCCTGCTCGCTATTCGCTGCTCCTCATTCGCTCCTTCCAAGGGAGAAATCTGATGGACACCCAGATGCTGATCGGCTCGAAATTCGAAAAGGGCACCGAGACCGACGAGCCGATCCTCAATCCGAAGACCGGGGCGACCATTCTCAACCTGCCGGAAGCCAGCCAGGCACAGATCGAGGCCGCCGTGGCGGCCGCCGAACAAGCGTTCGTCTCGTGGTCGCGCACCACGCCGGCGCAACGCTCCGGCTACCTGCTCAAAATCGCCGACCGCATCGAGGCCGAGGCCAGGGAGTTCGCCACGCTCGAAGCGCTGAACTGCGGCAAGCCGATCAACGCCGTGCTCAATGACGAAATCCCGGCCATCGTCGACTGCTACCGCTTCTTCGCCGGCGCGGTGCGCTCCATGCCCGGCGTCGTCGCGGGCGAATATCTGCCGGGCCATACCTCGATGGTGCGGCGCGACGCGATCGGCATCGTCGCTTCGATCGCGCCGTGGAACTATCCGCTGATGATGATGGCCTGGAAGCTGGCGCCGGCGATTGCCGGCGGCAATACCGTGGTCTTCAAGCCGTCGGAACAGACACCGCTGACGACGTTGAAGCTGGCCAGGATTCTGGCCGACGTGCTTCCCGAGGGCGTCGTCAATGTCGTGCTTGGCCGGGGCGACAGCGTCGGCAACACGCTGATCAACCATCCCAAGGTCAATATGATCTCGATCACCGGCGACGTCGCCACCGGCAAGAAGGTGCTGCAGGCCGCGGCCAAATCGGTCAAGCGCACGCATCTGGAACTTGGCGGCAAGGCACCGGTCATCGTCTTCGACGACGCCGACCTTGGCGCCGTCGTCAACGGCCTGCGCGCCTTCGGCTACTACAATGCCGGCCAGGACTGCACAGCGGCCTGCCGCATCTATGCGGGCAAGAAAATCTACGACAAGCTTGTCGCCGATCTTTCTTCCGCCGTCTCGACCATCAAGTACAATCTATCAGACGACACCGAGAACGAGATCGGGCCGCTGATCTCGCGCCGCCAGCGCGACCGCGTATCGAGTTTCGTCGAGCGCGCTTCGGAACTGAAACACATCGAGATCACCACCGGCGGCAAGCCGGGCGAGGGCACCGGCTTCTACTACCAGCCGACGGTCGTTGCCGGGGCACTACAGGAAGACGAGATCGTGCGCCGGGAAGTGTTCGGCCCGGTCGTCTCGATCACTCGTTTCACGGATGTCGACGAGGCGGTGAACTGGGCCAACGACAGCGATTACGGCCTGGCCTCGTCGGTGTGGACGAAGGACGTCTCGCGCGCCATGGCGACAGCGGCACGCCTGCAATATGGCTGCACCTGGATCAACACCCACTTCATGCTGACCAACGAGATGCCGCATGGCGGCCTGAAACAGTCCGGCTACGGCAAGGACATGTCACTCTACGCGCTGGAGGACTACACCGCCGTGCGCCATGTGATGGTTGCGCATGGGTGAGGAGCGGTCCGCGCAGCGGACGAAAAGCCCCTAAATGGGCTTTTCGAGCGACGAACGCCCGGAGCCATAGCGAAGGGCCGGGCGGTCGCCACTTTCCCTTCTCCCCTTGTGGGAGAAGGTGGCTTGTCGCGAAGCGGCAAGACGGATGAGCAACTGTGTTTTCAGGCTTTGTCTGGATACCAGGGTTGGTTGTGTCGAAGCATGGCGCTGAGGATGGTCATAATCTTTCGGGCCACGGCGACGATGGCGACCTTTGGTTGCTTACCGTT
>NZ_SRTV01000189.1:0-315 GCF_004792025.1 Mesorhizobium sp. M8A.F.Ca.ET.181.01.1.1 | reverse complement strand
CGCCGGCCACGCGGCATTTTCCAACATCGCCGTCTATTCGGCCACCAAGGCGGCGATCTCCGGCTTTGCCGCCGCGCTGCGCGCCGACCTCTCGCCATCCGGCATACGCGTCACTGAGATTGTCGCCGGCCGCGTCGAGACGCAGCTCTATCAAAACATCCTCGACGCCGATGCTCGTGCGGCCATGTACGCCAGCAAGGTGGTCCAGCCGGATGACGTGGCCAGGATGGTCGTCGCCGTGCTCGCGCTGCCGGCATGGGCCGACGTCACCCGTTTCGACATCATGCCGACATGGCCGACTTCGCCGAGCGGCAC
>NZ_SRTV01000188.1:0-315 GCF_004792025.1 Mesorhizobium sp. M8A.F.Ca.ET.181.01.1.1 | reverse complement strand
CCGGCATCGGCGGCCGTTTCGTCCATTATGTGGTCGCGTCCAACTGGGCCTCGGCGATCATCGCCTGGCTCATGCTGCCCTCGGCGCTGCTCAGGCTCTTCCTGCCCCCCACCAGCGACGTCAACAGCCTTGTGTCGTTGTTCCTGTTCGCGCTGTCGATGGTGCTGACCTGGCGCATGACCAATGCATCGATCGGCAAGGGTGCCGCCGTAGGCACCGCCGTCTTTGTCGGCATGTTCGTTGCTTCGCTGCTCGTCCTGTTCGGCCTGCAGGCACTGCTCGGCATCGACTTCCCTGATGGCATGAAGGGCTAGG
>NZ_SRTV01000187.1:0-316 GCF_004792025.1 Mesorhizobium sp. M8A.F.Ca.ET.181.01.1.1 | reverse complement strand
CGGCGACGGCAACAATGTGCTGCACTCGCGTCTGGAGGCTTCGGCGCGGTTCCGATTCAACTGAAACGTCGCGGTGCCGGAAGGCAGCGAGCCTTTCGAGAAATATGTCAACTGGTCGAAAGCCAATGGCGGCAAGGTCCGTTTTTCCAAATCGGCCGAGGAAGCCGTCGACCAGGCCGATTGCGTCGTCACCGACAGCTGGGTATCGATGGGCCAGGAGCATCGCGCCCGCGGCCATACCGTCTTCCTGCCCTACCAGGTCAACGCCGCCCTGATGGCGAGGGCGAAATCCGACGCGCTTTTCATGCACTGCCTG
>NZ_SRTV01000186.1:0-316 GCF_004792025.1 Mesorhizobium sp. M8A.F.Ca.ET.181.01.1.1 | reverse complement strand
CGACAGCCGCGGCGGCGACGACTTTTTCGGCTTCTGGCATCGTCATGATGCCAGCTTTAACAGCAGCGTGAAGGCCGGAAAATATGGTGGCGCGGGTTTTTGCCTCAGCACCATCGCCGTCCCCATGTGTCGCCAGGAGCCCTTTGAAAACATGAATTCGCGCCGACGTGCTGACCTTGTCTATCAGCTTGGCGTGCTGCAGCAGGCGGGTACCGTTGATACGCACACCAGAATCCCCGGCCAGAAGCAGGCGAAAACTGTCACCCAGATCTGCGACAATCGCGAGCGTTGTGGATGGTGGATGGCTTGCATTGAT
>NZ_SRTV01000185.1:0-317 GCF_004792025.1 Mesorhizobium sp. M8A.F.Ca.ET.181.01.1.1 | reverse complement strand
CGCGCCCCACGTGGATGCTGGACCAGCCGGTGCGCCTGCTGATGCGCCAGCACCGTCCGTTCTATGGCTCGCCGCTGCGCATGGTGTCGCCGGGCGAGCGTATCGAGGCGGGCTGGTTCGACGGCGAACTGGTGACGCGCGACTATTTCGTCGCCCAGGCGGACGACCAGAGCTGCTACTGGATTTACCGCGAGCGCGTGAGCAGCCGCGACGCCGAGGAAGAACCGCGCTGGTTCCTGCATGGCCTGTTCGGATGACGCGCCATGGACACCACCTTCAGCATGCTGCCAGCGTACGCCGAGCTTTTCTGCCTCTCC
>NZ_SRTV01000184.1:0-318 GCF_004792025.1 Mesorhizobium sp. M8A.F.Ca.ET.181.01.1.1 | reverse complement strand
CGCGACGTCAGCCGCAGGGATTCCTCGCTCATGTTGATGCCTCCGGTGGACGACAGCTCGCCAATGAGCTGACGATCCGACAAACATCGGCGCTGCCCAAACCGCTATCGCCGGTCGCATTGCGGCGCGTGATGGCTGGCCTGGGGGCGCGCGACCGTCTGATCATCGAATGGGCTGTCACAACTGGAATGCGCCGGATGGAGGTAGCAGGATTGAGACTGCGCGCACTTCCACGGTCCAGCCTGGATGCTCTGGTCGCCGTCAAGATTGAAGCCACGAAGGGCGGCAAAACGCGGACGGTGTATCCGCCATTGCCCC
>NZ_SRTV01000183.1:0-318 GCF_004792025.1 Mesorhizobium sp. M8A.F.Ca.ET.181.01.1.1 | reverse complement strand
GCGAAAAAGAAGCCTGGCGAGGCGGTCAACATTCTCACCCATTGCAATGCCGGTTGGCTGGCGACGGTCGACTACGGCACCGCCACGGCGCCAATCTATCTGGCGACGGAAGCCGGCATTCCGGTCCACGTCTATGTCGACGAGACCAGGCCGCGCAACCAGGGCGCCCAGCTGACCGCCTGGGAAATGGCCGGCCACGGCGTGCCGCACACGCTGATCGTCGATAACGCCGGCGGGCATCTGATGCAGCATGGCGACATCGACATGGTGATCGTCGGCACCGACCGCACGACGGCCAATGGCGACGTCTGCAACAAG
>NZ_SRTV01000182.1:0-318 GCF_004792025.1 Mesorhizobium sp. M8A.F.Ca.ET.181.01.1.1 | reverse complement strand
CCGCCAGGCGCCACGTTCTCGGCGAGCCAGTCGAAATGCGGGGCGGTTTGCTGGCAGCCCGTAATTTTCATCAGCTGAACACCGCTGCCGGCCAGTTGCGCGTTGGCTTGCTCCCAGTAGCGGCTGTCTGTCCAGACGCCCGCGAAGTCCGCGGTGACGACGAGCGTGCCCGCCGAGCCGGTGAAACCGGAGAGCCATTCCCGCCCCTGCCAGCGCCCCGGCAGATATTCGGACAAGTGCGGATCCGCGGAGGGCACCAGGTAAGCAGCGACACCTGCGCGCGCCATCGCGCTGCGCAAACTGGCCAGCCGCTCGGGA
>NZ_SRTV01000181.1:0-319 GCF_004792025.1 Mesorhizobium sp. M8A.F.Ca.ET.181.01.1.1 | reverse complement strand
GCGGGCACGATATTGAGCGCACGGCCGCCCTTGATGACACCGGTCTGCACAGTTGAGTACGGTGGATCGAATCGTTCGTCGCGGTATGCCGGCTGCGCGAGTTCCTCGCCGATCTCACTCAGCACACAGAGCGCGCCGGCCTCGAGCGCCTGTCGGCGAACCAGATCCGACGCGAACGCCGAAATGAAAACGACAGGCAGCCTGACGCCGCTCTCAAGAAGACGCCAATACATCTGCAGCCCGGAAATGCCGGGCATCTGCACGTCGGAGATGATGCAGGTCACGTCATGTATTTCGTCGCTTGCGAGGAACTGCTCCG
>NZ_SRTV01000180.1:0-319 GCF_004792025.1 Mesorhizobium sp. M8A.F.Ca.ET.181.01.1.1 | reverse complement strand
GTGGCGATCTCCTTCGTGATCTTCGGCGTTTCGGCCACCAGCGTTACCGGGCTCGTGATCGGTGTGATCGTGCTGGACGTGGGCGTGCAGGCCGCGCAGATTTCGAACCAGTCGCGCATCTACGCATTGAAACCCGACGCGCGCAGCCGCGTGAATACCGTGTACATGGTCGCGTATTTCATCGGTGGCGCAGTCGGCTCGGGCGTCGGCGCCGCGGTGTGGCCGGTGTTCGGATGGGTGGGCGTGAGCGTCGCGGGTCTGCTGTTCGCGGGCCTTGCCGCATGGAATCATCTGGCGTTGCAGACCAACGCGAAACAAT
>NZ_SRTV01000017.1:0-43710 GCF_004792025.1 Mesorhizobium sp. M8A.F.Ca.ET.181.01.1.1 | reverse complement strand
AACAAACCGTAGCCGCTCGTCCATGATCCCAGTTTCTCGCCAAACCATCGCCGGTCCTCCCGGCGGACAAGAAAACTGTCACCCATGCTATCGGTCCATTCTGTTACCTATCTATCCGGTTCGGACACCGGCACCTTCTCCCCGTATAGTGACGGGGAGAAGGAAGCTAACTGCGTCTTGGAGCTTTTTCTTGCAACGATGGTGATTGACGAAAGCGCAGGGCACAGCCCCTTTCTCCCCGTCACTACACGGGGAGAAATGTCCGGCAGGACAATGAGGGGCGGCGCCAACCGCTCGATCCTTATCCAGCGCTCGGACCTGATGGATCAAGTCGACATAAGCTTCCTCACCTGCTTCATATCCTGCAAAAACCGCTCGCGTTCGGCTTCTTTATCCGCGTGATCCCGGATGCGCAGGATGAAGGAGGGGTGGATGGTGATGAAGACGCGCAACCCGTCCTCGCGTTCGACCACCTGGCCGCGCATCTTGGTCACCGGGATCGCCTTGCCAAGCAGGGACAGCGCCGCCGTCGCGCCGAGCGCCACCGCAAGCTCCGGCTTGACCAGCTCGAATTCCCTGTCGATCCACCAGCGGCAGGCCTGAACCTCGCCGGCATTCGGCTTGGAATGGATGCGGCGTTTGCCCCGTGGCTCGAATTTGAAGTGCTTGACCGCGTTGGTGACATAGACCTCCAGGCGGTCGACACCGGCATCGTCCAAGATCGCATCGAACACCTTGCCCGCGGGGCCGACAAAAGGTTTGCCGGCGAGATCCTCCTGGTCGCCAGGCTGTTCGCCGACGAAGATCACCTTGGCATTGTCAGGTCCTTCGCCGAATACGGTCTGCGTCGCATCGCGCCAAAGCGGACAGCGGCGGCAGCCCTTCGCGGCTTCGCGCAACTCGGAAATCGTGTGCGCGGCATCGCCGTCAGGCGTTTCGGCTGGCTGATGCTTCGGCCAGTGCCTCGCCTGCACCTTGGCGTGGTGCGGCGCGGGCGTTGTCGGCATTCTGGCAATCATATCCTTGGCGGCCTTGTCCGCTCCCGCGATCAAGTCAGGAATGAGCGGGGCCTCGGGAAGGTTCCGCCAATATTTCTTCGGCATCTCCTTCTGCATGGCCTTCACCTTCAGCCGCGCCGGATTGAAGATGTTCGCGAAATAGGTCCGCCACAGCGCTTCGGTGTCGTCCTGGTCAGGGGCATCGGTCTTGGCCGCGCCCGGTCCGATCGCCAGTCTTTCACCATTCCAGTCGGCGGAGGCGCAAGGCGTCAGGATCGTCCAGCGCATGCCGGTAAAACGCCGGACGAAGAAATCCGCATTGCGCTCGACGATGAAATGTTCGGGCTCGAACCAGGCGACATAGCGTTCATCCTCGCCATCGCCGATCTTCCGGAAGCGCACGAAGGCATGCATCTTGTGGCTGTCGCGCCGCACGGCCTTTTCCATCGCCTCAAGCCGCCTGGTATCGGGATCCGATGCGATCGCCAGCAACTTGGGTTCCGTGCGCAGCCGCCACAACAGCCGGTAGAGAAAACCGAAACGGCCGGGGTCGCAATGGCAGAAGGCGGTTTCAGCGTGCTCGACAAAGTCGCGCGGCACAGCGAGCTGCGCGCCCTGGGGCACGTCAGGCAAATCGCTTTGCGGCCGGTCTGAACCGGCTGCGACACGCCAGCCGATATCCTCGGGTCTGACCTCATTCAGCGCCAGCCGTCGAGCCGCGTCGCGCCAGCCGGCGAAATCGGTCTGGCTTTCAAGCCAAACTGTGTAGCGGGCGAGGTCGAGCTCCGCTGGCAGCATGGTCAAAACAGCGCCAGTTGTTCGCAGGATTGCTCGATCTTGCCGCGCAGGCCGGCCTTGTCGGTCAGCGCACCTGGCGACCAGCCTTCGGCGATGATGAAGGGCCGTAGCTTGGCGATCGAATGGCAGAGCCTGCCGACATCCTCGAGCCGCAGCCGCCGGTGGCGGCGGGTTTCCAGAATCTTCGCCACCACCTTGGTTCCCAGGCCGGGCACGCGCAGCAACGCTTCGCGGTCGGCGCGGTTGACGTCGACGGGGAAGCGTCCCCGGTTGCGCAGCGCCCAGGCAAGCTTCGGGTCGATGGCGAGATCGAGCATGCCGTCGCTGCTGCCGGCCAGGATTTCCGGTTGAGAAAATCCGTAGAAGCGCATCAGCCAGTCGGCCTGGTAGAGCCGGTGTTCACGCATCAGCGGCGGCTTCTGCAACGGCAGCGAAGACGAGGCATCGGGGATCGGACTGAAGGCCGAATAATAGACGCGCCGCAGGTGGTAACTGCCATAAAGCCGGGCGCTGGTGTGCAGGATGCCGTCGTCGGAGGTCTTGTCCGCGCCGATGATCATCTGCGTCGACTGGCCGCCCGGCGCGAAGCGTTCGCGCTTTTTGGTCCGCAGCGTCGGCTCGGCCTTCTCCTCCATCTTCCGGCGCAGGTTGGCCATCGAGAGCCGGATTGTCTCCGGCCTCTTTTCCGGCGCCAGCTTCTTCACACCCTCGTCAGTGGGCAATTCGATATTGATCGACAAGCGGTCGGCATAAAGCCCGGCCTTCTCCACCAGGTCCGCCGAACTCTCGGGGATGGTTTTGAGATGAATATAACCGGAGAATTTTTCCTCCAGCCGCAGCCTCCGCGCCACCTCGACCATTTCCCCCATGGTTTCATCAGGCGAGCGGATGACGCCCGAGGACAGGAAAAGGCCTTCGATATAATTGCGCCGGTAGAAATCCATGGTCAGCTTCACCACCTCGTCGATGCCGAAGCGGGCGCGCCGGACATTCGACGACGAGCGGTTGATGCAATAGCTGCAGTCGTAGATGCAGAAATTGGTCAGCAGGATTTTCAGCAGCGAAATGCAGCGGCCGTCCGGCGCGTAGGAATGGCAGATGCCCATGCCTTCGGTGGAGCCGACGCCGCCGGACTTCAGCGAATCCTTTTTTGCGGAGCCCGATGAGGCGCAGGAGGCATCGTACTTGGCGGCGTCGGACAGGATTGCCAGTTTTTCACGGATGGTGAGAACACTCATTTGTTCATGATATGTTCTGATCAATCATCACGCCATCTCATTTGATGGTGACGGCGAAAAAGTGATCGCCGCCGGGTCGCCCAGCCGTCAGACTTCGTGCAGGTAGAGGTGATAGTCCAGTTCACTGACCGTGCGGGCCACGCGCAGGTATTCGGACTGCTTGATCGCAACGAAGGTGCGGTGCAGGTCCTCGCCGAGCGCGCCCTTCAGGAAACTGGACGCCCTGGCCGCTTCGATTGCCGCGCGCCAATCGGCTGGCATCGTCGTACGGGTGACGGCAGCCTCATAGCCATTGCCGGTCGTTTCGGGGCCCGGATCGAGCCCTTCGTCGAGGCCTTTGACGATGCCGGCGAGCACCGTCGCGGCGATCAGATAGGGATTGGCGTCGACGCCGGACGGCCGGTGCTCGATGCGCCGGTTTTTCGCATCGCCCGCCGGCACGCGCAGCGCCACCGAGCGGTTGTTGACGCCCCAGGTCGGCGCGACCGGTGCGTAGGATTGCGAGACGAAACGGCGCCAGGAATTGGCGTGCGGCGCAAACACGAGCATCGATTCGGCCATGGTCTGGATCAGCCCGCCGAGGCCACGCAGCAGCGGCAGCGACCAGTTCTCGCCGGCCGCTTCCGAAAAGACGTTTCGGCCATCCTTGTCCTGCAGCGACACGTGGAAATGCATGCCGGAGCCGGCATATTTCTCGATCGGCTTGGCCATGAAGCAGGCGGTGACGCCGTGGCGGCGCGCCTGCGCCCGCACCAGCCGCTTCAGCATGACCAGATCGTCGGCCGCCCGCATCACATCCTTGCGGTAGTTCAGCGTCAATTCGTATTGACCAGGCGCATATTCGGAAATCACCGTCTCGGCCGGAATGCCTTGCGCCTTGGCGGCGGCGTAGATGTCGGAGAACAGTGGCTCCATGCCGTGCAGATGGTCGACGGAATAGACCTCGGTCTTGCCCGAGACGCGGCCATCGAGCACCGCGCGCGCCGGCTGCACCTTGCCATCGGCATCACGCTCATTGGCCAGCAGAAAAAACTCGAGTTCGAAGGCGCCGGCCGGATGGAGGCCCTTGGCAGCCAGTATGTCGACCTGCCGGGCGAGCGCCAGCCGCGGGTCCGACGACATTGGCTGGCCGTCGAGATGATACATCGCCATCAGCACCTGGCCGCGCGGCGGGTTCGTACCGTAAAGCGGCACCAGCGTGCCGGGAATCGGCCAGGCCCGGAGATCGCCGTCGCCGCTGTCCCAGATCAGCCCGGTTTCGTGCACATCCTCGCCGGTGATGTCGAGGCCGAGGATGGAGATCGGCATATGCCGGCCGCCTTCGAAAATGCTTTTCAGCTCATGCCGGCGCACGATCTTGCCGCGCCCGACGCCATTGGCGTCGGTCAGCACGATATCGAAGGCCTCGATCTCGGGATGGGCGTCGAGGAAGGCTTGCGCCTCGGTGGGCGTCGAGCCCGAAGGTGAAGTCATGATGGAACTCGGGTTGGCTTGAGGGGCTTGTCTCATGCCGCAAGCTTTGCCGCAACCGCGCCAAAGGCGCTGATCAGCCGGTTGACCTGGGCACCTGACGTCGCCGGCGAGATCAGCATCATGTTGTGGAAGGGTGCGATCAGCACGCCGCGATTGACCAGCGCGACATGGATGGCGGCTTCGAGTTCCGGCGCATGCGCACCCTCCGCCTCGGCGCCATTGCGCAGCGGACCGGGCGCGCAGATGAACTCGACACGGGCCCCGACACGGGCGACATGCCAGGGCAGGCGGTAACGGTCGATCACGCCGGTCAGCCCGGCATCGAGCCGGCGCGCCAGATGATCCATGCGGTCGTAATTCTCCTGCGTCATCACCTCCTCGAGCGTGGCGCGCATGGCGGCGAACTGCAGCGGGTTGGCCGACAGCGTCGTGCCCATGCCGGAATAGCCAGGCTCTTTCGTCCTGTTGTAGTCGGCATAGCGCGAAGCGACTTCATCGCTCATGCCCCAGACGCTCGCCGGCACGCCGCCGGCAATCGGCTTGCCCAGAACGAACAAGTCCGGCTCCAGCCCATATTTCCTGGTGTAACCGCCCGGGCCGGTCGAGATCGTATGCGTCTCGTCGATCAAAAGCAGCGTGCCGGCAGCACGGGTCAACTGTCGCAGCGCCTCGTGGTAGCCGGGATCGGCAAGCACCATGCAGGAATTGGTCAGCACCGGTTCGGCGATGACGCAAGCGACATCCCTGTCGTTGAGCGCGGCTTCCAGTGCGGCGACATCGTTGAACTCGATGACCTTGGCCGTGCGGGTCAGGTCGCGGAATTCGCCCGCCAGTCCTGGCCGGTTGACCTGGATACCGTCGATCAGCCGCACCATCGTCTCGTCCACCGAGCCGTGATAGCAGCCATTGAAGACCAGGATTTTCTCTCGTCCAGTGATGGCGCGGGCGACGCGCAGCGCGAAGCGGTTGGCGTCGGTCGCCGTCGTCGCGATCTGCCAGAACGGCAGGCCGAAGCGCTGCTGCAGCAGCGGTCCGATGGCCAGCGCATCTTCGGATGGCAGCATATAGGTCAGGCCGCGCCCGGCCTGGCGGCGAATGGCGCGTGCCACTGCCAGCGGCGAGTGGCCGAACATCGAGCCGGTGTCGCCGAGGCAGAAATCGTCGAGCCTGTTGCCGTCCACGTCGGTGATCGTGGCGCCCCTGGCGCTGTCCACCAGGATCGGAAACGGCGTCGGCCAGTCATTCATCCAGTGCATTGGCACGCCGCCGAAGAAGCCGGGCAGGCCGTTGCCGACCTTGGCCTGCGATTTCGGCCGCGCCTTGCGGAAGGCAGCCCCTTCCGTCTCACGCAAGTGCGCGATGCGGTCGCGGCTGATGCCGCCGATGGTCTTTGAACTATCGCTGCTGTGCATGAAAACCCCTCTGGCTCATTCCTCTTAGCCAATCCACCTCCGCAACGGCAATTGGCCGTGCGTCTGTTCTGCATTGGCTCAGCCTTGGCCGGCGGCGCTTGACGCTCCGTGCGAAGTCGGCGCCAATGTGGACGGTAATTGGGCAAGGGAAATGCGGACGATCATCTGCGTGACGATACTGTTCCTGTCGACCGGTACGGCGTTCGCCACCGGCGGCATCTGGTGCTCCGTCGATGATCCACTGGTCAAATTCCAGGTCGATGCCGGCGTCACCACCGGGATGGGCGGCCCGACCTTCAATTTTCGCGGTGATCTCGAAATCAAGGCAAGGCCCGCCGGCGATCAGCTGCGAAAGACCATTTTTGAGAACTCCAACCTCACCCAGTACTGGCTGGACAACAAGGAACTGCGGCTGAACATCTACCGCGAGCAGGAGGTGGCCAAGACCTACAGTTCGGTCGAACTGACGATCCTGACCAAGGCCAGCGACGAAGGCGTCTATGATGGAAACTACAAGCTCGCCGTCTATGACAGCACGGCCGACAAGGACAGCGATGGCAAGCCGGTCGATCTGACCGGCAAGGTTTCCTGCGGCGCCGAGTAATCCGCTGGTTCGAAACTAGGCAGTGATGTCGATGACGCCGCAGTCGCCGGCGGCACTGCCGAAGGCGACGCGGCGTTCTTCCTTGTCCCACATCATCGCGGTGATGGCGCCCTTGCCCGGGCGCCGCAAAAGCACTTCCTTGGCGTCGGAAAAGCGCACGGCCATAACCATGCCGTCATCATAGCCGACGGCGACGACATCCTGGCTCGGGTGGCAAGCAACCGCCGTCACCATGGCGTTGCCGCGCGTGCCGAGTTCCAGCGGCGCCTTGCCCATCGGCCCGTCCTTGGCCGAAAACGGCCAGACGATCGCCGCCGGCGCGCCGGAACTGGCCAGCCACTTGCCTTTGACGCTCCACGACAGGCTTTTGACCTTGCCGGGATAGCCGCTCATGCGCATGTGCTTGCCGTCGGCGAGCTTCCAGCCATGCAGGGCGTTTTCCTGCATGGTGGTGACCAGAAAGGTGCCGTCCGGCGAGAAGGTGATGCCGGTGTGGGCGCCGGCCCATTCGAGCTCCACCGGCTTGCCTTCGGCGGCCGGGAAATGCAGCGTCGCGCCATTGTAGCGGGCGACGCCGAAGCGCATCCCCTTGGGCGAGAAGGCCAGCCCCTCGACCGAGCGCGGATGGGCAAATTCCCGGATCTTGCCATCGGCGAAGCGCACGAAGGCCGTCTTTCCCGTGGCATAGGCGATGGCGCCTTGCGGCCCGGCGGCAACGCTGGTGATCCATTTCTTGCCGGCGCTCGCCACCTCCCGGGTCTCACCTCCGGCTTTCACGGCAAACACCTTGCCGTCCTCGCCGCCGGTGATCAGCCGGTCGTTTGCCGCGTCATGGAAGGCCGCGAGCAGCCCGTCATTGGCCTGTACAGTCTTGTGGCCATTGTCGAGCCGGTGGATAGCGCCATCGGCCAGCGCGAAATGCGGCACATCGCCAAGGAAGACGGCGGCGACGCAATGGCCTTCGAGATCGAGCGGGGCGACTGTGGGCATGATTATCTTTGTTCAGCTAGATGACAGTACAGAGGCGGCTTACTCGACGTTTGCGGTTCCGGCAACCGGAGGATCAGCGAAGTGCGAGAGGCTGTCATCAAAGCAGCCCCTTCGCCCGCAGATCGGTTGCGAACGTCGCCAATGGCATCACCAGGGTCAGATTCGATCCTTGGAGGCGCTCGGCTCCGTAGCTGGCATACCATCTTGCGGCCCGCTCGCTCTTGGCATCGATCATGAGCAGGATTCCGCCACCTTCGCCGGCCAGTCGCAAGCAGCGCAATGCCGCGGCGGCAAGCAGCTGACTTCCGAGCCCCTGTCCGGCGACTCTGCGGTCGGTCGCCAGCCGGGCAAGTTTGAAGCCGGAAACCTCGTGCCGCGCCAAACCTCTCGTCATCGCCTCGGGCACGGCTTCATGAGCAACGGCTGAAGGTGCGATCGTATAGAAGCCGAGGATCTGCTCCAAAGCCGCATCGTCGATCGCACAGAAGGTCTTGGCGGCATTTTGTTCGTGGCTTTGCCGCGCGTACCGCCGCAGAAAATCGTTCATCTGCGCATCGCCGCAATCGAACGAGGCCCGATCATGGCGTTTCGCGATCGGCTCCTCGTGCCAGGACGGAAGTGTCACAGAGTATCCGGCAAGGCCGCGATCGCCGCTCGGAGCTTGGCATTTGGTTTCGGCGGGTTCTCCAACAGGTCGAGTATACGTGTGAAATCGCGGTCGGATACTTTCGCAACCTCGGCTGCTTCGATTACCGCCTGTGCTTCGGGAACCACCTTGTTGAGAATGAAGTCGGTAACGTCCTGATGAGACAGTGCGGCAGCGCGCGCGATCATCGCCTTCTGCGCAGGCGCGATGCGGATTTGATAGCGCTCAGTTTTATTGTCTGCCGACCTGGGCATCGGAAATCTCCTCAAACTCATGTACACATCCTATGTGTACATGAAGTCGACATCAACCCTTCAAGATCATCAATACGACTTTACGATGCCTGGCAGGCGTCAAAGCTCTTCTTCAGCCGTTCGGCGTCGAGTTCGCGGCCGATGAACACCAGCCGGCTCTCATGCTTTTCGCCGTCTTTCCAGGCCCGCTGGTGGTCGCCCTCGATGATCATGTGCACGCCCTGGATGACATAGCGCTCGTCATCGCCCTTGAGCGCGATGATGCCTTTCAGCCGCAGGATGTTGGGGCCTTCCATCTGAGTGATCTTCTCGATCCACGGGAAGAATTTCTTCGGGTCCATTTCGCCGCCGCGCAGCGACACCGACTGCACCGTCACGTCATGGATATCGGACGGATGCGCGTGATGGTGGTGGTCGTGCCCATCGTGGTCGTGATGATGATGGTCGTGATCATGATCATGATCATGGTCATGGTCATGGTGATCATGGTCGTCATGCGCCTCGAGAAAATGCGGGTCGTTTTCCAGCGCCCTGGACAGGTCGAAGGCACCGCGGTCGAGCACTTCCGACAGCGCCACGCCGGCGCGTGTCGTGCGGTGGATCCTGGCTGCCGGATTGATGGCGCGGATCGTTGCCTCGACCTTGGCGAGTTCTTCGGGGGTGACGAGGTCGGTCTTGTTGAGCACGACGACGTCGGCGAAGGCGATCTGGTCCTCGGCCTCCTTGGAATCCTTGAGCCGCAGCGGCAGGTGCTTGGCGTCGACCAGCGCCACCACGGCATCGAGCTTGGTCTTGGAGCGCACGTCGTCGTCCATGAAGAAGGTCTGCGCCACCGGCACCGGATCGGCGAGCCCGGTGGTTTCGACGACGATGGCGTCGAAGCGGCCGGGTCGCCGCATCAGGCCTTCGACGACGCGGATCAGGTCGCCGCGCACCGTGCAGCAGACGCAGCCATTGTTCATCTCGTAGATTTCCTCATCGGATTCCACGATCAGCTCGTTATCGATGCCGATCTCGCCGAATTCGTTGACGATGACGGCGTAGCGTTTGCCGTGGTTCTCCGACAGGATGCGGTTGAGCAGCGTAGTCTTGCCGGCGCCGAGATAGCCGGTGAGAACGGTTACGGGAATCTGCGTCTGTGCGTCGCTCATGGCTTGCCTCGAAATGACTGGGCCCTGAAATCCAGGCCGCGAAAAGGGATTGTCGGTTCCATATAGGATGTGCGCCGGGTTTTTGCACGGGCAAACCATGGGCCAAAGTTGCCGGCTGGGATTCGTCCTGACATCGTGGCCGCGAAAAGCCATCGCCGCCCCGGCGATGGAAGATCAAGACGACGTCCTGTCCGGGGGCCGCCGGTCGTGGGATCGCAGCCGCAGCGAATCCGTTCCCCGCCAAACTCGTTTGTCATCTAACTGAAATAAACATCTGGCATCACCACGGCGGACACCGCAATGCTTGCCGGCAAAGCTGTTTCGAATGCCGGAATCTTTCGATCGTCGATTGCCAACCGGCCGGCTGCGTCTATGCTGTGCGCACCGGTACGGCCGAAGAGGGATGACCATGGCCAAGGCGGACAAGACTGCAACGATGAGCCGGCTGCATTCAGCGGCAAGGCTGGCAAGGACCGCGCTGGCGGCACGGCTCCTGGCGCATGGCTTCTACGCCGGCCAGGACCAGATCATGCTGGCGCTGGACCGTGAGGACGGCCAGACACCGGGCAATCTCGCCGGGCGTCTCGGCGTGCGCCCGCCGACCATCACCAAGACCATCAACCGGCTGCAGGCGCAGGGTTTTCTGGAAAAACGCGCGTCGGAATCCGATGCCCGCCAGGCGCATATCTTCCTCACCGATACCGGCCGTGAAACCATCCGCGCCATCGAGAAGTCGGTGAAGAAGACCGAAAAGCAAGCGTTGAAAGGCCTCGACAAGAAGGACCAGAAGGCGCTGTTCAAGCTGCTCGCCCGCATCGAGGCCAACCTCTCCAATGAGGAACTGGTGCTGATCGACGACGACGCCGAGTCGGACGACTGATCTCTTCGGCAATCAGGCTGCCGCGGCAGCTCCATGGATCAAGGACGACCAGCGTCCCGGTGTCATGCCGAACGCTTTCTTGAATTGCCTGTTGAAGTGGCTCTGGTCGCTGAAGCCGGCTTCGATCGCGATCTGCGCCAAGGGCTCGCCGGCGGCGATCATCCTGCGCGCGCGCTGAAGCCGGCGCATCACCAGGAAACGATGCGGACTGGTCGAGAAGGCCGTGCGGAAATGTCTCGACAGGGCATAGCGGTCGAGACCCGTGACGGCTTCCAACTCGCCAGAGCGCACGGGCCGGTCGAGGTTTTCCGTCAGATACTCGCGCGCCAGCGTCGCGGCCCGCCGCGCCGTCCCGGCTATCGGCTTTGCCGGCTGGCCGCCATGCCGGGCCAGGCTTTGCATCAGCTGCGCCAGAAAGTCGTCGACGAACAGCTCGTCGAGTTCCTGCTCCAACGGCCCGAGCGCCGAAAACAGCGTCGCGCAGAAGGCATCGTCCGTCACCACCCCGTCCCTGACGAACGGCAGCGCCGCGCCGCCGAGACAGTCGAGCATCAGTGACGGCTCGAGATAGAGCATTCTGTAGCGCAGGCCTTCCTCGGTGCCCGCGCCGCCATCGTGCAATTCGTCGGGATGCAGCACGATGACCTGGCCAGGCAGGCTCAGCCGTGCCGCGCCACGATAGCGGAAGGTCTGCACGCCGCGCAGCGTCACCCCGATCGCATAGGTGTCGTGGCGATGCGGATCGAAGGCGCTGCCGTGAAACCGGGCCTCGATGCGCTCCATCCCGGCGGGATCGGGAGCCGAGATGATGCAGTTTTCAGCGGCATCTGCGCACAAACGTCCAAGACCCTCGAAGGCCTGGCTGCCTAGATCGTGCAACATCGTCTCCTTCACAGCCTCGCTATCGGGGCCTAACCTCGAATGGCCATTTTGTCATGTTCGATACGAAATTTGCAATCGTACTGCGAGAAGACTTGCCCGTCTGGCAGAAACTCAACGTCACCGCCTTCCTGACCAGCGGCATCGTCGCGCAATTCCCCGACATCATCGGCGAGCCCTATCGCGACCGCGCCGGCAATCTCTACAATCCGCTGTCGATCCAGCCGGTTATCGTGCTCTCGGCCGACCAGGCGACGCTCGGTGCGATCCACCGGCGTGTGCTGGAACGCGGCGTGACGACTTCGCTCTATGTCGAGGAGATGTTTTCCACCGGCTTCGACGCCGCCAACCGCGCCGTGTTTGCCGAATTCGCGCCCGAAGACGCCAAGGTGGTCGGCATCGCGCTGCGCGCCGAGAAGAAGGTTGTCGACAAGATCACCAAGGGCGCCCGAATGCACACATAGCGCCCGCGGACTAAGCCTGACGGCGGCTGTTGTTGTACCAGCGACCCCAGGCGCGGCAGCGGGCGACAATTGGCTTGCCGGCAAGCGACAATTCCCGCAAAGGTGGGCTCCAGCCCAGCTTTTCCCCGGCCTGCACGTGAATCCTTCCCAAAGACAGTCAGAAAGCGCGACGCCGCCGGTGGCGATCCTGTGCATGCTGACCACCTATGTCTTCTTCACCTTCCTCGACACCTCAAGCAAATATCTCGTCCTGGCCGGCGTCTCCGTCCTGATCGTCGCCTGGGTGCGCTTTGCCGTGCATGTCGTGCTGGTTGGGGCGCTGCTGCGGGGCTGGCGCGAGCCGGCGCGGTTTCGCCCGGTCAACCTGCCGGCGCATGTGATGCGCGGCGCCTTCCTGTTCGGCTCGACCATGTTCAACGTCCTGGCGCTGCGGTCCCTGCAACTGGCCGAGACGACGTCGATCTATTTCTTCGGGCCGATGGTGATCACCGCTCTTGCCGGCCCGCTGCTCGGCGAATGGGCCGGCTGGCGGCGCTGGCTGGCGATCCTGGCTGCTTTCGCCGGGGTCCTGATCATCACGAGGCCGGGTGTCGGTGTTTTCGGCATCGGACATCTCTTCGCGCTCGGCTCGATGCTGTCGAACTGCTTCTATGTCATCATGACGCGACGCATGTCGGCCACCGAGACCTCGGAAAGCCTGATCCTGTTCTCGGCGCTGGCGCCGGCGGTGCTGCTGTTGCCCATGCTGCCGTTTTCCTTCTCTCTGCCGCACGATGGCTGGCACTGGTTCGTCTTGCTCATGCTCGGCGTGTTCGGCGGCGTCGGCCACTGGCTGCTGGTCCAGGCCTATCGGCGGGCAACGACCACGGCGCTCGCCCCCTATCCCTATTCGCAGATGGTGTGGATGATCCTTTCCGGCTGGCTTGTCTTCAAGCAGTTCCCCGACCGCTGGACGCTGGTCGGCGCCGCCATCATCGTCGCCAGCGGCCTCTACATCGTCCATCGCGAACACCGGCTTCGGCTGCGCAGCCGCGCGGCCTCGGATGTCGAGGCCGAGGCGCTGGCAAAAAAACTTTGATTTGGCCCCGATCGATGGCATAAGGCCGCCCTTAAACAGTTTAAAAAACGACGGGGAGCGAAAGCCTGGCACAGAAGATCAAGCTGTCGACGATCGCGGATGCGCTTGGCGTGTCCACGGCCACCGTGTCGCTGGCACTGCGCGACAGCCCGCTGGTTGCCGGCTCGACGCGCGACCGCATCAAGGAACATGCGCGCGCCATCGGCTATATCTACAACCGCCGCGCCGCCAGCCTGCGCACCTCGCGCTCGGGCATTGTCGGTGTCGTCGTGCACGACATCATGAACCCGTTCTTCGCCGAGATCCTGCGCTCGATCGAGAGCGAGCTCGACCGCAGCCGGCAGACCTTCATCCTGTCCAATCACTATGATCAGCTCGAAAAGCAGCGCACCTTCATCGATACGCTGCTGCAGCTCGGCGCCGACGGCGTCATCATGTCACCGGCCATCGGCACGCCCGCGTCCGACATCGTCATGGCCGAGGAGAACGGCCTGCCGGCGGTGCTGATCGCACGCACCGTCGAGGGCGCCGACGTGCCGGTGTTTCGCGGCGACGACTCTTATGGAACAGGCCTCGCCACCAACCATCTGATCTCGCTCGGCCACAAGCGCATCGCCATGATCGGCGGCACCGACCAGACCTCGACCGGCCGCGATCGCTACCAGGGCTATGTCAACGCCATGGAGGCGGCGGGGCTCGAAGTCAGATCGTCCTGGCGCATCGCCGGTCCGCGCACCAAGCAGGCGGGTTTCGAAGCCGCGGGGCAATTCCTGGCGCTGAAGGACAGGCCGACCGCCGCCTGCTGCTGGAACGACCTCGTCGCCATCGGCCTGATGAACGGCATTGCGCGCGCCGGCCTGGTGCCGGGCATCGACATCTCCGTCACCGGCTATGACGATCTCGAGGAGGCGGCGATCGCCACGCCGGCGCTGACCACCGTCTGGAACGGCCAGCGCGAGGTTGGCCGCCGCGCCGCCAGCGCGCTGCTCGACAAGCTCAACGGTCAGACGGTGCGGCCCTCGCAGGAATTGATCAAGCCGGAACTGCATGTGCGCCAGTCGACCGGCAAGCCGGTGGAGCGTGCATGACCAGGGCCGAAGATCTGGAAGCCGTTGCCATTCTGGTGCCGGCGGATTTCAGCGGCCATGCCGCCGATCGCATCGACCGGACATTCAGGCGCGTCGGGATCGAGCGTACCGATCCGGCGCTGGTCACCGAGGAGATGCGCCGCACCGTACGTGGCATCGCTTCCTTTGCCGGCATCAGCGCGGCGATGATGGATGCGTTGCCAAATCTCGAACTCATCGCTTCTTTCGGCGTCGGCTACGATTCCGTCGATGTCGGCCATGCGGCGGCGAAGAACATCATGGTCACCAACACGCCCGACGTGCTGACCGAGGAGGTCGCCGACACCGCGATCGGGCTGCTGATCAACACGGTGCGCGACCTGCCGCGCGCCGAGACCTGGCTGCGTGACGGCAGTTGGATGCGCAAGGGCAACTATCCCCTGAGCCGGCTCACCTTGCGCGCGCGCCGCGTCGGCATTTTCGGCATGGGCCGCATCGGGCAGGCCATTGCCCGGCGGCTGGAGGCCTTCGGCCTGCCGGTCGCTTACCACAACCGGCGTCGTGTCGAAGGCCTTGCCTACCAGTATCATCCGACGTTGAAGGGCTTGGCCGAGGCGGTCGATACGCTGATTTCGGTGGCGCCCGGCGGAGCTTCGACGCAGAAAGCGGTCAATGCCGAGATCCTGTCGGCACTCGGCGCGAATGGCGTCTTCGTCAACATCGGCCGCGGCAGCACGGTCGACGAAACGGCCCTCGCGGCCGCCCTTGCCGACGGCACCATTGCCGCCGCCGGGCTCGATGTCTTCGCCGACGAGCCGAATGTTCCCAAGGCGTTGCTCGACTTGCCAAACACCTCTCTGCTGCCGCATGTCGGCTCTGCTTCGGAGCACACACGCCGCGCCATGGCGGATCTCTGCGTCGACAATCTGGTGTCCTGGTTCACCGAGCGCCGCCCGCTGACGCCGGTGCCGGAGACGGTCAATGTGAAGGCTCGCCCTTGAGCGGTCGGGCTGCCATATTTATTAACGTCTGCTTAACCCTTTGAAATCATTCTTCATCCTGTCTGTATGTATGGGTGAAGATCAGTATGAAGGCGCTTTCCGCATTGATCGCCGCCGCCGCCTTGTTTGGCGGCATTCAGCTGTTTCATGGCGGCAGCGGTGAAAGCGTCACCGAGGAGGCTACGCCGTCAAACATCTACAGGCTGGTCGCCAACGGTGACGAGGGGGCCTGCGCGGTCACGCGCGGCGCCTCGGTCTCGGATGGTCTGTCGCTGTTGACCGTGGCGCCGAATTGCCGACGGCTCCTGCCAGGCATCGAGCAGGTGAAATTCTGGCGCCAGCAAAACGACGGAACGGTCGCCTTCAGTGCCGACGGCGTCGATCCGATCGTCACCTTTGCCGTGGCTGACGGCGATGGCTACGAATCCTATGCCCCGGCGCTACCGTTGTTGTCGCTCGCGGCGGATGGTGACTTGAAGCCGCGAGACTGACTACTCCGCCGCGGCCCGTGCGCCGGCTTTCGCGGCCGCATGCAGGCGCACCGCATCGCCGAAGGCGCGAAAAATCTTGGCGGAATTGCTGTCCGACTTGACCCAGTATTCGGGATGCCACTGGACGCCGACTGCGAAGGCGCGCGCGCCCTTGACCGAAACCGCCTCGACCGTGCCGTCGGTGGCGACCGCCTCGATCTCGAGCTTCGACCCCAGCCGCTCGATCGCCTGGCGATGCAAGGAATTGACCTTGATGTCGCCGGCACCGAACACGCCGGCCAGGCAACTGCCCGGCTTGATCGAAATGGTCTGGTGAATGGCGAAGCGCTCGTCCTGTTTGTCGCTCACTGCCGCACGGTGGTCCAGCGATCCCTCGCGCTCCTGGATCTCGGTGCCCAGCGTACCGCCAAGTGCCACGTTCAGCTCCTGAATGCCGCGGCAGATGGCAAGCAGCGGTACGCCGCGCTCGATCGCCTTGCGGATCAGCGGCAGCGTGGTGGCGTCGCGCGCGGTGTCATAGGGGCCGTTGGCTTCGCTGGCATCGCCGCCATAGAGCGAAGGGTCGACGTTGGATTTCGAACCGGTGAGCATGACACCGTCGACCGACGACAGGAGTTCGTCGAAGTCCAGCCGGTCGCCGAACGAGGGCACGAGCAGGGGGAAAACGCCGGCACCCGCGATCGCCGCTTCCAGATATTGTTGCGGCGCGGCATGCCAGGTGTAGTTGTCGAATTGACGGACGTCGGTCGATATGGCGACGAGCGGCTGCTGCATTTTGGGTCTGTTTTCCATCTGGCAAGGAATGTCCTGCCCCCAAAATAGGCGATGTCAGGGCATTTTTCCATGCCAAGTTTCAGCGGGTCGCATAGGCCACGAAATCCCCTGTTAGACTATAGTTGCAGGTCCCCATGGCCCGGTCGCCAAATCCGGCGGCCGTGCTGGACTCGACCCCGTGCCTGTGTATTGTTTCGCCAGCCGATGCGGGTACGGAGGATGTCTCTGGCGTCGGTCTGTTGATCCAAAAGGGAGGAACTGCATGGATCGTCGTTCATTCATCCGCAAGGCCGGCGTGACCGGCGTCGGTGCAGCCGCAGCGGCGGCCACGCTCGCCGCACCGGCCATAGCCCAGTCCAACCCCAAGGTGACATGGCGGCTGGCGTCGTCCTTCCCGAAGTCGCTCGACACCATCTATGGCGGCGCCGAAGTGTTCTCCAAGATGCTGTCTGAAGCCACTGACGGCAATTTCCAGATCCAGGTCTTTGCCGCCGGCGAGCTCGTCCCTGGCCTGCAGGCCGCCGACGCCACCACGGCCGGCACGGTCGAGGCCTGCCACACGGTGGCATATTATTACTGGGGCAAGGATCCGACATGGGCGCTGGGTGCCGCCGTGCCCTTTTCGCTCAATGCGCGCGGCATGAATGCCTGGCATTATCATGGCGGCGGCATAGACCTGTTCAACGAGTTCCTCGCCACGCAAGGTCTGTTCGGCCTACCGGGCGGCAACACCGGCGTGCAGATGGGTGGCTGGTTCCGCAAGGAGATCAAAACCGTCGCCGACCTCTCCGGCCTCAAGATGCGTATCGGCGGCTTTGCCGGCAAAGTGGTGCAGAAGCTCGGCGTCGTGCCGCAGCAGATCGCCGGCGGCGACATCTATCCGGCGCTGGAAAAGGGCACCATCGACGCCGCTGAGTGGGTCGGCCCCTATGACGACGAGAAGCTCGGCTTCTACAAGGTCGCGCCCTATTACTACTATCCCGGCTGGTGGGAAGGCGGCCCGACCGTCCACCTGATGTTCAACAAGGCGAAATACGAAGAGCTTTCGCCGACCTACAAGTCGCTGCTGCGTACATGCGCCCAGGCCGCCGATGCCAACATGCTGCAGAAATACGACTACGTGAACCCTCCGGCGGTGAAGCGGCTGGTGGCCGGCGGCGCCAAACTGCGCCCGTTCAGCCAGGAGATCATGACCGCGTGCTTCGAGAAGGCAAACGAGGTCTATGCCGAAATGGAAGCCTCGAACGCGCCCTTCAAGAAGATCTGGGAATCGATCAAGGGCTTCCGCAAGGAGCACTATCTCTGGGCGCAGGTTGCCGAATACAATTACGATACGTTCATGATGGTCCAGCAGCGCAACGGCAAGCTGTAGGGTTGAGCCTTGTCCCTTCTCCCCGTCACTATACGGGGAGAAGGTCCCGGCAGGGGGATGAGGGGCAGCGCCGGCTTCGGCGATTGAACGCCCTCGGCGCAAGCCCAACCGCGCATCTTATCAATTCAGCATTGGCGCCGCCCCTCACCTGCCTGCCGGCATCCTCTCCCGTATAGGGACGGGGAGAGGGAAGCTGTCATCGACGGTTTCGCCAATCGCCAACGTTGCAAGATGAAGGACCGCACTTCAGCCCAGGCCTGGCACCACCAGCACCTTGACCTCGCCCGGCGCGGGCGGATTGGCGATCACACCAGGCGCCTCTTCCAGCGACACCTGCCTGGAGATCAGCCGGTCGATCTCGATCGCGCCCGACGCGATGAGCTCGGCGGCGCGGCGATGCGTATAGGGATTGAGGAACGAGCCCAGTACCTTCAGTTCCCGGAACAGGAGGTCGAAGGGCTCGAATTCCGCCTTCATGCCTTGCGGCGTCACGCCGACGATGACGACGGTGCCGCCGGCCCTTGCCAGCCGCATCGACTGCTCGACGGTGTCGCGCACGCCGGCGCATTCGAACACCACGTCGGCGCCGCCGGGCATCAGTCCCGCCCGTCCGGCGATGGCATCGATCACATCGGCGGCTGTGGGATCGACCGTCGCCGTCGCGCCGAGTTCCCTCGCAAGCGCGCGGCGCGAGGCTTGCCTTGTCGACAGGATGATGGTGGTGGCCCCGGCGAGCCGAGCCAGCTGCACCGTTAGCAGGCCGATCACGCCGCCGCCGAGCACGACAACCGAACTGCCAGGCTTGATCTCGGCAAGGTCGGCACCGTGCAGGCAGCAGCCAAGCGGCTCGCAGAACGCGCCATGTGTCGGCGGCAGATCGGCGGGCAGGATGAAAGCCTGTTTTTGCGGCATCACCACATAGTCGGCAAAGCCGCCGTCGCGATGGATGCCGATGGCGTTGAGATTGCGGCACAGATTGACCCGGCCGGCATGGCAATGCGGGCACCGTCCGCAGGCGATGTTGGGATCGCCAGTGACCCGGTCGCCGACGGCAAAGCCGGAGACCGCATTACCGACGGCCTCGATGATGCCGGCGAACTCGTGCCCGGGCGTCACAGGCGGCCTGCAAGGGAATTCGCCGTGGAAAAGATGCCGGTCGGTGCCGCAGACACCGCAGGCCTCGATCCGCACCAGAAGCTCGTCCGGACCGGGAACCGGCTTGGCGACCTCGCGCAGCGCGATGCCGCCCACTCTCTCCAACCGCACGGCTTTCATGGCGTCTTCCCCTCCGAGCTCAGTTGAAATTCGGCGGCTGCGACAGGTCCGGCGTCGGTGTCGCCGGCTTGGCCGGCGGCGCATCGCCGAAATTCGGCGGCTGCGACAGGCCCGGCGTCGGTGTCGTCGGCTTGGCCGGCGGTGCATCGCCAAAGCTCGGCGGCTGCGACAGGTCGGGCGTGCCGGGCGCGGCCGGTGCGCCGCCGCCATTGGCAGGAGCGCCGCCACCTTCCGGCGCGCCGAGCGGCGACAGGCCGGGCGCTGCTGGCACCTGGTAGTCGATCGTGCCGGAATCGACGGCCGTGCCCTTGTAGCGCATCACCATTTGCGGGAAGGCGATGGTCAGGCCGATCATGATGACCTGGATGCAGACGAACGGCACCGCGCCCCAATAGATCTGCCCCGTCGTTACCGGCGCGATCTGCTTACCGGTCAGGCGGTCGAGATAAGGCACGCGGGCGGCGACCGAGCGCAGGTAGAACAGCGCGAAGCCGAAGGGCGGGTGCATGAAACTGGTCTGCATGTTGACGCCCAGGAGCACGCCGAACCAGATCAGGTCGATGCCGAGCTTGTCGGCGGCCGGCGCCAGCAGCGGCACGATGATGAAGGCCAGTTCGAAGAAATCGAGGAAGAAGGCGAGGAAGAAGACGAGGATGTTGACGCCGATCAGGAAGCCGACTTCGCCGCCCGGCAGTGAGGTCAAGAGATGCTCGACCCAGATCTGGCCGTTGACCCCATAGAAGGTCAGCGAGAACACCCGCGCGCCGATCAGGATGAACAGCACGAAGGACGACAGCCGCGTCGTCGAGGCCAGCGCCTGCTTGATCACGTCCATCGACAGCCGGCCCTTCATCGCCGCCATCGCCAGCGCGCCGACCGCGCCCATGGCACCGCCCTCGGTTGGGGTGGCGATGCCGAGGAAGATGGTGCCGAGCACCAGGAAGATCAGCGCCAGCGGCGGGATCAGCACGATCACGACCTGCTGCGCCAGCCGCGACATCATGTTGATGTTCAGGCTGCGGTCGAGAATCGCGACGACGTAGATGAAGATGACGCCGACGGCCGCGCCGAGAATGTCGGCATTGTCGCCATGAGCGGGCACCAGGTAACGGTAGGCGGCATAGGCGATCGCCACGGCCACCACCAACGCGATCAGCAGGGACACCACGCCATGGCCGAGTGTGCGGGCCTCGAGCGGCAGGGCCGGCATCGACTTTGGCCGGACGATCGACATGATCACGATGTAGAGCGTGTATAGGCCCGTCAGCACCAGGCCGGGGATCAGGGCGCCGGCATACATGTCGCCCACCGAGCGGCCGAGCTGGTCGGCGAGAACGATCAGCACCAGCGACGGCGGAATGATCTGCGCAAGCGTGCCCGACGCCGCGATGACGCCGGACGCCACCCGGCGGTCATAACCATAGCGCAGCATGATCGGCAGCGAGATCAGCCCCATGGCGATGACCGAGGCCGCCACCACGCCGGTTGTCGCCGCCAACAGCGCGCCGACGAAGATCACCGCGTAGGCAAGGCCGCCGCGGATCGGTCCGAACAGCTGGCCGATAGTGTCGAGCAGGTCCTCGGCCATGCCGGATCGCTCGAGCACGATGCCCATGAAGGTGAAGAACGGAATGGCCAGCAGCGTGTCGTTCGACATTACCCGGCTGCCGTAGAAATTGTCCGGCAGCGCATAGAGCAGCGGCCATGCGAGATTGATCGCGCCGCCCGAATAGGGCGTCAAAAGCACGCCGATGAAGAAGAACATCAGGCCGTTGGCGGCAAGCGAAAAGGCGACGGGATAGCCGATCAGCATGAACAGGATCAGCGAGGCGAACATGATCGGCGCCATGTTCTGGGCGATGAACTCCATCACGAGCGCACCTCTTCGGCGAGCGCCTTGGCTTCGAGTTCGGCCTGTTCGTGCACGGAAATGAACGGGTTGGGATCATCCATGACGCCGCGCATGATGGCGATCTTCTTGATGATCTCGGAAATGCCCTGCAGCGCGAGCAGGAAAAAGCCGACCAGCAGGATGGCCTTGGCCGGCCACACGATCAGGCCGCCGGCGTTGGTCGACATCTCGCCGCTATGAAACGACAGCCGCACGTAGGGCACGAAATAGAACACCATCAGCGTCACGAACGGCATCAGGAACAGGATGTGGCCGAGAAGGTCGATCCAGTGCTGCACGCGGCGCGAAAACAGGCCGTAGACGATGTCGATGCGGATATGCTCGTTCTGCTTCAGCGTATAGGCGGCAGCCAGCATGAACGCCGCGCCGAACAGGTACCATTGCAGCTCCAGCCATGCATTCGACGAAATGTCGAAGACCTTGCGGATGACGGCGTTGGCCGCGCTCACCAGGATCGCCAGCAGGATCAGCCAGGATACCGATTTGCCGATGAATTCGTTGGCGCGGTCAATGACCCTGGATAGAGCGAGCAGCCCTGCCATGCATTCCTCCCTGATGCGGTGACGCGCGATCCCCCTTTTTCGTCGCGTCGCGTGGCCCAACGGTATGCAGTGCGTGGTCCGGTTGGTCAACACGAGGAGGACGGATGCAGGCAATCAGCCCTTGCGGCACGGTGGAAAACCGCAGCCTGACGAAACGTCATGCAACCAAAGTCTGATGGGCTCAGACGACCTTGCCGGTGTCGCGGCCGGCGCCGATCAGGATCAGCATGGCCACCAGGAACAGATACATCCACGCATCGCGCCATTCGACCGGGAAATAGCCGGCCCACAGTGATTCGGCCATGCCGAAAGCGGCCGCGCCCAGCGCGGCCCGTGGCGGCGAGAGATAGCCGCCGACAGCGGTCACGAACAGGATCTTCAGGCCATAGACAAGGCCGGAACCGAAGCTGACATTGCCGTAATAGAGGCTGGCCATGACCCCGGCCAGCGCGGCGCAGAAGCCGCCGAACAGCACGGCACGCCGGAACACACCGCGCACGTCGACGCCGCACAGGGCGGCGGCCCCGGGGTCGTCGGAGACGGCACGCCAGCACCGGCCGAAGTTTGAGCGGGCAAACGCCCATGTAGCGAGTGCGACCGCCGCCAGGACCACGGCGCAGTCGAGCACCTGGATCAGCGTCAGCGTCGCCATGAAGCCGGAGCTTTCGGCGAAAACGATGGGCTCGGCCAACATTGGCGGCAGCCACAGATCGTGCGTGTCGGCGGCGATGCGGCTCGCTTCCGAAAGCACGAGCAGGATGCCGAGCGTCGTCACCACGATGGCGTTGGGCGAGCGGTCGGCCAACGGTTCAAAGACGCTGCGCGACAGGACATGGCTGATGAGCGCGGCATAGAGGAACGCCGCGACGACGCCGAACAGCACCGAGGCCAACAGCGTCAGCCACAGCACCTGGTAGGCGAAGGCGACGCTCAGGATCATTGCCTGGCCGCAGAAGGCAAACAGCGCGCCATAGGCAAGGTTGGTGCGGTGCAGGATGCCGTTGGTCAGCACATAGCCGAAGGCGAGCAGGGCATAGAGCGCGCCCGAATGCAGCCCGTTCAGCACCTGCTGGAAGAAATAGAGCATGCTCGACAACACCAGAAGCATCTCGCCCGGAGCATCTCGCCAAGAGCGGATCGGGCAAAGGCGACGATACCGTGCGCATGTGAGGTTTGCATCGGCGAATCTAACTTGTCAAACGCGATTTATCGGTTAGATTCCAGGAATGACAGTTGCCTGGACCCCACACCGGTTTACCGGCGGCCTGCTCGCGCTCGACACCGCGAATACCGTCGTGCTGCGCGGCGATCCGGAGCGCACGTTCGACCGTTTCGACGATCCGGGGGAAATCGCCCGCTTCGCCGACGCGGCCAGCGGCTTTCGCGCCGCCGAGCTTGGCGACAGGCGGTTGGCGGTGTCCTCGCCGGTGGCAATCGCGCCCATCGTGCTGTCGATCCGCGAGACGACCGACCGGCTGTTTCGAGGCGCGGTGTCGAAGGGCGCGGTTTCCACCGCCGACCTGCCCGAGTTCCTGCGGGCCTGTGCAGACGGCCTGGCTGCCGGCCGGACCGAGATCGGGGCGCCGGGACGGCCGTTCGGCGATCCGGCGACGCCGATCGCCTTCGAGGCGGCGCTGGCGGTTTCAGCCCTTTCTCTGTTGCGCGATGACACGGTCGCAAGGCTCAGGATCTGCCCCAACTGCACCTGGCTGTTTGTCGACAGAAGCCGCAATTCCAGCCGCCTTTGGTGCGACATGGCGGTGTGCGGCAACAGGCAGAAGGCGAGCCGTCACTATCGCCGCCGCATGGCGGCCAATGAGGTCAGGGATGCCTAGAGGATTTTCACGTTCGCTCGCTGCCGGCGCCATGCTGATTGCCGCCGCGGCCCTCGGCGCCTGTCGCGATACCGGCGGCGAAGGCAAGCTGTTCGAGGTTTCCGGCAAGATATTCGTCTTCAACTACCGCCTCGCCCGGGCGACCTATGTCGTGACGCTGCGGCCCCTGCAGCCGATGGGCGAGGGCCAGGTGGCGGTTGCCAGCTTCCAGAACCCCGCCGGAGGTGATCCATTCGTGGTCGAGCAGAAGGTCTGGCCGAAGCTCGACAAGGTGAGCCTGGAGAGCCCGGCGCTGACCTGCGTCGTCAAGAACAAACCCTATGCCATCGCCATCAGCATCAAGGGCGCCGATGGTGCGGTCCTGCAGACCATCGACACCACGCTGATGTCGACGGAAGATCAGTCGATCCTGCCCGACCGGCCGCTGGTCATCGACCAGCTCTATACGGCCAATCCCGATCTCGTCGGCCATCCCGACGGCAAGCTGCCCGGCGAGCCGAAGCCGGACTGCTCGAAAGCCGGCTGACACCTTCCGACGGCATCGATTTCGTCTGGAATTTTCGTGCGCCGTCGCGCTGTCGGCGCACGCTTTCATGCGCGGTCCAGCATCCGCCGGACTGTTTGTTGCGCGTTGGCTGGTCCTTTCGATTTTGTTTGACCTGCCTTGCAAGGGAAGAAAGGATGCGTCATCCGATCCCGACGTTGGCCGCTGCCCCGCGCGGCCTTCGCAGAGGAAATGCCTGATGACGCTGCATGATGTCGCGCTCGACGACAAGTTCGATCTCGGGAAGGAGCGTATCTTCCTGTCCGGCGCGCAGGCAGTCATTCGTATGCTCCTGATGCAGCGCGAGCGCGACCGCCGCGCTGGCTTGAACACGGCAGGTTTCGTCTCCGGCTATCGCGGCTCGCCGCTCGGCGGTCTCGACATGCAGCTGTGGAAGGCGAAAAAGCAGCTCGCCGGGGCCGACATCGTCTTCCAGCCCGGCCTCAACGAAGAGCTGGCCGCCACCGCCTGCTGGGGCTCGCAGCAGACGGAGCTGCTGGGCGAGGGCACCCATGATGGGGTCTTTTCGGTCTGGTACGGCAAGGGGCCGGGCGTCGACCGTTCGGGCGACGTGTTCCGCCACGCCAATCTCGCCGGCTCGTCGAAACATGGCGGCGTCCTTGCCCTCATGGGCGATGACCACATGGCCGAATCCTCGACCAATGCGCACGCCACCGAATTCCTCTTCGTCGATACCATGGTGCCGATCCTCAACCCGGCCGGTGTCCAGGAGATCATCGACTACGGCCTCTATGGCTTTGCCATGTCGCGCTTTGCCGGCACCTGGGCGGCGATAAAATGCGTCAAGGACAACATCGAATCGACGGCTTCGGTCGATGCCTCGCTCGAACGGTTGAAGATCGTCGTCCCGGATTTCGACATGCCGCCGGGCGGCCTCAACATCCGCCACGAGATCGACATGCTCGGCCAGGAGGAGCGGCTGCATGAGCACAAGCGTGCCGCGGCTTCCGCCTTCATCCATGCCAATGGGCTGAACAGGATCGTCTATTCGGGCGGCCGCAACCCGAAGCTCGGCATCATCACGCTGGGCAAGAGCTATCTCGACGTCCGCCAGGCGCTGGAGGATATCGGCATCGACGAGGCGGGAGCCAACCGCATCGGCGTGCGGCTGTTCAAGGTCGGCTGCCCCTGGCCGCTCGACCTGCAGCACATTGCCGAGTTCGCCCGCGGTCTCGACACCATCGTCGTCGTCGAGGAGAAGCGCTCGCTGATCGAGGTGCAGCTGCGCGAGAGCCTTTATGACACGGCCTCGCGGCCGGTCATTGTCGGCAAGAAGGACGAGCGCGGCGACTGGCTGTTCCCGGCCAAGGGCGCGCTGGACCCCAACGAGATCGCCATTGCGCTCGGCGAGAGGATCGTGAAGACCATCGGCCCGTCCGAGGAGATTTCGGCAAGGGTCGCCAAGCTGCGCCAGTTCCAGGCGATGCTGGCGGACGCCACCGACATCGGCTCGCGCACGCCCTTCTTCTGTTCGGGTTGTCCGCACAATTCCTCGACCAAGGTACCTGATGGCTCGATCGCCGCCGCCGGTATCGGCTGCCACTTCATGGCGCTGTGGATGGACCGCAACACGCTCGGCTTCACCGCCATGGGCGGCGAGGGCGCGCAATGGGTCGGCCAGGCGCCGTTCTCCAGGCGCGACCACATCTTCCAGAATCTCGGCGACGGCACCTACAACCATTCCGGCACGCTGGCGATCCGCTTCGCCCTGTCGAGCGAAGCCAACATCACCTACAAGATTCTCTACAACGACGCCGTCGCCATGACCGGCGGCCAGCCGCATGAGGGCGGGCTGACCGTGGACATGATCGCCAGGCAGGTGCGGGCAGAGGGCGTCGACCGCATCGCTGTCGTCACCGACGAACCCGACAAATATGCGGGCAAGGCCGAGTTTCCGGCCGGCGCCACCATTCATAATCGCGACGACCTCGACCTCGTCCAGCGCGAGTTGCGCGACGTCAAGGGTGTGTCGATCCTGCTCTACGACCAGACCTGCGCCGCCGAAAAGCGCCGCCGCCGCAAGCGCGGCACCTTTCCCGACCCCGACAAGCGCGTTTTCATCAACGAACTGGTCTGCGAAGGCTGCGGCGATTGCGGCGTGCAGTCGAACTGCGTCTCGATCCAGCCGGTGGAGACCGAATTCGGCCGCAAGCGCAAGATCGACCAGTCGAGCTGCAACAAGGACTTCTCCTGCGTCAACGGCTTCTGCCCGTCCTTCGTCACCGTGCACGGTGCCAAGATCCGCAAGGCCGAAGGCCTGGCCGGCGGGACCGACCCGCTTGAAGGCGTGCCGACACCAGCCGAATTCCCGCTCGGCGTCGAGGGCTGGGCGGCGATCATCGATGGCGTCGGCGGCACCGGCGTCGTCACCATCGGCGCCGTGCTTGGCATGGCGGCGCATCTGGAGGACAAGGGCTGCGGCATGATCGACATGGCCGGCCTCGCCCAGAAGGGCGGTTCGGTGTTCACTCATGTCCGCATCGCCCGCACGCCGGAAGACATCAATGCCATCCGCGTTTCGGCTGGGAAGGCCGACCTCGTACTTGGCTGCGATCTCGTCGTGTCGGGCGCCAAGAAGGTGCTGACCGCGGTGCGCGAGGGGCATACGATCTTCCTGGCCAACACCGCCGAGATCATGCCGGGCGAATTTGCCCGATCGGCCGATTTCTCGCTGCCGGTCGAGCGCCTGAAGAAGGCGATCCGGTCCGCCGCCGGTGACGACAAGGCGCATTTCTTCGACGCCACCCGCACCGCCACCGCACTGTTCGGCAATTCGCTCGGCGCCAATATGTTCATGCTCGGCTTTGCCTTCCAGCACGGCGGTCTGCCCCTCTCGGCCGAAGCTGTTGAAAAGGCTATCGAATTGAACGGCGAAGCGGTGGCGATGAATATCGCCGCCTTCCGCTGGGGTCGCCGCGCGGCGCATCAGCCGGATTTCGTGCGCGGCCTCGTCGCCCAGCCGGGCTTCGCCGACAAGGCCGGACAGGCCGCTTCGGTCGCTGAGACGCTCGACGAGATCATCGCCCGCCGTGTCGCCTTCCTCGCCGCCTATCAGAATGCTGCTTACGGCAAGCGCTACGCCGACAGGATTTCGACGCTGCGAGCGGCGGAAACGAAGGCCATGCCGGGTTCGACCGATGTGACCGAGGCCGCGGCCAAAAGCCTGTTCAAGCTGATGGCGATCAAGGACGAATACGAGGTGGCGCGGCTTTACACCGACGGCTCCTTCGCCGCCGAGCTTGGCAAGCAGTTCCAGAGCTACGAGAAGCTCGAATTTCATCTCGCGCCGCCGATCATGGGGCGTCGCGGCAATGACGGCAAACCGAGGAAATCGAGCTTCGGCCCCTGGATGATGAAGGGTTTACGCGTGCTCGCGGCGATGAAGGGTCTGCGCGGCACTGCTTTCGATCTGTTCGGCTACACCGCCGAACGGCGCATGGAGCGGCAGTTGCTGGCACAGTACGAAGCCGATCTGCAGCTCGTGGCCAACTCGCTGGCGCCGGGCAAGATCGAGGCCGCGACAGCCCTGGTCTCGGTCCCGGCGCTGATCCGCGGCTACGGCCATGTCCGGCGGGCAAGCGCCGAAAAGGCGGCGGGCGAGCGCCGCAGGTTGCTCCAGCGGCTGACCCAAACGATGCCGATACCGGTTCTCAGTGCCGCTGAGTGATTCCTCCACCAATGTTCAAAGCCTTTTTCGGGCTGTAAGCCCCTCTCGCCTTGGCAGGCGGACCGAAGCCGTTGCTTAACCCCCTGTTCTAAGCCTTTCTTAAGGCGGTTGTGGCATGACAAGGCCTAGCGTTGGGCCGACCATATGGGCAAAACAAAGACCGAAAGCATCCCCGCGGATGTTTATATCCAATTTGTGCGGTCGTTGTTCGACAACGCGCACATGTTGGTGATCGGTGGCGCGTGCTACTGGATCCTCGGATTCATGATTTATCAGCGCACGCAAAATCTGTTGTTTCTGGCCTTTTCTTTTATTCTACTGCCGATCAGCCTTCTCCGTTATTTCGGTATTCGCAGCTTCCTGAAGACCGGCGGCATGATTGCCGATGTCGAACACGCACACCGATTGGAGCGCAGCTACATCTTCAAAGGCTGCTTGCAGGGCCTCGGTTTGGGTGCGCTGTGCTTCGTGTCGATCTATGTGTATCCCGACCCATTCGCCGAACTGGCGGCGATGTCGCTGACGTTGGCAACCCTGGTCACGGTTGTCGCCCGCAACTACGGTTCTCCGCGCATGGTGCGGATTTTTTCCGTAACCTTCATCGGTCCGATGGCAGTTGCGCTCCTGCTGCGTCAGGATGCCCCGTCTGTCGTCCTCGGTCTGATGATCTTCCCGATGACGTTCATTACCATCAACAGCGCCGACCATGTTCGCAATGTGCTTTTTTCCGCGGTCATCGGCCACCAGCAGGCGAAAAGCATAACGCGCAGGTTCGACCGCGCGCTCAACACCATGTCGCACGGCCTAGTCATGCTCGGCCCTGACGGGCGTGTCGCGGTCGCCAATGCCGAGGCCGCTCATCTGATGTCGCTGAAATCGGCCGACGCGCTGCTCGGGCGCTCCATCCACGGCCTTCTGATGCGCGGCGTCGCCGGCGGTATGCTGGCGCCGAAGGACTGCCGCTACGTCGAGGCGCAGCTGACTCGCGCCTTGCGCGAGGGCAGGGACCGCAAGGTGCTTGTTTCGCTCGCCAACGGCCAGCATTACGAATTCTCCGCGCGCGAAGGCAGCCAGGAACTCGGCGTGATCACCTTCGAGGATGTTACGGCGCGCGTCGAAGCGGAGGAAAAGATCCGGTTCATGGCGCGCTACGACAATCTCACCGGCCTTCCCAACCGTGCCTATTTCCACGAACTGGTCGGCGAACTGATGGCCTCCGGCGACCGCGACCGCCTGTGCGGCCTCGCCGTGATCGACCTCGACGATTTCAAGAGCGTCAACGACACGCTCGGACATCCTGTCGGCGACGGGCTGATTTACGCCGTCGCCGATCGCCTGGCGGCCATCGCCGGGCAAGGCCTTACCGTCAGCCGCTTCGGTGGCGATGAGTTCATGCTGTTCTTCGACCGCATCGATGATGAGAGCCACCTGGAGAGCCTGCTCGACCGGATTTTCGCCGAGCTGCAGGGAGAGGTCGACGTCGCGGGCCACGGGTTGCGGATCCAGGCCAGCGCCGGCGCGGTGCTGTCCAAGGTCGGCGGGACCGATGTCGACGCCATGATCGTCAAGGCGGACCTGGCGCTCTACAAGGCCAAGGAGCTCGGCAAGAACGGTTGGCGGCTGTTCGAGGCGGCGATGGACGCCGCGTTCCGCAACCGCCAGCTGATGAAGGCGGATCTGCGCAGTGCCGTGGAAAGCACGGACCTGCGGGTCGTCTACCAGCCGATCGTGGCGATGAACACCATGCGCATCGCCAGTTGCGAGGCGCTCTGCCGCTGGGACCATCCCGATCTCGGACCGATTTCGCCCGGCATCTTCATTCCGCTGGCCGAGGAGATGGGCATCATTTCCGAAATCAGCACCTTCGTGCTGCATGCGGCTTGCACCGAATGCGCCAAATGGCCTGACCAGACCAGCGTCTCGGTCAATCTCTCGGCCAGGGATTTCCGCAGCCGCGACGTCATCCAGAAGGTGCGCGATGCGTTGGCGAACTCCGGCCTCGCCGCCGGCCGCCTAGAAATCGAAGTCACGGAAACCGCGCTGCTCGACGACAAGTCCTTGACCCGCCAATATATCGAGGAACTGAAGCAGCTCGGCGTCCGCATCGCCCTCGACGATTTCGGCACCGGCTATTCAAGCCTGAGCTATCTCCATAAGCTTCCACTCGACAAGATCAAGATCGACCGGTCGTTCGTGATGGACATCACCCACAATCCGCGCTCACTCGAGCTGTTGAAGGGCGTCGTCGATCTGACCCGTATCCTGGGGCTTACCGTCACCATCGAAGGCGTGGAGACATTCGAGCAGCTTAAGGTCTTGTTGCATTCGGTGAAGCCGGATCTTGTCCAGGGCTTCCTGTTCGGCGCAGCGCTCAGCGCGTCGGGTATCGAGACGATGTCGAACGTCACCTGGCCATTTGCCGCGGATCTGCGTCTCGCCGCCAAGCGCACAGCCGGCTAGCTTTCGCCGCAAATTCCCGCCCATCGAAGTCAATAATGTGCGTTGCTTGGATCGTGTGGCGGGCTCGTACGAACCAGCATATTTGGCAGTGACTTGGAACAATTCCAAGCAAAGCGCTCAGTAGTTTTCACGCGAACTTGGATCTGGACGCCAAAACTGCTCCTTTAGCCAACACCACTCTGCCGCCAGAATCTCCGGTCGTTAAGGTTAACAAGTGGTAAATTGGTAGGGTCGAATTTTCGGCTTGTGTCTCATTTCAACTCGAATAGCCTGTTCAGAGGCGGATACGAGGACTTGAGAATGGATGCTGCAAGAAACGATGCGCGGGCTGGCGCCGGCGCAAATGCTGGGTCGGCGCTGAACCATTCGATCATGCAATTGCTGGAGCATGTCGACTATCGTCTCATCACTGGAGGCGAGGATCTGGAGGCGATCTACCGCCTTCGCTATCATTCCTACCTGCAATCGGGCATGTGCGGCCCGATCGCCAGCGGGATGTTCGAGGATCGCTGGGACAATCTGCCGAATTCCTATCGGTTCGGCGTCTACTTCGATGGACACCTGGTCAGCACATTACGGCTCCACTACATTTCCCGAGAGCACCCTCATTCGCCGTCCGTCGACGCCTATCCGGAAATATTAACCGAGCGGCTTGCCCGCGGAGAGACATTCATCGACGGGACTCGCTTCGCAACCGATGCCGACAGTGCGCCCGCGCCCGGAGTCCTGCCTTTTCTGACGCTCAGGCTTGGCATGGTGGCCGCCAGTTACTTCAACCTTACGGCAGTGCTTACGCCGATCAAGATCGAGCATTCCGCTTACTATGCTCGCATCTTCCATGCCATTCAGAGGACAGAGGGCAAGGTGTTCCCGGGTGTTCTTGCGCCGATCGCTCTGTTCGAAATCCCCTGCGGCGAAAACTTGCGCCAGACACTCGAACGGTTCCCGTTCTTTAAGTCGACGGCGGTGGAGCAGCGGATGATGTTCGCTAATCCGGCCATCAACCGGCTGACGCCGCTGTCCATCGTACCGACGGCGAAATACTATCGCGACGCTGCCTGAACGGGCGCCTTCCTGGCATCATGAACCTTTCCCGCGGATCTGCCGTTATGAGTAGCGGCATCGCCATCGAGTATCGCCGCAATTCTGCCCAACGGGCGTTCGCCCCGGGCGTGTCGCATTGTTCGTGGGAAGGAATACGGTCATGACCATCCACTCGCTGGCCCTCACGCCGCTCATCTCGCTGATTGCCGGCGTGCTGATCCTCATCATGCCACGGCTGCTGAACTACATCGTCGCGCTCTATCTGATTGTCGTTGGACTGCTGGGCCTGTTTCCGCATCTGGCCGGCTGAGACAGCGGGTCAAGCGTGCCGCAAAGCCGCCGATTGCCCGGCATCGGCGGCCAGTTTCAATTTTCCCTTGAGGCAGTTGTCGGCTGCGATGCGGCAATAGCGCCATTGCTCTGCGCCCAGCTTTTCGGTATGTGCCTGAAAGATGTCTTCGAAGGGGTATTCCTATGGCTGAGCACACGCCGACCGGTCCTGTAGAACTGGGCGCGAAGATGGACTATGCCGAGCATGACCGTACCTATGCGGGCTTTCTGGCGCTGGCCAAATATGGCTCGCTCTTCTGCGGCGCTCTGCTTCTGGCGATGGCTTTCGGCTTCTTTGCGGGCGGCTTTTTTTCGGCGACCATCCTGTTCGTGCTGATCATGGCCGTCGGCGCCTTCATTCTGCGATAGACCTTCCAAAACCCTCTTGCGGTTGACGTAGCCGGATATCCCGGTCGACACGTCGCGCAGACAGGTTCCAGCCGAAAGGATCATGCGGTGGGACAGACGGTTTTCATCCCTCGTGAGCTCGATGCGAACGAGCCGCGCGTCGCGGCATCGCCCGATACGGTGAAGCGGCTGGCGGGCCTGGGTTTCGACGTCATCGTCGAAGCCGGCGCCGGCACGAGATCGCGTATCCCCGACGAAGAATTCGCCAAGACAGGTGCCGTCATAGGCAAGGCCTCGGATGTCGCCAAGGCCGATGTCGTGCTGAAGGTTCGCCGGCCAACGGATGCCGAGCTGAAGAGTTACAAAGCTGGCGCCGCGGTGATCGCCATCATGGATCCCTACGGCAACGATGCGGCCGTCGCGGCCTTGGCCAGGGCCGGCGTCACCGCCTTCTCGATGGAATTCATGCCACGCATCACCCGCGCCCAATCGATGGACGTCCTGTCCAGCCAGGCCAATCTTGCCGGCTACCAGGCGGTGATCGACGGTGCGTCGGAATATGACCGGGCGCTGCCGATGATGATGACGGCGGCGGGCACCGTGCCTGCAGCGAAAGTGTTCATCATGGGCGTCGGCGTCGCCGGGCTGCAGGCGATCGCCACCGCGCGCCGTCTCGGTGCCGTCGTCACCGCCACCGATGTGCGCCCCGCCGCCAAGGAACAGGTCGCCTCGCTCGGCGCAAAATTCCTGGCGGTCGAGGACGAGGAGTTCAAGGCCGCCGAGACCGCCGGCGGCTACGCCAAGGAAATGTCCAGGGAATACCAGGCCAAGCAGGCGGCACTCACCGCCGAGCACATCGCCAAGCAGGACATCGTCATCACCACGGCGCTGATCCCGGGACGGCCGGCGCCGAAGCTCGTCTCCGCCGCCATGGTCGCCTCGATGAAGCCGGGCTCGGTGCTCGTCGATCTCGCTGTCGAGCGCGGCGGCAATGTCGAGGGTGCCGAGCCAGGCAAGATCGTCACCACCGCCAACAATGTGAAGATCGTCGGCCACCTCAATGTGCCCGGCCGTGTCGCCGCATCCGCCTCGCTGCTCTACGCGAAGAACCTGTTCGCCTTCCTCGAGACGCTGGTCGACAAGACGACCAAGACGCTTGCCATCAACCGCGACGACGACCTGGTCAAGGCGACGATGCTGACCGATGGCGGCAAGGTCGTTCACCCGGCCTTCGCCAAGGCGGACCAGCAGCCCTATGTCGAGCCGGCGGTGATCCCGGCCACGACCTTGGTCGCCGATGCGTCCACGCCTGCGCCGAAAAAGGCGGCAGCGAAGAAACCTGCCGCACCCAAATCGCCCGCGTCTAAGCCGAAAGGGACCGCGTGATGGATCAGACCTTGCAGAAAGCCCTGGATCAACTCGACCAGGCAAGTGCTGCCGTCAGGCTCGCGGTGCAGAACCTGGCCAATGCCCCGGGCGGCACCGAGGCCGCCGGTAATGCCGCGCACGCGCTGTCGGGCGGCGCCATCGATCCCTTCGTCTTCCGCTTCGCCATTTTCGTGCTGGCGATCTTCGTCGGCTACTATGTCGTTTGGTCGGTGACGCCCGCCTTGCACACGCCGCTGATGGCCGTCACCAACGCCATCTCGTCCGTCATCGTCGTCGGTGCGTTGCTCGCCGTCGGTATCGCGGCTTCGGGCGTTGCCGCAGGCTTCGGCTTCGTCGCGCTGATGCTGGTCTCGGTCAACATCTTCGGCGGCTTCCTCGTCACCCAGCGCATGCTGGCCATGTACAAGAAGAAGGACAAGTAGAGCGCCATGAACGCCAACTTCGCGTCCTTCCTCTACCTGGTTTCCGGCGTCCTGTTCATCATGGCGCTGCGCGGCCTGTCGCATCCGACAACCAGCCGCCAGGGCAATCTCTACGGCATGATCGGCATGGGCATCGCCATTGCCACCACGCTGGCGCTGGCAACCCCGTCCGCTGGCCGCTTCGGCCTGATCGTGCTTGGCCTCGCCATTGGCGGCGGCGTGGGCGCCGTCACCGCGCGCCGCATCGCCATGACCTCGATGCCGCAGCTGGTCGCAGCCTTTCACTCGCTGGTCGGCCTTGCCGCCGTCATGGTGGCGGCAGCAGCCATCTACGCACCGGAGAGCTTCGGCATCGGCACCGCTGGCGACATCCATGCCCAGGCCCTGATCGAGATGAGCCTCGGCGTCGCCATCGGCGCCATCACCTTCACCGGCTCGGTCATTGCCTTCCTCAAGCTCGATGGCCGCATGTCCGGCAAGCCGATTATGATCGGCGGCCGTCACTTGATCAACGCCGCACTTGCCATCGCCCTGGTCGTCCTGATCGTGCTCCTGGTCGGTACGGAATCGAAGCTGGTGTTCTGGCTGATCGTCGCCGCCTCGCTGGTGCTCGGCATCCTCCTGATCATCCCGATCGGCGGCGCCGACATGCCGGTCGTTGTCTCGATGCTGAATTCGTATTCGGGCTGGGCAGCGGCGGCTCTCGGCTTTACGCTCGGCAATCTGGCGCTGATCATCACCGGTGCGCTGGTCGGCTCATCGGGCGCGATCCTGTCCTACATCATGTGCAAGGGCATGAACCGAAGCTTCATCTCGGTCATTCTCGGCGGCTTCGGCGGCGAGGCGGCCGCCGCGGCTGACGACGGCATCGAGCGCACCGTCAAGCAGGGTTCGGCCGACGACGCCGCCTACCTGATGATGAACGCGCAGAAGGTCATCATCGTGCCGGGTTACGGCATGGCGGTTGCGCAGGCGCAGCACGCGCTGCGCGAAATGGCCGACAAGCTCAAGGCCAACGGCGTCGATGTCAAATACGCCATTCACCCGGTCGCAGGCCGCATGCCTGGCCACATGAACGTGCTGCTGGCGGAGGCCAACGTGCCTTACGACGAAGTGTTCGAGCTCGAGGACATCAACTCCGAATTCGCGCAGGCCGACGTCGCCTATGTCATCGGCGCCAACGACGTCACCAACCCGTCCGCGCGTGATGACAAGAGCAGCCCGATCTACGGCATGCCGATCCTCGACGTCGACAAGGCCCGCACCTGCCTGTTCGTCAAGCGCTCGCTCGGTTCTGGCTATGCCGGCATCGACAACACGCTGTTCTACAAGGACGGCACCATGATGCTGCTCGGCGACGCCAAGAAGATGACCGAAGAGATCGTCAAGGCGATGGATCACTGATCCGGCCGATCTTGACTGTCGAATAAAGAAAGAGCCCGGTCGATGCCGGGCTCTTTGGTGCTGTCCTGATGCTTTGCCTTCATCCGTTGGTCAGGAAAACGGCTTCCTCTTCGTCGCGCTGCCTGCCGCCGAGAGCCGCGGCCGCACTGGCGATGAAGGCGCCGATGACCAGCGACAGGGCACCGAGAAGCGCAAAGGTGGCGCTTGCCTTTCTTGCCGTGTCGGCCGCCTGCTTCGCCTTGACCTTCGCGTCCTGCGCCTTCGCCAGCACCGCGTCGACACGTGTCTTGGCGTCAGCCTCGGAAAGGCCGGTGCGCGCGGCGACCAATTGCGCAAGATAGGTCTTGTCTTCCGCGGAGACCTCGCCCGCGACGGCGCCGGCGATCAGGATACGTGAGGCCTGCCCGGCTGCCGCGGCTTCATCGCCTGGATTGGCGGCCGCGAGCTTGGCCGGATCGGCCGGCCGGAACAGCGAATCCACCAGATAGGAGGTCGCATTGTCGGCCGATGCGCCGCTGGCATTGGCCGAGGCGCCGGCCGACGCACCCATGGCGGCTCCCGAGGCCACGGTGGACGCGGCCTGTACACCTGATCCAATCGCGGCGGAAAGCGCCGAGCCAAGTACGCCTACAACGAGAAGCGTGGCCAACGCCCAGGCGAGAAAGCCGTGGGCGGTGTCCCGGAAATAGACCTCGTCGGTGTGGATGCCGACCCATTTGGTACGCAACCGTCCTGCCAAATAGCCCCCGACAGCGGAGGAAAGCCATTGCACGATGACCAGCCAGACGGCGGTGGACACCGCGAAGGTGGTGATCGATGCGCTGGAGCCCGACCATGGCGAAACCATAGTGAGCCCGAGGCCCGAGCCGAGCAGCATGAGGATGAATGTCAGCGTCGAGGCCGCGAAGGCGCCGGCAATGATCGGTCCCCAGCTGACCGCGGTGGAGGACGATTCCGTCGAAGCGGATACGTTGACAGCCGATAGGGCGGACTGCATTTCAGGCCCCCTACCGTACGAACAGCATGATGAGGATGATGATCGGAATCGGAATGCCGAGCAACCAGAGCAAGATGCCGCGTCCCATGGATGTCTCCTTGTGAGAAATTGTGATCGATACTGTCACAATGTCTCTCGGGAGCTTCCGTTCCGATGGGCTATGAAATGATTTTGTTTGCCGGCGATGGAACAAACTGGCGCGGCGTAGAACGGTTCATTGTCTCACGAAAACGCGGAACCGCTCTATTCGTTGTCTTGACGAAGTCCCCCAGGGGAAAGCGCTATCGCTTTTCCCCGGAAAACCGTTCCGCACTTTCTGGAATTGCCTGGCGCGCCGATGGGCGGTCGGTCAAATATCCAGGTTGGCGACCGACAGGGCGTTGTCCTGGATGAATTCGCGCCGTGGTTCCACCTCGTCGCCCATCAGCCGCGAGAACAGGCTGTCGGCGTCGGTCGCGTCGTTGACCTTGACCTGCAGCAGCGAGCGCACATTCGGGTCGAGCGTGGTCTCCCACAACTGCTCGGCATTCATCTCGCCGAGCCCCTTGTAGCGTTGCATGGTCAGTCCTTTGCGGCCGGTCGCGAAGACCGCGTTGAGCAGCGCCAGCGGCCCCGAGACAGTTTCGGACACATCCTTGCGGCGCAGCACCGGCGGCATCTCGTAGATCTCGCTGAGGCGCTGCGCGTAGCGGTCGAGCTGGCGTGCATCGGCGGAATTGATCAGCGCCATGTCGAGATGGGCGTATTCCTTCACGCTGCGCACGGTGCGTTCGAAGACATAGCCGCCGATACCCTCGTTCGACGTCGACATGCGGCCGGTCCAGCCGCGCTCGGTGTCCTCGGCAATGATGTCGAGGCGTTGCGCGATCCGCTCCGCCATCGCGTTGGCACGGCCAAGATCGGCGAAGACATCGGGATTGAGCCCGCCGGCGATCGCCGCCTGCTCGACGACGTTGCGGTTGTAGCGCGTGTGCAAGCCGTTGATGAGCTGGCGCACGGCCAGCGCGTCGGCAACGGCGCCGTGCAGATCCTGTCCGGTCCGCACTTCCCCCGAGCCAAGTGTAAGCGAAGCCTCCTCCAACCCTGAATCGATCAGGAATTCCTCGAAGGCGCTCTCATTCTTGATGTATTGCGAGCTCTTGCCGCGCGTCACTTTGTAGAGCGGCGGCTGGGCGATGTAGAGATGGCCGCGCTCGATCAGCTCCGGCATCTGCCGGAAGAAGAAGGTGAGCAGCAGGGTCCTGATATGGGCGCCGTCGACGTCGGCGTCGGTCATCAGGATGATCTTGTGGTAACGCAGCTTGTCGGCGTTGAATTCGTCCTTGCCGATCGAGGTGCCGAGCGCGGTGATCAGTGTGCCGATCATGTCGGACGAGAGCATGCGGTCGAAGCGGGCCCGCTCGACATTGAGGATCTTGCCGCGCAAGGGAAGGATCGCCTGGTTCTGCCGCGAACGGCCGCCCTTGGCGGAGCCGCCTGCCGAGTCACCCTCGACGATGAAGATTTCGGACTTCGCCGGGTCGCGTTCCTGGCAATCGGCCAGCTTGCCGGGCAGCGAGGTGACCCCAAGCGAGGTCTTGCGGGTGATGTCGCGCGCCTTGCGCGCGGCTTCGCGCGCCGCCGCGGCCTGGATCACCTTGTCGACGACCACCTTGCCCTCGGTCGGATGCTCTTCGAGCCACGTGCCGAGTGCTTCGTTGACCAGCCCTTCGACCACGGGACGGACTTCCGACGAGACCAGCTTGTCCTTGGTCTGCGACGAGAATTTCGGATCGGGAACCTTGACCGACAGCACCGCCGTCAGGCCTTCGCGGCAATCGTCGCCGATCAGCGACACCTTTTCCTTCTTGGTCAGGCCCGAGGATTCGCCATAGCCGGTGATCTGGCGGGTCAGCGCACCGCGAAAACCGGCCAGATGCGTGCCGCCGTCGCGCTGCGGAATGTTGTTGGTGAAGGCCAGCACATTCTCGTGGTAGCTGTCGTTCCACCACATCGCCACTTCGACGGTGATGCCGTCGCGCTCGGCCCTGATGGCGATCGGCTTCTCGATCAGCGGTTTCTTGACGCGGTCGAGATATTTGACGAACTCTTCGAGGCCCCCGTCATAGTGCAGTTCATGCTTCACGACGTCCGCATGACGGGCGTCTGTCAGCACGATGCGCACACCGGAGTTCAGGAAGGCGAGTTCGCGCAGCCGGTGCTCCAGCGTGCCGAAGTCGAACTCGACCATGGTGAAGGTCTCGGCGGACGGAAAGAAGGTGATCTCGCTGCCGCTGCGGCCCTCATTGGTGCCCGGGCGCTTGTCCTGCTCGTAGCTGCCGGTCGCCTTCAGCGGCGCGTCGGCATCGCCATGGGTGAAACTCATTTCGAAGATCTGGCCGTTGCGGCGGATCTTGAGCTTCAGCCAGGCCGACAGCGCGTTGACGACCGAGACGCCGACGCCATGCAGGCCGCCAGAAACCTTGTAGGAGTTCTGGTCGAACTTTCCGCCGGCATGCAGCTGCGTCATGATCACTTCGGCCGCCGAAATGCCCTCGCTGGGGTGAATGTCGGTCGGAATGCCACGGCCATTGTCGATAACCGTCACCGAGCCATCGGGATTAAGCGTCACCGAAACCAGGTCGGCATGGCCGGCCAGCGCCTCGTCGATGGCGTTGTCGACCACCTCGTAGACCATGTGATGCAGGCCCGAGCCGTCATCGGTGTCGCCGATATACATGCCCGGCCGCTTGCGGACAGCATCCAACCCCTTCAAAACCTTGATGGAATCGGCGCCGTATTCGGCTTCAGCGCCGTTGGTGTTCTCGGTCTGGTCGCTCATGAAAACCTGTTGTCTAGATGCCGCTTGTACAGCGCGAAAAATCGGCCCCGAATCGCGCTTCTGATATCGACTAGATATAGGCGCTAAAGGCGGTTTTTCCAAGGTTTGCAGGCATTTCCGGCTCAAATGCCGAGCCGCCAGCCGGCTATTTTTTTCGAGCGTTGAATTTAGCGAGAAGGCCGTGCAAATATTTGATCGTGGATTTGTCCCTTGGCGCCAGCCGGCCCGTGCGGTCTAGCTCCAGCGTCAGGTTCAGCGCCTTGGTCAGCACCGCCTTCGGATCCTTGGCCACATACGCATAGTTGATGTAGGCCTGAACCAGATCAAATTGCCAAAGCGCATTGGTCGGATCGGATTGAGCCAGTTTCTGGCGGATGCCGAGGCTGGCTTCGAAGGCCTTCCTGGAACCCTCGAAATGCCGCTGCTTGGTCTCCAGCATGCCGATTTCCGAGAATGTGATCGACAGGTCGCGTTGCCAGTCGGAATTGCCCGGGTCGAGCTTGGCCAGCCGGTCGGCAATGGCAAGACTGTCCTGGTAGTTTCGCAGTGCGTCGCTGACATTGCCCTGGGCATCAAGCACACCGGCAACCTTTTCCAGACAGACCGAAAGGTCGCGCTGCCAGTCGGTATTGCCAGGGTCGCTCGCGGCAAGTTCACGCGCTACGGCCAGCGCTTGTTGATAGGAAGCCAGCGCTGCCGGCCAGCTCTCCTGGTCGTTGAGCGCGTTGCCGATCTTGGCGTAGCTGATCGACAGGTCGCGCTTCAAGTCGGTATCGTTAGGGTCGCGGCGCACCAGGTCTTCGGCGATCGCCTGGCTCTTGTTGTAGGCCACGAGCGCATCGGCGGCGGCGCCACGCTCGCGCAGCACGTCACCGATCCTCTCGTGGCTTACGGAGACCGCGCGCTGGCGCTCAAGGTCGTCGGGTTTGTTCTCGGCCAGCGCCAGCCGGATTCTCAGGCTCTCCTCGAAGGCCGTCTGGGCGCCGCCCAACTGGCCGGCGGTACGGGCAAGATCGCCGATTTCGTCATAGGTTATGGTCAGGTCGCGCAGCAGATAGGCGCTGTTCGGCTCGGCGTCGGCCAATTTCTGCTTGATCGACAGGCTTTGTTGATAGGCCTGGGCGGCCGCGGCCACATCGCCTTGTGTCGCCAGGACGTTGCCGATCTTGTCATTGGCCATGGCAAGATCACCGAGCCAGTCTTTCTTGTCCGGCACGCTTGCGGTCAACTCCTGCAGCATGCCCCTGGCCGCCTCATAGTTTTCGAGCGAGCTCGGCAGGTTGCCTTGCGCCACCTCAGTGTTGGCGAGCTTGATATGGCTGATGGCGAGATCGCGCTTGACGCTGGGATCGGTTTCCTGACGCGACCGCTGCTCGAGATTGGCCAACAGCGCGGCGAAGGCCCGGCCGGCCGCGTCGACATTGCCCACCGTCGTGTAAAGAATACCGAGTTCCTCCAGCGTGCGGCTCTGACGGTCGGCCTGTTCCAGGCTGAGCGAGGTCTGCCCGGCCTCGCCATACAGCGACAGCACGGTTTCATAGCCCTTGATGGCCGCCGCATAGTTGAGGTCGGCGCGCGCCGCGCCCGCCGACAGGAACAGCGTCGCCGCCTGCGACAGCGTCCGGTCGGCGAAATTCGCCTTCAGCGCCTTGCGCGACACCTCGTCGATATCGACCGCCTCGGCCAGCTTCGCCTGTGCCGCGCCGAAGGCGCCCAGGGCCAACTGCTCCTCGGCCTGGCGGCGCAGTTCCGTCACACGCGGATCGTCGGCGGCCAGCGTCTTCATCTCGGCGCGTACCTTGACGAAGGCGTCGGCCGCCTCGCGCAGCCTTGCATTCAGGCTCTCGGCCGACAAATGGCTGGTGTCGGCGCTGATCAACGCCCCATAGAGCGGCGCCAGCGGTATGTCGGCGTCGCTGGCGATCCGCTCGACCTCGCCGCGCATGTCCGGCGTCACGTCGGCCATGGCCAGCAGCAGCCGTTCGCGCTCCGGCAACTGCTCCTTGGCCGCGGCGGCGAAGAACAGTTTCGGCAGGCCGCTCTCGACATAGGGCAGTTGCCTGCCGCGCGACAGGTCGTAGACCTCCTGTTGCACCAGCGTCAGCACCGATCGGATTTCGAGCCCGTCCGTGCCGAGATATTTGGCCAGCGCCGTGGTGAAGGGTGAGTTCTGGCCGGTGCCATCGGCGGCCGTCTCGCCGGGTGCGGCCGAAAAAGCGAACAGGATGTTTTCCGCCCGCCCGACGCGGCCAAGACCCGGCGTGACCTTGTCGGCGACATCCTTGGCCAGCGAGGTCGCGCCGCGCCCGTCGCCGCCGCTCCCCGAGAACGGATCGCTGCGGCAGGCGTCGAGCACGATCAGCCCGACTTTCGCGGTGGCCGCGACCGCGTCGCGCACCTCTTCCAGCGGCAGGCTGGTCTTGTCCAGCGCATCGAGCGAGGACGGATCGGCATCGACCGGCAGCAGCCGGTTGTCGCCCGATATTTCGACGCCATGGCCTGAGAAATACACCAGCGCAACGTCTGCGCCCTTGGCGTCTTGGCGGAAATCGTCGAGCGCGCGGCGCATGCGCCTGAGATCGCGGTTGGTTTTGAGCACCACGTCGAAACCAAGTTTCTTCAGCGCCGCTTCCATCGCTTCGCCGTCATGGATGGGGTTGGCCAGCGGCCGGACCAGCCGGTAGTCGTCATCGGCCATGACCAATGCCACGCGCCGCTCCGCCACCGCGATAGCGGTGGTCGCAAGCACCAGCAGCAAGGCAAACAGCAACCGCAAGTCGAACCGCCCCCCGGCTCAGTCATTTGGCGACCATTCCATCTCTTTATGGCACGAGCAAGCCGGGTTGAGAGCGGCTCTTTCAGGCTGCGCGCATTGGTTTCAACGCCTCGCTCCAGCGCGACAGTTCGTCCAGCATGGTCTTGCTCCCGCCCCGCACCTGCTCGCTGGCATCGAAGGCGCCGTTCTCGTCGAGCAGTTTCTGGTACAGCGGCAGCGCGACGCCTTCCGGGATCGGCATGATCCCGACAGCGGTCAGCAGCGGCTTCAGCGCCTGCGCCGCGCGCAGGCCGCCGGAGACACCGCCATAGCTGAAGATGGCGGCGGGCTTGTATTTCCATTCGCGGGCGAGATAGTCGATCGCGTTGACGATCGCGGGTGCCGCGAAATAGTTGTATTCCGGCGCCACGAAGACAAAGGCGTCGGCGGCGTCGATCGCCTTCGACCAGGCCTTGGTGTGGTCGTTCTGATAGTTGCCGAGCCTTGGATGATGCGGTTCGTCCAGCACCGGCAGGTTGAAGGCGGCGATGTCGGTCAGCACTGGCTCGAATTTTCCGTGCTCGCGCGCGAACGTCTCCAGCCACTCGGCAAAAACCGGACCGGCGCGGCCGGGCCGCGTGCTGCCGATGATGATGTTCAACTGGTGCTTCAAGGCAGGCTCCTTTGTCGGGCGGTATCCGTTGGTGACCGTCACTACGGCAGAGCGTTCCAGCGGACAAGATGGAACCCTGGCGGAACGGTCACGATCGGATGAACAGACCGTCCGCCCTGGTGTTCCTTCTGCCACGGTCCGGTCTGCCGTTCGGTCACATGGACGCCTGGTGTGCCAGCCACTACATTAATGGGAGCAGCGGAGCACTTCATGGATACTCAGCCCGCCCCCTTCGTTCCTCCCGCCCCGAAGCCGCGCACATCGCCGCCTTCGACGCTGGAGATGATCCGCATCGTCTATCGCAATCCGCTCGAACTCTGGGGCGAGCCGACCTACAACGAACCCTGGATTTCGGCCAAGGGCGCCGGTGGGCCGCTGGTCATCGCCAATGATCCCGGACTGATCCGCCATGTGCTGGTGGACAACGCCAAGAACTACAAGATGGCGACGGTGCGCCAGAAGATCCTGAGGCCAATCCTGCGCGACGGCTTGCTGACCGCCGAGGGCGAGGTGTGGAAGCGGTCGCGCAAGGCAATGGCGCCGGTGTTCACGCCGCGCCACATTTTCGGCTTCGCACAGCCGATGCTGAAACGCACGCTGGAGTTTGTCACCCGTTACGAGGCGGGCGGCACGTCCGATATCGCCCAAGACATGACGCTGCTCACCTACGACATCCTGGCCGAGACGCTGTTTTCCGGTGAGATCGCGGGCGAGCCGGGCAGTTTCGAAAACGAGATCGATCGCCTGTTCGAAACCATGGGCCGCGTCGATCCGCTCGACCTGTTGCGCGCCCCCGACTGGCTGCCGCGGCTGACCCGCATCCGCGGCCGCAAGACGATGGCCTATTTCCGCAAGATCGTGACCGACACGGTCAGGATGCGCGAAGAAAAGTTCAGGCGCGATCCCGATGCCGTGCCCCAGGATTTCCTGACGCTGCTGCTCAAGGCCGAAGGCCCCGACGGACTGACGCGCTCGGAAGTCGAGGACAACATCATCACCTTCATCGGCGCCGGCCACGAGACGACGGCGCGCGCGCTCGGCTGGACGCTGTATTGCCTGGCCGAATCGCCCTGGGAGCGTGACCGGATCGAACGGGAGATCGACCAGGTGCTGGCGCGCGAGCCCGATCCGACGAAGTGGCTCGACGCCATGCCGCTGACCCGCGCCGCCTTCGACGAGGCGCTGCGGCTCTATCCGCCGGCGCCGTCGATCAATCGCGAGCCAATCGAGCCCGAAATGTGGAAGGATCTCTACATCCCCAAGTACGCCGCCGTGCTGGTGATGCCGTGGGTCGTCCACCGCCACAGGAAGCTGTGGGACAGGCCTGACGCCTTCCTGCCCGAACGCTTCCACCCGGGGAACCGTGAAAAGATCGACCGTTTCCAGTATCTGCCCTTCGGCGCGGGTCCGCGCGTCTGCATCGGCGCCAGCTTCGCCATGCAGGAGGCGATCATCGCGCTCGCCGTACTTTTGTCCCGGTTCCGCTTCGACACGACGGCCGACACAAAACCCTGGCCGGTGCAGAAATTGACCACGCAGCCGCAAGGCGGTCTGCCGATGCAGGTCACGCCTCGCTAGAGCGGTTCCTGTTTTGAGAGAATCGTAGGATTCCCAAAGCAGCTGGTTTGTGATTCAAGATGCTGGCTGGATTGGAGGCCAGCATCTGATGACGCGAGCGCTTTCAAACGATCTTCGTGAGCG
>NZ_SRTV01000179.1:0-319 GCF_004792025.1 Mesorhizobium sp. M8A.F.Ca.ET.181.01.1.1 | reverse complement strand
GCTCATCGGTCAGTTCGGCGTCGGCTTCTACTCGGCCTTCATGGTCGCCGACCGGGTCGACGTCATCAGCCGCCAAGCCGGCAGCGACGAGGCCTTCCGCTGGTCGTCCGACGGCAAGGGCACCTATGAAATCGCGCCGGCGCCGCTCGAGGCGGCGCCCAGACGCGGCACGCGCGTGGTGCTGCATCTGATGGAAGACGCCTCTTCCTACACCACGCCTTACCGGCTGGAAGGGCTGGCGAAATCGCAGTCGGGCCATGTGCCGGTGCCGATCACGCTCGTCGAAAAACCCGACGCGGAGCCGCGCGACATCGCCGAC
>NZ_SRTV01000178.1:0-320 GCF_004792025.1 Mesorhizobium sp. M8A.F.Ca.ET.181.01.1.1 | reverse complement strand
GTAAACGCAGTAAATCAGATAGTAGAAGCCAAGAAGCGATGGCGGGTATCGGTGGCGGCATTGAACTATCGATTGCATCGCCTAGGAATTACGACCGACTGGCAGTACCGCAACTTCGCGATCCAGATATCGCAACACTATCGGCAGTCTGAGCCACATTCTGTCGAGCGCGAAACGTCCGTGGTTTGGGATAAGGTGCTACAGATGTTGCGCGCGGACGGCATGACGAAGCATGCGATTGCAAGTGCACTGTCGCTGCCGGTTGTGGAATTCGACAATCTTGTGTTCCGCCTTACCAACTATCACAGTATCGAGGGCAG
>NZ_SRTV01000177.1:0-321 GCF_004792025.1 Mesorhizobium sp. M8A.F.Ca.ET.181.01.1.1 | reverse complement strand
GGATCGATGCGCGCAAGCACCGCGCCCTGGTCGACATGCTGGCCGACATCGACCAGCCGCTCGGCGACGCGACCGCCGACCCGGAACGATAGATTGTTGAGCGTGCGGGCCGCGATCACGCCGGTCAGCGAGGTGCGTGGCGCGTAGTCGGCGATCCTGACCGTTTCGGCGCGCACCATGATCGGCAATTTCTTTACCGCTGCCTCCTGCTTCTGGCACCCAGCGAGCGACAGCGCCGCCAGGGCGCAGGCGAGCATCGTGGAACCAGGAAAAGAAAACAGTTTTAAGGCGTTGACCGGAAGCGGCCGGACGGAAGGCGTC
>NZ_SRTV01000176.1:0-321 GCF_004792025.1 Mesorhizobium sp. M8A.F.Ca.ET.181.01.1.1 | reverse complement strand
CTTCCTTGAGGCGCGGATGGCCGTAGCCGATATGGTGGACGCTGTTGCCGTGGAAATCCATGTAACGGCGTCCGGCGGTGTCCTCGATCCAGATGCCTTCCGCCTTGGCGATGGCCGAGACGCAGGGGCTGGACAGGCTCTGGTGGAGGAAGGCATCGGCGTCGCGCCGCAGAAGTTCCTGCGACGGCGCATGGCTCTGCTTGACGCTCCATTCCTGTCGTGCCGCCGCCTTGTTGGATTCGCCTTCGGTATGGACGAGCGTCATTGGCCGAACAACTCCGTTATGGTCTCTTCGCCGAGCCCGAAGCCGGTGCTGGCGCC
>NZ_SRTV01000175.1:0-321 GCF_004792025.1 Mesorhizobium sp. M8A.F.Ca.ET.181.01.1.1 | reverse complement strand
GGCAAGCCGATGATGCTGCCTATCGGGCGGCATCGGACCGTCGAGGGGAAATAATAACGTATCTCTTTAAGATACGGTTCTGTTGACTTCTGCGCGTATCTGTTTATGATACGAACATCAAGAGGCAGGCAATGATCCGTTCTTTCAAAAACAAGCTGACTGCTTCGATTGACGACGGATCTGTGAAGAAGGGATTTCCCTCCGATATGCTACGCCGCGCCCAGCAACTGCTCACGGTCGCCGGAAAGCTTTTCCAAACGATTACCGGGCGGTGACCGAAGGTCTTCAACCGTAGTCGCCGCATCCAGGACCGTGAGCAGT
>NZ_SRTV01000174.1:0-322 GCF_004792025.1 Mesorhizobium sp. M8A.F.Ca.ET.181.01.1.1 | reverse complement strand
GCCAGATTGTTGAGGTGCATGTCTTGGTGGTCCCGGGCACGGCGGCGGATGCCACGACCGTCAAGCGCCTCCAGGATCACGTCAAGGCGACGATCGCGCCCTATAAATACCCGCGGTCAGTGAAATTCATCGCTGCCCTGCCCAAGACACAGACCGGCAAGATCCAGCGCTTCCGTCTGCGCGCGGAAAAAGACCCATTGAGCGCTCGCTTCAGGTGACGGCTTCCTTGACCGCATAGCGGGCCTCTTGCCAGGCGCCTGTGCGCAGGATGTCTTCCAGCACCTCGACGGCGTGCCAGACATCCCGGTAGCCGACATAGAGC
>NZ_SRTV01000173.1:0-322 GCF_004792025.1 Mesorhizobium sp. M8A.F.Ca.ET.181.01.1.1 | reverse complement strand
CCTCGGCGCAGTGGTTCCACATGCTGCGCGAGCAGGCGCTGAGCGCGGACCCCAAGCCGCTTGTCGTCATGTCGCCGAAAGGCCAGCTGTATGGCAACGTGCGCTCGCACTCGCCGCTCGGCGACCTGACCGGCGGCGCGTTCATGCCCGTGTTGCAGGACAGCGCTGTGACGTCGCCCGAAAACGTGACGCGCGTCGTGCTCTCGAGCGGCAAGTTCTTCTACGACTTGCAGGCGGCCCGCGATACTAGCGGCGACACGCGAACCGCGCTCATTCGCGTCGAGCAACTGTACCCGTTCCCGACCAGCGAGCTTGCCGTTGC
>NZ_SRTV01000172.1:0-323 GCF_004792025.1 Mesorhizobium sp. M8A.F.Ca.ET.181.01.1.1 | reverse complement strand
TATTAAACCTCCCCGCAAACCCGCTGCGCAAGCGCAAGAGCAATGCCTTGCGGTTCTATTGCCTTCTCTTTCCTTACTTGCGGCGCACTGCGCTATAGAGAGGTAGGGCGCGCTCCTCGAGCATGGCAATGGCCTGGACCGCAAGTTGTGAGAGCGTGTGCTTGCTGCTCGTGGCGATGGCCAGCCGGCTAAACAGAGTGGGCTCGGTAATGCGGATCACTCGAAAGCGCCGCTTGAGCGCGTCGCTGACGGTTGCGTTCAGCGGCAGCACCGCGTAGCCGATGCCCTCGCTAACCAGGTCGAGAATCGACGACACAGCATCG
>NZ_SRTV01000171.1:0-324 GCF_004792025.1 Mesorhizobium sp. M8A.F.Ca.ET.181.01.1.1 | reverse complement strand
CGGTCGCCTGGCCAGTAGGCCGCGAATCCAGGGCGATCCTCTGTCGGGCTTGGCCCTGACCTGACGCAGCCACGAACTGGCGCCGAGAATGAGCAGCCTTCGCAGGTCCCTGTCGCCAGCGCGGCTGATATAGCCGGTCGACTTGTGCTTGCCGCCGGTATCATGCCTCTTGCGGGTCAGGCCCAGCCAGGCGGCGAAGTCCCTGGCCGAGGCGAACTGACGGCCATCGCCTATGGCTGCAATCGTCGCATGCGCGATGATCGGGCCGACGCTCGGGATCGTCGTCAGCCGCAAGGCCGCTCGCTGCTGCCTGACCTGAGGCAG
>NZ_SRTV01000170.1:0-324 GCF_004792025.1 Mesorhizobium sp. M8A.F.Ca.ET.181.01.1.1 | reverse complement strand
CCCTTATGCCAATCCTGACGGTCGTATCCAAATTACCTACAGACTTCTGTCACCGGTTCACAAAATACGCGAACGTTACATCGTTTCGCACTACGATCTCGTCGTCCGCAACGTTCCTCCCGCACAGCTCTGGATCTATCGACGAGCAGTGTGAGCCACCGGGAGGACACGTGCAACAGGTGGGCTTTTGGAAATCCTTCTACAGGACAGCAAAGCCCGAACTGAACTTGGTGCTGTGGGCCACGCCAATTCGCGCCCTCGCTGGCCCGCCTTTCTATTCCGCATTTCCTGAGTCGATTGACCGCACCGGAGAGATGATGGTCG
>NZ_SRTV01000016.1:0-44019 GCF_004792025.1 Mesorhizobium sp. M8A.F.Ca.ET.181.01.1.1 | reverse complement strand
AGAAACCGGAGATCCATCTCAAGACGCTCGGCAAGTCGGCCGAAGAGATGGTAGATACCCTGGAACACTGGCTGGACGAGCGTGACATTGCCGAAGAGCAATATGACAATGGCGGCGGCATCTGACGCTTTTTGCTTTAGAATACGAGTGACGCGTCGATTGAAGGAGAACGCTGGCATGGTTCGGGTCGTTGGCTTCCTGCACTGGCGTGTGCCAAGCCCGGCATGCTGATTGGCAAGCGGAACCCGTCGCCAGTTGCGCCCGTGGCACGGTCGTTCTCGAACGCTGCAAGCCTTTCGCAGGATGACAAAGAGGGCCGTCGGAAGCTGGGCGTGTTACGTGCGCCTGGCTCATCCGTTGACGCAAACAAGTCGCATGACGGTGTGTCGGGATCCATGGGACTGCGCCAAAACTCCGGCGAGGTAGTATTTGGGCGCCACGTTCGCCGCTTTTGCATGATCTGCTTGTGTCTCTTTCGCTTGTTGTCGCCGGCCTTCGCGCAGGACGATGGCGAGGACGAGGACGAAGAAGATAGCGCCGTGTGCGACATCGATGTCGGCGGGTCCGGCTCGGAAAGCAAACCGCTCAGCGCAACCGATGGCACGGGGTCGCATCGCTACCTCGTCAACGGCGTTTGCTACGATCTATCCGGAAGCCTGCAGGGCACCCTGCAACACACCAATGCTCCGGAGCCGCATTTGGGACCTGGTTCAAGAACCGCCCGGACTTTCAGCTCCGAAGCGGATTTGCGCCTTGCGGCTGCGCGGCTGACGGGATCCGGACCGTTCAAGTTCGTCTTCGGTACTTCCTGGAGCTATAACTCCGACGATGGTTTCGACGCAGCGCCCACCTTGTCCGAAGCAACAATCGAATACGCGGGGGTAAAAGTTGGCTACGCTGAATCCCTCATGAACGCCTGGTCGGGCGATTTCCAGTTCACCGCGTCGTCGCCGTCGCTGAGCAGTTATCTGGCTTCCTACAAATACGAGATCACCGACGATCTATCGTCCTCTGCGGCGGTTGAGGCCGGTCCTCCGACCAGCCGCGGTGCAACCACCTGGGAATTCCCCAAGACGCCGCCGTATTTCACGGCGCAGCTCCATTACGAAAAAGACGACTGGATCATGCAGGTTTCGGCGGCCGCTCGTCGGCAAGAGACGCCGGCCGCGCGCTTGCTCGATTTATCGGCCGGCAGCCGATTCGGTTGGGCAGCGGCAGCCGGCCTTACGGCGCCGGTTAGATTTGCCGGTGAAGACGATAATTTTAGCGCCGGCCTTGCCTATTCGGTAGACGCGCCTGCATTCCTTGGCACCGAAGCCGACGCCGCCGCTTTCGCCGCGCGCTTCCCCACCGTCGGCCCGATACAGGGTTGGAGCGCCGTGGCTTCGTACCATCATGAATGGTCGGACAAATGGGAGTCGAACGCGTTCGTAAGCTATGTCGCGGTGAATCTCGACCTGTTCGCGACCAACCCCTCGATCAGAACGAAGCGATACGGCGTAAATTTGATCTATCAGCCCGCGGAAAAGTGGACGATCGGCACGGAAGTGGATGCGCTTAGCACACATGTCGCGCTCAACGGCGCGGTCGGTCTTATTCCGGGTGCCGATTTGAAAGGGACGACTGACTTCCTGTGGGTTACACGTGAATTTTGATCGGTTCGATGTAAACACGATCATCAAAGCTGTTGCCTCGCGGGATCTTCGACTTTTCTCCGCGCTACGAGAGCAAGAAGCCCGACAAACCTATCGTGCTAATTAGTGGCCGTTTCGGATCGCCGGCTGAAGCTCCTGGGCGGCATCCCCGCCCAGGAGCGAAAGGCGCGCGTGAACGTCCCGTGATCAGCAACAGCGCTGCGCTCCGGAACAAATGGGGCTCCTTCGGCGCAAACTGGGACGGTGGGACCGCAGAAGGCTGGCACGGCCCCAACAGACAGGCGAATCGCGCCTGTCCGGGAGCACTATTGCCAGAAGCCACCCAAAGTCACTGTATGTTGACGACGACGTAGCGCCCGCTGGAGGCCTGATAATACCTGCCGCCACAGTGCCACAGTACGGGGCCGTAGACGGTGGTTTTCACGCATGCGGCCGGGAGGCTGTTCACGTAGACACTCGTCCGACGGATTGTTCGGCGGGTGGTGCGCCTCGCAACGCCAGCGACGCTGCCGGGCGTGAGCGGATGGCCAACTCGCGCCTGCGCGTCGCCGACGAAAGAGGGGAGCGGTACAACTGTGTCGATCAGTCCGCCAAAAATCATGGCGACGGCGATCGCAGCCGCACCACCGGCCAATCTCAAGCTAAGTCTTGTCATCGTTCATCCTCTCTATAAGTCAAATACCTGCGGCAAGCGCTACTTGGCCGTCAGGATCTTTATCGGCGCCGCGACGGGTAAAGTAAGAACGCGGGTCGTGGCGCCGGCCAGCCCGCCCTCTTCCTGATCTGGAATACCCTGCGCCAGGGCCTTGCGAAGATCCGGCGCAATTTCCGCGACTTGGGCGAACTTGCCGTGATTGGTCGCATCGTTGGCTTTCACATCAGGCAAGTCAACGACTATCGCGCCGAGTTCTGCGAGTTCCGCCGTGTTGCTGCTCGCCCCAATCCGATCTTTGCCGCCAGCGATAAGCCTCGACAGACCCAATGCTTTGTCGTCGCGCGAGACAATGATCAAAAACGGCTTTTTTGGTTTCCCAATTCGCTGCACTTCCGATTTGAATACGTCCTCGTCGATGTCGGGGGCGGCGAGTATCACCGTACCAAGCTTGCTGGCGGAAGTGAGGTTTCCCGATATCTTGATTTGCCGAAATGCCTCGACGGTCACCCAGTTGCCCATCGAATGCGCGAGGACGTTGATTTCATCGGCATCGCTGGCCAGCAAAAGGCGCAGCGTCCGCTCCAATCCGTCGCGAGCGATGGTCGCGCTGTTGTTGTCGTACACGCAGTCCAGCGTCTTGCCCCGCGAGGCCCAAACGCGATAACCCGCCGAAGATGGAATTCATCAGCGGATCGCGGAAGCCGGTGAACACCATCCACGCCATCGACTACGAGTTCTATGAAGAGCTCCACACGGTCATCGAGCGTGAGCCGAGGTCGATGCTCGATCCGGAAATGCTGGGCCTGTTTGCCTCCATCGGCATCCAGAAGGGCAAGCCCTTCGCGCCGGACGAGCGGATGAAGAAGCTGCTGGTCGAAGCGCTCGCTATCGGCAACGCAACCGCCCGCGCGCTGGCCTTCCGCCCTCGCCTCGACGGCGCCCAACTCTATCCAAACAGCTCCTGGAACGCGGCTTCGTGGACGGCAGCTATGAATGGCTCCGGGACGGCGGCGAGGGCGGCCGCAATCTCGACTCCAGGACCATGTTCTTCTACCAGGCGACGGTGAACACGCCCGCCATGGTGCAGAAAATGATCGGCGTCGGTTCCCAATACGCCTATGCCTCAACCGACGTGAACGGCGACGATCTGGACGGTGCCAAGACGTACAGCCTCCACATTCCCGCTAATCCGCCGGTCAAGGATTTCTGGTCCGTGGTGATCGGCGATCCGCAGACGCGCTCGGAGCTTGAGACGGGCCAGACCTTCCCGAGCAAGAACAACAAGCGCGACAAGCTCGCCGAGAACTCCGACGGTTCGGTCGATCTCTATTTCCGCCCGAAGGCCCCTGAAGGTAACGAGGCGAACTGGGTCAAGACCGTCGCCGGGAAGGGATGGATGGTATCCGATTCTTCGGCTTTATGGCCCGCTCGAACCCTGGTTTGACAAGACCTGGCGGCCGGGCGAGTTTGAGGTGGTCAAGTAGCAGGGTTCCGCGTTCGATCCGGCATGGTTCGTTCGATTGCGGGAACGTCTGGTCGTACTGTCGATCGAAACTTGCCGGAGCGCTCGATGAGCAATGCACTGCCCACTCGAATTGGTCTTCTACTGTCGGCCGTCATTCCGATTTTCCTTTGGGTGCTCCTTGGAGCTTCCTGGGCCCAGCAGCCTCCGGACGGCGTGCCGCCCGAAAAGGCACGGCAATTCCTCGACCTGCTGTCCGATCCGGAGGTCAAGGTATGGCTCGAAGGAAAGATACCGGTAGCCGCCGAGGAACCGTCTGCCGCATCGCTGGCCGACGCAATCTCGAACTGGGAGCTGGCCGTTCGCGCACGTCTCGTCGCGCTCACCGATGCCATTCCTCGCATCCCGCAGGAGGCAGCTAACGCCGCCGGCGTCGTCTCGCGCGACGTGAATTCAGGTAGGCCCGGGCTGGTGATCCTGATCCTGGCAGTGCTGACTGTCGTCGGCTTCGGCGCCGAGTGGCTGGTCCGCCGGGCTTTGTCGCCTGGCGGTTCTGACCCGACAATTGATCCCGGACAGGCAGCCCTGTCCGAGGTCGCTGCCTTGCTGACATTTGCTCTGGCAGCCATCGGCTCGTTCCTCGCGTTCGACTGGCCGCCTTTGCTGCGCCGCATCGTGCTGACTTTGCTGCTCGCCTTCATCGCCGTGCGTGTCGTCCGCGCAATTGTCAGGTTGCTGTTTGGACTCGCCGGCGCGGAGAGCAGGACGCCGGATGAGACGCTGACAACAGTTCCTGTTGCAAACTCGACCGCGCAGCGTTTCTGGCTTCGGCGCGTGAGCCTCATCGCCGGCTTTCTGCTGTTTGGCTGGGCCGTGGTCAGCCTCATGCCGAGCATCGGTTTCTCGGTCGACGTGGCGCGGGTGGTTGCCCTGCTTTGTGGCCTGGGCATGTTGGCCATCGCCATCGAAATCGTCTGGCGGCGGCCGGGCAGCGCAGCTTCCGCTGCCAGGCATTCGCTGCTGACGCTCTATCTGATCGCGCTTTGGCTGGCCTGGGTGGCAGGACTGCTCGGCGTGCTGTGGCTCGGCCTCTATGCGCTGCTATTGCCGGTGGCGGTGCGTGGGGTTGGCAACGTCGCACAGGCCTTCGCCAGCAGAGCGCAGCGCAGCGGCGCCCTCGGCATCATGCTGAACGTGCTGATCGTCAGGGGAGCCAGGGCAGCGATGATTGGCGCGGCGGTCGCTTGGCTCGCCTATATCTGGCGCATCACGGCTGCTGCCCTTGCCGGCAGTGAAACAGGCGCGATCGTGATTTCGGGCCTGCTCAATAGCATCATCATCCTCCTGGTAGCGGATCTGCTGTGGCAGCTGGCGAAGGCGCTGATCGCTTATCGGATGGAGCTCGCGTCAAAAGACGGGTCAAGCGCGGACGACCTTGCCCGCAGCGGCCGGCTGCGTACGCTGCTGCCAATATTCCGCAACGTGCTCGCCGTTTTCATAGCGGCCGTCACTTTGCTGACAATCCTGTCCGGACTCGGCGTGCAGATCGCGCCTTTGATCGCCGGCGCGGGCATTTTCGGCGTCGCCATCGGCTTTGGTTCGCAGACACTGGTCAAGGACGTGCTGAGCGGCGTTTTCTATATGCTCGACGACGCTTTCCGTGTCGGTGAGTATATCCAGAGCGGCAGCTATAAGGGCACCGTCGAATCGTTCAGCCTGCGATCAGTCAGGTTGCGGCATCACCGCGGCCCAATTTTCACCGTGCCGTTCGGCCAGCTCGGCGCCATCCAGAACATGAGCCGTGACTGGGTGATGGACAAGATGGCTCTCAGCATCACCTACGATTCTGACATAGACCTCGCTCGCAGGCTCATCAAGAAGATCGGTCAGGAGCTGGCCGCGGATCCTGAGTTCGCGGCCGATACGATCGAGCCGCTGAAAATGCAAGGTGTCGACAGTTTTGGCGACTCCGGGATCGACATCAGGATGAAGCTGATGACCAAGCCGGGAGGTCAGTTCGGCATCAAGCGGCGAGCCTTCATGATGATCAAGAAGGCATTCGACGAGAACGGCATCAAGCTCGCCGTTCCCACGGTGCATGTGGAGGGTGGCGGCGACAACGCGGCCGCCGCGCAGCAACTACTCAAGATGAAGCAGGCTAAGAGCTAGCGGCAAACCCGGCGCCTGATGGCACTTCCGAATCCGGCCCGCTTTGTGACAACGCCACTGCGAGACTTGGCGAAAAAGGCCGGGACACCCCCTGCACTGCAGATTTGATCTGGCACAAATTGAGTCGTGATTTCGATCGGTATGATTATCTATGGTTCTAAATCTGCTCATCGGCACAATCGTCATAAGCCTGACGGTGCTGGTTCATACCTTTGGCCTTATCGCCGTCACACATGCGATGGGATACCTTGTGTCCCGCTTTCGCATGCACGGGCGCCGCAGCCGCATCGTCGCGATGATCAGCGTGGTGATGGGTCTCTTTGCCGTCATGACCACGGAGGTCTGGCTTTGGGCTGGGCTATACCGGATGCTCGACATCTTCGCCGATTTCGAAACTGCCTTGTACTTTTCCACCATCACTTTCTCGACGGTTGGTTACGGCGACATCGTGCCCGCCCATGCGTGGCGCGTCCTGGCGGCACTCGAGGGCGTGAACGGGTTCCTGCTAATCGGCTGGTCGACAGCCTACCTGATAGCAGCAGGCACCCGCATCGGGCCCTTCAAGGCCGGCGAGCATTTTTGACCGCAGCAGATGCTCCCATTTGCTCCCGATCAATGAACGCGCGTCAATCTGTCGGTAGGCTTTCTGTCGATGGTAACCACGAATTGCTCAGAGACAGGCGAGAGGAAGACATCCGCTTTCTGCTTCTTTCGACGAATTGACTATGTGCTACGGGAACCGCAGACCGGTCAGATCGGGAGGAAAGACATCAGGTTGGGAGGATTTAAGCATGGGCGAGGATCTATACGGCCATCATGCCGACCGCATCCAGGCGGCGATTGCCTCGGACGCTGCAGCGAAGTCCGCACTGGTTGCTTCCTGGCGACGGTCTTCCAATTTGCATCGGCTCGATCCAGCCGACTGTAGCCCCCCACGCTATCTGACGGAGGCGGAACTGGGACAGGCCGGGCAACGCATCGAACCTCTCGTCCAAGCTGCCCAATCGAGTCTCGACCGGCTCTATCTCGCGGTTGGCGGCGTCGGGTGCTGTGTCCTGCTTGCCGATCGTGACGGGGTGCCGGTCGAACGGCGCGGTGCGCCCGTCGATGACGAGACGTTTCGTTCCTGGGGTTTGTGGACTGGCTCCGTCTGGAACGAGGAAAGCCAAGGCACCAACGGGATCGGCACCTGTCTGGTCGAGCGGCGCGCTCTCACAATTCACCGTGACCAGCATTTCCATACGCGCAACACGCTGCTCAGTTGCACCACCGCTCCTATCCACGATCATGAAGGGAATCTTGTAGCCGCGCTTGACGTGTCTTCCTGCCGGGCTGATCTGACCGAAGCCTTCGCCAATCTCATCTCGATGGCTGTGGTCGACGCGGTGCGTCGGATCGAAGGTGAAAACTTCAAGATGGCATTCCCAAAGGCGCGAATTCTGCTCGCCCCAGTGACTGACAAAGGCTCCGGAGCGCTGATCGCCGTTGACGCGGACGATCTCGTGGTCGGCGCGACCCGTTCGGCGCGCCTGGCGCTTGGCATTACCCAGCAGTGTCTCGACAAGCCGATGCCCGCCGCCGATTTGTTCGGCTGGGCTGAGCGCGGCTCCAAAATTCTCGCTGAGGCAGAGCGCGGGGCTCTCCAGCGTGCACTCGCGCGCGCTGACGGAAATGTCTCGGCTGCAGCTCAGGCGCTAGGGATCAGCCGCGCGACGCTCCACCGCAAGCTCAACCGCCTGGATGTCCATCGGTCTCACTGAACTCCCTTGGCGACCATGACTGTCGCAATTCTGCGACACATCATGTCCGACCGCGGTGACCAGTGCGGTGACAACTACGGGCGAAAATCGCAAGTCTCTTCCGAAGCGTCGCATCCCGCGACGTCAGCTTTGGGAGGAAGACACATGAACAAGGTTGAATTTTCACGCTCGGTCAAGGCGCCCTTCGACAAGCGCTATGGCAATTTCATCGGCGGCAAATGGGCCGAACCGCGGTCCGGCCGCTACTTCGAGAACCACTCGCCGGTAAACGGGCAGCTGCTATGCGAGGTGGCGCGCTCAGATGCCCAGGACATCGATGCGGCCCTGGACGCGGCCCATGCCGCCAAGGATGCCTGGGGACGGACCAGCGTGGCCGAGCGGTCGCTTATCCTCAACCGCATCGCCGACCGCATGGAGGAGAACCTCGATCTCCTCGCCTGTGCAGAAACCTGGGACAATGGCAAGCCGATCCGGGAAACGACCGCGGCCGACCTGCCTCTGGCCATCGACCATTTCCGCTATTTCGCCGGCGCCGTGCGCGGCCAGGAAGGCAGCCTTTCGCAGATCGACGACGACACCGTCGCCTATCACTTCCATGAGCCGCTCGGCGTGGTCGGTCAGATCATCCCGTGGAACTTCCCGTTGCTGATGGCATGCTGGAAACTTGCTCCCGCGCTTGCGGCCGGCAACTGCGTGGTGCTGAAGCCAGCCGAGCAGACCCCGGCCGCTATCCTGCTCTGGGCCGATCTTATCGGCGATCTGCTGCCGGCAGGCGTGCTCAACATCGTCAACGGTTTCGGCCTCGAGGCCGGCAAGCCGCTCGCTTCGTCACCGCGCATCGCCAAAATCGCCTTTACCGGCGAGACCACGACGGGTCGGCTGATCATGCAATATGCCAGCCAGAACCTCATTCCCGTCACGCTGGAACTGGGCGGCAAGTCACCCAACATCTTCTTCAAGGATGTCGTCGCCGAAGACGACGATTTCTTCGACAAGGCTATCGAAGGCTTCGTCATGTTCGCGCTGAACCAGGGCGAGGTCTGCACCTGCCCCAGCCGTGCGCTCATCCATGAATCGATCTACGACAGATTCATGGAACGCGCCCTCAAGCGCGTCGAGGCGATCGTGCAGGGCGACCCGCTCGATCCGGCGACGATGATCGGTGCTCAGGCCTCGTCTGAGCAGATGGAAAAGATCCTGTCCTACATCGACATCGGCCGCCAGGAAGGAGCGGAGTTGCTGACCGGTGGGGCGCGCAATCTTCTGCCGGGCGACCTCGCCGGCGGCTACTACGTCCAGCCCACGGTGTTCAAGGGTCACAACAAGATGCGCATCTTCCAGGAGGAAATATTTGGGCCGGTGGTATCGGTCACGACCTTCAAGGACGACGACGAAGCCCTCAGCATTGCCAACGATACGCTCTACGGTCTGGGCGCAGGCGTCTGGACACGCGATGCCAACCGCGCCTACCGCTTCGGCCGGGCAATCCAGGCTGGCCGCGTCTGGACCAATTGCTACCATGCCTACCCCGCGCATGCGGCCTTCGGCGGCTACAAGCAGTCCGGCATTGGCCGGGAGACCCACAAGATGATGCTCGACCACTACCAGCAGACCAAGAACATGCTGGTCAGCTACAGCCCGAAGAAGCTCGGCTTCTTCTGATCGCTGCGCCCATGCGCGCGGCCCCAAGGGACCGCGCGCATGACTGGAAACCGGATAAGACCATGCATGCAAAAGTCACAGCGACGCCGGCAGCCCTTGAACTGATCACGGAGATCGTCACCGATCATGGCCCGGTGCTGTTCCATCAGTCCGGTGGCTGCTGCGACGGCTCTTCGCCAATGTGCTATCCGGTGGCTGGCTTCATCATCGGTGACCAGGATGTGTTACTCGGCCACATCGGTGAGGCGCCATTCTACATCGGGGCCTCGCAATTCGAAGCCTGGAAGCACACCGATCTCATTATCGACGTGGTGGCTGGTCGCGGCGGCATGTTCTCGCTCGACAATGGACGCGAGAAGCGATTCCTGACGCGGTCGACCATTTGCGCTGTCAGATGAGGATGTGGGTCATCCATCGGGTCATGGACACGGCCGTCATAGGCTTGACGGCCCTGACACAACGTTCGGTCCCATCGCATTCAGTTCGCGACCAAGCCGCCGCTCAGACCGCTACCGAATGTCTCGCCTTGCCGGTTTCGAAATACTTGTCGAACTTCGCGGCGACGCTTCTGACAAAGGGCCGGCTTTCCACCGGCACGACGAAGTGGTCACCGTTCAATTCAAGCATCGGCGCTGGATCAAGCAGGGCGGTCGAGCTTGCCTTGCTGAGAAGCTTTTGGCCGGCTTCGCCGAAGCGCTCGACCAAGTCGATCGCGGAAAAGGCGAAATCGCACATCAGCCGTTCGATGATCCAGCCGCGAACGCGATCATCCACGGAGAACGCGATGCCTCTGACGGTCGCCAGCCCGCCGTCAGCCACCATGCGGCCATACTCTGTGGTCGAAGGCATGTTCTGTGCATAGCCTTGCCGATACTGGCTGATGGATGACGGACCGAGGCCGATCAAGGTTTCGCAGCGATCCTCGGTATAGCCCTGGAAGTTGCGGTGCAACGTCCCTGAGCGCGCGGCCAGCGCCAGCGCATCGCCTGGTTTTGCGAAATGGTCGAGCCCAATTGCTTCATATCCTTGGTCGAGGATGGCGCGCGCTGCCAGTTGCGATTGGGCGAACCGCTCCTCCGGGCCTGGCAACCAGGCGTCGTCGATCATTGTCTGATGTTTCTTGAACCATGGCACATGAGCATAGCCAAAAAGCGCGATCCGGTCCGGCTCCAGCGACAGCGCCTGTTGGACCGTGGATAGGACACTCTCCCTGGTCTGGTGCGGCAAACCGTAGAGCAGGTCCAGGTTGACCGATTCGACACCGCGCGAGCGAACGCCGTCGACGACGGCTTTGGTCTGCAAAAAGGTCTGCTCGCGATTGATGGCCTTCTGGACCTTGGGGTCGAAATCCTGGACGCCGAGGCTCGCTCTCGTCATGCCTATTTCGGCAAGCGCGTCGAGGCGGGCTTCGTCCATGTCGTTGGGTTCGATTTCGACGCTGATCTTGGCGCCGGGGAGGAATGCAAAGCTGTTGCGCAGCACTGTTGCCAGCGCCACTATGTCCTGCGGTTTGAGCATCGTCGGCGAACCGCCGCCGAAATGGACGGCATGCACGCGGCCCTTGCCTCCGACAAGACTGGCAACGGTAGAGATCTCGGCATGCAGTGAGCGAAGATAGGCCGTCACGGGCTCGTAGTGGCGCGTCTGCTTGGTATGGCAGGCACAGAACCAGCAAAGCTTGTCGCAATAGGGGATGTGCAAATAGAGCGAGATCTCGTCGCCCTCGTTGAGCGCCTGCAGCCAGCCACGACAAGCGGCAGCATCGACGCCCGGATGAAAATGCGGCGCCGTTGGGTAGCTGGTATAGCGCGGCACGTTCTCACCAAGTCTGGCAACTAGATCTGGCCGCATGTCGCAATCAACTCCGGGCTGTGTCGCGCGATACTGCTCACCAGGGGCGACAACCGCCTTGATCTCGGTCAATGCCCATCGGCTGCGGACAAACTGCCGCAAGGCTTTTTGCTGGGCCGATGCTATATCCTGACGGGACCTTTGGTTCCGCGGACGACCACGATGACAGTGCGCCAGGATGTACACAGCGCCGGCATTCCCGTGCTTTGCCAATCATGCGAAGCGCGGCACCACGGTGTTTGCGGAGCGCTCGATCCCGAACAATTGGTCGGCCTCGCCAAGACCTCGTCGAAGCATACCGTTGAACCGGGCGTGGAATTGATTGGCGACGCCGAAACCGTCGACAGTTACTCGAACGTGCTTTCCGGCGTGGTCAAGCTTACAAAGAGCCTTTCGGACGGGCGCCAGCAGATTGTCGGGCTTCAATTTGCTCCCGATTTTCTGGGCCGGCCCTTCAAGGTGGAAAGCGCGATCAACGCCGAAGCCGCAACGGCAGTCTCCCTGTGCTCGTTTCCGAAGGCCGCCATCGAACGGATGATGAAGGAATCGCCGGAACTGGAGCACCGTCTCTTCAAGCAGACGCTGAATGAACTCGATGACGCCCGCGATTGGATGGTGACGCTGGGCCGCAAGAGTGCTTCGGAAAAGGTGGCGAGCTTTCTTCTCATGATCGCCAGAAACATCGACCCCACGCTTGACCCGGCCGCCCAGTCGACAAGTTTCGATCTGCCTTTGACCCGCGCCGACATCGCCGATTTCCTTGGTCTGACCATCGAGACCGTCAGCCGCCAGTTGACCAGGCTGCGATCAGATAGCGTAATCCGGATAGAGAACAATCGGCATGTTGTCGTGGATAGCTTGGACCGGCTGCAGCGACGCTCCGGCGCCTAGGATCAATCGACGATCCCGATCATAGGGAGGACGTGCTCGCGTTCAAACGCTATGTGCCGGCGCAAGTTCTCGAACAGGCCGCGTAACATGAAACCGATGGCCTCGGGGTTCTCGACTGTCTCGCCATGACCGATGGCCAGCAGAATTTCGGTCACCTCACCGGCAAAGCACTCATCTTCCACATGTTCAGCCCGCAGTCGCCGGGTTGAAGCAAGGTTCGCATTACTGCCCACCACGGCCTCCTCGTAGGCGGGGAAGATGACTGTCTCTTCATATCGATGGATGTCGCGCAGCAGCGGGACGATGGCGTTGGCCGTGCCGAGGCACTTCAGACGATCGACGCTGGGCAATGCATCCGCGATTCTCTCCAAGGCATCGCAGAGTTGCAACTTTTCCCTGTGCGCGCGCTTCATCACCGCGGCCGGGACCACTTCTGTGGATCGGTCAACTGGTGCCGCATCTCCATCGCGTACTTCGAACAGCGACGATCCTGGCCCTTTCTTCCGGCTCAACGGCGACCCTCCAGTCATTTGCAGACCAACGCTGCCCAATCCGAAAGCACTGAGCTTTGACATGGATCAAGGCGGCGACAACGCAACTGCTGAATTGGTGTCCACGCGGATTGGCGTCCGCGCATCGGTATACAAGGTCGGGGGCATCTCATGAAGTTCGGCACACCAATCTTCGCTTTGGGCCTGTTCACATTTGCGGCTCTGGTGGCCGCCGGCTTCGGTGCAGATGAGCCTTTCCGACAGCATATGTGGGTGCTTTTTTTCGTGCTGCTCGGTTTTGTCGCCATCCTCCTCCGCAACACGAAATTCGACGTGGCCGCGCCGGTCGACCCCTCCGCTTACATGGACGGACCCATCCGCTACGGCGCCATCGCTACAATGTTCTGGGGGGTGGTCGGCATGCTGGTCGGCGTTGTCATCGCGCTGCAGCTTGCCTACCCTGATCTCAATATCCAGCCCTGGTTCAATTTCGGCCGCCTGCGGCCGCTGCATACGTCGGGCGTCGTCTTCGCCTTCGGCGGCAATGCGCTGCTGTGCACATCATTATACGTCGTGCAACGCACCTGTCGCGCCCGGCTCTTCGGTGGCGATCTCGCCTGGTTCGTGTTCTGGGGTTACCAGCTCTTCATCGTGATGGCCGCGACCGGCTACCTGCTCGGTATCACCGAAAGCCGCGAATACGCCGAACCCGAATGGTATGTCGACATCTGGCTGACAATCGTCTGGGTTGCCTACCTCATCCTGTTCCTTGGCACGATCCTGAAGCGCAAGGAACCGCATATCTATGTCGCCAACTGGTTCTATCTGTCCTTCATCGTCACCATCGCGATGCTGCACGTCGTCAACAATCTGTCGATGCCGGCTTCTTTCCTTGGATCGAAGAGCTACTCGGCGTTCTCGGGTGTCCAGGACGCCCTGACGCAATGGTGGTACGGCCACAATGCCGTCGGCTTCTTCCTCACGGCCGGCTTCCTCGGCATGATGTATTATTTCGTTCCCAAGCAGGCGAACCGGCCGATTTATTCCTACCGGCTGTCGATCATTCACTTCTGGGCGCTGATCTTCCTCTACATCTGGGCCGGTCCGCACCACCTCCACTACACGGCCCTGCCCGACTGGGCGCAGACATTGGGCATGGTGTTTTCGATCATGCTTTGGATGCCGTCATGGGGCGGCATGATCAACGGCCTGATGACGCTCTCGGGCGCCTGGGATAAGATCCGCACGGATCCAATCATCCGCATGATGGTGATGGCCATCGCCTTCTACGGCATGTCCACCTTCGAGGGACCGATGATGTCGATCAAGACGGTCAACTCACTGTCGCACTATACCGACTGGACCGTCGGCCACGTCCATTCCGGTGCGCTCGGCTGGGTCGGCATGATCTCGTTCGGCGCGATCTACTACATGGTGCCGAAGCTCTGGAACCGTGAACGTCTTTATTCGCTGCGGCTGGTCACCTGGCACTTCTGGCTGGCGACGCTCGGCATCGTTGTCTACGCGGCGGTGATGTGGGTATCCGGCATCATGCAGGGCCTGATGTGGCGTGAATACGACGAGCAGGGTTTCCTGGTCTACTCCTTTGCTGAAACCGTCGCCGCCATGCACCCATACTATGTCATGCGTGCCATCGGCGGGGCCATGTACCTCTCCGGCGCCCTGATCATGGCCTGGAACATCACCATGACCATCCTTGGATACAAGCGCGCGGAAGAGCCGATGCCGGGCTCCGCACCCTCCCTGCAGCCTGCCGAATAAGGAGCCAGAGAATGAGCCTGATGGACAGACACGCACTCATCGAGAAGAACGCCACGCTTCTTCTCGTTGGCTCGCTTCTTGTGGTGACCGTCGGCGGCATCGTCGAGATCGCGCCGCTCTTCTACCTCGACAACACGATCGAGAAGGTGGAAGGCATGCGCCCCTATTCGCCGCTCGAACTTGTCGGGCGCAACATCTACGTGCGCGAAGGTTGCTACCTCTGCCACAGCCAGATGATCAGGCCGTTTCGCGACGAGGTCGAGCGTTACGGCCACTACAGCCTGGCTGCGGAGTCGATGTACGACCACCCCTTCCAGTGGGGATCCAAACGCACCGGGCCAGATCTCGCCCGGGTTGGTGACCGTTATTCGAATGCCTGGCACGTCGCGCACCTTGCCGACCCACGCTCGGTGGTGCCGGAATCGGTCATGCCGAGCTATGCCTTCCTGAAGGACGCGCAGATCGAGGTGAAGGATTTCTCTACGCACCTGATCGCCAACAGGCGTGTCGGTGTCCCCTATAGCGATGACATGATCGCCAACGCCAACGCCGATCTGATGGCGCAGGCCGACCCGAATGCCGACCCCTCCGGCCTTCAGAAAAGATATCCCAAAGCCAAGGTCGGCGACTTCGACGGCAATCCGCAAAAGGTGACCGAAATGGATGCCCTCGTTGCGTATCTGCAGATGCTCGGCACATTGGTCGATTTCAAGAATTACGACGAAGCCGCCGGCTACCGCTGAGGAGAGTTATCCATGCAATACAATTTGATGCGGGAGTTTGCTGACAGTTGGGGCCTGGTCGCCATGGCGCTTTTCTTTGTCGGGGCAATTGTCTTCTCCCTCCGCCCTGGCAGTCGCAAGCTGGCCGACGAGGCTGCCCGGATTCCCCTTGAGGACGAGTAATCATGAGCGACGAGCACATCGACGAAATCTCTGGCGTCTCAACCACGGGCCACGAATGGGACGGCATCAGGGAGCTGAACAATCCGCTTCCGCGCTGGTGGGTCATGACTTTCTACCTCACCATCGTCTGGGCGATCGGCTACACGATCGCCTATCCGGCATGGCCACTGCTGCACTCGGCGACGAAGGGTGTGCTCGGCTATTCCAGCCGCGGCGAGGTCAAGAACGAGCTGACCACGGCTGAAGCCGCCAAAGGCAAATATGTCGCGGCGGTGCAATCCAAGACCGTCTCGGAGATAGCCGCGGACGATGCCTTGCGCGAATTCGCAGTCGCTGCAGGTGGCGCCGCATTCAAGGTCAATTGCGTGCAATGTCACGGCTCCGGTGCCCAGGGCTCCAAGGGCTTTCCCAATCTCAACGACGACGACTGGCTTTGGGGTGGCAAGGCTGAGCAGATCCAGCAGACGATCACGCATGGTATCCGCTTCGCGTCCGATCCGGACACGCGCTTGTCGGAAATGCCTGCCTTTGGCGACATCATAACCGCCGACCAGATCGCCCAAGTCAGCGCCTACGTTGCCAGCCTGTCCGGCAAGGTCCACGATGCTAGTCTGATCCAGCCCGGGGCCAAGGTCTTCGCAGAAAACTGCGTTGCCTGTCATGGTGACAACGCGAAAGGCAACAAGGAGCTCGGCGCCCCCGACCTAACCGACGCGATCTGGCTCTATGGCTCAGGCGAGACGGCAATCGCCGACCAGGTTCGCGCACCCAAGCAGGGCGTCATGCCAGCCTGGGGAGCGCGTCTTGGCGAAACCAAGGTCAAGGAACTGGCCGTCTACATCCATTCGCTTGGCGGTGGGGAATAGGAAGCGGGGACCTGTTCTCGACCCTTCACCTTCCAGGCGACGAGGCCCGGCCCAGCCGGGCCTCGACTCTTTTCCGCAACGCCAAGATTGACTTGCATCAACGCGGGCAGGTCCACCGGGCGGCATTGTTGCCCGGCGCATTCAAATCGCCGTCTGCGTGTAGAGCGGAGAAAAGTCGTTGCTGGACAATACGCAGGTAGAGCGGTTGGAAGCCGAGGCGGTCAATTCCGCCAAGATCCGTCAGCCTCTTTATGCGCCGCGCAAGAAGATCTTTCCAAAGCGCGCCTCAGGCAGCTTTCGCCGCTTCAAATGGCTGGTGATGGCGATCACGCTTGGCATCTACTATCTGACGCCGTGGCTGCGTTGGGACCGTGGTCCGTTTGCACCCGACCAGGCGGTGCTGCTCGATGTCGCCAATCGGCGCTTCTACTTGTTCTTCATCGAGATATGGCCGCAGGAATTCTTCTATGTGGCGGGCCTCCTGGTCATGGCCGGCGTCGGTCTTTTCCTGATCACCTCGACTGTCGGCCGTGCCTGGTGTGGCTATGCGTGCCCTCAGACGGTGTGGGTCGATCTGTTCCTCGTCGTCGAACGCGCGATAGAAGGCGACCGCAATGCCCGCATGAAGCTCGATACGGGTCCCTGGACCGCCCGCAAACTGGTGCTGCGCGTATCAAAGCACGCGATCTGGCTGGTCATCGGCGCGGCGACTGGAGGCGCCTGGATTTTTTACTTTGCTGACGCACCGACACTGCTCGGCCAGCTCTGGACCGGCAGCGCCGCACCCGTGGCCTACATCACCATCGCCGTGCTGACGGCAACCACCTACACGTTCGGCGGCCTGATGCGTGAACAGGTCTGCACCTATATGTGCCCATGGCCGCGCATTCAGGCGGCCATGCTTGACGAAAATTCTCTCACCGTCACCTACAACGACTGGCGCGGCGAACCGCGTTCGCGTCACGCCAAGAAAGTGCTGGCGGTTGGCCAGCCCGCAGGTGACTGTGTCGACTGCAACGCCTGTGTCGCGGTCTGCCCGATGGGGATCGACATTCGCGATGGCCAGCAGCTCGAATGCATCACCTGCGCGCTTTGCATCGACGCCTGCGACGGTGTCATGGACAAGCTCGGCAGGGAGCATGGGCTGATCGCTTATGCGACGCTGTCCGACTACAACGCCAATATGATGCTGGCGACAGCAGGCGGCTCCAGCCCAGTCAATCCATCGCTCGTCAGGACCGCTGGCGGCGCTTTCTCCGACAAGGTAGCGCATTTTCACATTCGCAAGATCTTTCGGCCGCGCACCTATGTCTACATGGGCTTGTGGTCGCTGATCGGCCTTGGCCTGCTCTATTCCCTGCTGACGCGCGATCGGCTCGAACTAAACGTGCTGCATGATCGCAATCCTCAGTTCGTCACGCTTTCCGACGGGTCTATCCGCAATGGCTACACCGTCAAACTGCTCAACATGATCCCCGAGCCGAGGACGATCGTCGTCACGATTCAAGGCTTGTATGGAGCTGACATGAGCGTGGTCGGCGAAGACATCCCGGCAGGCCGCTCCTTTGCCATTCCGGTCGAACCCGACCGCCTGAAAATGCTGAAGGTCTTCGTCCGCCAGCCGGCGGACCAGATCCGCGCCCCGGCGCAGACCTTCAAATTCCGCGTCGAGGACAAGGCCAGCTTCGAGTCCAACGAATACACCGCCACTTTCAACGCTCCAGAGGCCGCCAGATGACCGCCAATGCCCAGAAGCCTCGGGAATTCACGGGCCGGCACATGCTGGTCATTGTCCTCGCCTTTTTCGGGGTGGTGATCGCGGTCAACCTGACCATGGCAACGCTTGCCAACACCAGTTGGACCGGCCTCGTCGTCGAAAATACCTATGTTGCGAGCCAGCAATTCAACAAGCAGGCGCAGGAGGGCCGGGCGCAAGCGGCACTCGGCTGGACAGGCAAGCTAACCATCGCATGGGGCGAAGTCCGCTACAGCATCGCCGACGCAGCCGGCAAGCCGGTTCCTCTGCACGGCGTGAAGATGCTGTTTCGTCATCCCGCATACGAGAAGGAGGACAAGTCGGTCACGCTGGCCCTTGCTTCAGGCCAGGAATTCGCGGCGCAGCATATGCCAAAGGACGGCGTCTGGATCGTCGAGGTCGACGCCGATGCCGGCCTGGACAGGCCGTACCGAGACGTCCGTCGAATCATGATTTCCCATGGAACGCTGCAATGAGTTGTTGTGCACCGGGCGCCGAAATGGCGCTGGACCTGGGCAGCTCCGCATCGACGCTGCCATCCAGCCAGGAGATCCGGCTCGCCAGCCGCTCGCTTGGCGACAATCTTCGGCAGACCGATCTTTCAGTGCCGACGGTTCATTGCGCCGCCTGCATCCAGACGATCGAGACGGCGCTGGGAAAGCTCGGCAATGTCGAAGGCTCGCGTGTCAACCTTTCGACGAAACGCGTCGCGATCCGGTGGCGTGGGGACGAGGTGCCACCCTTCGTCGCCGCGCTTGGCAGGCTAGGCTACGAGGCGCACCTGTTCGAAGCCGACGCTGATAGGAGAGACAGAACGCTTGCCGAACTGATCCGCGCCGTCGCCGTTGCCGGCTTCGCGGCCGGAAACATCATGCTGTTGTCGGTCTCGGTCTGGTCAGGCGCCGAAGGGGCCACCCGCGACCTGTTTCACTGGGTCTCCGCGCTGATCGCCATTCCGGCGCTCGCCTTCGCCGGCGGTATCTTTTTCCGATCGGCCTGGAATGCGCTGCGCCATGGCCGCATGAACATGGACGTTCCGATCGCGGTCGGTGTTTCACTTGCCTACGCGATGAGCCTCTATGAGACGATCAACCATGGCGAGCACGCCTATTTCGATGCTTCGGTATCGCTGCTGTTTTTCCTGTTGGTCGGCCGCACGCTGGATCACGTAATGCGGGAACGTGCCCGCACCGCGGTGAAAGGCCTGTCGCAGCTGGCCTCGCGTGGCGCCATGGTGGTTCGCGGCGATGGTGCGCGCGACTATCTACCAGTCGGCGAGATCGAACCGGGCATGCGGTTGTTGATCGCAGCTGGCGAAAGAATCCCCGTCGACGGCAAGATCATCCAGGGAGCGTCGGATCTCGACTGCTCGCTGGCTTCAGGCGAAAGCACGCCAAAAAACGTAGGGCCCGGTGAAGCCGTGCAGGCCGGCGTGCTCAATATCACCGGCCCGCTGACCATCGAAGCCACTGCCGCCGCAAGGGATTCGTTCCTGGCGGAGATGGTGCGGCTGATGGAGGCCGCGGAGGGCGGCCGCGCGCACTATCGCCGCATCGCCGACCGCGTCTCGGCGCTCTACGCCCCCGTGGTGCATCTCACCGCCTTCTTGACATTCCTTGGCTGGGTGGCGGCGACCGGCGACTGGCACCGGGCCATGACGATCGCTATCGCTGTTCTCATCATCACGTGCCCCTGCGCGCTTGGCCTGGCAGTGCCGATCGTTCAGGTGGTCGCCGCGCGGCGCCTGTTCGAGAACGGCATCATGGTCAGGGACGGCTCGGCCATGGAGCGCCTGGCAACAATCGACACGGCTGTGTTCGACAAGACCGGCACGCTGACGCTCGGCCAGCCCCGACTCGTCAACGCGCCATCGGTCAACCCAGATATGCTGGCCCTGGCAGCCGACCTGGCCACGCATTCGCGCCATCCGTTCTCAAAGGCCATAGCCGGCTTTGCCACTCTGGGCGGCCGGTTCAAATTCGAGGCCGTCACCGAGCATCCTGGGTTCGGAATCGAGGCCACTGCAGCCGGGAGCACATGGCGCCTGGGCCGACGCGGATGGGCCGGCTGGAAGGCTCGAACTGGCGGCGAAGGCAAACACGGATACGGTGGAACGGTCCTGACAAAGAATGGGATGATTGTCGCATCCTTCATTTTCGACGATGTGCTTCGCGCCGATGCCACACCAGCCATCGATCGGTTACACGACGCCGGGGTATCTGTCGAAATGCTGTCAGGGGATACAGCGGCAGCCTGCGCCGACGTTGCGAAGGTGCTTGGTGTCGAAGACTTTGTCCCCTGCCTGCTGCCATCCGGCAAGGTCGAACGCATCGAGACCTTGGCGAAAGACGGACACAGGGTTCTGATGGTTGGCGACGGTCTCAACGACACGCCGGCACTAAGCGCTGCGCATGTATCGATTGCACCGGCGACCGCCGCTGATATTGGCCGCAACGCTGCTGACTTCGTCTTCCTGCGCGAGAGCCTTATGGCCGTCCCGCTGGCGTTGGACGTCTCGCGCCAGGCAGGACGCCTGATCCGGCAGAACATCGTCATCGCGATCGTCTACAATGCGGTCGCAGTACCGATAGCGATCCTCGGGCACGTTACGCCCCTGATCGCGGCGATCGCCATGTCCGCCTCATCGCTGCTTGTCATTGGCAATGCTCTACGCCTGCGATCGTCGCAACCGTTCTCAACGGCCAAGGATGTTCGCCGCAACAGGGTGTCCAACTTCAACAACCTGGTCCGATCGTCATGACCACTCTCACCTACCTCATACCCGTCGCTCTCTTTCTTGGTGCACTTGGCTTGGGGGGATTCCTGTGGGCATTGAAGAGTGGCCAATACGAAGATCTCGACGGAGCCGCCGAGCGAATCCTGATTGATCTGGAAGACAAAAGCGGCGACTGATATTCAGAAAGACGCTGGTGGCAGCGCACCGTTACTGAAAACCGCGACACCGAACTTTCACATGTCAAATCGTGACCCACAAGACCTCTGCATCCGAGCTGTTGTTCCTGCGATTAACAACACAGTTTGAGCCAGCGCAAAGAGGGCTAGCGTCAGGTCATGTACCTTCTGCTCATCCGCAACGGTCGAGAGACAGGAGATTGACATGATTACGCGACGCGAAGCCCTCTTTGGAGCCGCGCTTGGCGCTGTTGCTGTTGCAGCACTGCCCGCATTGTCGGCCACGGTTACAAAGGCAGAGATTCGCGGGCTGCCCCGCGAGAAGATCACGCTCGTAGCACCACCGTTCGTGCATCCGCATGATCAGATCGCCAAGGGCGGTCCGAAGATCGTCGAATTTACCATGACGATCGAAGAAAAGCCTGTCGTCATCGATGCCGAAGGCACGAAGCTCAATGCGATGACCTACAACGGCTCGATCCCTGGCCCACTGATGGTCGTGCATCAGGACGACTATATCGAGCTGACGCTCATCAATCCCGATACCAACTCGCTAGCCCACAATATCGATTTCCACGCGGCTACCGGCGCGCTGGGTGGCGGCGGCTTGACCTTGATCAATCCCGGTGAACAGGTGACCCTTCGCTTCAAGGCGACGCGGACGGGAACGTTTGTCTATCACTGCGCACCTGGGGGCGCGATGATCCCATGGCATGTCGTTTCCGGCATGAACGGCGCCATCATGGTGCTGCCGCGTGACGGGCTCAGGAACGACAAGGGCGAACCGGTCAAGTACGACAAGATCTTCTACATCGGCGAGAGTGATTTCTATATTCCGCGCGACGAGAAGGGCAATTTCAAGAGCTACGAATCCGCCGGCGACGGCTACGACGACACCGTCAAGGTCATGCGCGGTCTCGTTCCGACGCATGTGGTGTTCAACGGCAAGGTCGGATCCCTGACCGGCGACAACGCCATGAAGTCGAAGGTCGGCGAAACGGTGCTTATCGTCCATTCACAGGCCAACCGCGATACGCGGCCGCACCTGATCGGCGGCCACGGCGATTACGTCTGGGAACAGGGCAAATTCGCCAACCCGCCGTCCAAGGATCTCGAGACATGGTTCATCCGTGGCGGTTCTGCCGGCTCGGCGCTCTACACCTTCCTGCAACCGGGCGTCTACGCCTACGTCAACCACAATCTGATCGAGGCCGTCGAACTTGGAGCCACCGCTCATTTCAAGGTCGAGGGCGAGTGGGATGACGACCTGATGACGCAGGTCGAAGCGCCCAAACCCATCGCCACCAATTGAATGGCACTCCGATATGCCCGGACAGAGACACTCTCCGGGCATGGAGAAAACACATGCCGCCTCTCATAATGAAGCTCGTTCCGATCGCTGTGGCAGCCTTAGCCTTGCCGGTTTGGCTCTCGATGCAGGCAGCCGGCGGTCATCGGCCGCCCGACGCCGTTGCCAGGACGATCAGCATTGATCCCCATTCGATCGTCTATCCGATGCCGGGCGAGTATCTTAAGGACGGACGCCCTCAGGCCAATCCCAAGGTTGAGCGGCACCTGGAAGGCCCCCTGGAGATCATGGCGTACCAAGTCAGCGCGGCCGATTACGCAGCTTGTGTGTCGGCCGGCGCCTGTCGGCCGGCGGAGGAAACCCGCTCAGTCCCGCGTGACGCACCCGCAACCGGCGTGAGTTACCTCGACGCCGTTGCCTACGCCCGGTGGTATACTGAAGCAACCGGCAGTCAGTGGCGGTTGCCATCCGACGAAGAATGGGCCCTTGCGGCAGCCGAGCGGTTCGCTGGCGAATTCGAGGGTGTCGAAAACGATGCCAACAACCCCGCCAGGCGTTGGCTTACCAGCTATCAGGCGGAGGTCGAACTCAATCGCAAACCGGACCCGTTGCCCAGGAGCCGCGGCTCTTTCGGACTGAATTCGCGCGGTCTTGCCGACTTTTCCGGCAACGTCTGGGAGTGGACTTCAACCTGCTATGTCCGCACGACGCTCGCCGAAGACGGCAGCGATGTTGCGAGCTCGGTCAACAATTGCGGGGTTCACGTCCTGGAAGGCCTGCACAGAGCCTATATGTCGAATTTCGTCAGCGACGGGAAAAGCGGAGGTTGCGCCGTTGGTTTGCCTCCCGACAATCTGGGGTTCAGGTTGGTCTTGGACCATCGGGGGTGGGTGGGCCGTATCCTCGCCCACCTCAGCTTCGGCTGACAAAATCAGGAATAGCTCCGCTCCGTTCTCGTCTTGGGGGTCGCCTGCTCTGCCGCCTCACCGCGCCTTGGGCGTCATCAATGCCATCCCGTAGACCAGGATGAAGCCGGCAAATGCCGCGACCCATGCGACGCCCGCCATGTCGATTACCGCGCCATAGGGGACGAAGGCGGCCAGAATTCTCAATAATCCCGCGAGAAGGATGGCTACGAAGATAAACAAGGCGCCTTTTCCAGCCTTCAGCTCTCGGCCGGTGTGCCCGAGCGTCGCGCGGGTCATGACAGCAAGCGTCATGGCGCCGACCGCACCAGTTCCAAGCGCGTGGAGCCCTGCAGCGGCCGGCACGATAACAGGAAAGAAAATCGCCGCCGAAACCAAGGCGAGACCGATCGGCACAAAGGCGTATGCAAGATGGAGCATGAGCACCAGCGGATCCGGCAAGGTGCGCTCGCCAGCCCAGCGCGACAAACGCCACACCTGGCAGGTTGCGGCAATGGCCATGAGCGTTCCTGAGGTGGCGCTGTCGGGGGCGAACGTCCATGTTGCCAATGCGATGGCCGAGATGGCTATCGAAGCGATGTCGAATCGGTCAAATGGCGCCGGCAGCCTGCCGGGATTTTCGCGCACGAGCCAGTTGCGTGTGAAGCTCGGAATAATTCGCCCGCCGATCAGCGAGATGAGCAGGATCGCCGCAGCCATGCCGAGTCTTCGGCTGATGTCCGACACGCCCTCAACATGGGCCTCGATGTGGAACGCGCCGTTCGCGGACGCCAGCACGACGAGCGGCAGCAGCACCTTGAGGTTTCGCCAGTTGCGTCCCGCGACGATTTCGCGGGCTGCCGCGGCAGCCACCGCAAGCAGAAATGAGCCATCGACCATAGCTGCTGCTTCCCAGCCAATGTCTGCCGAGAAGAAGACAGCGGCGCGGCCGGCAAGCCATAGGACGACCAGCGCCAGCAGCGGCAGTCCTTGCACGGGAAGCCGGCCGGTCCAGTTGGGGATGGCTGTCAGCAGAAACCCGGTCACGATCGCCGGCAGATAGCCGAACAGCATCTCGTGGACATGCCAGTCGACCGGAACAAACACACTATGGGCTTCGAGGCCGCCCGCATACATCGGCAGCCAGAGCAGAATGGAGAGCCCCGCATAAAGCGACCCGAGAAAGAAGAAGGGTCTGAACCCATAGGAGAGAAAAGCCGGACCGGAATAGTCCCGCAGACGTGGAATTGCCATGACCTACATCCTGAAATGAACAGGGCCGGATGAACCGCCGCCCTCGGTCCGTCCGGCCCATGCCCGCCCGTTTGTGGCAGGCAGGCTATCTCATGCCGATCAGTTGGCGGGAATCTGGGTGAACAGATCCGCGAACACCGTCTTTGCCTTGCCAGGATGTTTGACCGCTTTCGCGGTATCGAGATTGACCGGCTTGCCGACGACGATCATCGCGACCATGCCCATGCCGTAGTGGGGCGCGCATTTGACGCCATAGACACCCTCCTTGGTCAGCGTGACGGTGATTTCCTCACTGGGCTTGCCCTTGAAAGGCTCGGCGCCATCCGGGATCATGCCCTTGATCGACTCGGCGTCGTGGCTCTTGTCGGTCGGCACGAACTTGACGGTGTCGCCGGGTGCGGCCTTGACGAAAGCCGGCTGGAAAACCATTGCGCCCTTTTCGCCCTTGTTGAGCATCTGCACGACGTGCTCTTCGGCGCTTGCGCCGCCAGCGAGCGCGAGAAGGGAGATTGCGGCGGCGAAGATAGTGCGTTTCATCGAATTGTCCTTTGTCTCATGTTCGCGGCGTTGCGCCGTTCCCTCTCATTTAGCCTGATCCCCCCGCGAACAATTTGCGCTGGCGCAAACTCGCGATAAGAATGGTTGGCGCGTCCTGGCGCGGTGTCTTGGGGTCGTGAGGAGATACGTTTGGCTGCTCTGGACCGATCTCTGATATCGCAGCTGCCGCTCTTCCAGGGGATGACTGCGGAAGAACAAAGCGAAATCCTGCGAAGCGCACGGTCGTCACGCTATGCCAAGGAATCCGCGATCTTCGAGCAGGAGACAGAGGCTCATTCGTTTTTTGTGCTGATTTCTGGCCATATCCGCGTCGTTCGCACTACGCCGGACGGACAACAGGTCATTGCCAGATACATCAGTGAAGGCGAAATCTTTGGTGTCGCCGCGGCGCTCGGCCGAACGACCTATCCCGCCAGCGCCCTCGCGGCCGTCGACTGCGTGGTACTGACGTGGCCCAACGCTCTGTGGGCGGAGATGGCGCGACGATTCCCGGCATTTGGGGCAACCACCTACAGAACCGTCGGTACCCGGCTGCAGGAGACCCAGACGCGGGTGGTGGAGATGTCGACCGAACAGGTCGAGCAAAGGATCGCGCATGCCTTGTTGCGGCTGGCAAACCAGACCGGCCGAAAGACCGAAAGCGGTATCGAAATCGACTTCCCGATTTCGAGACAGGACATCGCCGAGATGACAGGCACGACGCTGCACACCGTCAGCCGGGTGCTCAGCAGGTGGGAAGACATCGGAATAATCGCCAGCGGCCGCCAGAAAGTCACGGTCAAGGATGCCCATCGCCTTGTGGTTCTCGCCGAGAACCCGGGCAAACACTGACGATCACCGTTCGCCCCGGATAGTCGCGTCCAGATCGGCCAGGAAACGCGCCTCATCCACGCAGTGCTCATGGCACGCCTCGGCCACGGTGTGGAACGTGCCGATCGGACAGCCGACACAAAGCATCCTGTAGCTGAGCAGCACGGCCACGCTTGCCGGCCATTTCCTCATCATCTCGTCAACCACCGTATTGGGAGTGATAGACTTGGGTTTCTTCACGACGCAGTCCTCCGCGATTTGCGAAGCCCTCGTCATAGTTCGCTCAGGGGACGGCTTCGTTGCGCTTTCGCAACTTCATGGAACCAGCGCTGAAACGTCTTGAGGCAATACTATCTTGCGTGACGAAAAAGTACTCGCAGCCATCGGAGCGGATATGGCTGCCGCGCCGTCATATGGCAGTGCCGACGAGCGCGCCGATACCGGCGGTCAGCGCCATTGCCGCCGCGCCCCAAAAGGTGACGCGAATCGTTGCTTTCAGCACATTGGCTCCGCCGGCTTTGGCTCCGATGGCGCCCAGGACCGCCAGGAACAGGAGTGAGGCAACAGACACCGTTGCGGCAAGCCAGGCGGCCGGCGAAACAAGCACCATCGCCAAAGGCATGGCCGCGCCAACCGAAAATGCTGCCGCCGAGGTCAGCGCGGCCTGGATTGGTCTGGCCGTGGTGACTTCGGAGATGCCGAGTTCGTCGCGAGCGTGGGCGCCGAGCCCATCCTTCGCCATCAATTGGTCGGCGACCTGCGAGGCAAGGGTCGGCTCGACGCCTCGTCTGACATAGATCTCTGCAAGTTCCTGCCGCTCGAAATCTGGTTGTGTCGCCAATTCCTCTCTCTCACGCGCAAGGTCGGCTCGTTCGGTGTCGGACTGCGAACTGACCGAGACATACTCGCCTGCCGCCATCGACATCGCACCGGCGACCAGTCCGGCGACGCCGGCCACCAGAACATTGGAGGCCGCGGCATCGGCTGCCGCCACGCCAACGATCAGGCTTGCCGTCGACACGATGCCGTCATTGGCGCCGAGCACGGCAGCGCGCAACCAGCCGACGCGGGATACAAGATGGTTTTCATTGTGCAGCCGGCTCATGATATCACGGCGCCCCGCCGTTCAGGTCGCAGCATCCTGACCAGCGCCGCAATTGTCCAATGCAGCAATATCTGGGTTCCGGTGTATCCGGCTGGCTTGTTGGCAACAATCATAGGCAGTTTACCTGGTTTGAGAGAACCTTCCTACATCGCCGCTCATGCGGCAATCTTGATCTAGGACAAGCCAATCTACCGTCCCCCTAGAGCTTTCACTGTCCCCTCGCAGTTCGACCTCGGCTGACAGCCAGTTGTCAGCTTGGTTGTGGGATATTGCCTCCGAAGCGGACCAGACGGGTCGCGTTTGCAAGGTTCAATGTGGAAGCACAATTCCGATGAAAGAGATTGCCCTGTCACTTTTGGTGATCGCCGCCTCGGGCGTTTATGTCTGGGATCAGGCCGGCAAGGATTCGGCAAACGATATGCTCGGCGAGGCGCTGCCGGCCGACGCAGCCGAAGCGCCTTCCGTGCAGCCAAAAGAACCCGCATCCGCTGCGGCTTTGCAGCTGCTTCGCACCTCGCCGGCGCCCCTCGATCTCCGGTTTAGAACAAGGTTCCCGATTTCCGGGGAAACGACAGCTGGCATAGGAACGCCTGCCGAACGCCCCAATGATCCAGTCAAGCCGACAGTGGTTCCGGTGGCGCCACAACCGTCCCCAACGCCAGTGGCGCCGTCTGTCGCCGATCCTGCCTCGTCAGCGCCTTCCTTCGCCGTTACGCCCGCCGTCTACATACCAGTCCCGCAGCCGAGGCCGGCATATCCGGATGCACCAGCACGGGTCGTCCGGGTGGGCATGAAGCTCGCCGCAAAGAGCTATGCCGACGGCGTCTACACCGGCCCGACGGCCGATGCCTATTACGGCATCATCCAGATTCAGGCCCTCGTACAGGGCGGGCAACTGACGGCGCTGAAAGTGCTGAAATATCCCTCCGACCGCCGCACCTCCGTCAACATCAACAGGCAGGCGCTCCCCATGCTGCGCGACGAAGCGATCAGCGCCCAGAGCGCCGATGTCGATATTATTTCGGGCGCGACGCTAACCAGCAGGGCTTTCATCCAGTCGCTGCGCGGCGCGCTGAAGAAAGCGTCGTCGTAGGTCCATGCGCGACACGCGAATTTTGATGGGCATGCCCATTGCCGTCGACCTCGGCGGCGCGTCGAATGCTGAACTGATCGAAGCCGTCTTCGGCTATTTCGAGCACATCGACCGGCGCTTCAGCACCTACCGGGCCGACAGTGAAATCACGGCCATCAACCGAGGCGACGTTCCGGTCGTCGACTGGAGCGGCGAGATGATGGAAGTGTTCGCTCTCGCCCGACAGACGAAAGACGAGACGGACGGATACTTCGATATTCGCAAGCCCGACGGGTCGCTCGATCCTTCCGGCATCGTGAAGGGCTGGGCCATTCGCAATGCAGCGGAGATTGTTCAGCGAGCCGGCATCAGCGATTTCTTCATCGAGGCGGGAGGCGATATCCAGTCCTGCGGCAAGAATGCATCGGGCCATGACTGGAGCGTCGGCATCCGCAATCCCTTCAATGCGGACGAGATCATAAAGATCGTCTATCCCCGCGGTCGCGGCGTCGCAACCTCCGGCACCTATGTCCGCGGTCAACACATCTACAATCCGCATGGAATTGGCAGTCAGATACAGGACATCGTCAGCCTGACCGTGATCGGCGCCGATGTGCTCGAAGCCGATCGTTTCGCCACCGCGGCCTTCGCCATGGGACGTGACGGCATTCTCTTCATCGAGCAGACGCCTGGCCTGGAAGGCTATCTCGTCGACGCCAATGGCCGCGCCACGCCGACAACCGGGTTCGGAGCCCTTTGCCTGCCATGATCAAGACCATCGACCGATTTCTCGATCACCTGACCATGTACAGGCTGGTCCTCTACTATCTGATGACGCTGGTCGGCGCAGCGTTCGTGCTCGGCTTCGTCAAGCTGGTGCCACACGATCCGATTGCGCTTGCCTTCACCACAACGCTTGCGCTGGCCGCCTGCTGGATCACCAACAAGGTTTTTGCGCATGTCTTCGCAGTTCCGGCCAACAACGAGTCCGTCTACATCACCGCGCTCATCCTGACGCTTATCCTCGATCCGGTTGCGGTCACGGACATCATGGGGATTGCGGCAGTGGTATTCACATCCGTCTGGGCGATTTCATCCAAATTCATTCTCGCCATCGGCCGGAAGCACCTTTTCAACCCGGCTGCGCTGGGCGTGGCGCTGTCCGCGCTGCTGCTCGACCAGCCAGCCACCTGGTGGGTGGGCGGCAATCTGCCATTGCTTCCGATCGTGCTCGTCGGCGGCATGCTCATTGTCCGGAAACTGCGCCGGCTTGACCTTGTCTCGACCTTCGTTGTCGTGGCGCTGGCGACCATTCTGGCAACCACGGACCCATCGCAATACTGGACCGCGCTTGCAGAGACACTGGGTTCATCGCCGTTGCTGTTCTTTGCCTTCGTGATGCTGACCGAGCCGCTGACCGCGCCGACGATGCGTTGGCCGCGTATCGCCTTTGCCGCCATTGTCGGCTTTCTGTTTGCTCCCAACATCCATATCGGCTCGTTCTATTTCACGCCGGAACTGGCGCTGCTTGCCGGCAACGTGTTTGCCTATGCGGCTGGCCCCAAGGCACGCTTCGTGCTGACCTTGGAACGCATTGAGCAATCGGCCGTCGACAGTTTTGACTTCGTCTTCCGGTCGCCACGCAAGCTCGCATTCGAGGCCGGCCAGTACCTCGAATGGACGCTTGGCCTCGATCGTGCCGACAATCGCGGCAACCGCCGCTATTTCACAGTCGCCTCGGCGCCGACGGAGGAAACAGTCCGCCTCGGCGTCAAGTTCTATCCGCAATCAAGTGCCTTCAAGCGCGAGCTGATGACCATGAAGCCAGGCAGCACGATCCATGCCGCGCAACTGGCCGGCAATTTCACGCTGCCCGCCCGGCGTGAAACCAAGATCGCGTTCCTGGCCGGAGGCATCGGCATCACGCCGTTCCGCTCGATGCTGCAATATCTCATCGACCGCAAGGAGTGGCGACCGATCGTCATCCTCTACGCAACAGAGAGACAGCAGGACATCGCTTATCGCGACGTGCTTGGCGCGGCCAGGCAGGAGCTTGGCATCAAGACGATCCACGCTGTGGCGCACGGTGGCGAGCGCGGGCAATATCCCGGATATATCGACGAGCGCCTGATCCGTCTGGCCATACCCGACTACCTCGAGCGCACTTTCTACATTTCCGGCCCGCAAGCGATGGTCAAGGCGCTGCGCCAGAAACTGCTGGCCATGGGCGTTCGCCGCTCGAAGATAAAGGTCGACTATTTCCCGGGTTTTGCCTGAAGCAGGCTCAACTGTGTCGCGGCAAGGAAATGGTCACCACAAGGCCCGGATCGGCGTTAGCCATGGCAAGGCGTCCGCCATAGGCTTCGACGATGTCGGAAACGATGGCCAGGCCAAGACCGCTGCTGCCTCCCTTGCTGTCGAGCTGGACACCACGTGACATCGCGGACTCCCGATCGGCATCCGGTATACCTGGGCCATCATCAGCAACACTGACGGTCACCTCGTCCCAGGCAGTGGATGCACCGACACGGACTGACGATTTTGCATAGCGCGCGGCATTCTCGACCAGATTGCCGAGAACTTCTGACAAGTCGCCTTCGTCGATTGGGGCCGTCAAATCTTCGGCGATATCCAGCTTGAAAGAAAGCTGCTTGCCGCTTGGTGTCCGTTTGACGACGGCAATGACGCCAGCCGCGACGTCCGACACAAGGCAGGATGCCTTGCCGGAAACGCCGGGGGCGAGGCGCGCTCGCGCGAGCTCCCGCTCGACATGGCGCCGGATCGCTCCGGCGCTCTTTTCAATCTCGTCAGCCAGAACCGTCTCGCCTTTCTTGCGCAAGGCCCGGATGTCGGCCGACAGCACTTGCAGCGGTGTCTTGAGGCCATGCGCCAAATCGGTGGCGCGCGAGCGGGCTCGCGCAAGCGCCTTCTCCTGGGCATCGAGAAGACGATTGATTTCGTCCGCGAGCGGCTGCACCTCGCTCGGCGCCACCACATCGAGCCGTGCTGATCGCTGCGCAATCACGTTTCTGACCGAAACCCGCAAGGTCTCCAGAGGCGCAAGACCGACGGTGATCTGGATGAAGAAGGCGGCCATGAGGGCAATGGCGAGCAGAACAAGGGCTGGCGCAAGGTCGCGGACATACCCATCGATGGATTCCTTCACCGTTTGATGGTCTTCCGCCACGACGGCGCGAAACGATCGCCCACTGGCGTCGATGATCGTGCGCTCGACGGCGATGGTGAGCTCCCCTTGTGGCCCCTTGAATTCCTTGATCTCCCTGAATTCGCCGTTGGTTGCGCGATCAGGCAAGGCAAGCGTCGCGTCCCATAGTGAACGCGAGCGGACAAGGTTGCCGGATCCGGTATCCTGCACCTGCCAGTAGTGGCCGGAAAAGGGAATGGAGAAACGTGGGTCGGCCAAGGTCGCCTGGACCGAAAGACGGCCATCGGCGGCAAAATTGGTCGCGCCAATAAGATCGTTCAGGTCGACTGTCAGCTCGCTGACAACGCGCCGCTCGACGTTAAGTTCGAACAGATAGCGCAATCCAACGCCGGCGATGGCAAGAGCAACCAGGATCGAGATCGTTGCCGCCAACCAGAGCCTGAACCGGATCGAGTTGCCCATCAGCGGGAATCGTCGGGCATCAGATACCCGAATCCGCGCCTCGTTTCGATGACGTCGCTCCCGAGCTTGCGACGCAGGCGCGCGACGATCACCTCGATCGTGTTCGGATCGCGGTCGTTGCCTGAATCGTACAAATGCTCGGCAAGTTCGGTCGGCGCCACCACCCGGCCGGCGTGGTGCATCAGAAACGCCAGGAGCCGGTATTCCAGCGGCGAAAGCGCAACGGGAATGCCGCGAAGCGAAATGCGCATCTGGCGTGTGTCCAAGAGCAACGGCCCGGACCTCAACACGGGTGCCGCCTGCCCGGCCGAGCGACGCAGGATTGCCCGTAACCGGGCGAGCAGTTCTTCCATTTCAAAAGGTTTGGGAAGATAGTCGTCGGCACCGGAATTGATGCCGTCGACGCGTTCGGTCCACATGCCTCTTGCGGTCAGGATGAGAACCGGGAACCTGCGCGCATTCGCCCGCCAACGTTTCAAGACCGTAAGACCATCGAGCTTGGGCAAGCCGAGATCCAGAATCGCGGCGTCATAATTCTCGACATCGCCTGCGAACCAGGCAGCTTCACCATCCTTTACGATATCGACCGCCATTCCCGATGCTTTGAGGGCGGTCGCGATATCGGCAGCGATACGGGGCTCGTCTTCGGCCAGGAGGATCTTCATCAGTCACCCTCCCCATCGCGCATGATGACACCGGCACCGGCGTCGACGTCGACGGTCTTTCGCCGGCCATCGGCACCCACGACCTGAAAACGGTAGACCCATCTGTCGGCCTTGCGGATGAGATCGACCGCAACAACATCGCCGGGAGCTTTGGTGCGGACAACGTCCAGTATATTGGCAAGGCCCTTGATTTCGCCGCGTTCGTACAAATCCCGCGCCCGGTCATGGTCGCCGTCATCGTCCTCGTCGGCACGGGCAGCGAGAGGCATGGCCAAGACAAGTCCCGCGAGAACCAGCACCGCCAAACGCTTCCATTGTCTTTTCATCGGCAAGGCATGTCGCACGTTGCAGCTTTCAATTTGCTGTCAGTTATCCTCAGCCCACAGCAAGCAAGGGGACCATATCAGGGCATCATCGCGTCCAATCATGGCCGCGCCAAGAAGGATACGAGACCATGCGCAATTCCATGCTTGTCCTTGCAGCACTTGCAAGCCTCACGATCTTCGCGCTGCCGGCGGCCGCTGAATCGGACGAAGGATCATGTGGGGCGTCATCGTCTGTTGTCCCATCCGGTCCGATCGATCTGCAGGCCATCCCGATGCAGGACGCCTCCACCCCGAAAGCCATCAAGGGTGGCGACGATGCGTGTGACGACCAACAAGGCGATGAGGCCGACGAAAACGACTAGGTCTCCCACGGCGCGTGGCCGCCACCGCATATGACGGTTGCCAATGTCGTGGGCCAAGGCTCGCTGCAAAGTCGGCAAATTATCCAAGCTCCTTGCCAATTTCTGGAGAGTTTTCGTGATCCCTATTCAACATATCCACCCAATTCTTGTTCATTTCCCTATTGTTCTGATCTACATGCTTGTGGCTATCGACCTTGTGGCGCTGGTTGGCGGCAGCGCCGTTACCAAGAGATCTGGCGCCGGTACGATCTCTACTTTCGTAGCCCTGTCTGCCGGAGTGTTCGCCATTGGGACCTGGTTCTTTGGAGGTCTTGCCCTGGATCATGCCGAAGCGGCCGGCTTCAGCAGCGATATCGCGGAGATCCACGAAAGCCTGGGAGGTATCACTGCCTTTGCCTTCCTGGTCTGGGGACTTGTGCGGTTCGCGCTTTGGATGCGGAACCGTGACATGCGGGCTGTAACGATCGCCATTCCTTTGATTGAAATTTGCGGTGCATTCCTGGTCACTGCGACAGCCTACTATGGTGGGCTGCTTGTCTACGAACTTGGTGTCAACGTCGCCAAGACCGCGGTCGCTGGTTGACCGGTTCGCGCCCAGTCATTCAAGGTTGCAATTTTGGATGACCATTTGCCTCGACCGAAAAATGATTCAGATCAAGGCGCTTCGTGCATGTGCAATCTAAGAAGCCGGAGGTTGGAAAAACTCCGGAGAACGACCATGCAAGCCGAAGCCATAATGAGCAGGCCAGTCGTCGGCATAGACCCGTCCGCATCGATCGCCGAGGCTGCCGGGTTGATGCTCTCCAAAAAGGTCAGCGGCCTCCCCGTCATTCGCAACGACGGCAGGCTGGTGGGGATCGTCAGCGAGGGCGATTTCCTGCGACGCGGGGAACTGGGCACGGAGCGCAAGCGCTCGCGCTGGCTGGAGTTTCTCGTCAGCCCCGGAAAGGCCGCCGACGAATATGTCCGCGCCAATGGTCGACGGGTTGAAGAGGTGATGTCGCAAGATGTCGTGACGGCATCCCCTGCAGCATCACTCGCGAAAGTCGTCGAGCTCATGACGCGTCACCATGTCAAACGCATTCCGGTCGTCGAAGCTGGGAAAGTCGTTGGCATCATCACCCGCTCTGATCTTCTGCGGGCATTGCTCGGCGTCCTTCCGGATGGAGCCGCTACGGTCATCGATGACGAACAGATTCGGCAGAACATCGCTACCGAGCTTGCGAGGCAGAGATGGGCCGGCAACGATTTGATCAACGTGACGGTGGACAAGGGTGTGGTGACACTGAGCGGCGCCATCTTCGACGAACGCGAGCGCCAGGCAGCGACAGTCGCCGCCGAAAACGTCGCCGGCGTCAATGCTGTCAAGGACAATCTCTTCTGCGCCGATCCCGTGTCGGTCATCCTTGTTTCGTAGCGGAGTAGACATTGATCCGCAGCGAGGCACCACTGCCTCTCTGCGTTGCTGGTCCTTGCCCAAGGCTTCGCCATGCTTAGGGCGCGACCAGGGGCTCAATGGTCGAAGGAGTAACAGGGCAAAGCCAATAAGCGCCGCGCCCGCAACTTTTTCTGCCAGTGTTTTGCCTCCGCAGAAGCGCCGCCCCAGCAAAAGCCACACCGATCCGCTGGCAGCTGTCATCACCAGAAGCGCAATCCAGAAGATCCCCAGTTCGCGCGGTTCGATGTTCATCGGCACGATAGACAGGCAATAGATGAAGGCCTTCGGATTGAGAGCACTGGTCACCGCAACAGAAATGGCGTCGCCGCTTTTGGCAGCGTTGATCCGGGCGCTTGCCGTCAGACGCAGGCCAAGAATGACGAGCCACCCGGCCGCTACCAGCCTGAGTATTTGAATGGCGTCAGGCGACATGAAGGGACGCAGTGAAAACCAGCACGCGGATGCGATCCCGTATCCGCATGCCTGAGCGGCCAAGAGCTTGACCGCTTTCTCCCGCTTGACCGACCCTGTCAGCAAAAGAGCGTTGGTTGGCCCTGGTGCGACAAAGAGCAGGAATGCTTCCAGAAAAAATAGGGTGTCCAACTGCCTGGTCCCGTGGAATGCAAACCTGTCAACTGCAAGACTCGGTTTGCGTTGACTCTGTCAAAACACGGACAGCACGACATCGTCCAGGCTGAGTACTCGAATGACTAGCGTTGGCCGGCCGCATGCTGCAGTCGAGCGATCAGGTCGCCGTTGCGGCAATAGTCTGGCGGGTTATTGGCTTGCTGATGTTCGTCGAGCCAGACCGAGCATTCATCCTGATGTCCGCAGGAACGGCAGCGATCCACTGCCCTGCTGGTGACGGCGGCATGGTCGGCTACGACTTTCAACTGTCTGTCGACGCCGAGCTTCCGCATCATGCGATCCATCAAGGTGGTTCTGGCATCAACTGAAATCAGGTAATCGAGAAAGGTCATGGTAATCACTCCTGCCTGCTGGCCATCATGGCATGTTGGCGGCAAGCGGCGTTGATCTCGATCAACAGGCGGTATCGTTGCCGATCCCTGAGCCTCAAACAGGGAGCATGGCGCTAAACCTTGGCCACAAGGCGATCGAGAAAGGACCGCTGACCGGCAAGCAACTTCTTGCGGGCCCGGCTCTCTTGTCCGAAGAACCAGCGCTTGGTCGCCTCCGAGGCGCATAGGTAGAGTGCGGTAATCGCGACAAGCGCGACAAGTACGGGCAGAGGCAAGGGCACGAAGCCGAACCAGGCTGCAAACGGCAGATAGGGGATCATGATCGCCATAATCCCGACGGCCAATGTAAGCCAGGCAAGCAACGGGCTTGGACGGCTCGCCCAGAAAGCCCTGTGCGTGCGCACGATGAGCACGATGGCAAGCTCCGTCAGCAACGACTCGACAAACCAGGCGGTCTGGAATGCGGCCTCCGTGGCGTGCGCAAAAACCAGAAGGAAAACGAAGGTCGCGAAGTCGAACAGCGAACTGACCAGGCCAAAGCTGATCATGAACCGCCGCACAAAACGGATATCCCAGTGGCGAGGCCGGCGCAGTCGGTCGGGATCGACGTTGTCGCTTGCAATGGCGAGTGAAGGAACGTCAGAGAGGAAATTGTTGAGCAGGATCTGCTTGGCAAGAAGCGGAAGGAAAGGCAGGAACAGCGAGGCGACAGCCATGCTGATCATGTTGCCGAAATTGGCGCTGGTGGTGATTGAAATGTACTTCATCGTATTCGCGAAGGTCTTGCGGCCATCGTCGACGCCGCGCACCAATACGCCGAGGTCCTGCTTGAGAAGGATGATATCGGCCGCCTCGCGCGCGACATCGACAGCGGTGTCGACCGAGATGCCTATGTCTGCCTCATGAAGGGCAGGCGCATCATTGATGCCGTCGCCAAGGTAACCAACGACATGGCTCCTGCTCCGCAAGGCCTGAACGATGCGCTCCTTCTGGTTGGGGTCGATCTCGACGAAGAGGTCGGTGTGCTGCACGCCCGCGAAGAGCGCGCTCTTCGTCAATTTCGAAAGCTCCTCGCCGGTCATGATCCTGTCGGCGCGCAAGCCGATCGCCTGGGCGAGATGCGCGGCAACGTAACGGTTGTCGCCAGAAATGACCTTTACCGCGATGCCGCGGTGGGCGAGTTCGGCAAGCGTCTCCTTGACGCCCTTCTTTGGAGGGTCGAGGAAAAGCAGGAAGCCAGCGAAGGCGAGATCGATCTCGTCTTTCCTGCTGAACGTTTTCTGGCTCTCGAACTGACGGATTGCCAGGCCCAGAACGCGGTAGCCGTCCGCGCTCCAGCGCCGGAATTTTTCGTCGATTGCCGCACGGTGCGTTTCATCGAGGGGTTCCAGCCCGGTGGCTGCTCGGGCGAAGCTGCAGGTTTCGAGGACATTTTGTACGGCACCTTTGGTAATCAGAAGGTTCTGGGCGTCCTTGGTCCGGACCACAACGGATAGCCGCTTGCGAATGAAATCATAGGGGATTTCGTCGACTTTCGTGAAGGCCGCCAATAATGCGCCTTCGCCCGGCGCACCGGCGATTGCTTCGTCCAGCGGGTTCTTCAGTCCGGTCTGCAGGGTCGCGTTGAGACGTGCCCAGAGCAGGATATCGGTTGACGGATTGCCGTCGACATCGAGCCATCCATCCAGGTGGATAACGCCTTCCGTCAGCGTCCCCGTCTTGTCGGTGCACAGCAAATCCATGCTGCCCAGATTCTCGATGGCATCGAGACGGCGCACGATGACGCCATTGGCTGCCATCGCGCGAGCCCCTCGAGCCAGCGTCACGCTGATGATGGCCGGGAGAAGTTCGGGCGTAAGGCCAACCGCCAGTGCCAGCGAAAACAGCAGCGATTCAATCAGCGGTCGATGCAGCAGCAGATTGGCGAAGAACACCAGGATGACGATTGCCAGCATGATCTCGGTCATCAGATAGCCAAACAGCCTGATACCCCGGGCAAACCCTGTTTCGGGGATTTGTCGCTCCAGGGCGGCGGCGATCGATGCGAATTCAGTGCTGGCGCCGGTCGCTGCCGCAAGCACGGTTGCAGTGCCGCTGCGGACCGACGTGCCCGTGAAAACGGCATTGCTGCGCTGTGCTATGGAGGCCTCGGGCGCCGACCGCCCCGGTGCCTTCACGACGGGAAAGGTTTCGCCGGTCAGTACAGCCTCGCTGACATTGAAATCGCGCGCGTCCAGAATGATACCGTCCGCGGGAATGAGGTTTCCGGCCGAAAGCCGGATCACGTCGCCCGGCACGATATCTTCGGCGGCGACCGAGCACTCGGCGCCGTCGCGCAACACAATAGCCTTGCGCGAAATGCGCTGTTTCAGTGCTTCGGTCGCCAGCGACGCACCGTACTCTTGGGTGAAGCTCAGGACGCAGCTTGCCAGCACGATCGCGCCGATGATCGCAGCCTCCTGGCCCTCCCCGACGAAGGCTGATACGCAGGCCGCGAAAATGAGGATCAGGACCAGCGGGCTGCGGAACTGGCGGGCAAACACTGCCAGGGCCGACGCGCCTGACGTCGACGCGGGTGTGTTTCGGCCGAATTTTGCGAGCCTCGATGCCGCTTCGGACGAAGCAAGCCCCGAGACTGAGGTCTCAAGACCTAACAAGAGGTCATTGGTCTCGATCGACCAATAGGCACCGTCCTCTGGCGAGACGGATTGCTGGCCAGCTTCGCCTATCATCAATACGACATGAAGCGGTTGATGCCGCTCTCTTCGATCAGCGTGCGGGTGACGCCGCCGAACGCCCATTCCCGCAAGCGGCTATGGCCATAGGCGCCCGAGACGATGAGATCCGCATGGATCGAGCGTGCGAATGTCAGCAACCGGTCGCCATCAGCCTTACCGGCGATCAGCTCGGTTCGCGCCTTGATGCCATGGTGCTCGAGAAAGACCGCGACATCGGCGAGGCTGTCGCGAATGCTTTCGTCGCGCTCGGTGTCGATCGTGGCAATCACGACTTCGCTGGCTTTGGCCAGGAAAGGCAATGCGTCAGTCATCGCTCGCCGAGCCTCCCTAGTGTCCTTCCACGCTACGAGAACAGTTTTTGCAAGGACGTGCTCGACGTTGGTTGCGGCGACCAGAACCGGACGCCCGGCGCCCAGTGTCAGACTGCCGACATCCACGGCGCGAAACACATTGTCTCCTGCCTGGCCGGTAACGATAAGGTCGGCTGCTCTGGCCGAAACGCTGAGGAACCGGGTCGGGCTGCAAACGGCTTGGCCCCATTCGCTAAAGATCGAAGCAGGAACCAGCCTCTCGAACTCGGCACGCAGTTCGGCAAGCCGCTTTTCGATTTCTGTTCGCTGGATCTGCATGATCTCGCCTTCGTAGACCATGCCTTGGCCGGTCGCGACCAAGGGCGGAACATCGGCTGCCGCCAAGCCGATAAGACGGGCTCCGAACCGTTCCGCGAGTTCGACCCCCACCTTTACAATAGGTGCAGGAGGCGCATCGATGGCGAGGTTGACGATGATTGACTTGTAAGACATTGCGGACGCCTTTCGCTGAACTATGGAATGCGTGATGAATTGCATTCGCCAGCGTCCAATGCCTTGACGCGCGTCAAAGATCGCCAACTGCGCCTGCGCACGAAAACGTCGGCTCGATCCGTTTTGCGTGAGCGGCGAGAAGTGATAATTAGCCCCGGTAGCACCGTCTCGAACTCAGGAACCTCAGGTGATCAAAGACGAAGCGCTCAGTTTGTCGCCCGGCGGGACGACACTCAAATCACTGCTGTCGCGAATGTTCGATCAGGCTCCGGGATTTATAGCGCTCATGCGCGAGCCAGGTCACGTTTTCGAACTGACCAATGCCGCCTACCAGCAATTGATCGGCAACAGGCAAGTGATCGGAAAGTCCGTGCAGGATGCCTTTCCCGAGCTCGAAGGATATGAGTTTTTCGACCATCTGGACCAAGTCTACACGACCGGCGAGCCCTATAGGGGCTACGGGGTGAAGGTTGGCCTTCGCAACACAGCCGACGGCCCGGTCGAAGAGCGCATCCTTGATTTTGTCTATCAGCCGATCAAGGCTGACGATGGCCGTATCACCGCGATCTTCATTGAAGGCACGGATGTCAGCGAACTCTCCTTTGCAAACGCCGCACTTCGGCTGCGCGAGGACCATTTGCGATCCATCCTGGCAACAGTTCCGGACGCAATGGTCGTCATTGACGAACAGGGCCGGATCCAGTCCTTCAGCACCGCTGCCGAAACGCTGTTCGGCTATCAGTCAAGCGACGTCATTGGTCAAAACGTGAGAATGCTGATGCCCTCGCCCTACCGCGACGAGCATGATGCCTATCTGCTTCGCTATCTGACGACGGGAGAGCACCGGATCATCGGACTCGGCCGCACCGTTACCGGCGCGCGCAAGGATGGCACGACATTCCCAATGGAGCTTTCCGTCGGCGAGATGCATCCGGGAACCGGACGTTTCTTTACCGGCTTCTGCCGCGACCTCACCGAACGCCACCGGGCAGAAGCAAGAATCCAGGAGCAGCAGCAGGAACTGCTGCACATGGCGCGGTTTACAGCACTCGGCGAAATGGCTTCGACGCTTGCTCATGAGATCAACCAGCCACTGACGGCGATCACGAACTACCTCAAAGGCAGTCGTCGACTGCTCGAGAAAAGCCAGGACGAGAATGCGCCTATGCTTCGGGATGCTGTCGAAAAGGCAGCTGAGCAGGCATTGCGAGCAGGCGACGTCATCCGTCATCTGAGGGATTTTGTGGCCAGGGGCGAAAGCGAGCGCCAGGTCGAACGACTGCCGGTTCTCATCGAGGAAGCCGCGTCCCTGGCCCTGGTCGGCGCAAGGGAGATAAATCTCCTTGTCAGCTACAAGCTTGACCCTGCCGCCGAACTGGTCTTGACCGATCGCATCCAGATTCAGCAGGTTCTGCTCAACCTGATGCGCAACGCGGTGGAGGCTATGCAGGACGCGACGCGACGCGAATTGAAAGTCACAACCGTTGCCCGGGATGATGGGATGGCCGAGGTAAGCGTAATCGATACAGGTCCGGGTCTCGCGCCGGAGGTCTCGGCCCAGCTCTTCCAGCCGTTCGTAACGACCAAGAAGCAAGGCATGGGTGTTGGCCTTTCCATTTGCCGTACCATCGTTGAATCGCACGGTGGCCATATATGGGCCGAGGTAACGCCGGCCGGCGGAACCGCTTTCCGGTTCACCTTGCGCATCGTAGAGAAGGAAGAGGTCACAAATGGCCGACAGTGATCTGGTGCACGTGGTCGACGACGATGTCGACGTCCGCAAGTCGCTCGGTTTTCTTCTGGCCACAGCGGACTTCGCCGTACGCCTGCACGAATCGGCCACGGCATTTCTTTCGACGGCAAAAGGCAACCTCGAGGGCTGCATTGTCACCGACGTACGCATGCCGGGCATAGACGGTATTGAGTTCCTGCGGCAACTCAGGGCGGGCGGGCATACAATTCCCGTCATTGTCATGACGGGCCATGCCGATGTGGCGCTTGCCGTTCAGGCAATGAAGGAAGGCGCTGCCGATTTCATCGAGAAGCCGTTCGACGACGAAATGCTGATCGAAGCGATTCGCTCCGCGCTGGCCAATCGGAACCAAGCAAACGCGGCGCATCCCCAGTCTGCGGATATCCGCACGCGTCTGTCGGCCTTGTCAGAGCGCGAGCGGCAGGTGCTGGATGGACTTGTTTCGGGTCTGCCTAACAAGACGATCGCCTACGATCTGGGCATCAGCCCGCGCACGGTCGAGATCCATCGCGCCAATGTCATGAGCAAAATGGGCGCAAGCAGCTTGTCACATCTTGTGCGCATGGCGCTGATCGTGGAATCCCGACCCTAGGAAGAGTTTTCAAGAGGTTTGCGAATTCCGACCTGGGCCCGCTCCAAGTCCCAATCGCGCCAGTGGGTCGGCCGGATGTCGACACGGGCACCGCTGGCAGCATTCTTCCAACCCTCCGTCACCCTTCTGCAGGCAAACACAAGCGCGTGCTCGCCGTCTTCGTCGAAGACGGCGAGTTCGAGATCGCGACCAAACGGAGCGCTTAGGATTGGTTTCCACATCGCATCAAAATCTTCGCAAACGGTGCGTTGCGCATTGATCTGCATCATTTTCTGGAATCGCCGAATAGGCATGCGCGTTGCCGGGCGTCGAGCTGATCTGGCTAATAGCTGCTGCGGCAGACGCCATATCGTCATCGGTGCCAATCACATGCATGGCGCGGGCAGCCCAATTGATTGCCAACGCAGCGCTGATACCTGATCCGGCGCCCATCGCGACGCTGGACGCCGATTGATCGGGATCAAGGACCGTGCTGCGCAAGCGCATATCATCAGACGGTATAGGGAGAATTGGGATGCACTATATCAAGGCCGATGAAGCCCTGTGGGCCTCCAGCATGTTGCCGGAAGGCATCCTGGAGCGCTGGTTCATTACGAGCGGCGACACAATCAAGGCCGGCGAGCGAATAGCCGAAGTTCGCGTTGAAGACGCGCTGCACGAGATTGTAGCGCCGGTAGGTGGCCGCGCGACGATTGTCGCCACCGCGAATACCGTCATCGAACCAGGCTCGATTCTGGCAACGCTGGAGTCTTAGCCCTGTGAGGACGCCTCACCGGGCTGATTGCGCTCATTCCTCACTTGTAGTCTCAAGGAGAGTATCAGGCTTGGTCGCCAGCTGCGTCCGCAGCTCCGATCACGGTTTCTGCAAGGTGTTGATGTAAGCGATTATTGCATCGATCTGGTCGGGGCTGGCGATCCACTCAGGCATGTCCGGATGGCCCGTCGAAATCCCCTCGGCGAGGGCTTCCTCGAGATCGGTGATCGGATAGCGCTTTGACAAGGTGCGAAACGCCGGGGCGTCGGGATGACTGCTCTTGTCGGTTTTTCCAATGGCGTGGCAGCGGGCGCAATTGACTTCCACCAACGCCTTCCCGTGATCCGTTAGGCTATCGGCACGGGCTGGGTGCACATATCCGAGCAGCATCAGTGCAAGGACGGAAGCCGGCAGACGACGATGCCCACAAAAGCTGTTCATGTCTGACGACCTCTGCATTGCCGATCTACGCGACTGTCTTCGCCGCTGCGTCCTCGATCGCGGTTCTGGCTTCCTCGCGGACCCGTTTGGCCGTTTCCGAAGCAAGCCTGGAGGTCAGTGCGGCGACCTTGCCGGCTTCGCTGACGTATTGCGATGTCGCATTCTGCAGAAAAGCAGAGAAGATGTCGAAAGCGTCATTGAACTCCGGACAGGTGATGAGATCGTCGGCCAGCTTGATGTCCTGTTCGCAACGATGCTTCAGAAATGCCAGCGTTTCGACGTTATAGCGCATCATCACCTTGAAGGCGTGGACTTGAAGAGACGCGGCAGCAAGGAAGAACGTCTGGCCATTTCCCGCAATCGGCAACAATTGTGTGCCGAATGAGGATGGCTCGGGCTGAGTGTGCATTATCGACTACTCCATCCTGAGGCATGCGAACATAATCTCCACAGCGCAACGTTGACGCCATTCGTCGCCGTGTCCTTGATCAGGATCAACCCTCTGACCTTGCGGACTGTACGAGCGCCCCGGCACCAACCGGTCTCGTTGCGTTTGACCCGCATCAAGGTGCTTGCCTCTATTTGATGGCCAAGTCGCGTCAACCGCAGATGGAATGACGCGATGGCTTTCAAGACGATCATGGTTCAACTGGACGTGGACGCAATCGCAGCGCCACGCATCGCGATGGCGTGGGATCTTGCTCAACGGATCGAGGCCGACCTGATCGGCTTCTGCGCCGCCGAGCCGCATTTTGTCCTCCCAACCAGCACTGATGACCAGGCCGCGACCAAGGCGTTGTGGCGCCAGGTAGAGGAGATAGAAGGTCGCCTCGACTGCCTGAGGGAGGAATTCCTGAGCATCGTCAACGGCAGCAATCGTGCCTCGTGGCGCGGAGAGGTAGGCAATCCCACGCGCCAACTTGCACTCAATGCGCGTGCCGCCGACTTGATCCTCGCTGGCCCGCCGACGGCCGATCTGGTGGTCGACCGTCATCGTGTGCTTGATCCGGCAAGTCTCATCCTTGCGGCGGGCCGTCCGATACTCGTGGCATCGGAACCCCTTGCGCCGATAAGAGCCGAAAGCATCCTGATTGCGTGGAATGACACGCGGGAAGCGCGACGTGCCGTCGTCGACGCTATGCCTTTCCTGATCACCGCCAGGGATGTCGTGATCGCCACCGTGGACAATGGGAATACTGGACCCAGGGAAAATGCAGCGGATGTCGAACTCTTTCTGACGCGCCACGGTGTGAAGGCGCGATCCGAAATCTTGGATGCGTGCCGCTCCGAACCGGCGGAAATCCTCCTCCAGATCGGACAGGATATTGCGGCCGATCTCATCGTTCTCGGTGGCTACGGTCATAGCCGGGTACTGGAGAGGACCTTTGGCGGCGTGACGCGTTCTGTGCTGCGCAGCGGATCATTGCATCGGTTCATATCGAACTGAGGAGGTGACACCTCCAAATCGTGGTTTTGACATAAATCAAGGTCTTCCGCTCCCGCAAACGGTTACGTCTAACCTTGCCAAGTTCGGTGTAGCTGATGCCCGCAGCGCAACCGCGAGCAAATAAGGAAATTCGGACATGAATTACCAGCGGTTCTTCGAGGACGCGATCGACCAGCTCCATGCCGAGCGTCGCTACCGCGTCTTCGCCGATCTAGAGCGCATCGCGGGCAAGTTTCCGCGCGCCATCTGGCGTTCCAACGG
>NZ_SRTV01000169.1:0-325 GCF_004792025.1 Mesorhizobium sp. M8A.F.Ca.ET.181.01.1.1 | reverse complement strand
GTGACGGTTGCCGTCACGACCGCCTTCACCGCCTGGATCATGAAGGATGTCGTCGACCAGATCTTCTACGAGCAGCGCGGCGATCTCATCGCGCTGATCTGCGTGTCAATCCTGGGCGCCTTCATGCTGCGCGGGCTGGCCACCTAGCTTCCGTGCCCACGCCCCGTCGAACTTGATCGCGGATTCACGGCCCGGCATTTGGGGAATGAGGCTCAGGCTCGCCGACGCGGAAGCCATGCCGCTCGGCCAGGTCACCGTGCTTGGCGCGTTGCCGGCCTGGTTGCTTTGGACGATCTGGCCATCGACGTCGAGTACCGCCGTCTCG
>NZ_SRTV01000168.1:0-325 GCF_004792025.1 Mesorhizobium sp. M8A.F.Ca.ET.181.01.1.1 | reverse complement strand
GTTGCCAACGATCTGGTCAATCGCGGCGGCCCGTCTTTCGTCAACCGCTTGCAGGAATCGACGGGCCGTACCGCGGCCGATGTCGTGCGCCCCTTCGCCGTGGTCCGCGACGGCTTCGCGCTGCCCGCGCTCTACAAGGAGATCGACGCGCTGGACAACCAGATCGACGGCCAGATCCAGCTCGATCTCTATCAGGCGGTCAGCCGGCTCATCTTTGTGACGAGCGGCTGGTACCTGAAGAACCAAGCGGGTTCGGCGCCGCTTGGCATGCGCATCGCCGAATTGCAGGAAGCCCGCAAGGCGCTCGAGCCGAAGCTGGTGTCGT
>NZ_SRTV01000167.1:0-325 GCF_004792025.1 Mesorhizobium sp. M8A.F.Ca.ET.181.01.1.1 | reverse complement strand
TTTGCCGTTCCGGCGCTGCAGGCGCATCGCGCGGTCTACGACCTGACCCTCAACAAGGCATCCGACCGCTCCGGCATAACCGGTATTTCGGGCCGCATGGTGTACGAGTTCAATGGCTCGCCTTGCGAGGGCTACACGGTGAAATTCCGCTTCGTCACCCAGATCGTCACCAACGACAACACGCGCCTGACCGATCAGCAGACGACCACTTTCGAGGATGCCGAAGGCAAGACGTTCTCCTTCGTCACCAAGTCCTTCGTCGACCAGAACCTCGACAAGGAGGTCAAGGGCATGGCGACCAGGGAGGCCAAGGGCCTCAAGGTCG
>NZ_SRTV01000166.1:0-325 GCF_004792025.1 Mesorhizobium sp. M8A.F.Ca.ET.181.01.1.1 | reverse complement strand
CGGGCATGGAAGACCGCTTCTGGAATTATGCGAAGCTTGCCGAATACTTTCGCGAGCGCGCCAGGGGCGGCGTCGGCCTGATCATTACCGGCGGTATCTCGCCGAATCGCGAGGGTTGGCTGCTGCCGTTCGGCGGCACGCTGAACTCGGTGTTCGATCTGCGCAATCATCGGCGGCTCACGCAAGCAGTTCACGAAGAAGGCGGCAAGATCGCAATGCAGATCCTGCATGCAGGTCGCTACGGTTATCAGCCATTGGTTGTGTCCGCATCGGCTTTGAAGTCGCCTATCTCCAGGTTCAGGCCGCGACGCGCGCGGCCTGAACC
>NZ_SRTV01000165.1:0-326 GCF_004792025.1 Mesorhizobium sp. M8A.F.Ca.ET.181.01.1.1 | reverse complement strand
GGCCGGCGCGATCAGCCGCGGGTTGCCGCTGCCGTCATGCGGCGAGAACGACGCAGCGATCGCTGCAGGACCGAGGCCGGGAAACCGGGAGCGGATTTCGCGCGGGCCTAGTTCCTCCAACTCGAGCCCCAAGGGCCGTGCCGCTTGAGCGTAGGCCCGCATGTCGGCAAGACTTCCCCCATCGAAGATCAGTCGGATATGACCTGTGGCGCGGAATTCGACGTCGCGGCCAAGCATTTTTTCGGCCTCGCCCCAGAGCTTGAGCGAGCGGTGGGCGAGCGGAAGCTGCGACAGATGACGCCCGGTGCGCCGGATGTTGCCGAAGG
>NZ_SRTV01000164.1:0-326 GCF_004792025.1 Mesorhizobium sp. M8A.F.Ca.ET.181.01.1.1 | reverse complement strand
GTCGGCTTGCGCCAGTTCCGTTACGCGGACAATCAGCGGCTCGTTTTTCGCGGCCGGCTGCCAATCCCATTCCGGCTTGCCGCCTTCGCGGACCAGATCGTGGATTGCGTCGATCGCCACTTGCATCTGCTCGTGGCCGAACACCACGGCGCCGAGCATCACTTCTTCGCTCAGTTGCTGCGCTTCCGACTCCACCATCAGCACCGCGCGTTCCGTACCGGCGACCACGAGGTCCAGCGCCGAGTCCTTCATTTGCGCACGCGTGGGGTTCAGCACGTATTCGTTGTTGATGTAAGCCACGCGCGCTGCGCCGACCGGGCCGTTGA
>NZ_SRTV01000163.1:0-327 GCF_004792025.1 Mesorhizobium sp. M8A.F.Ca.ET.181.01.1.1 | reverse complement strand
TTCCGAGCATGGAAAATCTCCTAAATAAGCCTGAGCCCAGTACGCCACATTGGCATCGGCGGAAGCTTCGTTCATTGCTGGCCGCCTCAGCGAAGGTTGACGGCGGCCCTAAAAAAAACTTGAGGGACTTTCTATCGCGAGGGTCCGTCCGGCTCGCCCGACAGTGCGCGAGAGCCGCGCCGCACAAGGCTTTGCGGCCGACGGGCCGGCGCGCTGCAGGATATGAAAAGGCCGCGTATTCTCTTTTTCTCTTCAGATAAAACGCAGAAAAGTCATGCAAAAACGGCGCATTGGGCACTCCGAAATGCGAGTCGCGCCGCTAATGTC
>NZ_SRTV01000162.1:0-327 GCF_004792025.1 Mesorhizobium sp. M8A.F.Ca.ET.181.01.1.1 | reverse complement strand
TCGCGTGAAGCAGACGTGGAACTCGCGCTGGATGCAGCGCATCGCGCGAAGGCCGCGTGGGGTAAAACGTCGACGACGGATCGCGCGAACATTCTGAACGGCATTGCCGATCGCATGGAAGCGAACCTGCAACGCCTTGCGGTTGCCGAAACGATCGACAACGGCAAGCCGCTGCGCGAGACAATGGCCGCCGACATTCCGCTTGCCATCGACCACTTCCGCTACTTCGCCGGCGCCGTGCGCGCGCAGGAAGGATCGATCTCCGAGATTGACGACGACACCGTGGCCTATCATTTTCATGAGCCGCTCGGCGTGGTCGGCCAGATC
>NZ_SRTV01000161.1:0-327 GCF_004792025.1 Mesorhizobium sp. M8A.F.Ca.ET.181.01.1.1 | reverse complement strand
CACAGGGCCTCGCCGAGGCTGTCGCGGTAGCTTTTGTCGATGTCCGCGAGACGGTTCTCGATCAGCGCGATGCCCGCGCTGTACTCTCGCTCGATCTGCAGCGCGGTCAACAACAAGGTGAGCACGCAACTAAACAGAATGGTGATCGCCAGAAGCCGAAGCACGACACTGTGCCGCAACCGCCTGAGCGGATACCGCGACTCTCCGTTGAGGTTGACAGCCATATTGCCCCCGCGAGCATGGTGTTGCCAGTTCGCAGTGCACGCGTTGGACATGCGACTGCTGTTTTTCGGCACGCGCGTTCGAGAAACGGCCAATGCCTGGTTA
>NZ_SRTV01000160.1:0-327 GCF_004792025.1 Mesorhizobium sp. M8A.F.Ca.ET.181.01.1.1 | reverse complement strand
CCTTTGTTCAAGGCACTTTCTGTCTTGAGCCATCCGGCTCACCGGGCCCACCGGACCACTTACGCGGCCGTCGGCGTGGCGGCGAAATCCGGCGAATCTGTCGACGCATAGTTGAAGGTCACGTCGCGCCAGGTGTCGAGCGCCTGCTTGAGCGGCCCACACCAGCGCGCCGCGGCTTCGAGAATGTCCGGCCCTTCCTCGCGGATGTCGCGCCCTTCGTTGCGCGCTTTTACCATCGCTTCTAGCGCGACGCGGTTGGCCACGGCGCCCGCCTGGATGCCGCCCGGATGGCCGATGGTGCCGCCGCCGGACTGCAGAATCGCGTCG
>NZ_SRTV01000015.1:0-61996 GCF_004792025.1 Mesorhizobium sp. M8A.F.Ca.ET.181.01.1.1 | reverse complement strand
AACGGTAAGCAACCAAAGGTCGCCATCGTCGCCGTGGCCCGAAAGATTATGACCATCCTCAGCGCCATGCTTCGACACAACCAACCCTGGTATCCAGACAAAGCCTGAAAACACAGTTGCTCATCCGTCTCGGCGCTGCGCGCCGATCCACCTTCTCCCACAAGGGGGAGAAGGGAGAAAGGCTGGCGCTCCTCACCCCGCCAGCCGGCTCACCATATCGTGCTGGGCATAGGCGCGGCCGAAGCGGTTGGCGAGGAAGGCGTCGAGCGCGATCTCCTCCTGCTTGACGAAGCCGGTCGCCGGCAGCGAGCCGTCGGCCAGCATGTCGAGCACGGCGCAGATTCCGGAAGCCGTGGTGATCTGGATGGCGCTGCGCACCGTCTGGCCGACGCGCCTGGAGTAGATCTTGTTGGCGTAGGTCTCCTGCAGCAGACGGCCTTGTCTGCGGCCGGAGACGGTGACGAAGACGATGACCACGTCCTGCAGCGTCGCCGGCAAAGCACTTTCGAAAATGTCCTTCAGCACGTCGCGGCGGTGGCGGAGCCCGAGATCGTTGAGCAAAGCCTTCATGATCGCGGCATGGCCGGGATAGCGGATGGTGCGATAGTTCAGCGTGCGCACCTTGCCCTTCAGCGTCTCGGCCAAGGTGCCGAGCCCGCCGGAGGTGTTGAACGCCTCGTAGGTGACACCGTCGAGCGAGAACTCCTCGCGCTCTTCCAGCGGCGGCACTTCGACCAGCTCGCCTTCGACGATCGCCTCGCAAGGCTCGCAATATTCGTTGATGACGCCGTCGGTGCTCCAGGTCAGATTGTAGTTCAGCGCGTTGGACGGGTATTGCGGCAGCGCGCCAACGCGCATGCGCACGCTTTCCAGCGTGTCGAAGCGGCTGGCGAGGTCGTTGGCGACGATCGAGATGAAGCCCGGCGCCAGCCCGCATTGCGGGATGAAGGCGCTCTTGGCGGAACGGGCCAGCTCCTTGACGCGCCTGGTCGAGACGACATCCTCGGTGAGGTCGAGATAATGCACGCCGGCGCTGGCCGCCGCCTCGGCGATGCGCGTGGTGAGATGGAAGGGGGCGGCGCTCAGCACCGCGAACTTGCCGGTGAGCGCCGCCTCGAGCGCACCGACCGCCGCGATGTCGAGTTCGAGCGTCTCGACGCCATCGGGCACCTCGGCAGCAGTGAGCTGTGCCGCCGAGCGGTCGACGAGGGTGACCTGGTAGTCGCCCGTTTCAGCAAGCATTTCGGCGATGGTCGAGCCGATCTTGCCGGCCCCGACGATAACGATTTTGTTCATGGTCAAATTCCCCTGCGATCCGCGTTTACCGGAATCATCGCAGCTTGCCTGTCGAAAGGAAGCGTGGAATTCTGCAAAGTGAACCCTAACTTTTATCTATTTGCCGAAAGGATTCGTCGAAATGCTCAGTGATGCCGAACAGGCCCTGCTTTCGCTGCTGCGCGCCAACGCGCGCGCCTCGACGGCCGAACTGGCGCGGCAACTCGGCGTGTCGCGCACGACGGTGCAAAGCCGGATCGAGCGGCTGGAGCAGCGCGGCATCATCACGGGCTATGGCGTCAGGCTGTCGCCGGACTATGAGCAGGGGCTGGTCAGGGCACATGTGCTGCTCACCGTCACGCCCAAGCTCGCCGACAAAGTGGTGCGCGCCCTGCAGGCGCTGCCTCCCGTCAGGACGCTGCACTCGGTCAGCGGCAATTTCGACATGATCGTTATCGTCGACGCGCCGTCGATCCGCGACCTCGACACGCTGCTCGACCAGATCGGCGCCATGGACGGGGTCGAGCGGACCGCCTCGTCGATCATCCTGTCGACGCGAATCGATCGGTGAGGCGGCAGGCCGGTGCGAACGACCGCCAGCTTCTCAGGACTTGGGTTCCTCGCCTCCCGCAAGGCTGTGGGAGATAGCCACGAAGTGGGCGGAGAGGGGGCTTCGTAGGGCGGTCACCTCTCCCCACCTTCGTGGGGCGAGGAACCCAAGCTGGAAGGGGCCGCGTTCCTTCTGCCTTGGCACCACGGAAGCCCGCGCATTGTCCGGTCTTCAGTCGGCTAGTCAGGCCTTGGGAAAACTCACCACCACGGCGAGGCCGGGCTTACGGTCCTCAAGCGCGATGGTCGCGCCGTGCAGATCGGCGATGGCCCGGACGAGGCTGAGGCCAAGGCCGCTGCCTGGCGTCGATCGGCTGTGGTCCAGCCGGTAGAGCCGCTGAAACACTTTTTCGCGCTCGCCGGCGGGAATGCCGGGGCCGTTGTCGGCAACGCTGGCAAGGACGCGGTCACCCCGACGCGTCACCGCCAGTTCGATCGAGGTGCCGGCCGGGCAATGGCGCAGCGTGTTCTCCACCAGATTGGCGACCATCTGCGTCAGCAGTTCGCGATCGCCATGGACCCGGTCCACCATTTCGTTCAGCTGCGTGGGCGACAGCACCTTCCCGTCATCCTCGGCCACATCGGTGTAGATCTCGGCAATGGTCCGCAGGATCTCGCCGAGATCGACATCGGTGAAGCGCGCCTTGCGCGCGCCGGCCTCGATCTGGGCGATCCGCAGCAGCGCATCGAAGGTCTCGTTGATCTGGTGGCCTTCGGAACGCGCGTCGGCGAGATCGTCGGAGACGTCCTGGCGCCGCGCGGCCTTGTCGGCGGCGCTCTCCAGGATCATCTGCAACCGGTTGAGCGGCGTCTTCAAATCGTGCGCGATGTCGGCGCTGACCTGCTTCATGCCTTCGACCAGCGCCGACAGGCGATCGAGCGCGGCATTGACCTGGCTGGAGACGATGTCGATGTCGTCGTCCTTGCCGGTCAGCGGTATGCGGGTATCCAGCCGGCCATGCGAGACGTCAACCATGGTGGCGGCAATGCCGTCGAGACGGCGCTGGACGCGCGAGGCGAGCAGGGCGCCGCCGGTGACGGCCAGGCCGGTGATGATCAGGGTCGCCCAGCCGAAGCTCATCAGCATGATCGTTTCCAGCTCCTCCGTCTCGGAGAGGCTGAAGGCGACGGTCAAGGTGTTGGCGCCGACCGAACCGGAGTAGGCGCGATATTCGGTCCCAGCGGGCAGGCCAGGCATCTCGGCGCCGAACATCGAGAAGCCGTCGGGAAGCCCGGCCGCGGTGAAGTTGCCGGCCAGGCGGTTACCGGCCGAGTCGGTCAGCGAAAACAGCTGCTCCTTCTTCGGGCTGAGCGTGGCGTGGCTCTCCACGGTCTCGACCAGCTCCTTGGGATCGTTGTCGGCATAGGCTGAGGCGATGACGGCGTAGGTTTCCTTGATGGTGTCGTCAAGCTGCTCGGCGAGATCGGCGCTCATCATCTGGTAGACGATCGCGCCCGCCAGCACGAAGGCCAGCATGAACAGGAAGGCGAATGTCAGGGCAAGCCGGAACGGCGTGCTGCGCAGCAGGCGGGTCCAGGTGGCGGTCATCTGAAGTTCGCGGTCATGGGAAATTCGCGGTCATCGGGATATCGCGATCACTGGGAGAGCGGCGCGTGCAGGCTATAGCCGGTGTTGCGGATGGTATGGATGAGCTGGGTTTCGAACGGCTTGTCGACCTTGGCCCGCAACCGGCTGATATGGGTCTCGACGACGCTGGTCTTGGGATCGAAATGAAAATCCCAGACGCGCTCCAGAAGCATGGTGCGGGTGATGACCCGGCCCTCGCCGCGCATCAGCACTTCGAGCAGGCTGAACTCCCTCGGCTGCAGGTCGATCGGCTGGCCCTGCCTGACGACGCGCCGCATGATGAGGTCCATCTCCAGGTCGGCAACCTTCAACACCGTCTTCTGCTCCTGCGCCGCCGGCCGCCGGCCGAGCGCATTGATGCGGGCGAGCAGCTCGGAAAAGGCGAAGGGCTTGACCAGATAGTCGTCGCCGCCGGCCTCGAGACCCTCGACGCGGTCGTCGATGCCGCCGACGGAGGTGAGGAAGATCGCCGGCGTGCGCACGCCCGCGGCGCGGACCGCCTTGACCATCGACAGGCCGTCGAGGCCGGGGATCATGCGGTCGGCGATGATCACGTCGTAGCCGCCGCTGGTCGCCGCGAAAAGCGCGTCATGACCGTCGCGCAGGAGGTCGCAGACATGGCCGGCCTCGGTCAGCCCCCTGACGACGTAATCGGCCGTCCTTTGGTCGTCCTCGACAAGAAGAAGTCGCATTGCTGTTCCGGTTGATTGCCGATGTCGGGGGCAGGCTATCACCGGCACGGGTTGGTTCCTAGGACCGCGGTGAAGCTGGCCGATCCCGCGGCGCTCGCCGCCTGGGTTCAATCCGAGTCCAGCAACATCTCGTCGAGCTCGTCGGCATTCTTTCTCAGCGTCATGTAGAGAACCAGGGCGACGATGCAGCCGAGGAAGACCAGGCTGGTGAAGGTGGTGCCGAAGCCGAGGCCGCCATATTCGACGGGCCGCGACAGCCAATCGCCGAAGGACGCGCCAAGCGGCCGCGTCAGGATGTAGGCGAGCCAGAAGGCCAGGATGCCGTCCAGACGGAGCAGATAGTAGGCGAGAGCGATGAGCGCGATGACGCCGCCGAACAGCACGCCCGTGGTCAGATAGCCCATGTCGAAGCTCTCGGCGACCAGATCGCCGGCGGCGGTGCCGAGCGAGAAGGTGAAGAGGATCGCCAGCCAGTAGAAGATCTCGCGCCGGGTCGTGAAGATGGTGTGGATCGACAGCGTCCGTTCGGCTGCGTACCAGACCGCGAACGTCGCCGCGAGCACGACGCTGAAAGCAATCGTGGTCGTTTCGAGACGCACGCCGAAAGTGTCGACGAGATTGTCGGTGATCAGCGTGCCGACGACGCTGATCAGCACCACCGCCAGCCAGTAGGCCCAGGGCACGTAGCGCTTCTGCGCGAACTGGACGGCAAGGGCGACGATCAGGACGCCGGTCATGATCAGCGAGGTGACGGTCAGCCCAAGACCGAGGTTGACGGCGAGATAGTCGGCCGCCGTCTCGCCCATGGTGACGGCCATCAGCTTGATCAGCCAGAAATCGAGAGTGACGTCGGGAACCCTGTTTTGGTTTGGTGCGGTGGGAAGCGCGAGCATGGCAGATATCCCGATGTCGATGGTTGCGGTGGCGATCCGGCATCCGGACAATAGGCAAGCGGCTTCACCCCAGCCTGTCCGCTGGCATACAAATTCGTAAGGATCGCCGTCGTTGACGCAAAAGGCCTTTACGAAAGCCTCGCGGTGCGCTGATAGAAGGCGAGCGCCTTGTATCCGCCATCAATGGCGTGCCCCAGTGGCCGGGCTCGCACGGAGCGCCCCAGGAAAACCCGAATGACCTACGCCTCCCTCAAGCCGGTTTCGAAGGCTTTCGATCAGCGCAAGCGGCTGATTTTCATCCGCATCGCGGCGGCGCTGGCGGTGCTGCTCCTGTTCCTGACCAAACCGGCGCTCAGCGAAGGCTCGGATGGGCACGAAACGCTCGAACTGGTCGGCTTCTGCCTGGTGCTGATCTGCGTCGTCGGCCGGCTGTGGAGCATCCTCTATGTCGGCGGCAAGAAGAATGAGGAGCTGGTTTCGACGGGACCGTTCTCGATGAGCCAGAACCCGCTCTACTTCTTCTCGACGGTCGGCGCGGTCGGCATCGGCCTGCTCTACGGCTCGCTGGTGGCCGCCGCCGCCCTTGGCGTTGCCAGCTTCCTCATCTTCCGCGTCACGGCGCGCAAGGAAGCCGAATATCTCCTGGGCAAGTTCGGCGCGGCCTATACAGCCTATATCAAGGCGACGCCCCGGTTCTGGCCGAACCCGCTGCTCTACCGCGACAATGACGAGCTGCGGTTCTCGACGCGCGCGCTGCGGCGCACCTTCTTTGACGGACTCTATTTCCTCGCCATCTTCCCGGCCATCGAGCTTATCGAGTATTTGCGGGAGACCGGCGTGATGTTCCCGGCCTTCGTCACGCTTTACTGATCGGCTAGCCGCCCAGCGGATAGGGCATGTAGCCGACGAAGCCTGATATCTTCCAGTTCGCCCCGACCTTCCGGCAGAAATACAGCGTCTGCCATTTCAGCCGGTCGACGCTGCCATCCGCCTTGGCGACGCTGCCGTCGAACTTCTTGTGCAGCACGGCGCGGTCGCCGTCGACATCGATGTCGCGCAGATTGGTGACGCGAAACAGCGCCTCGCGCAGCGGCTCGGCGAATTTGGTCGCCGCCGTCTCCTTGGCCTGGCGCAGCCACTCGTCGCGATAGATTTCCAGCCTGGGGAATTGCAGCCGCCAGGCATCGGCGTTGGCTAGGAAATGCGCGTGCATGCCAAAGAAGCTCTCGGCGACGAAGTCGTTCTCGACCATGGACCAGTCCTGGCCGATGAAGGCGTCGATGTCGCGCCGCACCAGCATCTCCCACAGCGCGTGGCGGTCGGCGTCGCCTGAAGGAAACGGGTTCTTGTCGAAGGTCATTGTCGGGGTCTCCGTCTCGCAAGGGCGTCTGTCCGTCGTGGCGTCGAGCCCGTCCGGCAAGCGCGTACGATGCAAGCGCTTCTGTAATAAAGCAACACGGATTTCGAAGAATGTTGCTTTCCAACAAAGCCCCTATCGGGATCGCCCCGATCGCGGTAAATCTCCCCCCAAAGCGGGTGCCGCCTCGGTGCCTCGCCGCGTCATCGGAGGAGCCATCCCGTGCCCAAGCAGACTTTTGGAACGTCCCACGTGCCGCTGTCGCCCGCCGTGCGGGCCGGCGATTTCGTCTTTATCTCGGGCCAGGTTCCGGTCGGCGGCGACGGCATCGTGGTCAAGGGTGGCATCACGGAACAGACCGAGCAGGTGCTCGCCAACGTCAAGGCCGCGCTGGCGCTGGCCGGCTGCACGATGGACGACGTGGTCAAGACCACTGTCTGGCTGGAGGATGCGCGCGACTTCGGTGCCTTCAACGCGGTCTATGCCAGGCATTTTCCAAAGAATCCGCCGGCGCGAACCACGGTCGAATCGCGGCTGATGATCGACATCAAGATCGAAGTCGAGGCCGTCGCGTACAGGCCGGCCTGAAAGACGAAGCAACAAGGCGGAGGCATCTCCATGCAATTCGACCTCCTGCTGAAGGGCGGACGGCTGATCGATCCGGCGTCCGGCATCGACGCACCACGCGATGTCGCCATCGCCAATGGCCGAGTCGCCGCGGTCGACGCCGACATCCCCGTGACCAGCGCCGCGCAGGTGGTCGATGCGACCGGTTGCATCGTCGCGCCCGGTCTCGTCGACCTGCACAGCCACGTCTATTGGGGCGGCACCTCGCTCGGCGTCGATGCCGACCGGCTCGCCGCGAAAAGCGGAACCACCACCTTCATCGATGCCGGCAGCGCCGGTGCGGGCAATTTTCTCGGCTTCCGCCGCCATGTCATGGAGCGCTCGAAGGTGCGCATCCTGGCCTATGTCAACATTTCCTTTGCCGGCATTTTCGGCTTCTCGCAGACGGTGTCGGTCGGCGAATGCAGCGATCTCCGGCTTTGCGAGCCGCGCGAGGTGGTGGCCGCGGCGCGCGAGCACGCCGACGTCGTGGTCGGCGTCAAGGTCCGCTCCGGCAAGCATGCAGGCGGCACCAGCGGCATCGCGCCGGTGGATCTGGCGCTGGAGGCCGCCGACAAAGCCGGACTGCCGCTGATGGCGCATATAGATGAGCCGCCACCCGGCCGCTCCGAAGTGCTGCCGCGCCTGCGCCGGGGCGACATCCTCACCCATTGCTTCCGGCCGTTTCCCAACGCGCCGGTCTTCGCTTCCGGCGCGGTGCGGCCCGACATGCGGCTGGCGCGCGAACGCGGCGTCATCTTCGATCTCGGCCATGGCATGGGTTCGTTCGACTTCGACGTCGCGCGCGCCATGCTGGCCGAGGGGCTGGCGCCCGACGTCATTTCGAGCGACGTGCATCTCTACTGCGTCGACGGGCCGGCCTTCGACATTCTGGTCTGCATGTCGAAGCTGATGGCGCTCGGCATGCCGGTGGCCGAGGTCTTGCGCGCGGCGACGCAAGCGCCGGCGCGGGCGATCGCCCGGCCGGACCTCGGCACGCTGGCGGTCGGTACCGTCGGCGACGTCGCCGTGCTGCGGCAACGCCCAGGCCGCTTCACCTTCGTCGATGCGGTTGGCGCCTCGCTCACCGCCGATCAGCGGCTGGTATCGGAAGGCATCGTCATCGGCGGCACCTGGTGGCCGAACGAAGCGGTCAACGATGTCGGCGAAACCGAGCGTTTCGCGGCGCATGCGCGACATACGCATGTCGAGGTGGCGGCCCGGCATTTCGGGCACCGGCATGAATGATCAGCCAATCTCCCCCTCGTGGGGGAGATGCCCGGCAGGGCAGAGGGGGGCGCGAAGGAACGCAAACCCTGGCCATCCTGCGACCTGCAAAGAACCTGTGCCAAGCGCAATTGCAATCGGCTGAGAGGCCGGCGGGACAGCGCCCCCCTCTGGCCTGCCGGCCATCTCCCCCACGAGGGGGGAGATCAGCAGCTTCACTGCCTGGCGTTACTAGGCTTGCCATAAACCGGCGTATCGATCCCTTCCATCCGCGCCTTGATCTGCAGCGCGACATACTTCGAATAAAATCGCGACAGGGCCAGATTGCCGCCGTGGAACCATAGGGCTTCCTGTGCGGTCGGTTTCCACATGTTGCGCAATTCGCCTTGCCAGGGGCCGGGGTCGCCCTTGACGCCGGAGCCGAGGCCCCAGCAGGGGCCGACCTTGTCGGCGACCTCGCGCGAGACAAGCGCCGCCACATTCTCGTTCATCGACTGGTAGCCGGTGCAGGCGACGATGGCGTCGGCCTCGAGTTCGCTGCCGTCCTCGAACAGGATGCCTTTCGGCGTCAGTGATTTGATGGCGACGCCGCTGCGGATGCCGACCTTGCCGTCGATGATCAGGTCCGAAGCCCCGACATCGATGTAGTAACCGGAGCCGGTGCGGTAGGCCTTCATCAGCAGGCCGGTTTCGTCGTCGCCGAAATCCAGCGCGAAACCTGAAGCGGCGAGCCGTTCATAGAAAGCGGCGTCGCGCGCGCGGATGACGTCGTAGAGCGCGCGCTGGCCCTTGGGCACCAGCGCGAACGGCGTCGAGGCGACGATCATGTCGGCCTTTTCGGTGGTGATGCCGCGCGCCAGCGCATCCTCCGAAAAGATCTCGAAGCCGACCTGCATCAGCGTGTCCGACTTGACCACGGTGGTCGGCGAGCGCTGGATCATGGTGACGTCGGCGCCGCTCTCCCAGAGATCGACGCAGACGTCATGCCCGGAGCTGGCCGCGCCGATGACAGCGACCTTTTTGCCGCGGAATTTCTCGCCACTGGCATACTGGCTGGAATGCAGCAGTTCGCCCTTGAACTGGTCCGCGCCGGGCAGCTCGATCTTGCGCGGCGGACCATAGGCGCCGGTGGCAAAGACGATATGCTTCGGCTTCAGCGTGATGCGCTGGCCGACGCGATCGACCACCACGGTCCATTCTTTCTCCGCCTCGTCGTAACTGGCGCTGAGGCACCTGGTGGCGACCCAGTAATTCAGCTCCATGACGCGCGTGTACATTTCCAGCCAGTCGCCCATCTTGTCCTTGGGCGTGAAGACGGGCCAGTTGTCGGGGAAGGGAATGTAAGGCAGATGGTCGTACCAGACCGGATCGTGCAGCACGAGGGTGCGATAGCGGTTGCGCCAGGAATCGCCCGGCCTTGCGTTCTTCTCGATAATAATGGTGGGCACGCCGAGCTGACGCAGCCGTGCGCCGAGCATGATGCCGCCCTGGCCGCCGCCGATGACCAGGCAATAGGGCTGCTCCGAGACGCCGAGCTCGCGCGTCTCGCGTGCCCGCGCCTCCGACCAAGTCTCGCGCTGGGGGTCGGCCTTGTGGCGTACGCCGAGCGGCCGCGCCGGTCCCTTGCGCTCCTCGAACCCCCTGAGGTCGGTCATCGCCGTGAACAGGGTGCGGCAGCGCCCATCGCGCAGCCGCATGATGCCCTGGCCGGAAGCCACGGCGGTCTCAAAGGTGAACCAGGCTTCGATCGTGCCTTCGTCCGAGGTCGCCTCGCCAGTGATCCGCCATGCCGTTGGCTTGGTGGTCGCCAGCGTTGACTTGAGCATGGCGATAATGGCCTCGCGGCCTTCCATCGTCGTGACGTTCCAGGTGAAGGTCAGCAGGTCGCGCCAGTAGCAATCGTCGACGAAGAGGTTGGCCGCGGCGAGCGCATCGCCGGCTGCCAGCGCTTGCGCCAGGGAGTCGAGCCATGCGGTGGCCTGTTTCGTCGGTGCTATTTCGAGCATTTCTTCCCTCTTTCTTCTTCCTTCTCCCCTTGTGGGAGAAGGTGGATCGGCGCGCAGCGCCGAGACGGATGAGGGGTGCGCCACGGGGTGCCGTCGGTGCCAAGCTGGAACACCCCTCATCCGTCGCCTTCGGCGACACCTTCTCCCACAAGGGGAGAAGGAAGAACGCCTCATCAATCTCCGAGCGGCTCCATTTCCTTGCCCGTGCGGTGGATCTGGGCGTTGTACTTGATGCGGCGGACCGTCTCGCGGGCGGAGCCGTCGAGCTTGTAGGCCGAGGCCACCGCCAAAAGGTCGATCATTGCCAGGAAGGCATAGCGCGAGGCGGTCGGCTTCAGCGTGTCGGGATATTCGGGCACGGCGACCGTCAGCCTGACGTCGCAGGCGCGGGCGAGCTCGGTGTCGGGCGCCGTCACGGCGATCCCGTTGGCGCGGTAGTGCTTGGCGAGTTCGACGGCCTCGATCACTTCGCGCGTTCGCCCGGTCGCCGAGATGGCGATCACCAGGTCGCCAGGCTTCAGCGTCGAGGCGGTCATGCGCATCAGATAGGGGTCGCATTGGGCGCTGATCGAGATGCCATAGCGAAACAGCCGGTACTGGGTTTCCTGCGCCAGCGCCGAAGAGCTGCCGCCGAGCCCGAACACGGTGACCTGCCGGGCCCGGGCGATCAGCTCGGCTGCCTTTTCCAGCTCACCCGGATCGAGCTGCCGCTCGGCCTCCTGCAGTGCCCGGCGCGCTTCGCCGAACACCGCGTTCCAGAACGGCATGCCGGTGTCGCCCTCCCTGGCCGGCGAGGTGTCCAGATAGAGCGCGCCGACGACGAGGCTCTGTGCCAGCTTCAGTTTGAAGTCGCGCACGCCCTCGCAGCCGATGGCGCGGCAGAAACGGGTCACCGTCGGCTCGCTGACGCCGGCGCGCTGGGCAAGGGCGGCGTTGGAGGCGTCGACGGCGTATTTGACATTTTCGAGCACGACATCGGCGACGCGGCGTTCGGCCGGGCGCAATTCCGCGTAGGAATCCTTGACGAGCGAGATGATGTCGGGAATGCGCCGGACAGGCTCGCCCCCGGCTCCCTCTTCGTCCGCGATCGGATGGCTGGCAGCTTCGGTCATGAAGGCGGTCTTCCCTAGCCCGTTTTCGACCTGACCTCTTATCATGTTTGCACGCCGTCGTTCCATGCGCCCGGCACTGTTGCAACCGATGCGTGCCGCAAGGACGGCACCGCGTGCGCTTGTCTAACTATGTAGGAAAGCAACACGGATTTCAAGGCAAAGAAAATATCATAAAAACAACCGGCTAACACATATCCTAGATTCTGATGATACGCTTACCACCACCGGCGCTTGACAGCAAAGTAGGATAGTTACACACTGATTTCTGGCAGTCTGCCGACCTATTGGATCATCACGCAATCTCCGAGGGGCGGATGAACGCGGGCGAAGCAACAACGCCGAAGCTTGGCGTGCAGGCAGCGACCAAGATCTATCACACGGCGTCAGGCGACCTCCTGGCGCTGGACCGCTGCAGCCTCGACGTCAGGGCCAATGAAATCGTCTCGATCGTCGGCCCGTCGGGCTGTGGCAAGACCACGCTGCTGTGGTCAATGTCGGGCTTGCACAGCCTGACCAGCGGCGAAATCCGGCTCGACGGCAAGGCGATCACCGGGCCGCATCCCGATATCGGTATCGTTTTCCAGGAAGCCAACCTTTTGCCGTGGCGCAATCTCGACGCCAACATCCGCTTTCCCTTCGAGATCAAGGGCGAAAAACCCGACCGCGCCTGGATCGCGCATCTCCTGAACCGCGTCGGTCTCGACGGCTTCGGCGGGAAGTTCCCGCGCGAGCTCTCGGGCGGCATGCAGCAGCGGGCTGCGATCGTGCGGGCGCTGGCGCTGAAGCCTTCGGTGCTGTTGATGGACGAGCCGTTCGGCGCGCTCGACAGCTTTACCCGCGAGGAGATGAACCGGCTGGTCGAGGAGATCTGGCTCGACACCAAGACCACCATCGTCTTCATCACCCACTCGATCGAGGAAGCGATTTTTCTCTCCGACCGCGTGGTCGTGCTGAGCGCGCGGCCGGGCAAAGTCGCCAAGGAATATCGCGTGCCGTTCGCGCGGCCGCGTTCGCTGGAGATCATGGCGACGAAGGAGGTTTTCGACCTCACCAACCGGATCAAGATGGACATTGTCGGCGAGCGCACCAGGCCGAAGGCGCCGGAACGCCCGAGTGCCGAGATCGTGAGGATCAGGCCGTGAGCGACGCCATTCCCGAATTCTCCAAGTCGAAATCAGGTGATGGACAGGATGTCAGCCTGAGCAACCTTTCGGCCTTCGCCAGTGGCCCCGGCATCAAGTCGGGCAAGGAGGTGGCGGCCATCCTCGCCGTCGCCGTCATCATCATCGGCGGCATCGAACTGGCGCTGCGGCTGTTTCACGTGCCGCTCTACATCATGCCGCCGCCGAGCTCGATCGGCTATGCGCTGTTCGACGAGTTTCCGCTGATCGCGCCGCATCTTGGCTACACGCTGGTCGAGCTGGTGTCCGGCTTTGCCATCGGCGCGGTGATCGGGCTGGTGCTCTCCGCCGTCATCACCCAGTTCCCCTTCGCGGAAAAGATCGTCGCGCCCTACATATTGCTGCTCGTCACCACGCCGATGCTGGCGCTGGTGCCGCTTTTGATCCTGCGCTTCGGTTTCGGCTACACGCCGCGTATCATCGCGGTGGCGCTGGCAGCCGGGCCGATGGTGATGATCAACGCCGCCACCGGCTTCCGCCGCGTCGACAGCGCCAAGATCGCGCTGGCACGATCCTACGGCGCCAGCACCTTGCAGATCTTCTGGAAGATCCGCGCGCCGATGGCGCTGCCGATGATCCTGGTCGGGCTGATGATCGGCGCCATCTTCGGCCTGCTCACGGCGGTCGGCGCCGAGATGGTCGGCGGCGGCTTCGGCCTCGGCAACCGGCTCACCACCTATTCGTCGATGATCCAGATGCCGCAATTCTTCGCCGTGGTGCTGATCCTGTCGATGCTGGGCATCCTGATCTACGTGCTGTTCTTCCTCATCGGCAAGAAATGGGCGAGCTGGGAGGCTTGAAGCAGAGGGCAATGACCGCGCCCCGGAGACGGGCGACTGACCAACATCAAACAAAAAGGGGAATGCCATGACCAACGACAATTTCATCCACAAGGCGGGAATGAGCCGCCGTACCTTCCTGCAGGTCACCGGCGCCGGGTTGGTGACGGCGACCGCGCTCGGCGCGTCGGGCCTCGAGGCCAAGGCCGAGGCCTATGGAAAATTCACCTGGATCTCGCCGCGCGGCACGCTCGAAGTGCTCGACGACTATCCCTACTGGGCGGCCAAGAAGGCCGGCTATTTCGATGGGCTCGACACCGACATGCAGCCGGGACCGTCCGACGGCACGGCAACGGTGAAGTTCGTCGATGTCGGCCAGGCCGACATGGGCTTTCCCTCGCCCGGCGTGTTCTCCTTCGCCATCCAGAACGGCATGAAGCTGAAGTCGGTGTTCCACATGGGCGCGCGCGACACGTTCTCCATCGCCTTCCGCAAGGGCGAGGGCTCGAACGACCTGAAGAAGCTCGAAGGCAAGACCATCCTGCTCGGTTCCGCCGCCTGGCAGTCGATCACCGATCCGCTGCTGGCCGCGCAAGGCGTCGACATCAAGAAGGTCAAATATGTCGAGGCCGGTTGGCCGACCTGGGGCACCGCGCTTGCCGGCGGCCAGGGCGACGCGGCGCTGTCATGGGAAGGCTTGCGCGCAGAATGGATCGCCAAGGGTCTCGACTTCGAATACTGGCTCGGCGTGAAGAACTCCAAGCTGCCCGCCAACACCTTCGTCGTGCGCGCCGCCGACCTCGCCGATCCCGACAAGAAGGCATTCCTGGAAAAGTACCTGCGCGGCTGGGCGATGGGCCTGGAGTTCGGGTATCAAAATCCGCGCGCGGCGGTCGAGGCGGTGTTCGAGCAGTTCCCGACGCTGGCCAAGAATCTCGGGCCGGAACTCGGCACCACCTCGATCCTGCAGCAGATCAACGTCTTCCGTGGCGACATGGACAAGCGCGGCGGCTGGGGCTCGCACGACATGGCGAGCTGGCAGGGCTTCTTCGACGAGATCCACAAGATCGGCCAGATCACCAATCCGGTGAAGGCCGAGGATGTCTGCACCAACGACCTGATCCCGGCCGCTAACGACTTCGACAAGGCCAAGGTCAAGGCTGATGCCGACGGCGTCAAACTGTCGGAAGGCTTCGCCGCGCTCGATGTCGAGAAGATCAAGGCGCATCTGTTCGATTCGGCGGTGAAGTAGCACCGGCAATTGCCGAAGTCGGCGCCGCCCCTCACCTGCCTGCCGGCGTCCTCTCCCCGTATAGTGACGGGGAGAGGGGCGCTCGCGTCGATGATTTCGCCAATCGCTAACGTTGCGGCCAGCTACTTTCTCCCCGTCACTATACGGGGAGAAATGCCCGGCAGGGCAATGAGGGGCGGCGCCAACCTGGCGTGATTTGCTCTGGACGAAGCAACAAGGGCGGCAGCGCGCCGCGCACGATTCAATCAGGAACGGGAGGCAGTAGTGGCCGACAAGGTAAAAGTGCTGGTGGTGGGTCTCGGCAATATGGGTGCGTCGCACGCCAGCGCCTATCACCGCTCCGAGGGTTTTCAGATCGTCGGCATCATGAGCCGCTCGATCAAGAGCAACACCAAGATCCCAGCCGAACTTGCCGGCTATCCGCTCTACGAAGATTTCGACGTGGCGCTGAAGGAGACCAAGCCGGACGCCGTCTCGATCAACAGCTGGCCCAACACGCATGCCGAATACGCGCTGAAGGCGATCGCGGCCAACTGCCATGTGTTCATGGAAAAGCCGCTCGCGACCAACATCCAGGATGCCGAGAAGGTGGTGGCCGCCGCGCGGGCGAAAAACCGCAAGCTGGTGCTCGGCTATATCCTGCGCGTCCATCCCTCGTGGATCAAATTCATCGAGGTCGGCAAAACGTTGGGAAAGCCGCTGGTGATGCGCCTCAACCTCAACCAGCAGAGCAGCGGCAGCGCGTGGCACTGGCACAAGAACCTGATCGATTCGCTGATCCCGATCGTCGATTGCGGCGTGCACTATGTCGACGTCATGTGCCAGCTGACCGGCGCGAAGCCGGTCCGCGTGCACGGCATCGGCGCCAAATTGTGGGCAGAGGCCGACAAGCAGAATTACGGCCACCTGCACGTCACCTTCGACGACGGCTCGGTCGGCTGGTACGAGGCCGGCTGGGGGCCGATGATGAGCGAGACGGCCTATTTCGTGAAGGACGTCGTCGGGCCGAAGGGTGCGGTGTCGATCGTCGCCGGGCAAGCCGCCAGCACCGCTTCCGACGCTGAAGTGTCGAACTCCGCCGACATCGATCGCCACACCAAGACCGATGCGCTCAAGATCCACTATGCCGCGGTCGACGGCGACAAGAATTTCAAGAAACCGGACGAGATCGTCAGCATGGAGGACGAGCCCGGCCATCAGGAATTGTGCGACCGCGAGCAGGCCTTCTTCCTGAGCGCTATCCGCGAGGACCTCGATCTGACCGAGCAGATGGACGCGGCGGTCAACAGCTTGCGCATCGTGCTCGCGGCGGAACAGAGCATCGAGCTGGGGCGGACGGTCGAGCTGGGCTGACGCAAATCCGGCCGCTGGCGCTGGAGGAGGTGCCGGCACGGCCTGATCTTCCAGGGCAAAGATTGGAGCCTCCACAGGGACAATCGTTTCAGGTTCGCGCTGCCCCTCATTGCCCTGCCGGGCATTTCTCCCCGTATAGGGACGGGGAGAAAAACGCGGTCGCTGATGATTTCGCCAATCACCAGCGTTGCAGAAAGAGCGCCGACGATCGCGACAGCCTCCTTCTCCCCGTCACTATACGGGGAGAAGGTGCCGGCAGGCGGATGAGGGGCAGTGCCAACGTCGGCAATTGGCATCGAGAATTGGGAGAGAGACATGATCACCGACAGCCTGTTGAAAACCTACGCCGAGTCCGATGCGCTCGGCCTGGCCAGCTTGGTGCGTGGCGGCCAGGTTTCGCCGGCGGAGCTGGTCGAGGCGGCGATCACACTGGTCGAGCGGTTGAATCCGGCGCTTAACGCAGTCATCCACCGCCTCTACGACATGGCGCGCGCCCAGGCGCGGACAGTCGACACATCGGCACCCTTTGCCGGCGTACCATTCCTGCTCAAGGAACTGGCCTCGTCCTGGAAAGGCGCGCCGAACACCAATTCCTGCCTCTATCTGAAAGACGTCGTCGCCGACTTCGACACCGAAGTCGTTCGCCGCATGAAGGCGGCGGGACTGGTGCTGGTCGGCAAGTCGAACGCGCCCGAAAACGGCTGGTCGATCACGACGGAGCCAAAACTCTACGGCACGACGAAGAACCCGTGGAAGGAAGGCATCACGCCCGGTGGATCGAGCGGCGGCGCGGCGGCGGCCATCGCCTCGCGCATGGTGCCGATCGCGGAAGCAAGCGACGGCGCCGGCTCGATCCGCATTCCCGCCTCCTGTTGTGGCATTGTGGGCCTGAAGCCGTCGCGTGGCCGCGTCAGCCTCGCGCCATTCGGCGACTATTGGTATGGCGGCGCCTATTTTCTCTGCTGCTCGCGCACGGTGCGCGACACGGCGGCCTATCTCGACGCCGTCGCCGGCGCGTTGCCCGGCGAGCCCTATACGCCGCCGGTGCCGGATGCGTCCTGGCTCAGCCTGTCGGCGAGCGCGCCGAAGAGATTGCGCATCGGCTTCACCGTCACGCCGCCCAACGGCACGGCCATGGATCCGGAGGTGAAGGCTGCGGTGCTGGCGACCGTGGCGACGTTGGAGCGGCTTGGCCATGATGTCGACGAGCACGACATGCCGCTCGATGCCAACGGCGTGTGGACGACCTACACCAACATGACCTGCGTGCAGACGGCGGCGACCTTCGACTATCTCGAAACGGTGATCGGCCGGCCGGTAACGCCTGGCGATGTCGAGGCGGTGACCTGGGCGATCATCGAGCGCGGCCGCGCCACCAGCGGCATCAGGCACATCTGCGATGTCGAGCAGCTCAGGCAGGTCGGCCGCGACATTGTCGGCGACCTCAATGGCTATGATCTTTTCGTCACGCCCACCTTGACGCAATTGCCGCGCTCGTTCGGCTATTACGACATGTCGGAGACGGACATCGACCGCTACAACGCCAAATGGACGGACGCCGTCTTTGCCTTCCCGTTCAACATTTCAGGCCAGCCAGCGATCTCGCTGCCGCTCGGCTGGTCGAAAGGCGGCGTGCCGATCGGCGTGCAGCTGGTCGGCCGCTACGGCGACGAGGCGACAGTGCTGGCGGCGTCGGCGCAGCTCGAAGAGGAAATGCCTTGGAGGGACAGGCGGCCGCCGGTGAGTGCTTAGCAGCCAAGGGCCTAAGCATCGGCGTTCGCGCTCTACGGCGCCCCCCTCTGGCCTGCCGGCCATCTCCCCCACGGGTGGGGAGATTGGCGGCTTCGGCGCCGGCTCCTCTTCTTGCCATGTTGAAGATTGGCGACGGCGGCTACGACAGTCGATCTCCCCCCTCGTGGGGGAGATGCCCGGTAAGGCAGAGGGGGGCGCCGTAGAGTGCCAACGGCGATAGGGACCGCTACCCAATCACCTCCAGCCGCCTCGGCAGCCGGTTCATGGCGACCGGTCCATCCGGCGTGATCAGGAACTGGTCCTCGAGGTTGAAACTGGCGAGGCCGTCGATGTAGAGCGGGATCTCGAAGGCCAGCACCATGCCTGGCTCGATCACGACATCGCTGCCGGCCGCGATGAACGGCCATTGTTCGGAAAAAACCGACTGGCCGACGCCGTGGCCGAAATGGCCGCGGCGGTAGGAGCGCAGGCCTTGCCGCGCCAGGCTGTTGGTGGCGACGCGATGCACATGGGCGAGTGTGTTTCCGGGGACAAGCTCGGCCAGGCCATTCTCGAAGGCGCGCTCGGCAATGGCGTGCAGCTCCGCCTGGTCCGCCGAGGGCGGGCCGAAGGTGAAGTTGCGCGACATGTCGGAGGCGTAGCCGCCGACCGTGCAGACCATGTCGCATTTCAGCGGATCGCCAGCCACGGCCCCGGCGTCCGCGCCCTTGGCCTGGGCGCCGAGCGTCACATATTCGGCCGTGATGACCGGATGCGAAAGCCCGGCCGCCGCCGTGGCGACGCCTTGCCGGTAGAGCGCGACGAGGTCGCCCTGGCGCATGCCGGCCATGGCATCGACCTGCAACCGCTCCAGGCCGGCCTCGGACAGGAGGATGCCTTGCCGCAGGAGGTCGATCTCGCGCTGCGACTTGACGGCGCGCAGCCGGTCCAGCACGGGCGAGCCGTCGACGACGGGGCAATCAGGCAGCAACGCCTGGATGGCGGCAAAATCGGCGGCGGCAATGAAGTCGAGGTCGAGGCCGAGCGTGGCGCGCTCCAGCCCGAAATCGAGAAGCATGGCTTGCAGCTGGCGCACTGAGCCGGCGAGATCGAAAGTGGCGGGCCGCGAGAAATCCGGCGCGCGGTCGAGCGAAGCCAGGCCAGCCTCGATACGCTCCGCCAGAGGAAGGCTGTGAGGCCCTGTCTCGACCGGCGCGGATTCGATCCAGATCGGGTGCGAACGCACAACCATTTCGGGCGCCGAGGTCCGCAGCTGCGCCGCGTTGAAGTCCGCGACCACGACGCCGATCGGCAGGTCCTGACGGGCGGGGATGACGACGAAGCCGGCGCCGGCGCGCCGGAACAGGCCGGCCGGGCCGATCGACGCGCCGGTCGCATAATGGAAGGCCTCGGGCGCGCAGAGCACCAGCGCCGCGATGCCGGCGCGTTGCATCAAATGTGTGGCGCGCTGGCGATCGACAAAGCCCGTCATGAAATTTCTCCATATGCCCGAACCGGCAACGGAGCATTAAGGGTGCGGACAATCAAGCGGCCGACAATGGCTACTTGATCGATTCCAGCTTGGTCAGCGCGGCGGTGAAGCCGGCCAGCGATACCGGGATGGTGACCGGCTTGCGGGTGACGGATTCCATGCCGATGTTCAGATTGGTTCCCGATTTCATCGCCTTGACCAGATCCGGCGGCAGCGGCGTGGCGGCATAGGCGCCGTTCTGGTCGCTGGTCTGGATGGCGATGGTCGTCTTCTGGCCCTGGTCGACCTGATAGCTGGCGCCGGACGGCAGGAACAGGCCGTGCGGCAAAGCGAGCAGCATGGCAAGGCTGCCATTGGCATTGTCGCGGCGCACCGTCACGGTGAGCACGCGCTGTCCTGTCTTGGCTTCGGTCAGGTTCTGCGACAGCTGGCATTGAAGCTCGGCGTTCGCCGAGCCGCTGGAGCAGTTCACCGCCCAGGGATTGGCGTCGGCCGGCTTGGGCGGGGCCGATTGGGGCTGGGCCGGTTGGGGCTGGGCCGGCTTGGCCGCGTCCTCGGCAAGTGCGGGTCCAGCGACCGACAGGATGAGCCACAGAGTGACAATACCTACGGCCAAGCCTGAAATATTAGCTCTCGCTAAAGCAACTGTCATATTCCTTGTGCCCCGGCTGGTATTCCCGCAGTACGGCTTGATACAACACTCCAACCCGGCCTGGAAGCCGCGAGTCCAGCCAAGCAAGCCGGCAAATTTACTGTGTCCATATTGCCACAGGGAAGAACTTTGGCGGACGACCACAGCAGCCGCATCTTTAGGGACTCGCTATACAATAGAATTCCAGTAAATATCGGCACGCGGGACGTGTAGTCCCAGAAGGGCTCGCCAGGGGATGGGAACTACCGAGAAGTCTCGGCAAGTTGGTGGGATGGCGGCGCGTGGGGAGGGTTTCCACGTGCGCGCCGGCTATCGCCGTTCGAGTATTGCCAGGCATCTCTGGAAGACGACGGCGCTTACGTCGCTGGCACTGGCGCTCTCGGGCGCGGCTGCCTATGGCGACGATGCCGGTCTCTGGCAGCCGCAGATCCGGGCCATTATCGGCGCCGACAACAATGGCGGCAACGCTGCGCTCGAAGGCTTCATCCCGATCAAGCAGACCGCCGAATCGGTGCTGTTCCTGGATGTCCGGGCCAAGCACGATTTCAAGGATGCCTTCGGCCAGGATATCGGCCTTGGCATCCGCCGCATCGTCAACCCCGACCTGATGCTCGGCGGATACGCCTATTTCAATGCCGAGAGCTACGGCGGCACCCAGTTCACCGGCGGCACGCTGGGCGTCGAGGCGATCACGCCGAATTTCGACGCGCATGTGAACGTCTTCGTGCCGATCAAGGGCGACTCGACCGACCACTCGACCAGCTCAACCCTGTCGATGGTCTCCAACCAGCTGATCGAGCAGATCTCGGTGCTCGACCATCGCGATTACGCGGCCTGGGGCATCGAAGGCGAGATCGGCGCCCAGGTTCCGGTCAACCTGCCCGACAAGCATTCGCTGCGGCTGGATATTGGCGGTTATCATTTCGAGGATCCGCACGGCGATGACGGCAGCGTCACCGGCGCCAAGGCCGGCATCGAATATGAGATCGGTGATGTCTTCGGCACCGGAACGTCGCTGACCTTCACCGGTGAGGTGCGCAACGACAACCGCGACGACACCCAGTTCGCCGGCAGCGTGCGGCTGAACATCCCGTTCAATCCGGGCCACGGCTCGGACAGCACCGGGGCCATCGGCACGGACCCGGTCTATCCGGCCAGCGAAGGCCTGCGCAAGCGCGTCAACGAGCGGGTGCGCGGCGATATCGGCGTCAGGGTCCAGTCGCAGGACAAGATCGGCGGCTCGACGACGCGCGTCGCCATCAACGCCGCCACCAATGCCGCGTTCGGCAAGTTCTATTTCGCCGATGGCGGTTTGGCCGGCGCCGGCACGCAGGCCGACCCGACGACACTGGACGACGCGGTCACCAAGGCCGGCAATGGCGGTTTTGTCGTTGCCCTGGGTGGCAGTGGCAATCTGACGACTGCCGGCGTGACACTTGCCACTGGCCAGACCGTGATCGGCGGTGGCCAAAGCGTCACCGCGAAACTGTCCGGCGGCGGCACCGCCACCTTCAATCTGGGCGGCAGCGACGGCACGATCCAGGGCACCAACGTCGCCAACAACGTCATCACGCTCGGCACCGGCAACACGCTGAACGGCATCACCATCACCGGCGGCGCCGACGGCATCTTCGGCAACAACGTCACCGGCACGACGCTGACCAAGGTCACGGTGACGGGCGCCGGCGGCAACGGCGCCGAGTTCACCGGCAATTCTACCAACGTCAAGGCGTCCGATTTCACGTCCACGAATAACGGTCTCGACGGCCTGCACATCGAGGACAACGGCACCTACAATTTCACTGGCACGACGCTGCTGTCGGGCAATCTCGACGACGGCCTCGATATCACCGGCCAGGGCACCTACACCTTCGCGACGGTCAATGCGCTTGATAATACCGACCGCGGCATCACCGTGCAGGGCACGTCGAGCGGCGGCAGCTTCACCACCACCGGCGGCACTATCTCCGGCAATGGCGGCGTCGGCGTCTACATCGACCCGATCACCGCGCATGTGGTGCTGGATTCGATCAGCCAGACCGGCGGCACGTCGGGCGTGGTGCTCGACCACGTCTCGGGCAGCTTCACCGTCAACGGTTCGACGACGATTTCCAACACGACCGGAGCGGCGATCCAGATCACGGATTCGCCGGCGACAATCCGCTTCGGCGACATCAAAATCACCAATCCCGGCGCCGGCGGCATGTCGTTCAGCGGCGTCAACGCCGCCGTAGTCGCCGGCAACATCGTCATTTCCGGGCTGGGCGTCGGCTCTGGTCTCGACTTCTCCGGCAGCCAGACCAATTTCACCGCGCAGTCGCTCAACATCACCGGCCCAGGCGCCGCCGGCACCATCGGCATCGACCTCGCCGACACCACCGGCGGCGCCTCGATCATCATCACCAATGGCGGTTCCATTTCGGGTGTCGACACCGGTGTGCGCTTCGGCATAGCGGGCTCGCTGGCCCATTCGGCCAATGCCGAATTCAGCTTTGGCGGCGGTTCGATTGCCGGCAGCACCGCTTCGCTCGACGCGCGCGGCCTCAACCAGACGCTCGGCCACTACGCGTTCGGCTCGACCACTTTCAGCGGCGATCAGCTGTTCGACCAGCAGAATGTGATCTTCGTCGGCGGCGTCGGCTCGTCGGGTGACGGTTCTTCGACATCGAGCCTGCTCGCGATAAACCTGGCCGACGCCAACACCCAGAACAATGCGATCTTCGTGCTGGTCAACGAAGGATCTCCCATCGATACCGCCAACGGCTTCTCGCTCAGCGACGGCCAGACGCTGGCCTCGTTCGGCAATGGCCGCTCCTTCTCGCTCGGCGGCATTCCGGTCAACATCACCGGCAACAATGTCCAGCACGACCAGGTCGTTTCGGATCCGGGCGGCGGCGCGGCGACGCTGACCAATTCCGGCTCCGGCGGTGTCGTGACAGTGGCCAACGGCAATTCGCTGCTCGACTTCAACATTTCGGGCGGCAGCGACGCGGGCATCAACGCAACCTTGATCAACGGCCTGACGATCCAGGGCGTGACCCTCAGCAATGTCGACACAGGTCTTTTCCTCGGCAGCGTGACCGGCACGGTTTCGGTCCACGATCTCAATGTCCAGAATGCGAGCCAAACCGGCATCGAGCTTGTCGCCTCGAGCGCGACCGTCAATTTCACCGGCAACACGACGATCGGCAATGCCACCAATGTCGGGCTGTCCGCCAAGAATTTCGATGGCACCGCCACTTTCGACGACCTCGATATTACCGGCGGCGGCATAGGCGTCTCTATCGTCAACGACTCGAGTGGAACCCTGACTTTCGGGGCCGGCAGTTCCATCACCGGCACGAGCAGCAACGCCTTCTCGATCAGCAGCTCCACGCCCAACGTCACCTTCAACGGCACCATCAATCAGACCGCTGCCGCAAGCGCGGTGACAATCTCCAACATGACCGGCGGCACCGCCACCTTCGGCGGCACGATCACCGCCAGCACCGGCGCGGCCAATGCGATCGACCTGACCGGCAACACCGGCGGCACGATCAACTTCACCGGCGGGCTCGACCTGACCGCGGATGGCGGCTTCGCCTTCAGCGCCGTCAATGGCGGTACGCTGACGGTAACTGGCTCCGGCAACACGGTAGCGACCGGTCTCGGACCGGACGAGAAGGGCATCCAGATCGCCGGCATGACGATCGGGACTGCCGGGGTGAACTTCTCCAGCGTCACCGTGGATGGCTCCGGCGGGGGAGCTTCGACCGGCATCGCCATCAGCAACACCAGCGGCGGCAACGTCACCTTTGGTGGCGTCGACCTGTACCGTATCAGCGGCGTCGCCATCAGCCTCAACAACGTCGCCAGCGGCGTCTACAGCTTCAACGGCACGACGAAGATCGACACGGTGGTCGGCGGAGGCCCCGGCTTGCTGGTTCAAAACAGTGCCGCGACCGTCAGCGTCAACAATCTCGTCACCACGAATATCGCCGGCGCCGATGTCAGCCTGACCAACAACACCGGCACGATCGGCATCGGCGGCACCATCACCAACTCCGGTACCGGCAACGGCGTCGTCGTCTCCGGCGGCAGCGCTGCGATCACGGTCTCGGCCGATATCTCCAGCTCAGCCACCGCACCGGGTACGGCGGTCAAGGTCGATGGCATCACCGGCGGCTCGGTGACCTTCAGCGGCGCGATCAGTTCGACCAGCACCGGTAGGCTTTTCGAGATCGGCTCGGCGGCTTTCCTGAGCGGCGGCACGATCAGCTTCACAGGCCCGTCACTGTCGGCGACAGGCGGCGGTGGAGCGTCTGCCATCGACCTCATCGGCACGGCCAAGTTGAACGTTACCGCTCCGCTGTCGATCACCAATGCCGCGAGCACCGGCCTGGTTGTCGGCAGTGTCGACAGCACCGCATCGGCAACCTTCGGAGCGGTCACGGTGACGGGCGCCGGCCCCGGCATCGCCATCGCCAACACTGCCGGTTCAGTCACCTTCGGCACGACCCAGGTCACGCTGGGCTCTGCCGCCAACGTGGCCGGCATCAACTTCTCATTCACCAATGCCGATGTCAGCTTCGGCACGACCATCGTGACGATGGGCGCCGGCGCCAACCAGAGCGGCATCAGCTTCGCAACTGCCAGTGCCGATGCCAGCTTCGGGGCAACCACCGTGACAATGGGCGCTGGCGCCAACCAGACCGGCATCAACTTCAGCGGCGCCTTTGCCACGGCCGATTTCGGCGTGACTCATATCACCGGCACCGGTGACCTGACCTCGCGCGGCATCGACCTGTCGTCGACGCAAGCCGACAAGACCATCACCTTCGCGCGCGGCTCCAGCATTTCCAATGTCGGCGTCGGCGTCGAGCTGTCGTCGGGCGGCACCACGGCGACCTCGGCCAATGCCAACTTCACCTTCGGCGACGGCACTTCCGCCGATGGGCTGCAATCCTCCATCAGCGCGGCGGCGGGCGGCTATACCGTCAACACGGTCGGGCTCAATCCGGCGCTCGGCAATTACAATTTCAACGATGTCGCCTTCACCGGCAGCGCGCATCTGGCCAGCGCGGTTGGTGGGACCATCATGGTCTCGCAGAACGGCGGCGTCATCGCCGCCGGCACGGATGGGCTGAGCGCGGATGTGAGCACCATTTCGGTGACCGCCGCCGACGCCATGAGCGGCAGCGGTGTGGTCTTCGCCTTTGTCGGCACGGTCGATCTCAGCGGCACGCCGTTCACGCTCGATTCGGGCCAGTCGATCACCGGCTTCGGCAACGGCAACTCGATCCTCACCTCCGGCACGGTCCAGCCGATCAACGTCCAGGGCAATCTCGGGGCAACCGGCGGCAACGTCACCGGCGACGAGGGCGTGGTCAAGAGCACGGGCAGCGATACCCTGCACCTGCTCGGCAGCAATCAGGTGAAGAACACCGCTTTCGACTTCAGCGGCGGCAGCGGCTCGGTCTTCCTCATCGACGAGAGCGCGGTCGGCTTCGGCAATGCCGGCGGCATCGTCGTTGACGGCGTCACGGTCAGCAATGTCGCCGTTGGCCAGACCGCCTTCAAGGTCGACGGCCTCACCACCAACGTGTCGATCACCAACAACAACATCAACGTCGCCGGCACGCTGCTCGCCGCCGATGGCGGCAATGGCAACATCACGCTCACGCGCGGCAATTTGCCCAACAGCGGCCCGGCCGGCACGCTGACCGGCGGCGGTGTCACGATCTCCAACCGCACCGGCGGCCTGGTCGATTTCACCGACAAGGCGACCATCGGCGGCAACGGCGTTTCGCTGACCAACAATACCGGCGCTGGGATTACCTTCGCGGATGTGGACATCAGCACCAATGGCGCGACGGCGTTCAGCGCCAGCGGCGGCGGCACGGTCAATGTCACGACGGGCACGATCAGCGCCACGGGCGCCCAAGCGGCGGCGCTCGACGGCATCACCGCTGGTATCAACTTCGCCTCGACCAACGCCACGTTCGGCTCGGGCAACGGCATCGACCTGCAGGCTCTCAGCGGCACAGCCGCTTTCGGCACCGGCACGCTGACCAACACCGGCGCGGGCACGTCCTTCAATGTCGGCTCGGCGACCGATCAGAGCGGCGGCAACGCCGTTATCTCCTATGGCGGCACCATCGCCAGCAACGGCACCGGCGCGGCGGCTTCGATCCAGGAACTGACCGGCGGCTCGGTGACGCTGTCGGGCAATTTGACGGACAGCCTCACGGGCGCCGGCGGCAATATCGTCGTTGCCGGCATCGACAACGGCACGGCGGCGACGGTCACCTTCTCCGGCACGACCAAGCAGATCGACTCGGGCGCGACCGACGGCGCCAGCCTGACCGGCAATCCGAACGGCACGGTCGACTTCAGCAATGGCGGCCTCGTCATCACCACCACGAGCGGTGCGGGCTTTACCGCCAGCACCACCGGCCTGGGCACGGTCAGTGTCAGCGACACCGGCAACACCATCACTACCGCGACCGGCACCGCGCTCAACCTCGACGGCGCGACGATCGGCGCCGGCGGCGTCACCTTCGATTCCATCACGGTCAACGGTGCGGCGACCGGCATTGCGCTGAACAATGTCAGCGGCGGCGCCATCAGCCTCGGCGTGGTCGACCTGCAAGGCATCACGTCGCGTGGCGTCGACATTTCCGGCACGCTCGGCTCGACGCTTGATTTCACCAGCCTCAACATCGGGCTCGGCGCCACCAACGCGGCCGGCCTCGACCTCAGCGGCGCCGCGCTCGGCGCCAGCAACATCACGGCTGGCGATTTCGACGTCGATGGCGGCAGCTTCGCCGGCACGATCGGCATCGACATGGCCGGCACGACCGGCACCGGTACGATCCAGCTCGGCGACCTCGTCAACAACAACCCCGGTCCGAGTGGCCAGACCTCGACCATCGCCAATGTCGGCTATGGCGTGCAGTTCTCCAGCACCACCAACGCCAAGCTGGTCTTCGGCGATGGCCAGGGTCCGGCCGAATCGTCGATCGCCACCACCGGCGGCCAGGTCATCCACGCCACCGATAGCTTGCCGACCAATGGCGACTACAATTTCAACGACGTCAATTTCACCGGCGACATTTCGAACCTGTCGTCGATCAGCGTCTACTACGTCACCGAAGGCGGCACCGGCGACGGCAGCCTCGCCAATCCGGGCAGCTATGCTGGCGCCCAGGCGTCCACCACCGCCAATGTCATCGTGCTGATCGACCAGACCACCGGCGGCAGCCAGTCGACGATCGACCTCGCCGGAACCACGTTCCAGCTCGATGACGGCCAGGTGCTGCTCGCCTTCAAGAGCGGCGATGCCGCCGTCGATGTCTCGCAGCTTGGCGTCGACACCAGCGGCGGCGCCGGCGCAGCGTTCCATTTCACCACCGTGCAGAACTCGCCGATCGTCTCGGCGCCGGGCGGCATCGATTCGCTGCGGCCGATCCTGCAGAGCAACAACGCCACCTCGGTGATCAACTTGGCGACATCAGGCTCGGGCATCTTTAGCGGCGGCGTCGACAATCTCATCATCCGCAACACCAGCACCGGCGCAGGCATTTCGGTCAACGCGACAGCAGCCTCCAGCTTCTTCATCTGGAACAACGACACCGCCGCAGGCGGCCGGGCGCTCGACTTCGCGACCACTGGCGCGCCGGCCAACACTCTGCTGGCGTCGATCGACGGAAACACGCTGCAATCGACCGGAACCGCGCTGGCCGCATCCTTTGCCGGCCAGAACATCAGCGCCACGCAGAATTCGATCGCTGTCAGATCTTTTGCCGGCAACACGGTCACCGGCGGTACCGGCGGCGGCCTCGCCTTCAGCAATGTCACCTTCGATTCGACCGGCGCCGGCGGCACCGTCTCGGTGGGTACGCTCGACATCGGCACGACAGCCGCGAGGGTGCAGGGCAACGGCCTCAGCCTGACCGGCACCAGCGGCACGCTTGATCTCGGCACGTTCACTGTCTTCAACAACAACGGCACCGGCCTGCTGGTCGATGCCAAGGGTCCGCCAGCCACCACTTTTGCGCTCAACAGCAGCGGCGGCTCGGTCGACACCACCAGTGGCACCGCCATCGATCTCGACCCGTTGACGGTTGGCATGACGATCGGCAGCGTCACCGCGACCGGCGGCGCGAGCGGCATTATCTTCGACGGCGTCGCCGGGACCTTCACCGTCACCGGCGCCACCAACATCTCCGGCATGGCGGACGCCGGCATCAGCGCGATAAACACCAATGCCGGCACCTTCAACTTCAACACGGTGACGGTGAACAACGTACTGTCGACCGGCGGCGGCATCGGTTGGGCCAGTGGTACGCTCAACGTCACCGGCCTCGCCGACATCGACACGACGAGCGGCGCGGGCCTTACGCAGACCGGCGGCACGACCAGCTTCACCGGCGGCGTGACGATCGATACCACGACCGGCGTCGGCATTTCCGGAGGGGGTGGCGCCACGATGGGCATCACCGCCACTGGCGGCACCGAAAGCGTGAATTCAACCAGCGGCACTGCGATCGCCTTGTCCAACGTCTCTGCAACCATCGCCCTGGATTCGACCTCGTCCGCCGGCGGCAGCACCAATGTGAACCTTGTCAACACCAGCGGCACGGTTAACCTTGGCTCGGGCGCGCTGACCGGCGCCGCGGCTGTCTCGTTCATCGTGAGCGGCGGCACGGCGGCAGTCAGCTATTCGGGCAGCGCCACCATGTCGGCCGCCGCCGGCACAGCCCTTGAAGTCCAGAACCGATTGGCCGGGGCCGGGCTCGTCTCGCTGAGCGGCAACCTGACGTCCAATGGCAACGGTATCTACCTGAACAACAATACCGGGGGCACAGTGACCGCCTCGGGGGCATCCAACAATTTCACCGGTGCGGGTTCCGGCGTTACGATAGTCAACAACACCGGCGGCACCTTCAACATCAACGGCGCAAGCTATACCATCGCTATGAGCTCGACCGGCGCGGGCGTCGCGATCAGCGGCAACAGCGCCCCTGTGGCGATCAATTTCGGCGGCGGTGGGCTGGCGATCACCACGGCGGCGGGCACGGGGTTCAGCGCCACGGGCGCCGGCACTGTTACCGCCGGCGGAAGCGGCAACACGATCGCCACCACCAGCGGCGGCACCGCACTGAACCTCAGCGGCATCACGATCGGCGCGGCGGGGCTCAACTTCTCCTCGGTATCCACCACCAGCGCCACGACCGGCATTTCGCTGGCCAATGTCGCCTCCTCGGGCGGCGGCGCCATAGCGCTCGGCACGGTCAATCTGCAGGGCATCACCTCTCGCGGCGTCGACGTCACCGGCACGCAGGGTGCGGCGCTTTCCTTCAACGGTCTCGACATCGGCCTGAACGATAACGCGGCCGTGGCTTTCGACCTCAACGGTTCGACGATCAACGCGGCGATCACGGCCAACGATTCCGACGTCACCAATGCCGCCGCCGCCGGCACCTCGATCGGCGTCGACCTGCGAGGCGCCACCGGCGGCCAGACGGTGCGGCTCGGCGATGCGAACCTCGCCGGCAACAGTTCGAGCATCGCGGGCGTCAACACCGGCGTGTTCCTGAACGGCACGACGAACGTCGCCTTCACCTTTGGCGACGGCGATACCGCCGACCAGTTGTCGACCATCAGTGCCAGTGTCGGCATCGACGCTTCCGTCGCGCCGGCCGCGGGCACCTACAATTTCAAGGATGTGAACTTCCAGGCCACGCCTGGCCTCGGCTTCGGTGTCGGCAAGGTTTATTTCGTCGGCGCGGCGTCGACCGGCGACGGCAGCGGCCGCGACCAGAATAATCTGGCGACGCTGGCCGACGCCGAATTCAACGCGGCCGCAACGGACATCATCGTCCTCGTCAACGATGGCGGCACCATCACCGCACAGGGCACCAATGGCAACGACACGCTGAACCTGCTGACCGGCCAGCAGGTGCGCGGCTTCGACAATGGCAACATCAACCTGGCGCTGACGGTGCCGTCGACAATCCAGCTGGCCAGCAACACCATCTCCATCGCCGATCAGACGCCGGGCGGCACCACCACGCTGACAAGCGCCGATGGCAGCAGCGTCATCACGCTTTCGGCCAGCGGCAACATCATCGACGGCTTTACCATCAACGGCGACGACGGCGCGGGCGTGAATGCCGCGATCGGCATCAGCGGCGCGACGGCGAATGCCACGATCAGCAACATGACGATCAGGAACGTCACGGCCGCCGACATCGACTTCGGCGCCGGTGCAACCGGCACGACGACGCTGACCAATGTCTCCCTCATCGCGGCCTCGGCCGCGACCGGCATCAAATTCGGCGCGGCCTCCGGAACGGTCACCGCCACCAATGTCGATACCACGGGCGGCAGCGGCCTGTCCGTGATCGGCGGCAATGCGGCGTTCGGCTTCGACAGCACGAGCTCGGTCACCAGCGTTATCGGCACCGCGGTCAGCATCACCAACCGCACCGGCGGCAGCTTCGGCTTTGCCGGCGCGGTGACGTCGAACATCGGCGCCAGCGGCGTCGTCATCTCCGGCGCGACGGCAGCCAACACAGTCAGCTTCACCGGCGCCGTCACCCACAATAATGCCACCGGCGCCGCCGTCTCGATCAACAATGGCGGCCAGGCCTCGACCGTTAGCTTCGCCAACCTCGTGGTCACAACGGGCGGCTCCAACACGGCCTTCACCGCGACCAATGGCGGGACGGTCAATGTCACCACCGGCTCGATCAGCGCGAGTGCCGCCCAAGCGATCAACCTCAACGGCATCGCGGCCGGCATCAATTTCACCTCGACCACTTCGGGCGGCGGCGTCAACAATGTCGCCCTGACCAACGTCACGGGCACGGTGAACCTGGGCACCGGTGCGCTGAGCGGCGCCTCGGGCACCGCGTTCGATGTCAGCGGCGGCACCGCGGCCATCACCTATGGCGGGTCGATCGCCAAGACGAGCGCCGTCGGCAACGTCATCAGCATCGCAGGCCGCACCGGCGGCACGGCCACCTTCAGCGGCACGGTGTCGGCAACCGGCTCCAGCGCCGGCATAGCGCTTTCCAGCAACGGCGGATCGACGATCAATTTCACCAACACGCTGACGCTGACCGGCTCGAACGTCGCCGGCTTCAGCGCGACGGGCGGCGGCACCGTGAGTGCGACCGGCACTGGCAGCGTGATCAGCTCGGGCACGGCCACAGCACTCAACGTCGCCAACACGACGATCGGTGCGAGCGACCTGACGTTCCAGCGCATCAGTTCCAGCGGCGGCAGTGCCACCGGCATTATCCTCGACACCACGGGTGCCCTGGGTGGCCTGCATGTGACCGGCAATGGTGCAACGGTCGGCGCCTCGGGCGGCGGCGTCATCTCCAGCAAGACAGGCGCAGATGGCAGCACCGCGCAAGGCGTCGGCATCTACCTGAACGGCACGACGGATGTGCAGCTCAACGGCCTGCAGATGAACGACTTCCAGAATTACGGCATTCTGGGCAACAACGTCACCGGCTTCACGCTGGACCATACGATCATCAACGGCAGCAATGGCACCAGCGTTGCCGGAGTCGGCGAAGGCAATGCCTATTTCACCGGCCTCAAGGGCACCGCTACGGTTTCGAATTCCACCTTCACCGGCGCGGCGCTGGACGCATTCCACGTCTTTAACAACAATGGCGAGACTCTCAACCGGATCACCATCACCGGTTCGACCTTCGCGACCGACGCCGCCGCAGGAAACTCGTCAGGCGACGCGCTGGTGTTCCAGGCGACGAACGGCGTCTTCAACGCGACCGTCCAGAGCTCGACATTCACCTCCGCGCGCGGCGACCTGTTCCAGCTTGATCTGCACGGCAACGTCCAGTCGGATCTGGTGTTCGGCGGCGCCACTGGAGCGCTCGGCAACACGCTGTCGAACAACAACCAGAACATCGTCTCGGGCGGCGGCGGCATCACGATCAGTTCGGGCGGCGCCGGCGACGTGGCGAACCTGACCTTCAACATCGCCCACAATACGATGCGCGATGCGCTCGGCACGGCTCTGGGCATCAGCACCGGCTCCGGCGCCAGCTCGTTCAACGGCACGATCGATTCGAACACGATCGGCGTCGCCGGCGTGGCGAACAGCGGATCGGCCCAGGGCAGCGATATCGGCTTCGTCACGTTGGGCGGCGCCGATTCCAGCGTGACGATCACCAACAACCTGCTCTATCAGTACAACAATGATGGCATTCTGCTGCAGACGGGTGATGCGGTCGATGGCGGCAACCACAAGCTGACGGCCGTGGTACAAGGCAACACCGCCAGCAATCCAGGCACATTCGGCAACCACGGTTTCGAACTGAACGCCGGCACGGTTGCTGGAGACGCCCAGACGGTCTCGCTGACCCTCGGCGGTGCTGGCGGCCTGGCCAACAATTTCACAGGTTCGGGTGCCAATGGTGGCACAGACATCCGTCTCCGCACGCGGTTCGATGTCCATGTTGGCTTGCATGGCGGCGCCGCGGCTTACGCGGGCGCGGCAACCGATGCCGCGGCTGTCATGAGCTATGTGCAAGCCATCAACAGCGGCACCGTCAGTGTCACGATCGGCACCGGTGGTACGGCGGGCTTCTATTCGACGCCATAGTCTGAACGGGCGACGAACTCGCCAGGCGATTCTTACATACGCCTCAATCGAGGCTTGTAAAGTATATAGTTAACAATATACTTGAAGTTTCCAGTAAGCGATCCGGTGGATATTTATGAAAATTTATCCGGAATAAGTATTACCAGTAGACTTATAATTCGTGATGTGTATAGTCCGAAGCGGCAGTGGGAGGGTATCGCATGTCAGAGCCGTTTCTGTCCGAAATCCGCATCATGTCCTTCGGTTTCCCGCCCAAGGGGTGGGCGTTCTGCGACGGCCAACTGCTTCCCATAAATCAGAACCAGGCTCTGTTTTCACTGCTCGGCACCACCTTTGGCGGCGACGGCCGGGTAAATTTCGCCTTGCCGGATTTCCGGGGCAGGGTCCCGATCCATGCCGGCAACGGGCATGATCTCGGCGGGCGGGGCGGCGAGCAGTCCCACACGCTGTCGATTGCGGAATTGCCGACCCATGTTCACCAGGCGAGAGCGACGAACGCCAACGGCACGGTGCCCCTGAACTCCGGGAATTTCCTGGGGGCTTTCAACAATGGCTATGCGCAGGCTACCAACCTGACCTCGTTGCACCCTGCCAGCATCGCCAATGTTGGCGGTTCGCAGGCGCACCTCAACATGCAGCCTTTCCTGACATTGAACTTCTGCATCGCCCTGCAGGGCATTTTCCCGTCGCAGACCTGAGGAAACGCGATCATGGCACAACCCTATGTTGGCGAAGTTCGCATGTTTGCCGGCAATTTCGCGCCGGCCGGGTGGATGTTCTGCGAAGGGCAACTGCTGCCTATCTCGGAAAACGAGACGCTGTTCCAACTGATCGGCACCACCTATGGCGGCGACGGCGAAAGCACTTTTGCGCTGCCCGACCTGCGTGGGCGACTACCGCTCCATCAGGGCAACGGCTTCACCCTGGCCGAGACTGGCGGCGCGGAGGAAATCACGCTGTCGATCCAGCAGATCCCGGCTCATTCGCATCCCATGCTGGCATCGGGCCAAACCGGCACCGGGACCAATCCGGGCGGGAATGTCCTCGACCAGACGACGGGGACGATCTTCATGTACATCGATGGCCAGGCGCCCGATGGGCCGATGGCCGCGACCATGGTGTCACCCGTCGGCGGCAGCCAGCCGCATAGCAATTTCCAGCCGTATCTATGCATCAACTTCATCATCTCGCTGTTCGGCATTTTCCCGTCGCAGACCTGAGAGGACCGTCATGGCCGATCCGTTCGTTGCGGAAATCCGCATTTTCCCGTTCAATTTCGCGCCCAAGGGCTGGGCGCTGTGCGACGGGCAGATTTTGCCGCTGTCGCAGAACACGGCGTTGTTCTCGTTGCTCGGCACGACTTATGGCGGCGACGGCAAGTCGAACTTCGCGCTGCCCAATCTCCAGGGCAGCGCGCCAATGCACCCCGGTCAGGGACCTGGCTTGTCACTGCACGATCTCGGAGAGAGTAGCGGCTCGGAGACGGTGACGCTGCTCCAAAGCGAAATGCCGATCCATGCGCACAACGTTATGGTCGGAACCCAGGACGTCGCCGACGTCCAGGTGCCCAGCCCGTCGAGAATTCTCGGCAAGTCGGGTGGCGCTTTCGCCTATGTTCCAGGGACGCCGATACCCGCGCTGACGCCAATGAACGACAACATGCTCGCGCCTGCCGGCGGTGACCAGCCGCACAACAATCTGCAGCCTTATCTCACCTGCAATTTCTGCATCGCCCTGCAGGGCGTGTTCCCACCGAGAACCTGATTTTCGAGCCAACAAGGCGGGGCCGTTACCATGGCTAACGAAGACGCTCACTTACCCTCCCATGCGGCGCCAACCGGGCACGTGCCAGGCGTGTCGTTCTTCGAACTGTCGCGGCTGATGGTCGTCGGCATCGATTCCGCGGCGGGACGGCTGATCCAGAAGGCTCAAGTCGCGCCCAACGGGGCGTGGCCTGCCGCATGGTCTCCCATCGCCGCCGGCGCCTGGGTGATCATGACCGCGGGTCTCACCAAGGACGGGCGCGTCGCCGTGGTGGCCCAACCGACCGGCACCACCAACCTGTCTTTCATCACGGAGGACGCCAACCAGGTCGGCCCGGTCGAAAAATGGAATCCGCCGGTTGGCATTGGCGCCCCGCCCGGCGCAACAAGCTACCAGAAACTCTCGATGGCGCGCGACGCTGACGGCCGCGTCGAAATCTTCCTCACCGACAATCAGGGCCGCATCTGGTGGATCTACCAGAACCCGGACGTGATCGTTCAGGTTCAGAAAACCATCACGCCGCCCGGCACCACGACGCCGATCGTCGTCACCGTCGACGAGCTCAGGCCGCGCACAGCCCTGGAGCGCCTGGATACAACTGACCGGCCAGCTCGTGGCGGTCACGGCGCTGCGCCAGGCGGACGGCCGCATTGCGCTCTTCGGCATCAACTCAGCCCTTCATCTCTATCGCTGCCAGCAGGCCAAGGCCCAAGCGCTGACGGTGGCCGACTGGACGCCATGGGTGCAGATCGACGCCGGCTATCCTTTCACGGAAATGGCGCCGATCGTCGGCCCGCTGGGCGCCACCAATCTTTTTGCCATGACGCAGCCGGGCCAGGTCCTGCATACCAAGCAACTGCCGGCGGGCTCCGACGCCTGGACGAACTGGGCGACGCCCGGTTACAGCAGGGTTCCCAGATACACGCTCTGCGCCGGCATCCAGGGGGACGGTGACATCATGCTGGTCGCCTCCGACCAGCAGCATGTCCACTCCTTCAACGCCCAATACGACGCGGCCACCCAAAACTGGTCTGGATGGCGTGATTTCAGCGCCTCCGGCGCCAACACACGGCTGTCGCTCGACTACAATGCCGATGGTCGCCTTGCCTTGTTCAGCATGATGATCACGAACGATGGGACCAATGGTCTGTGGACGATCAACCAGATGGCCATGGACAGTTCCGAATGGGAGTGGAGCTGGACGGCGCTGGCCACCGGCAACCTCAAGCAGATCGCGGTGGTGCGCGACCTGACGCCGCCGGTCTGACGTTGACCCCAAGCGGCGTGGCTTTGGTCTATCCCGCTCCGGCGTGGTCCCGGTCACGGCAGGCCGGACTCGCTTTCCGTGCCGCCGCGGAGGCGGACATTGCCTTCCTGTCGCGGCTCTATGCCTCGACCCGCATGGAAGAGCTCGCCGTGACGGACTGGAGCGAGGCGCAGAAGGCCGCTTTTCTCGACATGCAGTTCCAGGCGCAGCACGCGCACTACCACAAGCACTATCCGCAGGCCGACTGGCTGGTGGTGAGCCATGCCGGGCAAGACATCGGCCGGCTCTATATAGAGCGCTGGCCAAGCCAACACCGCATCATCGACATCGCTTTTTTTCCCGCCCATCGCCGCAAGGGCTACGGCTCAGCGTTGCTGCGCGACCTGATAGACGAGGCATGGTTAGCCGGCAAATCAGCGTCGATCCATGTCGAGAAGAACAACCCAGCAAGGCGGCTCTATGTCGATCTCGGCTTTGTCGTCGTCGAGGACAAGGGCGTCTACGATTTGATGGCTTGCGCGCCGGCGGATCCATGATCGTTGGTTGGCGCTGCCCCTCACCTGCCTGCCGGCATCCTCTCCCCGTAAACGGGGCGAGGGGCGCTGTCATCGCCGCTTTCGCCAATCACAAGCGTTGCAGAAAATGCGCCGGCGTTGCGGCCAGCCGCTCTCGCCCCGTTTACGGGGAGAGATGTCGGGCAGGACAGTGAGGGGCGGCGGCGACGGCTAAGATTGTCGCTTTTCGGCCCTGCAGCTCAAAACCGGCGTTAATTGAACACCGCTTCGTAGAGCCGCCCCGTCGCGTCGGCTGCAACCGGCACGATGAAGATGTCGTGGACGCCGCTGGTGCCGGCAAGGCTGTAGGTCGCCTGCGGCAGCGCGATCTCGCGCGGTCCCCGGAACAGCAGGGAAAAACCGCCACCCGGGCGCGGGCTGGCCGCGATACGATTGACGGCGCTCAGTTCGAGCGAGATACGCCCGCCTGTGGTCTCGATGATGAACGCCTGCCCGATCGCCTGTTCGAAATCCGCCGCCGCCGCCATTGCGCTCGCCTCAAAGCCGTTTGCGCGGCACTGTCGCCGCTTCGCCGCGAGCTGTCCAGAACTCATTATTTCCGGAGTCCAGGACGGAAGAACGTCGAACACTTTCCTGGGATTGTGCGCCATCGCGCGAAGCGCTCGGCGCCCAAGACAATTCACCGCCGCAAACCGCAAAATACAGCAGCCCATGTCCTTTTGCGCGTGCCGGCGACGCTGTAGTACTTTGTTCCGATACGCGCCTGGCGCAACAAGACAGAGCTTCGCAGCGACGCCGGACGCTGATTGGCCGGCTTGAACGGCTTGCGGGAGAAAAGGACGGACGATGGCTGAAAGTGGTGCGAAAACAGGGACGGCGCCGGCAAAGGGGGGCGACGCCATGCCGTTGTTCTATACGAGGCCAGAGGCGCTCAACCCGATCCGGCACGGCTCGCTGGGGCTGACCGCGCGCAGCGATTTTTCCTTCGCGGGCTCGGCGCACGCCATTCCGGTGGTGGCGTCGGAGATGCCGGCGGCGATGCGCTCCTACCCGATCGTGTTCATCGGCGCCGGCAAGGCGCCTGTCATCATCACCGGCGTGCGCCAGGACGAAAATCTGTTCGTCGATGCCGACGGCATGTGGAACGCGCCGCATTACATCCCGGCCTATGTCCGCCGCTATCCCTTCATCCTGGCCGAGGACCCGACGTCGGCCGGCCGGCTGACGCTGTGCGTCGACCGGGCGAGCGAGCGCGTCGTCGACCAGCTCGTGGCACCGTTCCGTGACGACAAGGTGCTGCCGTTCTTCAGCGGCAACGAACCGACCGAGGCGACCAAGCAGGCGCTCGCCTTCTGCAACCAGTTCCAGATCGACTTCAGGGCCACCCGCGAGATGGTCGACAAGATCGACGCCCATGGCCTGTTTTCGCCGCGCCAGAGCAAGGTGACGCTGGAAGGCGGCGAAGTGCTCAACCTCACCGATTTCCAGGTGATCGACGAGGCCGCCTTCAACAAATTGAGCGACGAGGCCTTCCTCGACCTGAGAAAGTCAGGCGCGCTCGGCCTGCTCTATTGCCACCTCGCCTCGACCAACAGCTGGACCTCGCTGGTGCACCAGGCGTCGGTCCGCAAGGCGGAGGGGGCGAAGGGCTGATTTCTGGCGCTCATGGTTGGGGCTCTCAAGAACGCCCAAAGTCGAACGGCCTTCCGGGAGCCGGGGTTCGTCCGGAACAAGGAGCGAGCTGAAAGACTTGGGGGAGGCCGCCGCGGAAGCCGCATGATCAAGCAGATGCTTGGCCCGCGGACATCATGAACCCCGGCAAGATTTCGCCGGCATGAGGGCAGAGCCGTTGATACCGATGTGACTTGTGACTTTACGGCTAGTCACAGCTTTTTTGCTTGGAAGTGACCAGCTTCAGGGACACAGTGATGGTTCCATCCTCAGAGCCGCTTACGATGGTTTCCTCGAAAGTTTCATTCTTGATGCGAACATAGTATTCCCCGGGTGAAGCCCCGTCTTGTGCTTTAACTTTAAAGGTAATTGTCGTCGTATCTTCGATGGTTACGTCGTTGTCGAATACCACTAGATATGGCTCGCTCTTTAAAGTGCCAGCATCGATAAAGTCAATTACCAGGTATTCCGTGTCGTTAAACCAACCACGGTCTGGGGCTACCGTCACACTGACCGTAACCGGATCTCCGCCTCTTACAGCATTCCCTTCAGGTGTATCGACACGTACTATATCTACTCTCGCCATGGCCCATCTCCCTTCGGCCTTCTCAATTAACGATCGAAAACGCTAGTCCATATCGCCGCGCCCGCCGCGGTTCATGGCGCCACCGGACCGTCCCATCGCACCGCCGGACCTGCCCATGGCGCCGCCAGATCGCCCCATCGCACCGCCGGATCTGCCCATTGCTCCGCCCGATCGACCAAACGAACGCGGGTCCAGCTCCGCACTCAACAGGACATCCTCGAGCGTTCCGGTGTCGAGTTCCAGCCGCATTGTCAGGTCACTCTTGTCGTAGACCCAGACCTGCATTCCGCGCGCGAACGAGCCTATCTGCGATGACAGTCCGGTATAGGCAGGGTCGCTTGGACCGCGGCTCATGACCTTGAGATCGGTGTCCCCCGGGGCCGGATAATCAACGACAGTGCCAGGCCCATGGACAAGAAGTATGGTCGGTCGGGCCAGCTCGTAGAACTGCGCTTCAAAGGTGAACGCATAGATCCTTGCTAGCAGGCTACCGGAAGCGTCGATCTGGTTCTGCAGGAATCTATTGTTGCCAAGCCTTGGAGGCCGTCCCCCATCGACCCTCTTCTTGAGCTTCAAATCTTCAAGAACTCTACCGAACAAATGTATGGCTGAGGTATTTAGAATGGTTTCAGTGGTCATGGATCACCCCCATCATCTGTATGTCGATCAAAGATCGGCGCCACTTCTGGACATCCAATATTTCTCGAAATAGCTCATGTCCGGCAGGTGCGCCTGGTCCAGTGGACGGGCGGTTCGGCCCTCATGAACATGGCTCTTTCGGTTTGGCTTCGTCAGGCGAGGCCCGGCACGGTAGCGAAAAATCCCTCTTCGGTCGAAATCCCGGAAGATGATCCTCGATAGTTCTCCTCCGGTCATGCTGTCGTCGACCGCGAGCATCGTTCTCGCCACGTCACGGTAGTCCAGGAAATCCGGGGCGAGAGCCCAAAGCGTCTCGGCGAGATAGGTACCCACGATATCCCGCGCGTCGAGCAGCGCTTCGACGAAACCTTCCGGGTTGCGAGCGAAATCGCGGTCAAAGACTTCCTGCAACGGCAACTCGGCGGCTGGATCGATCTCGGCGAGGTCGGCAAGATTTTCGGCCTCCGGCGAGATCAGTCCTCGAGCCACCAAGCTCTCGTGAAAGACATCGACCAGAATGTCGAAGACGGCGCCCGTGAGAGGTTGTGACAGTGCATGCTCGTCGGTCCAGCCGTCGGCAAAGTCGGCCATCGTCCGCTTGTTGTTGGCCTCGCGTATCTGGCGGTGCGGCGAGAATTCCGAGAATCGAGAGAGTTGGTTGGCGATGTAGAGGTTCCCACGCGTCACCGTCAGGACATTATCGATCACGGAGGGAAAATGCATGGCCGCGATCAACGAAACGCAGTCCGAAAAGGCCTCCTGAAAGCCCAGATATTCGGGGAACTCAGCGCCCGGGTTCGGTATGCCAAGGACGCTGTAGACGAATGCATGGCCAACCTCGTGCGCGATAATATCGAAGTCGAGGCTGAACGGGAGCGTGCGTCCGTCCTTCACGAATTGGCTGCCGAGCTCAAGGAAGCCATAGCCGTATTGGGCGTTGTCCCAACCTGGCAGGATCGAAATTTCCAGACGGTCGTAGTGATCGTGGAAATGCCAGGTGATCGGCTGGCCGATGTAACGCTCCCAAACGTCGAGGGTGAAGCGCGCGCACCCGAACGCGTGGGCTGCTTCGAAGCCGGGCGTCGAGGGCTGATAATGATCGAAATTGCCTTCCTCATCGGGAACGGCCGGATCGAGGATCGCTCGCGTCCAGGGCGGCAGGGAGATAACGGGCGTACCCAACGGGCCGTGGTTGACGCCATAGGGCCGCGTCTTGTCGACCGGCTCGACGACATACATACGATCGTCGGACGGGCCAGCTCCGACGCTGCCTCGCGGGGAAGAAACCGTAATGATCTCGGGGCTTGACGTAGGGTCTTCGAACGGAGGCTGAACAAACAGCCTGAACCGGGTACCCATTCCCCACCTCTCGGTTATATTAGTAACATAACATAATATCCGTGAGATGGCGAGGGCGTTGGTTTGTCGGGTTAATTCTTCCTGAAGGACGGTTCTTGATTGTCGGCAACAAAATTGCCCCAAGAACAATGCGTATCGCTACTGCAGGAGCTGGAGCAACTTCTGGTAGCGGGGATGACTGCGAACAGAGGCGAAATCGGAATCGTTCTTGAACCAGAGTCTCATCTCGGCGCCAGCCTGCGGTAGCCACACTTCCAAAAGGTCGATCGAGCGTTCGAATTCTCCCAGCAACGCATAGGTACAAGCGGCGTTGTATTGGACGTTGATATCGCCAGGGTCGATTTCCAGAGACCGGCCAAGCCACTTCGCGGCCTTCTCGCGTTCACCAAGGAAGGCCAGCACGATCGCTCCCAGGCAGGCACAATTGGCGTTCTCCGGATGCAGACGGAGTTCCTCTTCCGCTCTCTCCAATGCGATCCGCGCATAAAGCTCCGCGTCGTTCTGTTGGCCGAGAGTGCGGAAGACGTTCACCAGCATGACCGGTGCGCCGTAGTCGGTCGGTTTAATCTCCATCGCGCGCAGGAAGTACGTCGCGGCGAGCTCGAACTGGCCGCCGGTCACGCAGAACTCGGCATAGTAGCGGTTGGCCTCGTGGCAGTTGGGGTCGAGCGTGAGGGCCTGTTCGAACGCCGCCGCGGCCTCGGAGCGGCGGTCGGCGAGGGACAGGGCAAAGCCCCTGGCTGAATGCGCCTCGGCCAGATTCGGGTCCAGAGCCAGGGTCTTGTCGGCGGTCGCGAGAATGTCGTCCACCTGGATCGAAGAGCCGTAGATCGACTGAAGGCGTACGTCGCAGACCGCCAAGCCTGCATAAGCGCGGGCATATCCCGGATCAAGCTCGATGGCCCTGATGTAGCTTTGTCTGGCCATCAGGTGGTTCGCTCTGGTCGCGATGTGGCTGTAATCGCGGCCTCGAAGATAATGCGTATAGGCTTCGACACTGTCCGTCGGCGCCAGCTCGATAGCCTTCTTCTCTTCGGGCAGGAGCCTGACCCTGAGCTGCGCCACGACCGCCTTGGCGATTTCGTCCTGCACGGCGAAGATGTCGGTGAGGTCGCGGTCGAAGCGGGCAGCCCAGACGTGTCCGTCCGTGGCGCCCTCGATCAGCTCGGCATTGATCCTGACCCGGTTTCCCGCCTTGCGGACGCTGCCCTCGACAATGTAGCCGACGCCAAGTTCCCTGGCGATGCGTTCCATCTTGTCGGTCCTGCCCTTGAAGGCGAACACGGTATTGCGGCTGAGCACGAACAGGCCGGAGACGTTCGAGAGGTCGGTTATGATATCTTCCGTGATGCCGTCGCTGAAATACTGCTGGTCGGGATCATTGCTCAGATTGGCGAAGGGGAGGATCGCCACCGACGGCTTGTCGGACCGCACCAGTGTCTGGACGCTCCTGGCTGCAATATGCGTCTCGACTTGCGAGACGCCCTGGTCCCAATTGGCGAAATAGACGTGCACCGGCTGAGCAATGTTCTTGACGGTCCTGGCGCCCTGATCGGCGAAGTCGACGCCCAGCTTGTTGCCGACCTCATGGCGCACCACTTCCGAGCAGGCGATGCCGCCGGGTATTGCGAGCCCCTGCAGCCGCACCGCAAGATTGACGCCGTCGCCATGGAAATCATCACCGTCGACGATGATGTCGCCAAGGTTGATGCCAATGCGGAACTTGAAATGCCGGGCCTCGGGGATGCCGACATTCCGCTCGGACATGCCGCGTTGGATCTCGACCGCGCAGCGCGCCGCATTGATTACGCTGCCGAACTCCACCAGGAAGCCGTCACCCATCACTTTAAAGATGCGCCCACCGTGCTTGGTGACGGTCGGATCGAAGAACTCCCGTCGATGCTGCCGAAGGAGATTGAGCGTGTGCTCCTCGTCGGCCTCCATAAGACGGCTATAGCCGACCACATCAGCCGCCAGGATCGCCGCCAGCCGACGCTCAACATGCTCCTCGGACATGTCGTCTCCTGAAATCGCGGACAATAATTCCGCCTGATTTAGTTTTAACTGATTTACCTCCTTGGCGCCAACGTCGCTGAAACGGTCGCTCGCGGTCGCCGACCGGGTGGCGCGGCGCCAGTCGCACCCCAAGCGATCCGGCCGTACGGTCGACGTCGTTCACGGGAATAGCAACGAACGGGGGTGACCCAGAACATCGTTCCTCGACCTGCGCAAAACCGGCACGCTCGGCCTGCTCCATCGCCATCTTGCCTCAAGGTTCTGATTTGTCCATGTCGTGGTTCCGGAACGAGGACACTTCCGGGCGACATGCATCAACTGGTTGTTTTCGCCGCAATTCCCCCTACATGCGGCGGCTTTCATGCCTTCAGGTCAGTGTGACTGTCGAAACGTCGTCGTGATCCAGTTCTTGCTGCAGCATGATCTTGTCCGAAAGCAGTTCCATTGCCGCGACGGTCTTGCGGGCCGCCCTTGGGCGTGGCGCTGCAACGCCAAAACTGCTATTTAGGGCAGCGAACCGCAAGCTGGCGACCAGGCACCGCCATGCGGATCGCAATGAAGGAGCGGGTGGCATCGGTGGGTACGCCGGTGCAAGGGTCGTGGAGGCGGGGGGCAATGTCAACTTCATTGCGCGTGGATCGCGCCGGTTGGCGCGCTGGCGTTTCTTTGTTCCGTGGCAAATGGCCGATCGCTTCCAATGAGCATGCCTCAATGGAGAACACATGCTCCTGGCCGAGTTTCCGCCATCTGGCTCGACTTGGCCAAGATGCGGGCTTTTGTCGTGCACAAGAAAACTCGAATACCATACTCCAGCAACAGTTGGCTCAGGATGACGTTCGATCAATGATCTGATGGCTCGGCGAAGCAGAGGGGTGAACCGGGATGATAATGGCCGACTTGATACTCGATACTTTTCAGTTCTTCCTTCTGGTGACAAGGCGAAACAGCCGTGGCGCGGCTTTGATCTTCCGGAGGGCCGTAGCGCGCATCGTGCCGGCCCTCATCGTGCTTGCCCTGGCCTCGCTGCTTTTCACAGTCCAAAGAGGCCGCTTTGCGCCCCGGATTTGACGCCTGGACCGGCGACTACGGCGGAATGGAAAAGAGACGTCTTATCCGAATCCTGGTCCCTTACAGCAAGACGATCTACTTCATCGACCGTGGTGAGCAACTTGGCACGGCGGTCGAGTTTGGCCAGGCGCTTGAGCGGCAGATCAACAAGAACAAGAAAAAGGAAATCGAAAAAATTCGTGTGGCCTTCGTGCCGGTGGCCCGGGACCGGCTGCTTCCCGCGCTCATCGAAGGGCGCGGAGACATTGTCGCGGCAAATCTGACGATTACCCCATCACGGCAGCAGATCGTCGACTTCACGGATCCCCTGGCGAGCGGCGTGAAAGAAATCCTGGTCACCGGCCCGGCCGCGCCGAAAATCGCCGCCATCGACGATCTCGGCGGCAAGGAAATCCGCGTTCGCGCGAGCAGCAGCTATTTCGAGCATCTGCAAAAGCTCAACAGCGACCGGCGCGCGGCGGGCCAAGCCGAGATCGGCATCGCGCCGATCGACGAAAATCTCGAGGATGAGGATCTTCTGGAGATGGTCAATGCCGGCCTGCTGCCCTGGTGCGTGGTCGACGGCCACAAGGCGCGGATCTGGTCCAGGGTCTTCGATAACATCGAACTGCACGATGACATTGCGATAGCGCAGGACGGGGAAATCGCCTGGGCGGTCCGTAAGAACAGCCCGGAACTGATGAAAAGGCTCAACGCTTTCGTCAAGCAATACAAGGTCGGGACGACCTTCGGCAACATTTTGAAGAAGCGCTACTACCAGGATGACAAGATGGTGCGTTCCGCCTACGAGCAGTCCGAGGTCGATAAATTCCAGGCTCTGCGCGACGCCTTCGAGAAATATAGCGCTGCCTACAAACTCAATGCGTTGCTGCTGGCCGCGCAGGGATACCAGGAATCGCGTCTCGACCAGAGCGAACGCAGCTCTCGGGGCGCCGTCGGCATCATGCAAATGTTGCCGTCGACTGCTGCCGATAAGGCGATAGGCATCAGCGGCATAGCGGAAAGCTCGGATCGCAATATAGAAGCGGGCGCAAAATACATGCGTTATTTGTCGGCAACCTATGTGAACGATGCCGAACTCGACCCAGTCAACAGGGCGCTGTTGACGCTTGCCGCCTACAATGCCGGGCCTGGCAACTTGCGCAAATTTCGCAGTGCCGCGAAGACGATGGGCCTCAACCCCGATCTATGGTTCGGCAATGTGGAGAACGGCGCCGCGAAGGTGGTTGGGCGCGAAACGGTTCAGTATGTCGGAAATATCTACAAATATTTTGTGGCTTATACGCTGCTCGAGGAGCAGAAAGCGCGGCGTGGCGTGAACAAGGCGCAGTCAGAGTAAATCAGCTCGTATTTCGGCATGGCTGGCTCAATGATATGGATATGCAAGAGCTGACCGACCGTTCCTACCGGCATCTGCAGGCCATGAACTGACTGGGGCGACGAGGCCGCGACTTGCGCCGCCACCGATGAATAGTTTGCCGGCCTGTCACCGGTCGGTCATTTTTGAAGAGAGCGACGCTCACGGCAGCGATAGCCAATACCAACGCGATCCATTGCCGCGTGAGCTCGTCTGGCCGCCACGTTGATCAGCTCGACCATGACCCGGCCTCCCGGGACGGCAGGCTCCTGACGCTGGATGAGCCTCCGCGACATGGACGCGCTGCCGCTGCGTCGGCTCATGTCGGCGGAAGCCCAGGCCCATCCGATTTGCCTGCGCCACCGCCCTTCGCAGGCTTGAGGTGGCTGCGCTTCAACCGCCACAGAAAACGAAAAAGCCGCGGCGAACCGCGGCTTTTCGATGCTTGATCCCCTGAAGGAAATTGGAGCGGGTGAAGCGATTCGAACGCTCGACCCCAACCTTGGCAAGGTTGTGCTCTACCCCTGAGCTACACCCGCTCACACGGCGTCTTGGCCGCAAGCCGGGCCTATATGGCTGAAGAGCGCGGCGATTGCAACAGGGAAATAACAGGCTTTTTGCTGCCCGGCGCCATGATGCAGGCAAGCCGCCCGTGACAAGGCTTCTCGCCGGATCTGGGGGCCGTGTTGGGCGGCGGCCCGACCATTGCCGCCTCGTCGCGGCGCGCACCATCGCCGCGTGCATGGGAATAACCGGCTTTCGCGGCGGCGCGCACCAGGCTTGCGCAAAAATGATTCCGATTCCGTGGCCGATGCGATAAACGGCATGGCCGCAAACCAGCCGAAGAAGAAATCCAATGCCGAAGACCGAAGCCGAGCTTTTCGCCTTTCTCGCCGAACTGGGCATCGCCGTTTCGACGAAACGCCACCCGCCGCTCTATACGGTGGCCGATTCGCAGGCGCTGCGCGGCGAAATCGCCGGCGGACACACCAAGAACCTGTTCCTGAAGGACAAGAAGGACAATTTCTTCCTGGTCACCGTCGGCGAGGACGCGGTCGTCGATCTCAAGCAGATCCATCAGTCGATCGGCGCCGCCAGCCGGGTTTCCTTCGGCAAGCCGGAAATGCTGATGGAGCTTTTGGGCGTCACGCCGGGCGCCGTCACCGTCTTCGGCGTCATCAATGACAGGGAAAACAGGGTCAAGCTGGTGCTCGACAAGGATTTGATGGCGCATGCCGTCATCAACGCGCATCCGCTGACCAACGAGGCGACGACGTCGATCGCGGCGGCCGATCTCATCAGATTCGTCGAGGCAACCGGGCACGATGCTGCTATCTTGAAAGTCTCGGCATGATCGCCACATGGATGGCGAAGCCGATTTCCAATTGAGACATGGCGCCGAGCCGCGGGCCGGCAGCGCGACCGAAAGGGTGACGAGATGAGCGACAACAATCCGTTTGGCGGATCATTCGGAAACAATGGCGGCCAGTATGCCACCACGGTGCAGTATGGCGGAACGGCCACGGCGCCGGCGAAGGCAGCGCTTGGCGATGCGCCCGCGGGCGCCCGCGCCGGCGATGTCATCAAGGACACGACGACCGCCGCCTTCGCCGCCGACGTCATCCAGGAATCGCGCCGCCAGCCGGTGCTGGTCGATTTCTGGGCGCCGTGGTGCGGCCCTTGCAAGCAGCTCACGCCGCAGCTGGAAAAGGCGGTCAAGGCCGCCGGCGGCAAGGTCAAGCTGGTCAAGATGAACATAGACGACCATCCCTCGATCGCCGGCCAGCTCGGCATCCAGTCGATTCCGGCGGTCATCGCCTTCAAGGACGGCCAACCGGTCGACGGCTTCATGGGCGCCATTCCCGAGAGCCAGATCAACGAATTCATCACCAAGGTCGGCGGCCAGGGCAATGGCGCGCCGCCGGTGGCCGAGGCGCTGGCGGCGGCCGTGGAAGCGCGCGACGCCGGCGACATGCAGGCCGCCGCCGACATTTATGACGCCATCCTGGCGCAGGCGCCGGAGACGGTCGAGGCGATTGGCGGGCTGGGCGAGCTGCTGTTCGAAGCCGGCGACACGGAAGGCGCCGAGGCGTTGCTGGCAACGGCGCCCGAGGCCAAGAAGGACGCGCCGGCGCTCGCCGCCCTGCGCGCCAAGATGGCGCTTGCCGCGCAGGCGGCCGAACTCGGCAACCCGGCCGAATTCGAACGCCGGCTTGCAGAAAATCCCAAGGACCATCAGGCGCGTTTCGATCTGGCCATGATCCAGAACGCCAGGGGCGATCGCACCGCGGCGGCCGACAATCTGCTGGCCATCATCAAGGCCGACCGCGCCTGGAACGAGGACGGCGCCAGGACCCAGTTGCTGCAACTGTTCGAGGCTTGGGGCATGACCGACGAGGCGACGCTTGCCGCGCGCCGCAAATTGTCGGCGTTGCTGTTTTCCTGAGCCGGTTATCGGTTGTTTTGTCGCAGAGGCTTGCGGCGTCGGGCCTGAGCGCCAGATAGGACAGGGCAGGGTTGACGCTTCGCAATCGAAGCGATCGGAGGAATGAGGTGCAAGCGGGAAACGCGCATTACCGGCTCGCCAAGGATTTGCCGTTGACGATCCCGATCTTTCCGCTCGAGGGCGCGCTCCTTTTGCCGGGCGGCCGCATGCCGCTCAACATCTTCGAGCCGCGCTACCTGCAGATGGTGGACGAGGCGGTCGCCGGCTCGCGTCTCATCGGCATCATCCAGCCCGGTCTCAATGGCGCATTGCGCGAGGATGGCGAGCCGGAGCTTTGCAATGTCGGCTGCATCGGTCGCATCATCGCCTTTTCAGAGACCGGCGACGGTCGCTACCTGATTTCGCTGCAAGGCGTGTGCCGGTTCCGCATCGCCCACGAGCTGACGGTCAAGACGCCGTTCCGCCAGTGCAAACCGGCACCCTTCCTGGCCGATCTCGACGAGGAGCAGGCGGCTGATGAAATCGACCGGCCGGCGTTGCTGCGGGCCTTTCGCGCCTATCTGCAGGCCAACGATCTGGAAGCCGACTGGGAAAGCGTCAGCCGGGCCGAAAACGCCATGCTGGTCAACGCGCTGTCGATGATGGCGCCCTATGGACCGGCCGAGAAGCAGGCGTTGCTGGAAGCCGCGGACCTGAAGACGCGGGCCGAGACGCTGATCGCCATCACCGAGATGACGCTGGCGCGCGAGAATGAGGATTTTGGCTCGAGCCTGCAGTAGGATGTGCCGATATTCAGCCGGCCTGACCTGAATCTCAACATATTGTCGGCGTGAAACCGGAAGAGGACCTGATGGCGGCGGATGGGCGTGACGGAAAGAAAACCAGCGTCGACCCGAAGCTGCTGGAACTGCTGGCCTGCCCGCTGACCAAGGGGCCGCTGGCCTGGGACCCTGAGCGTGGCGAGCTGGTCTCGCGGGTCGCCAAGCTCGCTTATCCCGTGCGCGACGGCATCCCCATCATGCTGCCTTCGGAGGCGCGGACCATCTCGGCCGAGGATGTGCTGTCGCCGCCGAAGCTGGGTGGGGCGGGCAGTTCGACATCATAGATAGTCATTTGCCTGGAGTGACCGGACGCCAGGATTGACGCTCTACGGCGCCCCCCTCTGCCCTGCCGGGCATCTCCCCCACGAGGGGGGAGATTGGCAGCTTGGGCGCCGGCCCTTCTTCTTGCAACGTTGAAAATTGGCGAATTGCACGTTGAAAAGTTGGCGAAGGCCGTCGCGATAGCTGATCTCCCCCCTCGTGGGGGAGATGCCCGGCAGGGCAGAGGGGGGCGCTGTCCCGCCGCGCTTGATGGTCAGGGCGCGCCTACTGAAAGTTGCGCCCTTTGGGCATGACCCTTTCCGCCTCTTCCGACAGCATCGCAAGATCCTGTCCGTCTTTCCCTATTGCGGGTTGGCTGGAGCGGCGCGGAGGACCGGCTGCTGGCGGTGCGGCCGCACCGACCTTTTCCAGCAGCACGGTCAGCCAGGGCGTCAGATCCTCGATCTTCTCGGCGACGATATGGACGACACCTGATTCCGACTGCAGCTTCCCGGTGACCTTCACAAACCGGGCGCCCATGACGATGGGCCGGAAGCGGGTGAAGGTCCTTTCCCAGAAGATGACATTGGCGACGGCCTTGTCGTCTTCCAGCGTGAGAAAGATCGCGTTGCCCTTGCCGGGGCGCTGGCGCACCAGCACCAGGCCGGCAACGGAGACCCGCCTGCCGTCGCGCACGGAAGGCAGGCTGGCATTGGGGGTGACGCCGGCGCGGTCGAGCCGCTCGCGCAGGAAGGCGACCGGATGCGCCTTCAGCGACAGGCCGAGCGAGCGGTAATCGTGGATGACATGCTCGCCGAGCGGCATTTTCGGCAGTCTCGTCTCGGGCTCCAGCTCGCGTAGGCTGAGTGCCGGCTGGTCGAACAGCGGCAGTTTCTCGGCGGCGCTCTTGCCGTCGAGCGCGCGGACCTCCCACAGTGCCGCGCGGCGGTCGAGGCCGATGGACCGAAAGGCGTCGGCCTGCGCCAGCTTCTCGATCTCGTCGACATTGAGGCCGGAGCGCAGCCAAACATCCCGGACGGTCGAGTAGCCGGCGCCGCGCCGGGCGACGAAAGCCTCCATGCGTTCCTTGGAAAGTCCCTTGATTTGCCTGAAGCCGAGCCGCAGCGCATGGCTTGTCTCGATGACGCCGCGCATCCCGGCATGACGCGGCAGGATGCGGGCCGGGTCGAAAGGCGCCTTTTCCAAAGTGCAGTCCCAGACGGAGAAATTGACATCGACCTCGCGGATGTCGACGCCATGGTCGCGGGCGTCGCGCACCAGCTGCGCCGGCTGGTAGAACCCCATCGGCTGCGAGTTCAGGATCGCGGCGCAGAACACGTCGGGATAGAAAGTCTTGAACCAGCAGGAGGCATAGACGAGCAGCGCGAAGGAGGCGGCGTGGCTTTCGGGAAAGCCATATTCGCCGAAACCCTCGATCTGATTGAAGCAGCGCTCGGCGAAGTCCTTTTCGTAGCCTCGGTCCGTCATGCCGTCGATCATGCGCTGGCGGTAATTGCCGATGGTGCCGGTGCGCTTGAAGGTGGCCATGGCGCGGCGCAGTTCATCGGCCTCGCCCGGCCTGAAGCCGCCGGCGACGATGGCGATCTTCATCGCCTGCTCCTGGAACAGCGGCACGCCCAGCGTCTTGCCGAGTATTTTTTCCAGCTCCGGCTTGGGATATTCGGCTTTTTCCTTGCCTTGGCGGCGGCGCAGATAGGGATGCACCATATCGCCCTGGATCGGGCCTGGCCGCACGATCGCCACCTCGATGACCAGATCGTAGAATTCGCGCGGCTTCAGCCGTGGCAGCATCGACATCTGGGCGCGCGATTCGATCTGGAAGACGCCGAGCGTATCGGCGCGGCAGATCATGTCGTAGACACGAGGGTCCTCCTTGGCGATCGTATCCAGGGTCAATGGCCTGCCATAGTCGTCTCTCACGCCGTATTGGGTTTCGAGCAAGGTGAAAGCGCGCTGGAGGCAGGTCAGCATGCCGAGCGCCAGTATATCCACCTTGAGGATCTTCACCGCGTCGAGATCGTCCTTGTCCCATTCGACCATCTTGCGCTCGTCCATCGCCGTCTTGACGATGGGGACGATTTCGTCGAGCCGGTCCCTGGTGATGACGAAGCCGCCGACATGCTGGGAGAGATGGCGGGGAAAGCCCATGATCTCGTTGGCGCGTTCCATCACATGCCGCGATATGGGATCGCTGCGGTCGAGGCCGCCGGCCCTGGCTTCCTTCTCGCCGAGCTCCGAGGTCGACCAGCCCCAGATCGAGCCGGAAAGCGACGCCCGGACATCCTCCGACAGGCCCATCGCCTTCGACACTTCGCGTAGCGCCGAACGGCCGCGATAGCTGATGACGGCGGCGGCGAGCGCCGTGCGCTTGGAGCTGTATTTCGTATAGATGTACTGCATCACCTCTTCGCGCCGCTCATGCTCGAAATCGACATCGATATCCGGTGGCTCGTTGCGTTCCTCCGAGATGAAACGCTCGAAGAGCGTGTCGATCTTGTCCGGTCCCACCTCGGTGATGCCGATGCAGAAGCAGATGATCGAATTGGCGGCGGAACCACGGCCCTGGCAGAGAATGCCTTCGCCGCGAGCGAATTTGATGATGTCATGGACGGTCAGGAAATAGCGGGCGTAATTCAGCCGCTCGATCAGGGCGAGTTCTTCCTGAATGCGTTTTATGACGCTGGAGGGGACACCAGCGGGAAAGCGCCGGGCCGCTCCCTCCCGGGCCAGGCGCTCCAGCTCCGCCTGCGGGCCGAGGCCCGATTCCGTCGGCTCGTCGGGATAATTGTACTGAAGGTCGCCGAGCGAGAAGGTCAGCTCTTCGCCGAAACGCAGCGTCTCCGCCAGCGCCCGCGGATGCCTGCGGAACAGGCGCGCCATCTCCAGCGGCGGCTTCAGATGGCGTTCGGCATTGGCGGTCAGCTCCAGCCCTACCTCGGCGACCGGAACATTGAGGCGGATCGCGGTCAGCACATCCTGTAAGGGGCGGCGTTCGGCCGTGTGGTAGAGCACGTCGTTGGTCGCCATCAGCGGAATGCCGGTGCTTTCGGCAAACGCCGCCGCCTGCTCGATCCTGAAGCGGTCATGGCCGGCATAACAGGGCGAGACGCCGAGCCGCAGGGCGCTGCCGAACCGGCCCTCGAGTTCCCGCAGCAAGGCCAGACTGTCCTGCGCGTCCTGCGCCAGATCGGGCAAGACCGCCAGCGACATCCGGTCCCCCCATTCGAGCAAGTCGCCGCGCTGGAGCAAGGTGGCGCCCTTTTCGGTCTCGTCGCGCAGATTGGCCTGGGTGAGCATGCGGCACAGATGCCCCCAGCCCGTGCGGTCCCTGGGATAGGCGAGAATTTCCGGCGTGCCGTCGCCAAAAACCAGCCGGCAGCCAGGATGATAGGCAAGCTTTTCGACCTTGGCCTGCTGCCAGGCGCGCACCACGCCGGCCACGCTGTTGCGGTCGGCGAGCCCGATCGCGGAGAAACCCATGAGCTTGGCCGCGACCACCAGTTCCTCCGGCTTGGAAGCGCCGCGCAGGAAGGAGAAATTCGACTGGATGCCGAACTCGGCATAGGGGATGACGGTCAGCGCGTTCATGCGAAGACCCCGTGCATGAACCAGCGCGGCGGGATCTGCGAGGCGCTGCCGTAAAGGCCTTGCCGGTAGAGCCAGTAGCGGCGGCCATCGGCATCCTCGATGCGGAAATAGTCGCGTGTCGATGCCGCCGGATCGCCCGGCGCCTCGCGCCACCATTCGGCGGCGATGCGTTCCGGACCCTCGGCACGGGTGACGCGGTAGAGCGCGCGGCGCCAACGAAAATGCAGCGGCGGTCCCTCCGGCATTTCGGTGGCCGGCACATCGATGGGCTCGGGCGCGCGGAACAGCCGGATTGGGCGTTCCGGCGGGAAGATGGTCATCGGCGCCGGCATCCTGTCCGGCTTCTTCGGCGGCGTGGTCCGGCGCGGCGCCTCGCTGAAGGGGACGATGGCGACGGCGCGTTCGGGCAGATGGCTTTCCACAGGGACAGGCTGGAGAACCGCGCTCTCGCCGAGGCGGGCGCGGATGCGGTCGGCGAACAGGGCTATGTCGGCACCGTCGTCGGCCGCTTCACCGGTCAGATCGGTCTGCTGCGTGTCGAAAGCGGCGACAGCCAGCACCGAGAGGCGCACCAGGTCGAAGCCATAGCCGGCATCGATATGCTGCTCGAGTGCTGCCAGCCTTTCATGGAACAATTTCCGGATCAGCAAGGGTTCGCGCATCGGCCGCGAGGTGCCGAGCGCGATGCGGCTGACGGCGCCGTCGACGCGAAAGAGCAGCAGCGCCAGCGTCCGGGCGCCTTCGCCGCGGCGTTCGAGGTCGGTCTTCAAGGTCGTCGCCAGCATGCCCACCAGCCGCTCTATCTCCTCCGTCAGCGTGACGGGTTCGGCGAGATGGCGTTCGACTGAAAGCGGCGCGACGGGAAGGCGCGGCGAGATCGCTTCGTCGAGACGGCCAAGCGCCTGGTCGAGGCGCTGGAGCAGCAAGGCGCCGAAGCGGCGGGCAAGCGGCGCGCGCGGCGCGGCCATGACGGCGCCCGCCGTGCGCAGCCCGACGCTTTCCAGGCTGGCACGGGTTTCCGGCGCTATGCGAAGGGCGGCCAGCGGCAAGGGAGCAAGCAAGGCTTCCTCCTCGCCCGATAGAACGATGCGGTCGCCGCAAAAGCGTGCCGCCGCCCAGGCCGCCCCGGGCGTGCCGGCAAGCCCGGGGCGGACGTCGAAACCCTGATGCAAGAAGCGCGACAGGATTTCGTCGAGCATGGCGCGTTCGCCGCCGAACAGATGGGTGCAGCCGGTGACGTCGAGGAACAGGCCGTCGATGCTGTCCAGCGCCACCAGCGGCGTGTAGCGGTCGCACCAGTCGGCAAGGCCCTCGAGCAGGCGCCGGTCGGCCTCCGGATCGGCTTCGACGATGTCGATCGACGGATGCATGGCGCGCGCATCGGCAATCCCCATGTCGCGCTTCAGGTGCAGCGCCTCAGCCCGCTCGTCGAGGGCTGAGATGCGCTGCGCGTTGCCCTGGCGGTGGCTGATCACGAGCGGTGGGTGAGATGGCGACGGATGATCCGAGGGTCGGGAACGCCAGGATTTCCCCAGACGCTGCCGCAGGATCCTTTCGGCCGCCAGATAGGGAAACCACAGGGACAGGATTCTCTGCCCGCTCTTCCTCGCCCCTTCTTTCGTCGAATACGCGTTCATCGGGGTTCCACTCCAGTATGAATTGTCCAGGCAAGGCCGTGCGGCTCTTGCCGATGCTGATGGTGAAGGCGGGGTGGCCGATCGAACCGGCGAGCGGCCCGGCGACCGTGGCGCGCGGCACGGCCGGCGCCGACGCGGCGATGAGGCGGATAGGCGCCGCCGTCGGTTCCGGCTCGGCCGCCTGCCGCAGCAGGAACACCGGCCGGCCGGCACCTTGCGCCCGCGCATGCAGGCGGCGTGTCGCGGTCAGGTCCAGCCGCTGCGGATTGCCGCGGATTTCCAGAATGACGGCGGCAAGCGCCGTCATGCGTGCCGCCTCCTCGGCGATCCACAGCGCATCGACAAGCCTGGGCGCCTCGGAAAACAGCAATTGCCCGGGCTCGATGCCGAAGGCGGCCTGCAGCCCCCTGGCATAGGGAAAGCCGGCCTCGTGGAAAATTTCCGATGTCCCGATCCATAAGATGGGCAGCCCCTGCGCCTGGTTGAGGATCAGGCTGACGAGCGACAGGGCGAAGCCGGCCACGGCTCCCGCGTCGCGGGTTTCCAGGCCATGGATTTCGGTCAGGGCGGCTTTCGGCAGGCCGCCGCCGAGCGCGGCATCGAGCCGCTCGACGCCGATGGGCAGGAAGGCATCCGGCAAGGCCGCGGCAAGGCCGCGCCGGATGATCGTCAGATCGCTGCCTGGCGTGGGGTCAGCGCTGGCGCCGGCATCAAGGGGCGCCGGCGCCGGCGCCTGCAGGCGCTCGGGCAGCGTTCCCTCGATTTTCGCGATCTGGCGGCGCAGGGCAAAAACAGTCTCCCGCGCCACGGCGGTCATCGCCATGACGGTCAGCTTCCACTCACAATTGTTCCTGTTATGTTCCTATTGATTCCAGAGGGCGCTGGAAGAGTCAAGCAGAGTCATAAGGAATTTATTCCTCTCCCGGCGCGACGCCGGCGTATAGGCGTCATTTGCCTCGACCGGTGCGAACACCTATATGCCGGGATTAAAGGACAAAGCATGGCCCGCATCTACAAGACCCGCACCTGGCATGGCGAACTTGCGCCCTCGATGGAAGAATTGGAGTTCCTGGCCCTGGAGGCCTACGCCCATCTGCCGGAGGATTTTCGCAAGCTGACCGGCGAGATCGTCATCCAGATCGCCGAATTCCCGACCGACGAGATCATGGACGATTTGTCGTTGGAGACGCCGTTCGACCTGCTCGGCCTGTTCGAGGGGCGCGGCATCGCCGAACGCTGGAACCCGCAAACCGGGGAAGGCCCCAACCGCATCACGCTCTATCGCCGCGCCATGCTCGACTACTGGGCCGAGAACGAGGAATCGCTGGGCGACATCGTCACCCACGTGCTGATCCACGAGATCGGCCACCATTTCGGCCTGTCGGATGATGATATGGAAAAGATCGAGGAAGCGGCTGAATAGGCTGTGCCTTCGTCATCCTAGGGTCTGCGCCCCGTCGCTTCGCTCCTTGCTTCGCCTAGGATGACGAAGAGAGAGGGCTGCGGCGCTTTCCCCTACCAGTCGCTGAGCTTGGTATCCGGCCCGTATTCCTGGCCGTCGACATCCTTCACCACGGCCTGGCCGCAGCGCATGGTCTTGGCTTTCTTGTCATAGGCGTAGGTCGGCGAGCCGAACAGGTGCCAGCCCTTGTTCAGCGCCGCCGTCACCTTGTGGCAGAAGCTGGCGTCGTCCGGGGCGGTGAGAAAGCGGTAGAGTTTCATCGTCCAATTCCTGTCGTGTATCCCAAGTCGGCGAATATCATGCCCCGATGGCGGCCGCTTTCGCCAGCAGTTTTTCGGCCTGCGCCAAGTGCAGTCGCTCGACCATCCTGCCGTTCAGCGCGATGACGCCCTTGCCGCTGTTTTGCGCCTCCGCGAAGGCATCCTTCACCGCGCGCGCCTCGGCCAGTGCCTGCGCCGACGGGGCAAAGGCGCGGTTGGCGGCCTCGATCTGCGATGGATGGATCAGCGTCTTGCCGTCAAAGCCCATGGCGGCGGCCTGCGTGCATTCGCGGGCGAACGCGTCCAGGTCGCGAAAATCGTTGAACACCCCATCGAGCATGTCGAGGCCGCCGGCGCGCGCCGCCAGCAGCATCTGCATCAGCCATGGCAGGAGATAGGCGCGGTCGGGCGTCGCCAGGACGCCGGTATCCTTGATCAGGTCATTCGTTCCGGCAATGAAACAATCCAGCCGCGAGGCGGGGTCGCGGCCGAGCTCGGCGATGGCGCCGATGTTGAGCATGGCCTTGGGCGTCTCGATCATCGCCCATAGCTTCACGCTGTCGGGCGCAAAATTATCGTCCAGCACATCGCCGACCTCGAGCACGTCGCGCGGTGTGTCGACCTTGGGCAGCAGGAGGCCGTCCGGTTCCGCCTTGGCCACGGCGGCAAGGTCGTCGGCGCCCCATTCGCTGGACAGCGCATTGACGCGCACCACCATCTCGCAGCGCCGGCCATTGCGGTCGGCACCAGGGCGATTGGCGAAAATGCCGGCCAGTTTCTCGCGCGCGGCGATCTTGTCGGCGGGGGCGACGGCGTCCTCGAGGTCGATGATGACGGCGTCGCAGGCAAGCTGCGCGATCTTGGCCAACGCCTTGTCGTTGGAGGCCGGGATATAGAGCACTGAGCGGCGCGGACGGTAGGTTTCCATGTCCGATCTATGCCGGTTGCGGTCGGGCGAGGCAAGCGTCCGACCGATACCTGATACGAGCCAACCGCGAAAGCTTGCGCCGTCCCTTGCCTGTCCTCCGCAGCCGTTGCCGAAGGGCGCCTTTCCTCTCCCCCGTCGATCGGGGGAGAGGTGTCGAGCGAAGCTCGACGGAGTGGGGGTCGACCTTTGGGCGCAAGGCGATGCGATGCTTGCGCCCGGTGCCCTTTCCTATGTCCATTTGCGGCGGTTGCCAGGTGGTTCCCCCACTCCGTCTCGGCTTCGCCGAGCCACCTCTCCCCCCTCCGGAGGGAGAGGAAAGGAGCCTCGCTGGGGTACGCCAACGCGTCCGCAAAGAATGGCGGGCAGTGCACCAGCCCTGCACGAAAACTGCACGCGCATGCCGAAAACCTCCTCGTATCTGCCCCGCCAACTTCATGCCGGCCCGCCACAAGGCGGCATGCAAAAGCGAGCAAAACCCCGTTGGTCCCTGCCCCACAGGCTGCGCAGCGAAGGCTGGTGGCTGGCCGATCCACCACGTGCGACGGCAACCCTCATCCCTTTCGTCCGCAGACGCCCTCCGACGGCCCGACTGGAAGCCATGGGGACGATCAGGTCATGACAGTGTTGCTCACTTCGGCGCCAAGCTATCGCAGCCGCTTCGGCGTTGCCCTGCTGTTGGTCGCGATCGCCGATTTCCTGTTCTACGGCCAGCCCGCCGGCATCACGGTTCTCCTGTTCGCCATCCTGATTGCCGCGGCGGTGGTGGCCGTGCATCCCGCCGCGTTCAACGATGGCAAGGTGTGGCTCAAGTCAGCCGCCTTGCTTGTCGCGCTGCTGCCGCTGGCCGAGACTGTCAGCCCCTTGTCCGTCTCGATCGCGCTCGCGGCCCTGGTGGCGTTCGCGCTTTCGCTGAGTGGCCGGCTGCGGCACCGCATGGCGCGCATTACCGGCCAGGTCGTGCTGTTCGGGCTGGCGGCGCCGGTCCGGTTCCTCGGCGATTTTCTCCAGTGGCGAAGGGCGGCGCGGCGGTTCGGCGGGCATCGCATAAGGCTGGCGGCGATCGCGGTCTGGGTCATGCCGCTGACGCTGGGCGCCGTCTTCGTCGCCCTGTTCGGCGCCGCCAACCCGGTCATCGAATACTGGCTGTCGCTGATCGATCTCATCAGGCTGCTCGACCTGATCCAGCTGACGCGGATCGCCTTCTGGCTGTTCGTGCTTGCCGGCGTCTGGGCCTTTCTGCGGCCGCGCCTGCCGCGATTCCGGCGGCGTATTTTCCGGCCAGATCATCCCCCTGCCGATGCCCAGCCGGCGGCTGGCCCGGACAGGCATGTTGTCGAGGACATCGCCTTCGGTAAGGCGGCTATCCTTCGAGCGCTCGTTGTCTTCAACATCCTGTTCGCGATGCAGAGCGGGCTCGACGCCACCTATCTGTGGGGCGGGGTCGCGCTTCCCGATGGCTTGAGCTACGCCGCTTACGCGCATCGCGGCGCCTATCCGCTTGTTGTCACCGCGCTGCTTGCCGCCGGTTTTGTCCTTGCGGCGCTGAGGCCCGGCAGCGAGGCATCGAACGATCCGCTTATCCGCCGCCTGGTCTATGCCTGGGTAGCGCAGAACATCATGCTGGTCGCCTCGTCGATCCTGCGGCTCGACCTCTATGTCGGCATCTATGCGCTGACCTACTGGCGCGTCGCCGCTTTCGCCTGGATGGGGCTGGTGGCGGCCGGGCTTGCGCTGATCATCGCCCGCATCGCGCTCGAAAAATCCAACGAATGGCTGCTCTCCGCCAATCTTCTGACGTTATCCTTGGCGCTTTATGCCTGCTGTTTCATCAACTTCGCCGCGCTGATCGCCAATTACAATGTCGCCCATTCCCTTGAAATGACCGGCCAGGGCATTCCCCTCGACGCCTGGTATCTGCGCTCGCTCGGCCCGGGCGCGTTTCCGGCGCTCGACCGCTTCTACGATCGTCAGGGCAAGACGGCCGATGCCGGCGCCGTCGGCGAACTGGCAAGGTTGCGCGGTGTCGATGAAGGCTGGTATCGCAGCCTGCAGGAAAACTGGCGGAGCTGGAGCTTTCGCGACTGGCGCCTGCTTCGCTATCTCGACAGCAGGCAGCCGATCATTGTTCCTGGTGTCGCAGAACCCGTGCCGGATCGCTGAGCCATGCCGCATCACATCCTCGTCGCCGACGACGACCCGCATATCCGCGAAGTGATCTGCTTCGCGCTGGAAAAGGCCGGCATGAAAACGGCTGCCGTGGCCGATGGCGCCGCCGCCCTGCAGGCGATCGAACGGCGCACGCCCGACCTTGTCGTGCTCGACATCGGCATGCCTGAGATGGACGGGCTGGAGGTTTGCCGGCGGCTGCGCCACACATCAGACGTGCCGGTGCTGTTCCTGTCCGCGCGAGATGAGGAGATCGACCGCATCCTTGGGCTCGAAATGGGTGGCGACGATTATGTCACCAAACCGTTCAGCCCGCGCGAGCTCGTCGCCCGCGTCAACGTCATCCTGCGGCGCGCCCGCCCCGTCGCGCCCGAACCCGCCGACGACAGGCAGTTCGCGCAGGGCAAGCTCACCTTGGCGCCGGCCAGCCACGCGGCCGCCTTCGACGGCAAGCCGCTGGCCCTGACGGGGATCGAGTTCTCGATCCTGAAAGGGTTTCTGGCGCGGCCCACCCATGTGCTCGACCGTGAGGCGGTGATGGCCAGTGCCTATGCGGGCAAGATCCATGTCGCCGACCGCACCGTCGACAGCCATATCCGCAACATCCGCGCCAAGTTGGCGGCGGTGGGTTGCCCGGAGGTCATCGAGACGGTGCATGGCGTCGGCTTCCGGCTCGGCCGATGCGGCTGACGACGTCAAGCAAATGGATTGGCAGCAAGTGGATCGGCCGCAAATGGCGGCCTCGTCTCGCCACGGTCGTCGTTGCCATCCTGATCTTGGTGATGGCGCTGCCGCTGGTCGGCCTGTTCTTCTTCCGCCTCTATGAGAACCAGCTGATCCGCCAGACCGAGGCGGAGCTGATCGCGCAGGGTGCCGCCATCGCCGCCATCTATGCGCAGGAGGTGCGCGACGCCGGCATTTTGCCGGAAAAGCTCGGCGCGCCGATGCCTGGGGCCAATGGCGGCGCGAGCCGAAGCGCCAATCCCGAATCGCCCTATCGGCCGATGGAGCCGCAGCTCGATCTCGCCTCGGATTACGTGCTTGCGACCCGGCCTGCCGGGATGCCCGCCACGGCCGATCCCGCTTTCGCCGCGATCGGCGCGCGCCTGACCGGCATTCTCGATGCGACGCAGAAGACCACGCTGGCCGGTTTCCGGCTGCTCGATCCCGCAGGTGTCGTCATTGCCGGGCGCGACGAAATCGGGCAGTCGCTTGCCGGGGTCGAGGAGGTGCGTGCCGCACTTGCCGGGCGCTATGCCAGCGCGCTCCGGCTGCGCATCCCCAACCAGCCGGCGCCGCCGCTCTATTCGGTCAGCCGCGGCACCAAGGTGCGCGTCTTCGTCGCCCTGCCGGTTGCCGTCAACGGCAAGGTCGCCGGCGTGGTCTATGTCTCGCGGACGCCCAACAACATCATAAAACATCTCTATGGCGAACGCGGCAAGGTGACGGCGGCGGCGATCGCCATCCTCGGCGGCACGCTGCTCATCGGCCTCGTCTTCCTGCGCACTGTCAGCCGGCCGATCTATGCGCTGATCGACCGCACCCAGCGCATCGCCGCCGGCGACCGCGACGCGATCCGGCCGCTCGATCATCACGGCACGCGCGAAATGGCCGAACTGTCCGCCGCGTTTCTCGACATGGCGGAGAAACTGCAGGCGCGCTCGGATAGCATCCAGACCTTTGCCACCCACGTCTCGCATGAGCTCAAATCGCCGCTGACGGCGATCCAGGGCGCGGCCGAACTGCTGCGCGATTCCGGCTCGGCGATGGATGATGACGAGCGGCGGCGCTTCTCCAACAATATCGTCACCGATGCCGGACGGCTCAACCTGCTGGTCCGGCGGCTGCTCGACCTGGCGCGGGCCGAAAACCTCGCGCCCAGCGGCGAAAGCACCTCGGTCAGGTCGGCGCTGGCGCTGCTTCCCGTCGACACCAGGCTGGCGGTTGGCGTCGAGGCCGGCGGCGATCTGGCCTTGCGCATCTCGGCCGAGAACGGAGCAATCGTGCTTGGCAATCTCATCGACAACTCGGCCAGGCACGGCGCGACGCAAGTTTCGATCACTGCCGCAAGCGCCGGCGGCAAGGCGACCGTGCTGGTCAGCGACGATGGCGCCGGCATTTCGCCAAACAACCAGGCGCGCATCTTCGAGCCGTTCTTCACCACGCGGCGCTCTACCGGCGGCACCGGCATGGGCCTCGGCATCGTGCTGGCCCTCCTGAAAGCGCATGATGGTACGATCAGGTTGGTTGACTCCGAGCGCGGCACGCGCTTCGAGATCACTTTGCCGGTCGCGTAGACTGTGGACGGCGGATCGGAGAAAAAAGTGCGCTACGACATCGTTATCATCGGTGGAGCCATCGTCGGCTCCTCGGTCGCCTATTATCTGCGCGAGGAAGGGTTTTCCGGCTCGATCGCGCTGATCGAGCGCGATCCGCAATTCGCCCATGCGGCGACGACGCTATCCATGGCCTCGATCCGCCAGCAATTCTCGATTCCGGAAAACATCCGCCTGTCGCAATTCACGCTGAAACTGTTCCGGCGGCTGAAGGAAGAATTCGGCGCCGAGGCCGATATCGGTTTTCGCGAGGGCGGTTATCTCATCCTTGCCGGCGAGGCGGGGCTGCCGATCCTCAGGGCCAACCACGAGGCGCAGGTCGCCGAAGGCGCCGACATACTGCTCGAGGACGCCGACCAGCTGACGCGCCGCTTCCCCTGGCTGTCGGCGGAAGGCATCACCGCCGGCGCCTATGGCCGGACGGGCGAGGGCTGGTTCGACGCGCATGCGATGCTGACGCTGTTCCGCAAGGCGCTGCGGCAGAAGAAGATCGACTTCATCAGCGCTTCGGTCACCGGTATCGAGCGGCAGGGCGACCGCGTCACCGGCGTCAGCCTTGATAATGGCGACCGGATCGAGGCCGGCACCGTCATCAACGCCGCCGGGCCGAACGCCGGCAAGGTCGCCGCCCTTGCCGGGCTGGCGCTGCCGGTCGAGCCGCGCAAGCGCAACGTCTTCGTCTTCGAGGCACGCGAAAAATATGCCGGCATGCCGCTGCTGGTCGATCCCTCGGGCATCTATGTCAGGCCGGAAGGCTCGGTCTACCTCACCGGCGGCGCCGAGCCGGAAGAGGGCGACGGCCCGGCCGATCCCGGCGATTTCGACGTCGACTGGCCGCTGTTCGAAGAGGTGATCTGGCCGGTGCTGGCAACCCGCATCCCGGCCTTCGAGGCGATCAAGCCGACGCGTGCCTGGGCCGGGCATTATGACTATAACACGCTCGACCAGAACGCGGTGATCGGCCCGCACCCCGAGGTGACGAATTTCCTCTTCGCCAACGGATTTTCCGGCCACGGCCTGCAGCAAGCGCCGGCGGTCGGCAAGGCACTGGCGGAACTGATCGCGCATGGCGGCTACCGGACGATCGATTGCTCGGCGTTTGGCTACGAACGGGTGGCCGAGGGCCGGGCGTTCCGGGAATTGAATGTGATTTGAGGCGCCTGGCCTGGGCCTGCCTCTCCCTTCTCCCCTTGTGGGAGAAGGTGGATCGGCGCGCAGCGCCGAGACGGTTGAGGGGTGCGTGACAGATCTCCGTCCTTGCCAAGCTGGAACACCCCTTGTGTGTTTGGAATCGTGCATTGTTGAGGGTGCCACGGACCAGGTGCTTGCCTGATCCGTGGCGGCGGTCGAGAGCCCGTCACCCCTCAGGTGGCTTAAACCGTGGATGAGCTGGGGCCC
>NZ_SRTV01000159.1:0-327 GCF_004792025.1 Mesorhizobium sp. M8A.F.Ca.ET.181.01.1.1 | reverse complement strand
GGGCGCCTGTTGCCGATCTCTCATGGCTGACCACGGAACCAGCCTACCGCCGCTCCTCGCCGATCGCCCGGAGAAGCTTCTGCCGGTCCTGCGGCACGCCGCTTACCCTTGCCTATGACGCGAACCCGTACGAAGTCGCGATGCATATCGGGACCTTTGACGATCCGTCCGGGCTTGAGCCACGACACAATTACGGTTCTTCGCAGCGGCTCGGGTGGGTCTGCTGCGGCATCGACCTGCCGCATCATGACACGGAAGAACGATGGTAGCGGCGCACCGGAGCGACTTCCCGTTGCCGTTGGAGACGCCGCCGATGGAAGCGCGAAC
>NZ_SRTV01000158.1:0-327 GCF_004792025.1 Mesorhizobium sp. M8A.F.Ca.ET.181.01.1.1 | reverse complement strand
CGTCGGCGCTGCCCGCCGCGTCTCAGCCGTGCGCTGGGGCATTGCCGGCAACATCGTCGTCGCCTGGGTCGTCACCCTGCCGGCCACCGCCGCCATTTCAGCGCTCACCTATTTCGCCACGCGCCTGGTGGGCTGACGCGGAGCGGGGCGCAAAGACCTACTCGCCCGCGAGGCACAATATGTTGCCGTCCGGATCCTTGAACCAGGCGACCTTCATGCCGTCGCCGACATGGATGTCGCCGTCCAGCGACAGGCCGGGCATCTCATAGTGCTCGAAGGCGACGCCCTTCGATTTCAGCGACTTGACGACAGGAGCGATCTCGTCGC
>NZ_SRTV01000157.1:0-328 GCF_004792025.1 Mesorhizobium sp. M8A.F.Ca.ET.181.01.1.1 | reverse complement strand
CGCGGCGCCGCCGCGCGGGTCGCCTGCTGGCGAAAACGCTCGGCTGGGCGGTGGTCGTGGTCGTCTTGCTCGTCGTGCTGGCGCTCGGCCTCGTCTACGGAGCGCTGACCACCGAACGTGGCACCGCTTACGCCTGGCAGGCGGCGGTGCGGCTCTTGAGCGGCAAGCTGAGCGGCACGCTGGAAGGCGGCACGCTGGCCAACGGCGTGCGGCTGCGCGACGTGCGCTGGCGCGCGCTCGACGGCAGCGGCACCGACATCCAGAGCGACCGCGTGGCCGGCCGCTGGGGGCTGACGCGCGAGCCGTGGCGTTTCACCGTCGACTATCT
>NZ_SRTV01000156.1:0-328 GCF_004792025.1 Mesorhizobium sp. M8A.F.Ca.ET.181.01.1.1 | reverse complement strand
CCTTCTGCGTGCAGCGCGCATCGACTTCTAGAACAACACCATGAATGAAGAGATCCTGATCAATGTCACGCCGCAGGAAACGCGCGTCGCGCTCGTCCAGCAAGGCGCCGTCCAGGAACTTCACGTCGAACGAACGCTGTCGCGCGGCCGCGTGGGCAACGTCTATCTCGGCAAGGTCGTGCGGGTGTTGCCGGGCATGCAGTCGGCGTTTATCGACATCGGTCTGGAGCGCGCCGCGTTTCTTCATGTAGCCGACATCTGGCACCCGCGCATTGCCGGCGAGCCGCAACACCAGAGCCCGCATCAGCCCATTGAAAAAATTGTGTTC
>NZ_SRTV01000155.1:0-330 GCF_004792025.1 Mesorhizobium sp. M8A.F.Ca.ET.181.01.1.1 | reverse complement strand
GCCGGCAATGGTGCCGTCGGCCGCCATCAGAAGCAGGACGGATGCGACCAGCAGCTTGTCAGCGATCGGGTCCAGCATGCGGCCGATATTCGACGTCTGGTTCCAGATGCGTGCCAGATAACCGTCGAGGAAATCGGTCAGCGAGGCGATGATGAACAGCCACAGTGCCGTCCAGCGCGCAAAATCCGAACTCTCCAGTTTTCCTTCAACGTAAAAGCAAAGGACAATGACCGGAACAGCGAGAATCCGGCCATAAGTGAGGAGGTTGGGAATGCTGTATGCGCGCGAAGCCATGGGGAAACCTGTCAGTCTGAGATCAGCTGCCTTGAT
>NZ_SRTV01000154.1:0-331 GCF_004792025.1 Mesorhizobium sp. M8A.F.Ca.ET.181.01.1.1 | reverse complement strand
GTCCTGCTGCGGCTCGAATGCAATCGGCGTGCTCAATCCGGTTTACGGTTCGGCGCAGGGAACGAATTTCGTTTATGCCGATAACATCGTGACCCAACAGCAGATCGGCATTTATGCGCAGGACCAGCTGCGGTTCGGAGATGGCTGGCTTGTGACGCTGAATGGCCGTTACGACTATGTCGATACGGAGCTGAACAACAGATTGCCGACGGGCCTGTCCCGCCGCTCCAATGACGACGCGCTGAGCGGCCGCGCCGGCCTTGCCTACGAATTCGACAATGGCCTGACGCCCTACGTCTCCGCCGCCACCTTCTTTAATCCGCTTATCGAT
>NZ_SRTV01000153.1:0-331 GCF_004792025.1 Mesorhizobium sp. M8A.F.Ca.ET.181.01.1.1 | reverse complement strand
CCACCACCGTGCGCTGGTCGCTCTGCGTGCGCGTGCAAGCGGGGCCGCGTGCGGCGGCGCTTTGCATGGCGCTCGCGGGCTGTGGCGGTGCGGCATTCATGCTGATGGTCATCTGCACGGGGCCGTGCGGCAGAGGCATCGCGGCGGCTCTCGTGTTCTCCGGCGCTTCCTGCGCATACAAGCCGCGTGCCGCGAGCAGCGCCATACATGCCGCCGTGGTCAGCAGCGCGGCGCGTAGGGCGCTGTCCTTGCCGAACTTCTGTTGACTCGATTTCATTTCGTTATCTCCCCGTAGCCCGCTGCGAGCAAGCCGTCGTGCGTCAGACGCCGC
>NZ_SRTV01000152.1:0-331 GCF_004792025.1 Mesorhizobium sp. M8A.F.Ca.ET.181.01.1.1 | reverse complement strand
ATCAGCGGCGGTGTGACGAGCGCGAGGCCAGGCACGAACTTCGAGATCGACACGAGCGGCACGCCGAAGCGCTCGAAGAGCGCACGCGCCTGTTCGATGCGGGCGTCGATGGCAGGCAGCATCCGGCCGAGCACGCCGATCAGCTTGCGCCCATACAGACGGCCTGCGGTGAACCAGACGCCGTCGCCAATCAACGCACCGAGCACGGCCGCGCACAGCACCGGCCAGAACGACAAGGTGCCAGCCGCGATCGCGGAGCCGGCGAACAGCAAAACCGGCACGGCGGGAATCGGCACGCCGAGGCGCGTCATCAGCACGTTGGCGAGATCGG
>NZ_SRTV01000151.1:0-332 GCF_004792025.1 Mesorhizobium sp. M8A.F.Ca.ET.181.01.1.1 | reverse complement strand
ATGGCGCGCCATATGGTCACGCGATATGGCATGAGCAAGCGTATCGGGCTTGCGACGGTTGGCGGCTCTCCGGAGCAGATGGCATCGCAGGGTCTGGACCGCTGGCGCGGTTCGTTCTGTAGCGACGACACGGCGCGCCTTGTCGACGAAGAGATCCGGACCATGCTGGACCATGCACATACGCGCGTTAGCGCGACGCTTGCTACCCAGCGGGCGTCGCTCGAGCGCATCGCGCGGCTGCTGCGCGAGCGGGAAGTGCTCGACCAGCAGATGTTGCAAGAGGCCATACGCGGCGTATCGACTGAACGCGCGCCTGCGACGGCGGCCGGCTG
>NZ_SRTV01000150.1:0-332 GCF_004792025.1 Mesorhizobium sp. M8A.F.Ca.ET.181.01.1.1 | reverse complement strand
TGGGACTACTGGTTTATTGCTTCGGCGACTATGAGCACCCCCACCAAAATCGGGGATCTCGACATCTATGTCTGGGACGGCAAGGCCGACAGCCTCGACCGGGTCGCACGCTGGTTGGCCAGCTTCGACGTCGAGGTGATCCGTGCGGACGACATTGCCATCTCGCCTGAGCGCAGCGCGCAGCGGCCTTCGCTTGCGATCATCAGCGTTTCGGTGATCGACAGCGGTGCGCTGATCATGCGCGACTGGCAGGCGGCGCACGGCATTCCGGTCGTGTGGGTCGGCGCTGCGCCGCGCGACCACGATCCTTCCATGTACCCGGCCGAGTATTC
>NZ_SRTV01000014.1:0-72250 GCF_004792025.1 Mesorhizobium sp. M8A.F.Ca.ET.181.01.1.1 | reverse complement strand
AACGGTAAGCAACCAAAGGTCGCCATCGTCGCCGTGGCCCGAAAGATTATGACCATCCTCAGCGCCATGCTTCGACACAACCAACCCTGGTATCCAGACAAAGCCTGAAAACACAGTTGCTCATCCGTCTCGGCGCTGGCGCGCCGATCCACCTTCCCCCACAAGGGGAGAAGGAAGAAGTGCCATCCGTCTGGCGCGTCTCCTGAAAAACCAGCTATCATGAATTCGTCGAGGCTTGCGGGGGTGGCGGTGGAAACAGCGGATTTCATGCCGAGCGCGGCGGATGTCGCAGCCATCAAGAAGGACATCGAGGCCTACGAGGCGGCGCGGGCCTCGGCGGTGTGGCAGGTGCGATGGCGGGTGCCGCTGTTCGTCGGGCTGACCCTGGTCTTCGTCGCGCTCATTGCCTGGCTGTTCAACAAGGTCGCCGATCCCCACGAGCAATGGTTCTCGACGCCGCATGTGTTTCTCTATGTCATCGGCTTCGCCGCTTCGGTCCTGCTCTATTTCCAGGCCATGAAACCGGCGACGCGGCTGCAGCAATCGTTCCGCGACACGCTGCTGCCCATCATTTTCGGTTTTATCCGCGATGTGCACTACCAGCACGGCGGAAGGCCGAACTCCTTCGACCGGCTGCCGCGCGAGACGGTCGGGCCTTTCAACCGGCAGTCCTTCGACGATGTCGTTTCCGGACGCTACGAAGAGTTTCCGTTCGAGCTTTACGAGACGGAATTGCGGGAAGGGAACGGCAAGGGTTCGTCGACTGCATTCAAGGGTGTCATCGTCGCCTTCGAGGCCGTCCAGCCGTTCCCGGGAATCCTGGTGGCGACGCGGCGAACCAATGCGGTCGTCGGCTTTTTCCGTGGCATGTTTGGGTCCAAGCTGCAGGACCTGTCGTCGGGGGAGCCTTTTCTCGACGCCGCCTATGAATTCCGCACCGACAATGTCGAGGCGGCGCGGCCGCTGGTGACCGGGCGGCTGGCGCAGGCACTGAAATGGCTCGGCGAAACCTGGCCGGACGAGCCGGCGCGTGTCGCGCTCAACGGCAGCGACGGTTTTCTGCTTCTGCCGCAAGCGAAGAACTTCTTCGAACTGCCCGCCATTTCGGTGCCGCTGGACTACCAGACCCATGTCGCGCCGATGATCTCGGACATGGGCGCCATGCTGGCGACGGCGGCCTTGGTGAGGAAGATCGGTGTGAGGGACGGGGCGATCTGATCGGCCGAAGCAGGCTCAGCAGTCGAAGCCGTATTTGCCGCGCATATAGTCCGCCTCTTCCTTGGACATTCTCTTGAACATCACACAGACGGTGAAGCTGCCGACCTGATGGCCGTCCCTGGTGTATCCCCAGTCGGAAATGTCGTCGCGGGTGAATTCTATATTCTGACCGAGCACTACGTTGTGCACTTCTTCCGGTTCGTTCGCCAATATGCCGGCAAATCCGGTCTCCGTGCGGCGAAACGGTATGACCCAGAAGTGTTCGGTGACATTGCCGTCACGCACTTTGACCTTCAGTTTGAACCTGTCGGTGCCGGACGGAGGTGTTTCGGACAAGGCCAGGAATTCATCCAGGCCGGCGAGGGCTCGCGCGGTCGCCGACGCCATGTCGGGATCATCAGGAGCAAAGATGATCGTGCTGTCGTCACCCGGATCGGCGCCTTGCGCGCCAGCCAGGCCCGGCAAAATCGCCAGCATCAGGGATAGCGTGGTCCGGACGGCGATTTTCATGGAAGTCCCCCCTTATCACAAGCGCGACACCATCCCGCATTCGCTTCGAGTTTGCAACCTGAGCGCGAAATTGCTCTCCGCCGAATTGGAGGCTCGAGCCGGCCCCGCGACATAAAATGTGTACCGATGAAAAATCGAAGTCCTGTTTCGTGATGCGGCCGGGAAGGGATTGCGGCGGCCGCGTGATCGCCGGCGGCGCGAGCCACAATCCGTCAAACGACTCTTTTCGTGCGGAGAAGAGGCTTCCATCTGGGCGGGAAAGCTGTCGGCATCGGAGGGCTTGGAGGCTATTGTGTCGGAATTAAGCCAATGATTTCCTTTGCGAAAATTCATTCAACGTGATTTGCCGATGGCGCGCTTTCCGCTCCAGTCTCGGGCCGTTCGGTGCTGCCTCTCCCAAGCGGTGCCGGAAAACCGAAACAGCACGGAGTGCTATCCATGAAGAAGACCCTCGCAACCACCGCCGCTCTGCTCGCCTTTCTTGGCACGGCCTATGCCGCGACCGTTCAGGGCACTATCCAGGCGGTCGATCCGACAACCAAGTCGGTCACCCTCGACGACGGCAAGATCTACCAGCTGTCGCCCGATGCGTCGGTCGGGAAATTGAAGGTCGGCGCCAAGGTGGCGGTGACCGTCGACGACAAGACCGGCATGGTGACGTCGATCAAGAAGGCTTCATAGAGACTCCTGATCGGACTTTTGAGACCCTGCTCCAATCTGGCCGGTTCCTTCGGGGATCGGCCATTTTCATGACCTTGGACACGCACCGCCGGGCGTCGACGGTGGCGAAACGCCGTTCCGGCAGCGCTGCTATGGTTTTTGCCCAGAGGCCGCGCTATTCCTTGGCTGCGGGGGATCTGCATGGCCGAGGAACAAAAGGGATTTCGCCTGTCGCGGCGGCTGCTTCTGGGCGCGGCTGTCCTTGGCGGCGCCGTCCTGTGGGGCGGCACCACCGTGGCGCGGCTGGCGCGAGGCCCGTCAGGGCCGAAGAACACCGGACGCATCGCCGATATCGACGGCATCGCGCTGCCGCTGAAGCCGATCGACAACGCGCCGGCCTTCGATCCGTCGCTGCCCTGGCTGGCAAAAGGCGGCGACATAAACGATGCCAGCGGCCTGTCGAGGACGCCGGTCTATGGCGTGGTCGAGGTCAGCGAGGAAGAGCATATCGCCAAGGCGCTGGCCTTCGCGCGCGCCAACGGGCTGAAAGTGTCGCTGGCGGCCATCCGCCATTCGATGGGCGGGCATGCCTTCGACGACAATGCGCTGGTTCTCGACCTCAGACCGTTCAACAAGGTCACGGTGGACGCCGCGGCCAGGACAATGACCTTGCAGCCGGGCGCGCGCTGGCACGACATCCAGACCATGCTGCATCCGCGCTTCGCGGTGAAGGCGATGCAGTCGACCGATATTTTTTCGGTCGGCGGTTCGCTGTCGGTGAACGCGCACGGCATGGACCATCAGGCGGGCTCGGTGGCCGGCTCGATCCGCTCGATGCGGGTGATGCTGGCCGACGGGTCGGTGACCACCTGCTCGCCAGCCGACAACAGCGAGCTGTTCCGCCATGTCGTCGGCGGCTACGGCCTGTTCGGCGTGGTGCTGGAGGCGACGCTCGATATCGTCGACAATGCCGTCTACCGCACCTCGCGCGAGATCATCAAATCCGACGACTTTCCGAAATTCTTCGCCGAGGTGCTGGAGCCGAACAAGAACATCGGCCTGTTTTACGGCCATCTGTCGACGGCGCCGGGCAATTTCCTCGAGGACATGATCGTCTACCGCTACGACAAGGTGGCGGAGCAGCCGCCGGCGGACCAGCCGGCGCTCGGTGAACCCGATGGCGTCGGCCTGAAGCGGGTGATCATGAACATGGCCAAGTGGGGCAGCGCGTTCCAGGAACTGAAATGGTTCACCGAAAAGACGCTGGAGCCGAAATTCGAGAGCTGCACGGTGCCGCGCACCTCGGCGCTTGCCCAGGGCGAGGCCTGTCTCGTCACCCGCAACAACCCGATGCACGATTCGGTGCCGTATCTGTTCAACGACCTCATGAACGAGACCGACATACTGCACGAATATTTTATTCCTCGCGCCGCCTATGTCGAGTTCATCGCGGAAGCGCGCGAAATCCTGCGCAACCAGGATCTGCCTGTCCTCAACGCCTCGGTGCGCGTCGTCCACAAGGAGGATGTGGCGCTGACCTACGCGCCGGAGCCGGCCTATTCGCTGGTGCTCTATATCAACCAGCCGGCCGATGCCGATGGCAATGCCATGATGCGGGCGCTGACGCGGGCGCTGATCGACGTGACGATCAAGCATGGCGGTCGGTTCTTCCTGCCCTACCAGCTGCACTATACGGGCAAGGAGCTGCTGGCGTCCTATCCCGAACTGCCGGCCTTCCTGGCGGCAAAGCGGCGCTATGACCCGACGGAACTGTTTTCCTCGACCTTCTACCGTGCCATCAAGGCGCTGAGCGGGGTGGTATAGGAAGCAGTTCCAGGAAAAGTGTGAAGCGGTTTTCCCGTCCGGAACTGCTCAGGAATAGAGCAGGAGAACAGTCAATGCGCATGGTATCGGCGGCAGCTCTCACTCTTATCGCGCTGTGCGCTGGATCCGCCGGAGCCGAGGACCTCAAGGCCTTCAAGGTGACGATCGACGGCAAGGCGGTTGATATCGACGCCGGCGAGAGCACTCATGTGACGTTGCCGGACGGCAGACAGGTCGAAGTGAAGCTCGACAAGAACGATTTCGCCACCTTTTCCGGCGGCAGTTTCTCCTTCAACCATCCGAGCGGCATTTCGGTGACCAAGAGCGATCTCGGCGAGAACATCACGCAATATCTAATGGCCTCGGCGCTGGGCACGATCGTCGTGGTGCAGGAATACGGCGAGATGAACCCGGTGTCGCTCAACCAGCTGATGCTGCAGGAGATGACCAAGGAATCGGTGCAGGCGGGTGCCGCGCTGACGCAGCAGCCGACGACGCGCAAGCTCGCCGACGGCAAGGAGTTGACCGGCATCACCGCCGAGGTGAAGACCCGCACCGACACCGCCTATTTCGAGATCGTCGGCTACGGTCGCGCCGACCAGGGGCTTTTGTTCATCACGCGCGTCGCCGGCGAGGATGCGGCGACCGAGAAGCCGCTGATCGACAAGTTCTGGCAGAGCCTGAAGCTGAAGATGTAGGCTGTGCCTAGAGCTTGCTCGGCACCAGGCCGGCCAGCCAGTTCACCGAGCGCTTTGCCGCGTCGGCGGTTGCCGAGGCGGCGCGGCCGAGATCGGTCTTGACCACGGCGTAGCCGTTCTTCGTGCGATAGAGCACGCCGGTTCCGCCATCGACTACCTGTTCATAAGCGACGGGCCGGGCAGCGGCCGCGTCCAGGGCCGTCGTCGGCGATCCGACGGGCACGCTCGGCCGATGGCTGAGCTCCGGCGGCAGCGGGCTCTCCGTTCTGACGGTTCGGCTGGCGGGCTTCAGTTCCGGGCCTGACGCGATCGCGGCCAGGTGCGATGAGGACGCCGACCCCTTGGTGCGGCAGATGCCGGACACCAGCGGATAATTGAAATTGCGCTCGTGCAGGATCTGGCTCTTCATCGCGGCTTCGCAATCGGCGATGGTCGACCACTTGGCCGGCGTCTCGCCGATATATTCGCACAGCTTGGCGTCGCAGTCGCAGCCGACGATGGTCATGGCGACAAGGGCGGTCTTGATCACGGTCTCGTCCCTTCGAGATGCCCCCCGGCAGCCCAGTCAGGTGCGTGCCGCGTTCCAGGCGACATGCAATTCTCCATTGCGCGCGAACAAGGCGGGATTTTGGCTTCAACCGTCGAATGTGCGTGGCGGCGCGTGCCTACCCGCTGCCCGGGAAGATCCGTCTGAGGAAATTGGCGATCAGCCGCACCACGTCGTGCGGGCGCTCGACCTGCGGGATGTGGTTGACGCCATCGAGGACGGCCAGTTCGGCGTGTGGAAACAGCGAGGCGATCTCTTCGCCCTGGGCCAGCGGCGTGGTCGAATCCTCTCGTCCCCAGATGACGAGGACCGGCGGTGTGAAGGCGCGATAATTCGCCTTGTTGGCGGCAAGCGATTTCCGCTCGTCATTGTAGAGGCCGCTGAACAGCCAGTGACCAACGGCATTGGTGGTGCCCGTGACGTTCAGCGGGCGCGTGTAGATGGCGATGCGCTCCGCCGTGACCAGATCGTCGTTCTCGATGAACCGGCGCAAACCGATCCCGGTCATGAGCGGATTGGTGAAGGTCGAGGCGGTCAGGAGCTGGCGTGGCCAATCCCTTTTCAGGAGAGATGCGAACGGTGGGGCGGGCGCCTCGGTCTGGCCGAGGCCAATCGCCACGTCGAGCAGGATCAGCGCATCGATGCGGCCCGGGGCCGAGAAGGCGGCTTCAATCACGCCTCCGCCACCATAAGAGTGGACGCCGACGCTGAAATGGCGAAGGCCGAGCGCGTCGGCAAAGCCCAGGACACGCCTGGCGTGAGCGGCGCGCGAATAGTCCTGGTCGGCCGGTCTTTCCGAATAACCGAAGGGCGGCATGTCGACGGCGATCACGCGAAAGCCCTGTTCACCCAGGCGTGCTGCGATATCGCGGTAGGTTTCGGCCCACGACGCCGTACCGTGGAACAAAAGCAGCGGCGGCCCGTCCGGCGGCCCCCAGACCTGGTAGTGCATCTTCAGCCCATCGACCGTCGCGAACAGGGCTCCCGCCGGCGCAGCCTCCTGTGGCGACAGCGTCTCGCGCCAGGCCGCCGCGCCGCGAAAGCCGACGAGCACCACCATGATCAGCACGAGCAGCGTGAACGCGAGCCAGCCGACAATCCGGATCAGTCGACGCATGGCAGGGCTGTCACCTCAGTAGTCGTAGACGTGTTCGAGCCTGGCGCCGGCCTTGATCAGCGACGGCAGCACCAGATGCAGCTTGCGCACGGCCACGACCATGCCGGTGCGGCGCGTCGAGGGATCCGCCGGGAGCGGATAGCTGAACAGGATGCGCATGCCTTCGGGAATGGCGATCGCGTCGGTCGACAGCACCGTGACCATGATCTCGTCATTGCCGCCGATCTCGACGAAGGAGACACCCTTGTCGATCAGCCGCGGGATCATGTCGGTGAAGACCTGATAGCGCTTGGTGACGAAGACGGTGCCGTCCGGACCCAGGTCCCGTTCCAGCAAGGTGTCGGGCTCGTTGCGGGTGGCCTCGCCGACCGGCCCCTTGGCCCAGACATGGACATCGAGGAAGGCCGGGTCGGAGGTCGCCGCCAGCGCCTGCTTGATCAGATCGGCATAGCCTTGCTTGATGGTGTCGGCGAGGCCGAAGGCGAGCTTGCGTTCGCTGGTGCGGATGGAACTGTCACCAGGCGCCGGCTGCACGGCAAACAGCCCGGCGCGCTTTTGCGCGTAGGGGAACTGGTGCCACGGCACCTGGTCGAGAAAAGCTGCATAATCCGCCGCCACCTTGGCCTGGTAGATGTCGGCGGCGGTACGCTTGGTCGATGCCGCCTCGGTGATACGGCCGACCGTGTTCTCATAGGCCCATTGCAGGATATGCTCGATCGAATGGCTGGTGCCGATGATGACCAGCATCTGGTGGTTGGCGTAGTTGAACTTGTAGGGGGAACTGGCGCGGATCACCGTCGCGTAATCCTGCCAGAAGCGGCCGACATAGGACCAATAGGGAAAGCCGCTTGGCTGGTCCTTGGCGACGAAACCGGCATATTCGCGCGCGGCGTAGACGATCGCCCATTCGGGGTAGGTGAGGAAGGTCGATTCCTCCGGCCGCTGGTAGCCGGGAATCTCGGCGCGCACCTTGTCGGCCAGCGCCTTTGGCGGCGCGCCGTCGGCAATGCCGGGCAGCGGCGTCCTGTCGAGTGACGGCGTGGTCAGGAAGCCATAGGCAAGCCCGGCGATGGGGATCAGGATGACGATGACGATCAGCCAGAGGATCGTCTTGACGATGCGCTTTATCAAGCGGAACAGGAACATGGCCGATCAGGCCGTGGCGAAGTGGTCGTAGATGCGCTTCGACAGCCAGAAGCCGATATAGACGGCGATCCCGCCGATGACGATGTGCGGCAGGTTGGCGAAGAAGCGGGTGGGGAATTCGATGTCGTTGAGGGAGCGGAAGCCGTTGATAAAGATGCCGGCATCGAGGCAGCCGGAGCCGGTGACCAGTCCGAGCACGCCGTCGAACAGATAGACCGAGCCGAACAGCTTGAAATAGAACACCGCCTGGCGGTGCGAGATGAAGGCGGCGGCCAGCGCCCAGACGCCTGAAAAGGCATGCAGCAGGTCGTCATACCATTGCAGGGAGAACAGGCCGAACAGATTGCCGTCGGCATCGTTGAAGGCCGGAATGTAGCCGATGGCCACGACCGCGAAGAACAGGAACGCGTAGGCGATGGCAAGCTTCTGGATCAGCGTCATGAAGTATCCCCCTCCGAAAAGCCCGTTGCAGACGGACTCTGACGACGCAGCGATACTAACCGATTTTGACGCGCGGTGAAGCGGCGCCCGCAACTTCGCCGGGAAAGGACTTTGCGAGGGTTAAGAAAGACAGTCGGCGCCGGGATTTCTCCCAGCGCCTCCCTGTCAGATCAGGACACGGTCGCGGCAGCAACTTCCGTAAAGTCGTCGCGCCATGCCGGCCTTGATTTTGACGGTCCTGCCAGAAGCCACCCGAAGGCAGCATCCGTTCCAGACCACGCTGGTCTTGGCCCTTGCGGGCTTTGCCCTGCGTGCCATCGAAGGTTTTTGCCGTCCTTCATGGCAGCATCGGTCCGCCGTCGGCGTTGGCACGCTTTCCGCGGCCCCGTAGGTCTCGGCTACCATCCCTCGAACAGGCAAGCCTGGTCTCGATCCGGGCCGTACGGGCCTCAGGAAATCCGCCTTTCACTTCGCCTTTCGGCTTGGCGATCGGTAGCCGCCTGAGATGGGTTGAACTTACGCCGGGTAAGGGTTGTGGGGAATGGGCTTGCCCCTGTGGATAGCGGGATTATCGGGGACCGATGCCAGAAGCCAGGGAAATTCAAGCGCGAACACCTTAGACAGCCTGCCCCGCTTTTTCGGCGAACGAACCGATGGTGCCCCTTGCCCTGCCGACAGGCGCGGGTTTCAATGCTGGCAAAGGATCGGGGCCGGCAGGATCGGGCCGGCGCCTTCCGGGGGAGGAAAAGCATTGAAGGTCGGGGTGGTGCTCAATCCGATTGCCGGCGGCGGCCGGCTGAAACGGCATTGGCCCGATGTCGCCGCCGCGCTGAAAAAGCACTTCGGCGATTTCGAATTGCGCGAGACCCAGGCCGAGGGCGATGCCGAGCGGCTTGCGCTCGATCTCGCCGCAAACGGCTTCGACCTGGTGATCGCGGCCGGTGGCGACGGCACCGCGAGCGAAGTGGCCGACGGGTTGCTGCAGGCCCGCGAGGAGGGCGGCAGGACCACCGAACTCGGCCTCCTGCCGTGCGGCACAGGCATCGATTTCGCGCGCGGCCTCGGCCTGCCGACGGAGATCGACGCGACGCTGAAGCGGATTGCCGAAGCCAAGGCAAGGGCGGTCGATGCCGGCCGTATCTGCTACATCGACGAGCATGGCGCGCTGGCCAGCCGCCACTTCATCAACATCGCCAGCCTTGGCCTGTCGGGCGCCACCGACCGCGCCGTCAATGCCGACAAGCGCAAGGGCAGGATGTCGGCCAAGACGCTGTTCCTGTGGCGCACCGTGGTCGAGTTCGTCCGTTACCGCTTCCAGGACGTAAGGATCACCGTCGATGACGGCGACCCGGTCGAGGCGCGCATGGCGCTGGTGGCGGTGGCCAACGGCAAATTCTTCGGCGGCGGCATGATGATCGCGCCGGATGCGGAGCTGGCCGACGGACAGTTCGACATCGTCATCCTGCGCGCGGCGGGCAAGCTGAAGCTGATCTGGGATATCAGGCTGCTCTATGGCGGCAGGCACCGCAACCACCCCGCCATCACTATCCTGCGCGGCCGGAAAGTGGTGGTCGAACCGCTCGGCGACGCCGAAAAGAATGGCGCGCTGGTCGATATAGACGGCGAGTCGCCCGGGCGCATACCGGCAACCTTCGAGATCCTGCCCGGCGCGCTGACGCTGAGATATTGAGCAGGGCGTTGAGCGGGGTGGAGCGTTCCCATAGCGTCGTCATTCTATGGCGAAGCAAGGAGCGTAGCGACGCGGCGCAGACCATAGGATCCATGCCGTGACCTTGGCCAAAGAATACGACGAAGCAGAAATCAGCACCGTTGCAGCGTCTTGACGTCACGGCATGGATCCTCGGGTCAAGCCCGAGGATGACGAAGGGAAGGGGTGTTTCCGCCAATCGCGGAGGCATGCAGTCCGATTGAAACCTTCGCCCAAGAAAGCAGTCGAGATGCTGCAGTTTTGATTCAGGCCGTGGCGGCAATGATTCCAGATGCTTGCCCAACGCCTTGATTTCATTGGCTGGTCTGCCGGGATCACATCTCCAATCTGGCCGGAAAACCAGGCGCGCGCAGGTCGGTACCGACAGCATCTTCCAGCAATTTGACGATCTGCGTCGACCACGCTCCGCCGCCATAGGCTGCCTTGCCCTGCTCGAAAATCGCGTTGACCCGCGATGCCAGTTCGAGCGGCACGCCCGATTGTTCGCCCATGGCGAGCGCGAAGCCGAGGTCTTTCAGCGCCAGGTCCATGGTGAAGCCGATGTCGTAGGAGCCGTTCAGCACGAGCTGGCTTTCGGTCTCGTGGACGAAGCTGTTGCCGGAAGAAGCAACGATGGCGTGGTAGGATTGCGCGAGGTCGAGCCCGCCCCGCTTGGCCAGCATCAGCGCCTCGCCGGCGGCGACCAGATGGATGAAGGCCAGCATGTTGGTGATGACCTTGATCACCGCCGCCGAGCCGATCGGCCCCATCAGGAACGACTTGGCGCACATCGCTTCGATGGCTGGGCGGTGGCGCTTGTAGAGGGCCGCATTGCCGCCGACCAGCGCGGTGATCTTGCCCACCGCCGCCAGATGCACGCCGCCGGTGACCGGGCATTCCATTGTCTCGACGCCCTTGGCCGAGGCGAGGGCGGCAAGCCGCAAAATCTCGTCGCGGCCGTTGGTCGACATCTCGATCCAGGTGCCGCCCTTGGGCAGGCCTTCCAGCAATCCGCCCGGGCCGGCCAGCACTGCCTCGCTGACTTTTGGTGAAGGCAGGCAGCTTATGGCATTGCCGGCGCGGGCGGCGGCCTCGGCGGGACTGCCGGCAGCCGTGGCGCCGAGCGCGACAAGGCGCTCGACGGCGGTGGGGTCGCGGTCGACAACGGTAACGGCAAAGCCGTTGCGGATCAGGCTGGCGGCAAGGTTGCCGCCGAGATGGCCAAGGCCGATGAAGGCGTAGCTTTCGCTCACGGCACCAGCGGCATCTGCATCATCTGCAGATGCAGGTCCTTGCCGGTGTAAGGATGCGCGTCGCAGACCGCCTCGTTGAGCTCGACGCCGAGGCCAGGCTCCTTCGAGGGGATGACGTTGCCGTCCTGCCATTCGATCTTCTTCTTCAGCAGCGTCGCGTGGAAGCCGTCCCACTGCTTCAGCGATTCCAGGATCAGGAAGTTCGGCAGTGTCACCGCGAGCTGGATGTTGGCGGCACCGACGATCGGCCCGCAATAGCAATGCGGCGCGACCTGGATGTGGTAGGCCTCGGCCATGGCGGCGATCTTCTTGGTTTCGAGAATGCCGCCGGAGCGGCCGAGGTCCGGCTGCAGGATGGTCGCGGCGCGGTTCTCGATGACGCGGGCGAATTCGGACTTGGTCGTCAGCCGCTCGCCGGTGGCGATCGGGATCGAAGTCGCACGCGCCACCTGCGCCATCACTTCGGGCATGTCCGGGGGCACCGGCTCCTCGAACCACAGGGGGTCGTAGGGTTCGATGGCGCGCGCCATGCGCAGCGCGCCCGATGCGGTGAACTGGCCGTGCGTGCCGAACAATATGTCGGCGCGGGTGCCGACCGCCTCGCGGATCGCCTTGATCATGCTGGTGGAGACATCGATGTCGACGAGGCGCGGCTGATGACCGTCGAAGGCGGTGTAGGGACCGGCCGGGTCGAGCTTGACGGCATTAAATCCCTGCTCGACATATTCGAGCGCGCAGGCTGCGGCCATCTCAGGGTCGTTGTAGACGTTCCTGCCATCGGGCGCGTCCTCGGAATGGACGCTGCCCGTGTGCGGGTAGAGATAGGTGTAGGAGCGCAGCGTCTCGTGCACCTGGCCGCCGAGCAGCTTGTAGACCGGCTTGTTCGCTTCCTTGCCGACGATGTCCCAGCAGGCCATTTCGAGTGCCGAGAAGCAGCCCATGCCGGAGACGTCGGGACGCTGGGTGAAGCCCGAGGAATAGGCACGGCGGAAGAAGTTTTCGATGTCGTGCGGATCGCGGCCGATCAGATAGCGCTCGGCCATGTCCTCGATCATCCTGGCCGTGACATGGGCGGAGAAGGTGGCATTGTAGGCTTCGCCATAGCCGACCACGCCGCCGTCGGTCGTGAGCTTGACGAAGATGAAATATTTGCCGCCGATGCCGGGCGGCGGGTTGCCGACAACCCAGGTCTTGACGTCGGTGATCTTCATGTGTGGTCCTCCAGAACCAGTTCGGCGCCCTTCCACCCGGTCATGACCGAGGCGGCGTTGGTGTTGCCGGTGATGTTGTCGGGAAAGATCGAAGCGTCGATGACGCGCAGGCCTTCAAGGCCATGAACTTTCAGGCGCGGATCGACGACGGAGCGCGAGGGGTCGGGCCCCATGCGGCAGGTCGAAACCGGGTGATAGACGGTCCCGGAGCGCTTCCTGAAATCGGAGAGCAGGTCGGCGTCGGACTGGATCGACGGGCCGGGCAACACCTCCTCGGCGATGATCTCGGCCATGGCCGGCATCGAGGCGATCTTGCGCACGAATTTCACCGCCGCCAGCATCTCGTCGACATCGGCATTGGTGGAATAGGCGTTGGCGACGATCTTGGGATAATCGAGCGGGTTCCTGGAGCGGATCATGATCTCGCCCCGGCTCGAGGGGCGGCAGTTGGACAGGCCGATGGAGAAGCCCGGCCATGGGTCGGGCGTCAGGATCGGCCGCTCGCCGTTTTTCGGGATGAGGGTCGAGAAGGCCTGGAAATAAAGCTGCATGTTGGGCCGCGAGAAGGCCGGGTCGGTGCGGAAGAAGCCGCCGCCATGGTTCATCGACAAAGACAGTGGGCCGGAGCGCGTCAGGATGTACTGCATGCCGACCAGAAGCTTGCCCCACCAGGGCCGCAGGATCTGGTTGAGCGTCGGCAGCTTGCCCTTGAAGGTGTAGTTGATGCCGACATGGTCCTGCAGATTGGCGCCGACATTCTCGTTGGCTTGCACGACCGGGATGCCCAAGCCTTTGAGCAATGCCGCGGGGCCGATGCCGGAGAGTTGCATGAGCTGCGGCGAGTTGATCGAGCCGGCGGAGAGGATCACTTCGCGGCCGGCTCGTGCCGTCCTGGTCTCACCGTTGCGCAGATATTCGACGCCGACGGCGCGCTTGCCTTCGAACAGGATGCGGCTCGCCAGCGCGTTGGTCTCGACGCGGACATTGGCGCGCTTCATCGCCGGGCGCAGGAAGGCGCGGGCGGCCGACATGCGGCGGCCGTTCTTGGTCGAGATCTGGTAGATGCCGACGCCTTCCTGGGCAGCACCGTTGAAATCGGGGTTGAGCGGCAGGCCGGCCTGCTGGCCGGCGGCGAGATAACGCTTCGTCAGCGGGTGGACGGCGTTCGTGGTGTCGCTGATGTGAAGCGGGCCGCCGGTGCCGCGCCATTGGTCGGCGCCGGCCTCATTGTCCTCGAGCGCCTTGAAGGCCGGCAACAGATCGTCATAGCCCCAGCCGGGATTGCCGGCGGCGCGCCAGTCGTCGAAATCCTCGCGCGCGCCGCGGATCCAGACCATGGCGTTGATCGAACTCGACCCGCCGAGCAGCTTGCCGCGCGGCCAGTGGTCGACATTGCCGCCAAGGCCGGGATCCGGCTCGGTCTTGTAGTTCCAGTTCACCGTGGGATCGAAGAAGGTCTTGCCGTAGCCGAGCGGCATCTGCACGTAGAAGCGACGGTCGCTGCCGCCGGCCTCCAGCACCAGCACGGAGAAACGGCCCGAGGCCGAGAGCTTGTCGGCGAGCACCGAGCCGGCCGAGCCGGAGCCGACGATGATGAAATCATAGGTCTGCATGATGGAAATGGGCGGCTCCTGAAAACAGGGCGCAGCCTAGACGCCACGAGTTCGCCGCGTCGCCGCGCCTTCCGGCATCGGTTGTGAAAAAAGCGACTGGTCTATCCGGCCGGGTTGTGGGGAATACCGACAATCGCGCTTGATATGCATGGGGTCGACGGACTATGCGGGGACATCGGCCACTCTGCACAAGGCAGGAGAACCCATGCGTGTCCTGTCGGATGCTTTCATTCCCGAACTGCCGGGCTATTACCGGGGCAAGGTCCGCGAAAATTACGACCTGACCGACGGCAGGCGCATCATCATCGCCACCGACCGTCTCAGCGCCTTCGACATCATCCTGACCTCGATCCCGTTCAAGGGAGAGATCCTGACGCAGACGGCGCGCTACTGGTTCGAGGAAACCGCCGACATCTGTCCGAACCATGTGCTGGAATATCCCGACCCCAACGTCGTCGTCGGCACAAGGCTCGAGATCCTGCCGGTCGAGATCGTCGTGCGCGGCTATCTGGCCGGGACCACCAGCACCTCCATCCTGACCCGGTACAAGCGCGGCGAACGGGAGATGTACGGAATGCGCCTGCCGGACGGCCTGCGCGACTATGAGAAGCTGGCCGAACCGGTCATCACGCCGACGAGCAAGGCCGCCGATGGCGGCCATGACGAGCCGCTGTCCAGGGCCGAGATCCTGGGGCAGGGCCTGCTCATGCCGGCGCAGTGGGAGACCGTTTCGAGCTACGCCTTGCAGCTGTTCGCCCGCGGCCAGGCGCGCGCCGCCGAGCGCGGCCTGATCCTGGCCGACACAAAATACGAATTCGGCACCGACAAGGACGGGACGATCATTCTCGCCGACGAAATCCACACGCCCGACAGCAGCCGCTACTGGATCGCGGCGAGCTACGAACAGGCGCTGGCTGATGGCACGCGGCCGGAGAGCTTCGACAAGGATTTCATCCGCTCGTGGGTGGCGGCGCGCTGCGATCCTTACAAGGATCCGATCCCGAGGATCCCGGACGAGGTCGTCGAACAGGCTTCGCGTGTCTATGCCCAGGCCTTCGAGGCGATTACGGGCAAGGCATTCGTTCCCGACCTTTCCGGGGATACGGTTCTCGATCGTATCCGAGCTAACCTTGCAGATTATTTTTGAGAGGTGCGTCTCTCAGCTAGCGCCTGGTCTTACGCCGCGCAGTCGACCCCCACTCCGTCGAGCTTCGCTCGACACCTTGCCGGGGCGAGCCGCGGGTCTCGCCCGTCCTTCGGACCCCCCGATCGACGGGGAGAGGAAAGGCGCGAGCTTGCCCGGCCGGGCTCCCTTCCTCTCCCTCCGGAGGGGGGAGAGGTGGCGCTGCGAAGCAGCGACGGAGTGGGGGAAGCCCTCTCCAAAACCGCACCACCGGCGAGCCTGTGATCCCATGGAGGCGAGGAAGCGGGGGCTGCCTTGCGTTGACCTATTCCTGCCGTGGCGATACCGATGATCATTATATCGAGGGATTTCTCGCATGGTGCAGTACGCGGATGGACGGCCGATCGGAGACCTGACGCTGCGCACGCTGGCCATGCCTTCGGACGCCAATGCGGCCGGCGACATTTTTGGCGGCTGGGTGATGGCGCAGATGGACCTTGCCTGCGGCATTCGCGCCGCCGAGCGCGCCAGGGGCCGCGTGGTGACGGCGGCGGTCAAGGAGATGTCCTTCGCCAAGCCGATGAAGATCGGCGACACGCTGTGCATCTACACTCATGTCGAACGCGTCGGCCGCACCTCGATGACGCTCAAGGTCGAGGCCTGGGCGCAGCGCTATCTCTCCGACCTGATGGAAAAGGTCACCCACGCCGATTTCGTCATGGTGGCGCTCGACGGCGAGGGCAAGCCGAAAGCCGTTCCAGCCGAGAATTGATTCGATACCGCCACCGCGCGACATTTGTAACATCGCCCGAGCGGAGCGATGCGCTCAGCGACATCCTGCCGTTGCCTCCACGGCCAATTCTGCTGGCGTCGGAGGAAGACAATGCGTCAACACCTATTGAACGGCTGGCTTGCGGCGGCTCTCGCCGCCCTGGCCTGCCTGCTCGGCATAACTGCTTATGCCGAAGTCAAACAGGACCTCGGGCGCACCGCCTGTTTGCATGACACGACTGGTGTGAAGGAGCGGAGAGCGACGTGCGCGATCTGCAGCCCGATGCCTTGCGGGGCCATGGCGCCAAGAGCCTGATTGGCTGCCTTTGGAATGCGGTCACCGTCGCGGGGCGCGAGCATGCGTGAGGCCGAGCCTCGAGCGCCACAGACAAACTCCCAGGTCTTTTTCAGCGGACCAAGGCGTCTATTTCAGGGAACCATGACTTCCCTGCAAACACGCAGCGTCGCTCGGTGCGAATTCCGGAGCCCTTGCCGTGCAAGGGTTTCAGGCTTGCATCTCGTCGAATCTGGCGCGCGCCGACTGAACGCGCTGGGTGTTCTTGCGCGCCCATTCGCCAAGCGCGCCGACCGGTACCAGCAACTCATGGCCGAGTTCGGTCAGCTCGTAATCGACGCGCGGCGGAATGGTCGGAAACACCTTGCGCGTGACGAAGCCGTCGCGCTCCAGGCCGCGCAAGGTGGTCGTCAGCATCTTCTGCGAGATGCCGCCGACGGCCGCGCGCAGCTCGTTGAAACGCAGCGGTCCGCCGCCCAGTTTGCCGACCACGAGCACGGTCCATTTGTCGCCGACGCGCTGCAGGATCTCCGACACGGCCCGGCAGTCCTCGGTGTTATGCGGGTGCCTCAGTAACAAAAACGTGCCTCCTTGCGCGCCTGTTTGTCAGTATCACATATAGCGCCGGTATCCAAACGATACCAAAAATTCCCGCAAGGAGAGCCCCTTATGTCCAAGCCCAAAATCGCCATTGTCATCGGTTCGACGCGCGCCGCCCGCTTCGCCGACGTGCCGACGCAGTGGATCGCCAAGATCGCCAAGGCACATGCCGATATCGATGTCGAAATTGTCGATCTGCGCGACTTTCCGCTGCCCTTCTTCGATGAGGTAGCGTCTTCGGCCTGGGCGCCGTCGCAGAACGAAGTCGCACAGCGCTGGCAGAAGAAGGTCGCCGGATTCGACGGCTTCATCTTCACCGCCGCCGAATATAATCACGGCCCGACGGCCGTGCTGAAGAACGCCATCGACTACGCCGCCAACGAGTGGAACAAGAAGCCGGCAGGCTTTGTCGGCTATGGCAGTGTCGGCGGCTCGCGCGCCGTCGAGCAGCTTCGTCTGCACGCCGTCGAATTGCAGATGGCGCCGGTCAAGTCCGCCGTCCATATCGCCTGGGGCGATTTCCTTGCCGTGCGCCAGGGCGAGAAGAAGCTCGAAGATCTCGAGCACCTGAACCAGGCCGCCACCGCGCTGGTCAACGACGTCGCCTGGTGGGCCAAGGTACTGAAAGCCGCTCGTGCCGCCGATGCCGTCGTTGGGGAAGCCCAGGCGGCCTGATCTCGTAGCAGATCATCATCCTCCCGAAGGGCGGCGCTTGCGCCGCCCTTTTTCATTGGGGTTCTTGCAAAGAAGTTGCGGCTGCGCCCGCAGTCAATTGCGTCTCTCGCGCCCACTCGCATGATCACGACCGAGTGACTTGCATAATGCAACTAACTTGGCTACAAGTCACTTTCATCTTGAAAGAGGCTGTCGATCATGGTTGCGAAAACAAGCTTCGAAACACGCCCGTGCCCGATCGCGCGCAGCCTCGACGATGTCGGCGAGTGGTGGAGCATCCTGCTTCTGCGGGACGCATTCCAGGGGCTGACGCGCTTCGACCAGTTTCAAAAGAGCCTGGCGATCGCGCCCAACATCCTGACGCGGCGGCTGAACAGCCTGGTCGAGCGCGGGCTGTTCGAAAAGCGCGTCTATTGCGAACGGCCGCTTCGTCACGAATATGTGCTGACCGCCAAGGCGCGCGATTTCCGCCCGGTCCTGCTTTCCTTGCTCGCCTGGGGAAACAAGCATCTGGCGCCCGAGGGCCCGAGCCTGGTGGTCGTGGACAAGACTAATGGTCGCTGGGCCGAGCCGGTTCTGGTGGATCGCCAGAGCGGCAGGCAGCTCGACAGCGATGATTTCACCATGGCCACGGGGCCGATGGCCACCGACCGCATGCGCCAGCGATATCGCTTCACCAGCAACGGCTCCGGCCTGCCGCTTGTCGACAACGCGCTGGTTGATCAAAGCCGTGAAGAGGCGCGGAGCAAATGAACAAGGTTCTCTCCGCTGCCGAGTTGCAGCCAGTGCAGCCCTCGACCGTTGAAATTCCCGCGCCGGCAAGGAAGCGCCGCAAGCCGTTGCTGGTATTGGGCGCCCTGGTCGCTGTCAGCGTCGCCGGATGGTATGGCCTCCAATGGTGGCAGGCAGGCCGTTTCCTCGTCTCGACCGACGATGCCTATGTCGGCGGCAACGTCACGCCGCTGGCGCCACGCGTTGCCGGGCACATCGACGAGATCCTCGTCGAGGACAACCAGCATGTCACGGCGGGCCAGCTCGTCATCCGCATCGACGACCGGCCGTTCATGGCGGCGTTGGACCGTGCGCGGGCCGCCGTCCAGCAGCAGCAATCGGCCCTCGATAATCTTCGCGCCCAGGTCTCGCTGCAGAATTCGCTGATCGAGCAGGCGCAAGCCGATCTCGAGGCCAAGAACGTGGCGGCCGTCTTCACCGCCCAGGACGCCAAACGCTATGAGGCGCTGGCCAGCACCAAAGCCGGCACGCAGCAGGACGCGCAGAGAAGCCTTGCCGCCGATGGCCAGGCCAGGGCGTCGGTGACCGCCTCCCGCGCCGGGCTCGCGGCCGCCACGCAACGGCTCGATGTGCTCAACACCCAGATCTCGGAAGCGACCGCCGCGCTCGCGGCCGCCAGGGCCGATGTCGATACAGCGCAGCTCGATCTCGGCTTTACCGAGGTCCGCTCGCCCATCGACGGTATCGTCGGCAACAGGCTGGCGCAGGTCGGCACCTATGTGTCGCCGGGCAGTTATCTCCTGACCATCGTTCCGGCTTCAGGCCTGTGGGTCGATGCCAATTTCAAGGAAGACCAGTTGCGCGACATGACCGACGGGCAGGCGGCGACGGTCTATACCGACATCGCGCCGGACGCGCCGCTCAAGGGTCATGTCACCAGCCTTGGGCCGGCGACGGGAGCGATCTTCAGCGTGATCCCGCCACAGAACGCGACCGGCAATTTCACCAAGATCGTCCAGCGCGTGCCCGTTCGCATCGCCATCGACCAGGACCAGGCGCAAAAGGTCGCGTTGCGGCCAGGCTTGTCGACCACGGTCATGGTCGATACTGGCGCGCACTGAGGACGCCATGTCTGAGCGCGCCGTCCCGCAATCCTTCATCGCCAGCATTCTGCCATTCATGGTGATGTGCGTCGGGATGTTCATCGCGCTTCTCGACATCCAGATCGTGGCGTCGTCGCTGCAGGACATCGGCGGCGGCCTGTCGGCCGCGCAGGACCAGATCGGTTGGGTGCAGACATCCTATCTGGTGGCGGAAATTATCGTCATCCCGCTGTCGGGCTGGCTCACGCGGGTGTTCTCGACACGCTGGCTGTTCACCATTTCGGCGGCCGGTTTCACGCTCGCCAGCATGCTGTGCGGCTTCGCCTGGAGCATCGAAAGCATGATCGTGTTCCGCGCGCTGCAGGGGCTGCTCGGCGCGTCGATGATCCCGACGGTGTTCACCTCGTCGTTCCATTATTTCCAGGGGCCAAGGCGGGTCTATGCCGCAGCGGTGGTCGGCAGCATCGCCTCGATTGCGCCGACGCTCGGGCCTGTCATCGGCGGCTGGATCACCGACACGCTGAACTGGCACTGGCTGTTCTATGTCAACGTCATTCCGGGCACCATCATCACCATCCTCGTTGCGCTGCTGGTCAAGATCGACAAGGCCGATCCGTCGCTGCTCAGGGGGGCCGACTATATCGGGATGGTGCTGATGGCGGTCAGCCTGGGCACGGCGGAATACGTCCTTGAGGAAGGCTCGCGCTGGAACTGGTTCGACGATGCCACGATCCGCAATGGCGCCATCGTCGCCGGGATCACCATGGTTCTGTTCGTCATCCGCAGCCTGACCTTTGCGCAGCCGGTGGTCGATTTCCGTGCCTTCGGCAACCGCAATTTCGCCATCGGCTGTTTTCTCTCCTTCGTCACCGGTATCGGCATCTTCGCCACGATCTATCTGACGCCGCTGTTCCTCGGCTATGTCAGGGGCTACGACGCCTTGCAGACCGGGCTCGCTGTGTTCTCCACCGGCGTCGCCTCGATGGTCGGCGTTCCCGTCTACATCTTCCTCGCCAAGCGCTTCGACACGCGCTGGCTGATGATGTTCGGGCTGGCCTCCTTCGGCGCCTCGATGTGGAGTTTCAGCGCCATCACCAGCCAGTGGGGTGCGGCCGAGCTGCTCATTCCGCAACTGTTTCGCGGTTTCCCGCAGGTGTTCGCCGTCGCGCCGAGCGTCAATCTCGGCCTTGGCAGCCTGCCGCCCGAACGGCTGAAATATGCCAGCGGCCTGTTCAACACGATGCGCAATCTCGGCGGCGCGGTCGGCATCGCCATTTGCGGCGCGATCCTCAACGACCGCACCAATTTCCATTTCCTGACGATCGCTTCGCATCTGACGCCGCAGAACGAAGCCGCGATGCGTCTGGTCGACAACGTCGCGCTGCGTTACGGGCAGTTGCCCGGTGCCGTCGCCGACGGTCACACCGCTTCGCTGAAGCAGCTATGGGCGCTCGCCTATCGCGAGGCATCCACCATGGCCTACGCCGACGCCTTCCTGGCGATCATGGCCGCCTTCGTCATCGCGACGGCGCTGGTTCCGTTCCTGCGCAATGTCACGCCGAAGGCGCCGCCGCCGGACGCTCATTGAGGGTGGCACGGGCCAGCAACAGCGCGCGCTCTCTGTCATTGCCGGTCAATTGGGCGGCGTGGCGGAACGCGGCGCTGGCTTCCGCCCGATGGCCGAGCTTCTCCAGGAAATCGCCGCGCACCGTGGGCAGGAGATGCGAGTCCTTCAGGCGCGGCTCGTCCTTCAGCGCCTCGACGATGGCGAGGCCTTGCGCCGGACCGAACGCCATGCCGACGGCCACGGCCCGGTTGATCTCGACGATGGGCGAGGGGGCCGCCAAGGCAAGCGCCTGGTAATAGGCCGATATCGCGATCCAGTCGGTGTCGGCGGCGGTGACCGCGCGGGCGTGGCAGGCCGCGATCATCGCCTGCAGCAGATAGGGGCCGGGCGCCGAGGTCAGGACCATGGCGCGATTCAGGCCGTCGAGGCCGCTCCGGATGAGCGACCAGTCCCAGCGGCCGCGGTCCTGGTCGAGCAGCAGGATCGGATCGCCCGCTTTGCCGGTGCGGGCCGCGAAGCGGGAGGCGTTGAGCTCCATCAGCGACACCAGCCCCCGCACCTCGGGCTCGTCGGGCATCAGCGCCGCCAGCGAGCGGCCGAGGCGCAGCGCCTCGGCGCAGAGATCGGCGCGCAGCCAGTCCGGTCCGGCGGTCGCCACATAGCCCTCGTTGAAGATGAGATAGACCACCTCCAGCACTGCGGCGAGGCGCTCGCGGCGCTCTTCCGCGCGCGGCGTCTCGAACGGGATGGCGGCATCGCGAAGGGTTCGCTTGGCGCGCACGATGCGCTGGGCAGCGGTGGCTTCGGGCACCAGGAAGGCGCGGGCGATCTCCGGCGTCGACAGCCCGCCAAGGAGTCGCAGCGCCAGCGCGGCGCGCTGCTCGGCGGGCAGGACGGGATGGCAAGCGGTGAATATCAGCCGCAAGAGGTCGTCGTCGATATCCTCGTCGAGCGCCGTCTCGATGTCGGGCATCTCGCGCTCCAGCTCGGCGAGGTCGATGGCGAGCGTGCGATGCTTGCCGTCGATCATGGTGGTGCGGCGCAGCCGGTCGAGCGCCCGGTTCCTGGCGACCTGCGTCAACCAGGCGGCCGGATTGCGCGGGATGCCGTCGCGAGGCCAGCGCTCCAGCGCCAGCACGAAGGCGTCCTGCGCGATTTCCTCGGCCAGCCCGACATCCCTGAGGGTGCGTGCCAATCTGCCGGTGAGCTTCGGCTGCTCGATCCGCCAGACGGCCTCGATGGTTCTGTTGGCGATCAATCCTTGATCCTGCCGAGACGATCCGCCACCTTCTGGACGTCCTCGGGAAATTCGCTCATTTCAAAGACCTGGCGGATTTCGATCACGTCATTTTCTCCAGCGGGGCAGCGGCGGGCCCATTCGATGGCCTCGTCGCGTGAGCGCACGTCGATCACCCAATAGCCGCCCAGCACTTCCTTGACCTCGGCGAAGGGGCCGTCGACGACCAGAGGCTTGCCACCCTTGTAGCTGACCCGCGCCCCGGCGGACGGCGGATGCAGGCCGTCGAGCGTCAGAAGCACGCCGGCTTTCTTCAGCTCGTGATTGTACTTCATCATCCCTTCCACCGCCTCGGCGCTGGGCATGACATCGGGCGCCGCCTCCGCGTAGCCGCCGGGGATCATCAGCATCATGAACCGCATGGTCTTCTCCTTGGTTGGGTTGGTTCAATCATATGACGAACGGGCCATGGTGAAATCGACAGGCGCGGGAGAAACTTCGAATCCCGGATCTCGAACGCGTGTTGGACCGCCATATCGGCGAGGCTGCCATCTGGCCCCGCCGGTCCGCCCTGATATATCCGGCTGCGATCCATCACATGAGGGGCCTCGTGAAGTCATCTAGCCTGGCAGGCGCCGTTTCTCCCATGGTCCCGGTGCTTGTCTGCGCTCTAGGCATCTTCCTGCTGTCGGGGATGGACGCGGCCATGAAGGTCCTGGTCATCGCGGTAGGCGTCTACAACACGGTGCTGTGGCGCAGCATGCTGGCAACCGTGGTTGCGGGCACAGGCTGGTCGATGGGGCCACGCAGGCTGCCCGCGCTTCCCGTGCTCAGGCTGCATGCGCTGCGTGCCGCGGTCGTCGGCTTTGTCTTGCTCTCCTTCTTCTGGGGGCTCGCCCGCCTGCCACTGGCGGAGGCGATCGGGCTCAGTTTCGTCGCGCCGCTGTTTGCCTTGCTGCTTGCCGCCTTGCTGCTCGGCGAGCGCATACAGCGGCAGGCGATCTGGGCCTCGCTGGCCGGCATAGCGGGCGTCGCGATCATCGTGAGCGGCCAGTTCGGGCAGGCGAACCATGCCAGGGATGCCTTGCTCGGCACGGCGGCGGTGCTGGTATCGACGGTGTTCTACGCCTACAATCTGATCCTTGCGCGGCAGCAGGCGCTGGTGGCCAAGCCGATCGAGATCATGCTGTTCCAGAACCTGTGCGTGGCGGTCATGCTCGGTCTCGCGGCGCCCTGGCTCGCCATTGCCCTGCCGGGCGAGCTCTGGCTTCCGCTCGCCGGGGTGACGGCGCTGTCGCTCGCCGGCCAGTTCCTGATGAGCTGGGCCTACGCGCGTGCCGAAGCGCAATATCTGATCCCGACGGAGTACTCGGCCTTCATCTGGGCGATCGCGCTTGGCTGGTTCTTCTTCGACGAGGCGGTGACCTGGACCACGCTGGCGGGAGCGGGCCTCATCGTGGCCAGTTGCCTGATCGCGGCGCGTTCCAATCCAAGGCTTGCCGAGCCGATCGAAGCCGCGGTCTGAGGGCAGGTTTGCCGCCGGGCTCACACCAGGCGCGCTGCCCGTCTCCCGGGGAAAGCGCGCCTGGCTCGACTTACCACTTGACCTTGAAGCCGACCGTGCCGCCGATGGAGCGGCTGTCGCCGAAGTCTTCCAGGCTGGTGCGTGCCAAGACCTCGCCATTGACGGAATAACGGTCATCGGCCCAGCTCAGCGAGCCGCCGAGACCGAGCCCGCCCGACAGCTGCCGCGACTTGCTGCTGAACACGGTGCCCGAGACATCGACATCGGAGCCGTCGAGGAAGTCGTAATAAAGATTGCCGATGCCGTAGACATGCGAGCGGCTCGTTTTGCCCGTCTTGTCCTTCCATCGGCTTTCATAGTCCGCCGACAGGCCGAGCCTGCCGATCAGGCTGTCGCTGCCGCCATTGGCGACGACGGCGCCGTAGGGGTCGGTAAAGCTGTCGAAATCGACCGAGGAATAGCTGAGCTGCGCCTGCGGCGTCAGCGACCAGTTGCCCTGGAGACCGATCTTCTGCCCGGCTTCGATACCGAGGCCATAGCCGAAGCCGTTATTACCCTTGACCAGCCTTTTGCCGAGCGTGGCGGAGGACAGGTCGCTGTCGAACCAGGTCAGTTCGGCCTGCGCGTCGACATAGAAGCCGCTGTTGCCGTACCAAGTCAGCGTGCCGCCGAAGCCGTAGCCTGTCGTGTCGATCGAGCCGAGGCCGAAAGCCGAGGAGATATCCGACTTCACCGTACCGTAATGAACGGTCACGCCACCGATCAGGACGCCGGAGGCCATTTGCGCGAGCTGGCCGTCGAGGCCCGCCTGCACTCTCCACAGATCCGCGTCGTAGTCGGTGCCGGTCGTGGACGTGCCGGGGTCGAACTTTTTGTGGGCGGCTTCGATGCGGCCCCAGATCGGACTGCCACCCTCGACGCGGTCGTCCGCATCGGGTTGCGCCGCTCCGGTCCATGAGCGGTTGCCTGCGCGCTGCTGCAGCGTTCCGAGCTGGTTGAAACTCTGCAGCACGCCGGCATAGGCCTCGTAGACCGGCACGCTGGGAGCGTAGAGCGGCGACGTCGGGCCGCCGGGATCGACGGGATTGATCAGCGCGGAGCGCAGGTACCAGTCGCCGTCGGCCGGCGTGGAAATGCCGTTCTGATACATGCGGTAGGCATAGGCGCCGGCCACCACGGCCTGGTCGCCCTGGAAGACGTAATCGCCCAAAAGGTTGAAGGTACCGGCCGACGTGCCGCCGACATCGATGATCTTGATGCCGTCGACGGTCTGCGCGCCACCACCGCCGAGGCCAATCACCTTGACGTTGGCGGTGCCCGAGGTGTTGCCGGTGATGACGAGCTTGTCGGTGGAAGAGGCGTCGCCATCGAGAATAGCCTCGATCTCGACCGTGCCGCCCGCGCCGACGAAATTGCCCTGGATGGTCAGCAGGCCGATGGAATTGCCGGGCGCGATGACGCCGCCGGCCTGGAGTGTCGTCGATCCCACGGTGCCGTTACCGCCAAGCGCTCCGCCCCCGAGAATGGTGACGGCCGAGTTGGCAAGGGAGCCATTGACCGAGAGCTTGCCGGCCTCGATCGTGGTCGCGCCGTTCAGCGTATTGATGCCGGTGAGATCGAGATTGCCGGCGCCCCGCTTGGTGAGCGTGCCGCTGCCTTCGATGATGGAGGCAAAGGTGGCGTTCGCCGGCTGGTCGAAGACGAGCGCGGCGTCGTTCAGGATGTTGCCGGTGCCGAAGCTCGTTGCCTGGCCGATCAGCGTGCCGGCGGAGATCGTCGTGCCGCCGCCGTAGCTGTTCGTACCGGCGAGCGTCGTGCTGCCGGCGCCCTGCTGCACAACTGAGCCGCTGCCGGATATCGCGCCGGCGAGGGTCACGCCGTTGGAGCGGTCGATGATGAGGGTGCCGTTGTTGGTCACGTTGCCTGCTATCGAGCCTGACGTGCCGCCATTGCCAAGCTGCAGCGTGCCGGCCGCGATCGTCGTCACGCCGGCATAGGTGTTGTCGGCGGTCAGGATCGTGGTGCCGGTGCCGATCTGGCTCACCGCGCCGCTGCCGGAGATGACGCCGGCAAAGGTCACTGCATCGGAACGATCGAAGGCAAGCGTCCCGTTGTCGATGACATTACCTGCTATCGAGCCTGACGTGCCGCCATTGCCGAGCTGCAGCGTGCCGGCCGAGATCGTCGTGACGCCGGCATAGGTGTTGTCGGCGGTCAGGATCGTGGTGCCGGACCCCAACTGGTTCACCGCTCCGCTGCCGGAAATGGTGCCGGCAAAGGTATAGCTATCCGTGCGGTAGAAGGCGAGCGTGCCGTTGTTGGTGACGTCGCCTGTTATCGAACCGGATGTGCCGCGATTGCCGAGTTGCAAGGTGCCGGCCGAGATCGTCGTGCCGCCGTTGTACGTGTTGTCGCCGGTCAGGGCGGTGGTGCTCGAACCCTGTTGGATCACGCCGCCGCTGCCCGAGATGACGCCGGCAAGAACCAAGCCGTTGGAGCGGTCGAAGACGAGGGTGCCGTTGTTGGTGATGTTGCCAGTTATCGAACCCGACAGGCCGCCATTGCCGAGCTGCAGCGTGCCGGCGGAGATCGTCGTGCCGCCGGTGTAGTTGCTGTCGGCCGTCAGGATCGTTGTGCCCGAACCCTGCTGGATCGCTGCGCCGTTGCCTGAAATCGTGCCGGCAAAGGTATAGGTGTCCGAGCGGTCGAAGGCCAAGGTTCCATTGTTGGCGACGTTGCCGGTGATTGAACCTGATGTGCCGCCATTGCCGAGCTGCAGCGTGCCGGCCGAGATCGTCGTGCCGCCGCCGTAGTTGCTGTCGCCGGTCAGGATCAGCGTGCCGGCGCCAAGCTTGGTCAGCGCGCCGCTGCCGGTGACCGCCTGGCTGGCGGTGAAAGCGTTACCGGCGTCGGCGATGTCGAAGCTGCCGCCCAGCAACCCCAAGGTGATGGTGCGGTCGGTGCCGGTGAAGGCGGTTCCGGTCACCTGCAGCACGCCGCCATTGAAGGTCAGGCCGCCGGAAGCATCGCCGAGATTGTTGTCGGCGGAGACCGAGAGCGTGCCGGCGGAGATCGTGGTTCCACCGCTATAGGTGTTGGCACCGGTGAGCACCGTCGTGCCGGTGCCGATCTGGCTCACCGCGCCGCTGCCGGAGATGACGCCGGCATAGGTGTAGGTGTCGGAGCGGTCGAAGGCCAGCGTGCCGTTGTTGGTGACATTGCCAAGAATGCTGCCGGTCGTACCGCCATTGCCGATCTGAAGCGTTCCCTGCGAGATCGTCCAGGCTTGCGTGGCGGTGTTGTCTGCGGTCAGCGCCCAGGTGCCGGCGCCGGTCTTTTCGAGTACGTCGAAGTTCCGGTACTGGCCGGTATCGCCGATCATGCCGTCGAGGACCGCGGAGTTGTCGCCGCCGAGGGTGAGGACGTCATTGGCTCCACTTCCGCCCACGACATTGCCGACGATCACCGAACCGGCCTGAAGTTCAAGCTTAAGGCTCCCTGTCGAGCCTGCGATAAGAGAAATGGCATTGGCGCCCGCGCCGCCGCTAACGGTGCCGCTGTTGACGATGCTGAGCGACCCCGCGACGCTGTTGGTCATGATTGCGGCCGCCCCGGTGCCGCCCTGGATTTTGCCGGTGTTGATAATCGTCCCGACATTACTGGTGCGCACCACTACGCCGATGCCACCGCTGGTCGTACCCTCGCCACCCAGGATGGTACCGTTGTTGGTGAGCTTTGTCTGCGCGCCGGCGGGACTCCCAATCGCAACGCCGATGCCTCCCGGTCCTTGGCTACCGCTACCTCCCTGAATGGTGCCGCCCGCGTTGTTTATCAACTGGCCACCGGAGCTCACTTGCACACCTGGACCGCCAGCCGTGGTGCCGTTGCCGCCTACGATGCTGCCGCTGTTGGCAAGCGTCGAATTGTTCATGACGCTCGCGCCAATTTGTCCGGTGGTGCCCGGAGTGCTGAATGAGGCGCCTTCAACCGATACCTCATTGGTGACGTTAGCCCCATTATTAACCACAAGCCCGGCCACGTTACTCAGTCCGACAACATTGCCGGTTCCGGTCACGATCACCGCTTGTCCACCGCTGAATTGAGGAGCCGTCAGCGTGTATCCATTCGTGTCGATCGTCAGCGGGCTGGTCGAAGTCAGGACGTTGATGCTGGTCGTGATGTCGGACCTCAGGACGATAACGGGCGTTGGGTCACCCGTCGAAGTGATCGTGGCCAGGGCATTGTTGAGTTCGCCCAGGCTGGCGACGTCGTATTGCGCCGCCGATGCCATCCCTGGAAACAGGCAGGCGACCGCCGCGCCGTTCACACCCGCAAGGAGCGTGCCGTCCCAAATGCGCCGAAGCGCGCCGCCGTTCGCCTTCATCAGTCTGCCCCGCTCGAAACTCTGCTGCCTGCCATGCCGAATGTCGCGGTTCGGGTGGCTCGCGCCGAACCAAACCGGCAATAGGTTAACTCCGGGTTTGATTCCTGTCTCGCAGTTGATGCGTTCGTTACTGATTTTTTTCTGCCGTTACTTCAACGCAACATTAGATTTTCTGCATATAAGCAGTATATATAAGTAATTCCTTGTGTGGCTGGATGGCGGCGAAACTGCCGGGCGCAACGGGCGCGGCATGGTTTCCAGGACCGGCGGTGGACCGCTCCCGGCAGTGCTCAGCCTGAAATTTGCAAATCCCTCATTTGCGTTTGAAGCCATCAAGCCAGCGTCCTATGCTTATGCCGCGAGGCGATGACATGAAGGCGCATGAAGCGTTGATAGCTTGGAGCGGATGGGACGATCAGTCCCCGACGCGTGGCCACGTCGCCGTCGGCCTCATCGTCGGCGAGGGCCAGGTCGACTGGTCGGCGGGATATGCCAGCACGGGCGGCGCGGCCTTCGAGGCACGCCGCCAGATTCGCGGCGCGCAAAGCATCATCGGCATCTTCAGGGATTTCCATTATCTGGTCGTCGATGAGCGCCTGGATCCCGAGAGGGTCCACAAGGCGTTTCTCGTCATCGACGAGTATGCCGAGATAGTCGGGTAATCAAAAAGCGTGGTTCGCCATCGATGCGGCGGTCGCCGAGATCGGCGACGTGGAAGCGCCAGCCTTGCTCGACCTCGTTCCCGGAGCGGCAATTGTATGGGCTCGCCAAAAAGCAGAGCTTCATCCGCGGACCTGAATCAGGCGGGCCGCAAGTAGACTTCTGCACATCATGAAATTTTTATTAAATATTTCGCCCGCGTGATTACGGTCCATAGACTTTATGTTGGTCTGTTGTGCTGTCCGCTCAGAAAATGTCACCGAATGGTCGATGCTATGACAGACTATGTGGCAAATTCCTGGAACGATATCGTGCAAGGCAACGTTGGTCCGGATGCGGCCTGCGGGAATCGAACGATGCGAACTGGCCAGGCATCACGAGAAGGGTTTATCCGATGAGCTTCTTCGTCAACGCCGTGGGCGTTCCTCTTCCCTATAGCGGCGCTTCCAACCATTGGTACTCGGCGGCGGGATCCGGGCCGGACTTGTACGGCAGCACCGGAAATGACTCCTTCTATGGCGCAGGCAATGTCAACGTCACCATGCATGGTGGCACGGGTGACGACATCTATTACCTCTATGGGGCCGGCAACAAGGTGGCGGAGGCGGCTGGCGCAGGCATCGACACGATCAGCACATGGATGAGCTACAAGCTCCCCGACAATGTCGAGAACCTCATCGTCACACACGCCAACAACTATGCCTTCGGAAATGGGTTGGACAACATCATCACCGCCACGGTCGGACACCAGACCCTGGACGGCGGCGCGGGAAACGATGTGCTGATCGACGGCGGCGGCGGTTACGACACGTTCATCGTCTCGAAGGGCAATGGAAGCGACCTGATCGCGAATTTTGCCGCCACCGACACGGTCCGCCTCAATGGCTATGGGTTCACGTCGTTCGACGCCATCCATTCCAACATGATCCAGGCTGGATCGAACGTGCTGTTGAATTTGGGATCCGGTGAGATTCTCGAGTTCAAGGACACGACCATCGACAAGATGCAGCCCGGCCAGTTCGAACTGCCGATCGACATGTCGGCAATGAAGCTGTCGTTCAGCGACGAGTTCAACTCGCTCAATCTTCACAACGACCAGGGCGGCACATGGGATACCAATTTCTCGTGGGGAGCGCCCAACGGCAGCACGTTGACCAACAATGGCGAGTTGCAATGGTACATCGACGCCAATTACGCGCCGACGAGCTCCGTCCACCCGTTCAGCGTGAACAACGGCGTGCTGACCATCACCGCCGCGCAGGCGCCGGCCGACATCAAGCCGCTGATCAACAACTACGAATACACGTCAGGCATCATCACCACGCATGACACCTTCTCCCAAACCTACGGCTATTTCGAAATGCGGGCCGACCTGCCCGAGAACGCCGGCGCCTGGCCAGCCTTCTGGCTGCTGCCGGAAGACGGTTCGTGGCCGCCGGAGCTGGATGTCGTGGAAACGCGCGGGCAGGACCCGAACTCGTTGATCATGACGGCGCACTCGAATGAAACGGGAACGCACACCAAGGTCTCGTCGACGGTGAATACCATGGATACCGCCGGCTTCCACACCTATGGCCTGCTCTGGACACCGGACAAGCTCGTCTGGACCTATGACGGTGTGCAGGTTGCGGAAGCGGCGACGCCGTCCGACATGAACAAGCCCATGTACATGCTGGCCGATCTCGCGGTCGGCGGCTTTGCCGGCGCGCCTCCCGATCATCTGGCGACGCCTGCAGAGATGAAGATCGACTACATCCGCGCCTATACGCTGGACAATGCGCCGGCGAGCGCCCTGCACCTCACCAGCAGCACCGCCACGCACAGCATCGCCAGCAGCACGCTGCACGGCGGTTCCGAATTCGGGGGCCACGTGTAAGGTCCCGGGTCATGCAGCGGCGGGAAATGCGCAAATGACCGGACCGTCCGGCCTGCGCCCAGTGTTCATACGTGCCATCGCCGATGTCGGCGTCTTCTCGCTGTTGATCAACATCCTGCTGCTGGTGATTCCACTCTACCTGCTGCAGGTTTATGACCGCGTGCTGCCGTCCTCCAGCGTCGAGACGCTTGTCTATCTTTCGGGCATCGCGGTTCTCGCGCTCGCCTTCCTCGGGCTGCTGGACGCGATCCGGGCGGTTTACACGCAGCGCGTCGCGGCGACCGTCGACCGCAAGCTGGGTGCCAGCACCTTCGCCGTTTCGCTTGGCGCAAAATATGCCGGCGTTCTTTCGCCGCTGCGCGACCTCGCCTCGGTCTGCGCCTTCATCAGGTCGCGCGGCGTGGCGGTGCTGTTCGACCTGCCCTTTGCCCCTGTCTTCCTTGCGTTGCTCTATCTCATCCATCCGGTGCTGTTCTGGGTGACGGTCGCCGGCGCGGTGCTTCTGATTTTCCTGGTCGTGGCCAACCAGCTCGCCATCGGCCGCAACGACGCCTTGTCCACGGAGCGCTCGGCTCTGGCCAGCCAGGCGGAACAGGCCTTTGCCCGCAATGCCGAGACGCTGCGCGCCATGGGCATGGTGGAAAATGCCTCGCGGGTCTGGGGACGGCACGTAGCGGCGGCGCTCGCCTTCCATGACCGCTCCTCGAGCGCCAATGCAATCTTCAGCGGCGCCTCGCGGGCGTTGCGCATGATGCTGCAACTGGCGATCCTCGGCGCCGGCGCATGGCTGGTGCTTCAAGGGCAGATGACGGCCGGCATGATCTTCGCCTCGTCGCTGGTCTCGTCGCGCGCGCTGCAGCCGCTCGACCAGCTGATCGGCGCCTGGCGGCAGATCGCCGACGCCCGGCGCGCGTGGACGCGGCTGGAGAAGGCGCTTGCGGCGCGTCCGGCCGAGCCGCGAAAACTGATCCTGCCCGATCCGGCAGGCGCGATTTCCGCGCAGGATGTTTTCTTCATGGCGCCGAATGCCCGGCCCGGCACCGAGCCCATCCTCAAGCGGCTGAATTTCGCGATCGGCGCGGGCGAGGCGTTGGCCATCGTCGGCCCAAGCGGCGCCGGCAAATCGACGCTGGCGCGGCTGCTCGTGGGTGCCGCCTGGCCGACCGGCGGCTCAATCAGGATCGACGGCGCCGACCTCGGGACCTGGGACGAAAGCCAGCTCGGAAAGCATGTCGGCTACCTCGCGCAGGAGGTCGAGCTCTTTCCGGGATCGATCGCGCAGAACGTCGCCCGCTTCGACCCGGAGGCGCACGATGCCGCCATCGTGGACGCGGCAAGGCGCGCCCAGGTGCATGAGCTGATCCTGGCGCAGCGCGACGGCTACCAGACCATGATCGGCCCGTCGGACAGGGCGTTGTCGGGCGGCGAGCGCCAGCGGATCGGGTTGGCGCGCGCCTTCTACGGCAATCCGCGGCTCCTGGTGCTCGACGAGCCCAGTTCCCATCTCGATGGTAGCGGCGAGGCCGCGCTAGAGGCGGCGCTTTCGGCCGCGCGGACGGCGGGCGTCACGGTCATCGTGATCACCCATCAGCCTTCGATCGCGGCTGCTTGCGATCGCGTGATGCTTTTGCGCGGCGGCATGATCGAAGCCTTCGGCCCAAGCAGCGAGATGCTGCGGCGCTCGGTCATCGGCAAGGGCGTCCAGCAGAGCACGGTGGTGACCGGGTCGTTCGTCCCGACGATCCGCGCGGGTGGCAGTTTCGGATCGTGAGATGACGACACAGAGCATCGCCTTGGACGGCCAGCCACGCACCGACATAAGACGCGTGGCGCTTACCGGTTATGCAGCCATGGCGCTGCTGGCGGGCGGCTTCGGCTACTGGGCCGTCAGCGCCCCCTTGTCGGGCGCGGTGATCACCCAAGGCACGATCTCGGCAACCGGCGGAAACATCCAGATCCAGCATCGCGAGGGCGGTATCGTCCAGGCACTGCTGGTCCATGAAGGCGATCGCGTGCAACTGGCCCAGGATCTGGTCGTGCTGGATCCAACGGCCGCGCAGGCCGAGCTCAACCGGCTGACGCGACAGTCGATCGCGCTCAGGGCAAGTGCGGCGCGGCTGGAGGCGGAACGCGACGGGTTGGACAGGCTGGCGCCAATCGCCAAAGCGGCGCCGGAACCTTTCCAGCCGGATTTCGAGATCCTGATTCGAGAACAGCAAAAGGAATTCGACGCCAGGCTCGCCCGGTTCCGGTCGGAACAATCGATCCTGGCACAACGGGTCGCCATGCACCGGCAGTCGGTGGTGGGATTGCAGGCCCAGAAACAGGCCATTCAGCAACAAGCCGAAGTCGTCAAGAAAGAACTCGGCATCAAGACCAGCCTGCTCGACAGGGGCCTCACCAACCGTACCGAATACTCCCAGCTTTTGCGCAGCGAGGCCGATCTCGTCGGGCAAGCCGGGATGCTGGAGGCCAATCTGGCGACGGCCAATACCCAGATCGTGGAGGCCCAGGAGCAGACCGAGCGCCTGACCACGCAACGCGTCGAGGAGGCGCTGACGAAACTCGACGACGTTCGCTCCAACCTGGCCGATGTCGAGGAACAGATCAGGACGGCGGAGGCGGTGCTGCGGCGAACGACGATCAAGGCGCCGGCGGCAGGCATCGTGGTGTCGTCGACCTACAATTCCAAGGGCAGCGTGATTGCTCCGGGCGAAAAGATCATGGAAATCCTGCCCACCGCGTCTGGCCTGGTCGTCGATGCGAAGCTGCGGCCGAAGGACATCGATCAGGTCCGTGTCGGCCAGCCGGCGAAACTGCGACTATCCGCCTTGAACGCGCGGCTCACGCCAGAGGTCTCAGCCACCGTGACACAGATTTCGGCGGATCGGCTCATCGATCCAGCCACGCGTGAACCCTATTTCCGCGCCAAGCTGACGATTGCCGCCGACCTGCCGCCCGGCGTGAGGCGCGAGCAGCTTTACCCCGGGACGCCGGTCGAGGCGTTCATCAGCACCGGCGATCGCACTTTCCTGGAGTATCTCGCGCGGCCGCTGCTCGATTCATTCGCGCGGGCTTTCGCTGAGCAGTAGACCGCCGACCGGCAGTGAACCGGCGCGCCGCTAGAGCCGTTCCGCGTTTCACGGAATCGCGAACGGCTCCAACTCTTTGTTTTTACGCAATTCCGAACGGAAGCCGTTTCACTCTTTTCCTGGAATTGCTCTAATAACCGCCGTCGGCCTTGGACATTTGAACGGTCAGCGCGCCACTTCGCGGTGGCCGCTGGGCAGGCGGGTGGCGATCAGCTTGTCGATGCGGCGGCCGTCGAGATCGACCACCTCAAAGCGCCAGCCCTGGGCGTCGACGCATTCGCCGGTCGCCGGCAGATGGTGCATGTGCGACAGCACATAGCCGGCGACGGTTTCGTAATCGCGGTTCTCCGGCAGGTCGATGCCCAGCACTTCGGCCATCTCGTCGGCCTGCATATAACCGGCGAGCAGCCATGAGCCGTCGTCGCGCTGGACGGCGCTTTCTTCCTCGCCGGCCTCGAGGTCCGAGCGGAAGACGCCGGTGATGGCTTCCAGAATGTCGGCGGGCGTGACGATGCCTTCGAAGTGGCCGTATTCGTCATGCACAAGCGCCATCGGCACGTCGCTCTCCTTCAGCTTCTGCAGCACGTCAAGGGCGTCGGCCTGGTCGTGCACGATGGGTGCCGCGCGCACGTATTTGCGGGGGTCGAGCGCGCGGCCGCCGAGCAGTGCTGCCAGCACGTCGCGCGTCTGGATGACGCCGATCATGGCGTCCACCCCGCCGTCGCCGGCGGGCAGGCGCGAATGCTGGGTGTCCATCAGCAGCTTGCGGATGGTGGGTTCATCGGACTGCAGGTTGATCCAGTCGACATCGGTGCGCGGCGACATGACGGCGCGCACGGCGCGGTCGCCGAGCCGCATGACACCGGCGATCATGCGCCGCTCGTCGGATTCGATGGTGCCGTGATGCTCGGCCTCGGCGACCAGCATCTTGATCTCCTCGTCGGTGACCTTTTCCTCGCTTTCGCCGCGCTGGCCGAGCAGCCAGAGCACGGCACGGCCCGAAATATCGAGCAGGAAGACCAGAGGCGCCGAGATGGTGGCGAGGATGGTCATCGCCGGCGCGGCTCTCACGGCAACGCGCTCGGGATCGCGCAGCGCGATCTGCTTGGGCACGAGTTCGCCGATGATCAGCGAGGCGTAGGTGATGATGGCCACGACGATGCCGACGCCGAGCGGGTCGGCGATGGTCTCGCGGATGCCTGTCGAGGCCAGATATTGCGCCAGCCTCTGGCCGAGCGTGGCACCGGAAAAGGCGCCCGACAGCACGCCGACCAGCGTGATGCCGATCTGCACGGAGGACAGGAATTTGCCCGGATTGGAGCCAAGCGCCAGAGCGCGGCCGGCACCCTTGACGTTGCGGTCGATCATCGCCTTCAGGCGAGCCGGCCGCGACGAGACGATGGCGAGTTCGGACATCGACAGAAGGCCGTTCACGCAGATGAGGACGACCACGGTGGCGATTTCAACGTATAACATGAGGGGTCAATAGCATTGCCGCACGGCTTTCGAAAATAGTCGGCGACCATTTTAAAAAGATGACGGCGATACGGGCCGATCAGGCGGCATCCCAGGGTGGCGACGAGAAGTGCGCGACCAGCGCGTCGACGACGACCCGCACCTTGGGCGTCAAGGCTCGTGTCGCCGGCCAGATGGCATGGACGGAAATGTTTTCGACCAGCGTGTCCACCAGCACCATTTCCAGCGCGCCGCTCCTGAGGCTGTCCGCCACCAGCCAGGTCGGCAGGAAGGTGATGCCGCAGCCGGCAAGGACAGCGCCCAGCATCGGCTCGCCATTGTCGAGCACCAGCCTTGCCCGCGGCGTGAATTTCGCGACATGGCCATCGGCTTGCCTGATGCTCCAGGCGTGGGCGACGCCGTTGCGGGTGTAGCCGATCAGGTCATGGCCGGCGAGGTCCTCGATCGTCCGTGGCCTGCCGTTTCTGTCGAGATAGGCGGGGGCGGCGCATATGGCCGAGCGCTGGGTATAGAGCCGGCGTGCGGCGAGCGACAGGCTGTCGTCGAGGTCGCCCATGCGGACCGCGAGGTCGATGCCTTCCTCGATGAGGTCGACGCGGCGGTCGTTGAAGGAAATCTCCATGGCCAGATCGGGAAATCGCCTGGAAATGTCGAACAGCACAGGCGCCACGCAGCGGTGGCCGAAGGCCGAGGGCAGGTCGACCCGAAGGCGGCCCGAGGGCACCTGCCGGCGCGAGGCCAGCAGCGCCTGGGCGGCTTCGATCTCGGACAGCGCCCTGACGCAGGCTTCATAATAGCACAGGCCTTCGCTGGTCGGGCTGAGGCTGCGCGTGGTGCGGTTGAGCAAGCGGATGCCAAGCCGCTGTTCCAGTTGCGCGACCGATTTGCCGACCGCCGATTTCGTCACGCGCAGCCGCTCGCCTGCGCCGGTGAAGCTTCCGGCCTCGATCGTTTGAACAAAGGCGACGATGCCTTGCAGATCCGCGGATTCCATCGATCTATTCCCATTGTAGAAATCTGATCACCAACTCGTTTCCGATTATGGATCATGGAAGCGCTTTTTTCCACAGTGAAACGGCGTAAATATCCCGCCAGCCATGCAATCGGGAGCAGACGCAATGAAGAGCGACATCAACAGATCCTGGCGGATGACCGGCTTCGGCCTGCCCAGGCTGGAATTGGCCGAAGGGAGGATTCCCGAGCCCGGGCCGCATGAACTGCTGGTGCGGATCAAGGCCATATCGCTGAACTACAAGGACAGGATGATCGTCGATGGCGTGCTGATCCCCGACCTTGCCTTTCCATTCGTGCCGACCTCCGATGCCGTTGGCGAAGTGGTGGCGGTCGGCGGCGGTGTCAGCCGTTTCCGGACCGGCCAGCGCGTGCTGGGGCAGGTGATCGCCGACTGGCCGGATGGCGATGCGCCGCCGGTGCTGCACCAGCACACGCTGGGATCGTCGCTGCCCGGCACGTTGAGCGACTATCTGCTCCTGAATGAGGACGCCGCCGTGCTGGCGCCGCCCTCGCTCAACGACGCGGAGGCCTCGACGCTGCCGATCGCGGCGCTGACGGCCTGGTTCGCCATGGCCGAGGCGACACGACCGGTGCCCGGCCAGACCGTCCTGATCCAGGGCACCGGCGGTGTCTCCCTGTTTGCGCTGCAATTCGCCCACGCCTTCGGCCTGCGCGCCATCGTCACGTCAAGCAGCGACGGCAAGCTCGAGCGGGCAAAGACGCTCGGCGCCTGGCAGGTGATCAACTATCGCGCCAAACCGGCATGGGACGAGGTGGCGCGTGAGTTGACGGGTGGCGCCGGCGTCAACCATATCCTCGAAATGGTCGGCGGCGACAATGCGCGGCGATCGCTCGACGCGTTGGCCGCCGATGGGCGGCTGTCGATCATCGGCCTGCTGGGCAGCATGGAACTCAGCTTCCCGATCGTGCCCTTCCTGCGCAACCGTATTGTCGTGCAAGGCATTTCGATCGGCCATCGCCGCGCCTTCGAACGGATGAACGAGGCGATCGAGGCGCTGGCGATCAAGCCGGTCATCGACAAGGTCTTTGGTTTCGACGAGGTGCCGCGGGCCTTCGAGCATCTGGAGAAGGGGCCGTTCGGCAAGATCGTCATCGCCACGGCCTGACCTGTGATCACCGCAACTGCTTCAGCACGCCGACGATCGCCCTGCCATCGGTGAAATAGGGGTCGCCGCCACCGTTGCGGCCGGTTTTGGTGGCGCCGATGCCCGCCAGGTCGCTGGTCGAGGACAACAGGCCGGCGGCATTGAGATCGCCGATCACAAAGTCGCGTTCGGCATCGATGTCGGGACCGATATGATGGGTGATGGCGCCCGTGTCGTGGCTCAAGCCGACACCGCGATCGAAGCTGGCGGCGCCCAGCCAGAGCGGCCTGCCATCGTCGCCGACCGTATCCGTCCGCCAAAAACGGATGTGGTGGCGCCGGTCAGCACTGTCGCCGACCGGCTTTTCGAAAGCGAGTTCCTGGGCGCGGCCCTCGAACAGCAGGCGGCTCACCGGGGCATCGGGATAGGGGCGGGAAAACAGAACACTCTCGCCGATATCGATGGCGGTCCTCAAGGTGACGGCGTCGGCGGTGTCCCAGCCGGCGACGGCGAAAGCGTGCACCAACTCCTTCTCCGTACCGACCAGGCCGACATTGATCGGGTCGCCGGGAATGCCTTGCGGCGTGTGGGTGACCATCTCGAAGCGCTGGTTGCGAAAGCCGCGATCGCGGAATGTCCAGAATTCCGGCGCGACGACATAGGCGAGCGCCACATAGGCGGCCAGACCTGCCACCAGCCAGATCGTTACGCGTCGTCGAAGGCTTCCGTGGATCATCTACTCACTGTCTCGTTGCTGCCACCATGCCTTCGTCATCCTAGGGCGGAGCAAGGAGCGAAGCGACGCAGCGCAGACCCTAGGATCCATGCCACGACAACGGCCGAAGAATACAGCGGTTCAGAATGAGCGGAACTGCCTGAGAGTGGACACACGTTCTTCTGATAGCATCTCACCGTCGCACCTGCTCAGGGGTCACGGCATGGATCCTAGGGTCTCCGCGACGTCGCTTCGCGACTGCTCCACCCTAGGATGACGAAGTACCGGCTCCGGCTAAATTCCATCGTCCTTGATTGCGGTGCTCTACCGGCAGGCGCGATAACCGTTCTTGCGGTTCTTGATGTCGAAGTGGAAATGGTTGCGGTGGTCGTAATTGTAGCCGGGGCCGAGCACGGTGGTGAAATACTGGCAACCGTCGGCGCGCACATTGTTGAGGAAGCCCCGGGTGCGGAAGGCGAACAGGCCGGGCTTGCGCACGTCGATGTCATCGCCATTGTTGAGTTCGATGCTCATGACGTCGAGCGCGTTGCCCTTGCCGTGCTCGGACAGCACGCCCTCACCGGCAATGTTGCGGCAGGAATAGCTCGAGCCCTGGTGGATGGTCCTGACGCCGGAGAAATAGCGCCAGCGGGCGGAGGGAACGAGTTCGTTCTTCGTCCAGGCGGCGAAGGTGGCGGCCATGTCGCAGGTCAGCGTCGCGGCGGGTTTCATCTGGATGCCGCCGATTGCGGTGACCTTGACCGGATAGTCGATGCCGCACTGGCCTTCATGGATCGGCGCCAGGTCGGTGTAGGCGACATCGAGGCGCTTCAGCTGCTGGCGGCAATCGGTTTCGCTGGCTGGGATTTGCTCCACCGGCGACATCGGTTCATCCATGCGTGGATAGGCGGCCTGCGTCATGTAGGGATTGGACGGGACAAGCCTCTGCATGCCCGTATATTGAGGCACGGCCGCGGTCTGCGAGCCGACATCGACGGCGGGCTGCAACGACAGCACGCTGCCGGTGTTGCAGGCCGAAACCGCGGCCATCCCCAGACCGGCGGCCAGCAGCGATGCAGGTTTCAGTTGCCGCGCGGCGGCGCGGAAAACGGCGCGAAATGTGCCGGCCATTGGCGGAATCCTGTTGGATATCCGGCATTTTAACGATCAAGGGTAAAGGAAAACTCAGCGCCCGCGTTCACGCCTGCGGCTGAAATGCGGCAGCGAGCCTGTAACAGCCGCATTTATTGGCAGAACGTGCCGCCATGCCGGCGCGGTTCGAGATCGAGATGGAAGTGCAGCGCGTGGTCGGCGTCGGCGCCGGGGCCGAGCACGGTCTTGAATGGTCCGCAGGCGGCCTTGCGCACGGCGTCGAGGAATTTGCCGTCCTTTTCCGGCGGTGTCGGGCCGACCTCGATCGTCTTGCCGTCGGACAGCGTAAAGCTGGCGATGTCGAGCGCGTTGCCGAAAGCATGTTCCGACAGTTTGCGCGTGCCGTGGCGCGGCCGGCAGACGAAGGCGGATGCCTGGCTGATCGATTTCAGGTCCGCGCCGAATTCGGCTTTCGCGGCCGGCTGGATGACGTCGGCGGCAAAACGCACTGCCGCCTCCGCCATCGGGCAGTTGAGTTCGGTGCCGGGGGCAATCGCGATCGACTTGCCGAGCGACTTCAGCACGATCGGGTAGGGGATCGAGCAGCCGATTTCGGGATTGCTCTCGGCTTTGTGGTCCTCGAATTCGACGCCGAGCGTCTTCAGGCGCTCGCGGCAGGCGACTTCCTCAGCCGGCATCTTGTCGGCGGGGAGATCGGCCGAGCGCGGATCGGGCAGCATCTTCTCCTCGTAGCCCGCATCCGCCGGTTTTGGCGTCGGCTGGGGGGCGACGGCCGGCGGCTGAGGCTCGGGCGTCGTGGTGTCGGGCTTAGGCGTCGGTGTTGGCACCACGGCTGGCGGCTCCGGCTCGCTTTCCGTTTCGGCTGGTGGTTCGGGCGGTGTCTGGCTTTTCCGATGGGACTTTTCGTCCTTGAGCAGATCGGGCGCTCCGCCGCTCTTCGGACCTTCGGTGTTCCGGTCCTGCGTCTTTGGAGCGTCTACCTTTGGGGCGTCCGCCGGACGTGGCTCGGGCACCGGAACATCGGCGGACGGCTGGGCATCCTGCGTTTTTTGCGGTGCGGGTTTTGGCGCGATATGCTGCCTGACCCGCGCTCTCGACTGTCGCTTGCCTCTTGGCCGCAGCGGCTGGTCGGCCCGCTGCGTCAGCGGCTGATCCACGCGCGGGCTTAGCGGCCCGTGGTGTCTGTGACGATGTCTGGCGTCGGCCGGCGTCACCAGCAGAACCGCCGCCGCCAAAAGCAGCGCCAGAGTGCAGAATCGGGAAAAGCTCAGCGTTGCCATCGCTCGGAAACGGCGCCGGTCGGCTGAAGTTGCCTGGACAGGCGCTTCGACCCGATCACAATCGGTTACCTCCGCGTTACGCGCCGATTGCTTCCAGCCCCTCTTCCAGCAAGTCGGCGAGCAGCGGCATGCCGAGCAGGTATTTCGCCGTGCGTTTGTTGGCGCGCTCCCGCGCCGCCGCCACCGCTTCGGCCCATTCCGAGGCGTCGTAGTCGCCGCGGCCGACCCAGGCCAGCGCGATCAGCTCGGCGGCCTCGTCGATATTGAGGTCGTTGATCAGCTCGCGCAGCTCTTCCTCGGTGAGGTTTTCCGAGCTTTCCTCGGCAAGGCCGTCGTGGTGATGGTTGTCATGCCTGTCGCCGTCGAACTCGACCTCGTGTTCGGCGCCGTCGGCATAGTCCTCGTTGACGGCCGCGCTCAGCGCCTTGGCCTTGAGAATGAACAGCCGCACGGTGTCGGGTCCGATCGTCAGATCCCAGGTCTTTTCACGCCGCCGCTGCACGGGCCTCTCCGTCAGTCATTTGCCGGATGATACCGGATTTGCGGCATCCGTCACCTCATGTTCTCCAGGCGGGCTTTTTTCCGGGATGAAACGCGGACTGCTCGGCGTTAGTGTGGCATTGTCACAGCCTCAGGAGGTTTCCATGCATAAAAGAGTGCTTATCCAGGCGGCGAGCGCGCTTGTCGCTCTGCAGTTCCTCGCCGTTCCGGCGTTTGCCGCCGGCAGCAGCGGTGGCAGCGACCAGACTGTCACCCAATGCAAAAAGGGCGAGGTCTGGGATAAGAAGAAGCAGAAATGCGTGCCGCCCAAGGAAGGCATGCTGGACGACGACAGCATCTATGATGCGGGCCATGCACTGGCGATGGCCGGCCGCTACGACGAGGCGATCTCGGTTCTCGTTCTGGCCGCCAACAAGCAGGATCCGCGCATCCTCAACTATCTCGGCTATTCGCACCGCCATTCCGGCCGCGTTACCGTCGGCCTCGGCTACTACGAGGAAGCGCTGCGCATCGACCCGAATTACACGCTGGTGCGCGAATATCTCGGCGAGGCGCATCTGCAGATCGGTGACCTGGCCGGCGCCCAGCAGCAGCTGACGGAGATCGAAAAGCGCACCGGCAAGGGTTCGCGCGAATACGGCATGCTGTCCGAGCAGATCGAACATTTCATGAGGAGCTGATCGGGCACCATGGTTTCTCGAAGCGGCCGCGAGCGATCGCGGCCGTTTTTGTTCGCTCCATTCCACAGCCACCTTCGCTGACAAAAGAAGGGATGATTTTTGCAAAACCGATTTTTGAGCGTGAAAAGCCCGCAAAGATTGCTATATTCAGGGAAATTGCGGTGAAACGGTTCCGTTAGCCCGAGGCTGCCGGACCGTTTTCTTTTTGTACCCAACGACAAGGCTTCCCCCGAAACGCGGGGGCGGCGGCAGGAAAGGTCAGGCACTATGAACAAGGTCCCGATGACAGGCGAGGGGTTCGCGTCATTGAAGGAAGAACTGCGTTGGCGCCAGCAGGAAGAGCGGCCGCGCATCATCGAGGCGATCTCCGAGGCGCGCTCGCATGGCGACCTGTCCGAAAATGCCGAATACCATGCCGCGAAAGAGGCGCAGAGCCTCAATGAGGGCCGCGTCAACGAGCTCGAGGATTATATCGCTCGCGCCGAGGTGATCGACGTCACCAAGCTCAGCGGCGACAAGGTCAAGTTCGGCGCCACCGTGGTGCTGGTCGACGAGGACACCGAGGAGAAGAAGACCTACCAGATCGTCGGCGACCAGGAAGCCGACGTGAAGTCCGGCCGCATCTCGATCTCTTCGCCCATCGCGCGCGCGCTGATCGGCAAGGAAGTCGGCGACGCCATCGAGGTCAACGCGCCTGGCGGCGCACGCGGGTACGAAATCGTCCAGGTGCAATTTATCTGAGAGGGCGTCGGCTGGGTGAGGCTCCGCGCTGACAGGCGCTATTCGGGCGAAGGTTTGCGCCGCCCCTCATTGCCCTGCCGGGCATTTCTCCCCGTATAGTGACGGGGAGAAAGACGCTGTCATCGATGATTTCGCCAAGTGGCTGGCGCCGACCGCGTATTTCAGCCCCTTCTCCCCGTCACTATACGGGGAGAAGATGCCGGCAGGCAGATGAGGGGCGGCGCTAGCCTTTCCAATCGTTCGGTCGAAAAGTCAGTATTTCCGGGTATTTGCCCGGCTAAGCTCTAAAAGTCGTTCCGCTTCCGCCACCACCTGCGCCGGCGTCACGCGCGCGCCGGACGCTGCCAGCAGCGTCGATGCATATTGCCCACGCGGCCCGGTCAAACCCGGTTCAGTTGCCAAAAATACCGCCACCGTCGGCAGGCCGAAGGCGCTGGCGAGGTGGGTCAATCCCGTATCAGCGCCGATGACGAGCGTCGAGCGGCCGAGAATGGCTGCGATGTCGGCCAGCGGCGATTTGGGCAGCACGACCGTGGATGGCACGGCCTTGGCGATCGCTTCGGCCACGGCCTTCTCCCGTTCGTTCGACCAGGTGGTGACCGGCGTCATGCCGCGCTCGACCAGCAGGCGGGCGGTTCCGATCCAGTCCTCGGCAGGCCATTTCTTGTCCTCGCGGCTGGTGCCGTGCAGCAGGAAGGCCGCTTTTCCGTCGATGCCGGCGATCGTGCCCATCGGTGCGACGATGCCGGAGTCGAGCGTCGAAAGATCGGGCCGGTAGCCGAGCGCCAACCCGAACAGCCGCCTTGTCCGCTCGATGGCGTGCAGGTCGCGCGGCACGGCGTAGGGGACGTCGTAGAACAGCGTCGCCGAGGGTTCGCGCGCGCTCGACCGGTCGAAGCCGGCGATCGGCGCACGCGCCTGGCGTGCCACCAGGGCCGATTTCAGCAGGCCTTGCGCATCGACGACGAGATCATATCGGCAGGCGCGCAAGGCACGGCGCAGGGCCGCCGCCTGGCGCCAGGTGTTCGTGTCGAAGAGGCTCTTTCGCCAGCGCCTTATCGCCACCGTGTGGATGGTGCCGATCGCCGGATGCAGCGCGACGATGCCGGCAAACGCCTCCTCCACGCACCAGTCGAAAGCGATATCAGGCCGCGCGCGGCAGGCATCCTCGAGTGCCGGAAAGGTGTGGATGACATCGCCCATCGACGATGTCTTGACGATCAGCACCTTCATGCCGCGGCCGGAACTTCCAGCAGCCGGTCCGCCGCCGCGGCGACCCGTCCGACTTCCAATGTCTTGAGGCAGTTGAGGTGGCCGAGCGGACAGATTTTCTGGTGGCAAGGCGAGCAGGACAGGCCGAGCCAGACCAGTTCGCGCCGTTCCGCCAGTGGCGGCGTATTTTCAGGCGAGGTCGAGCCGTAGACGGCAACGATCGGCGTGCCGACGGCGGCCGCGACATGCATGAGCCCGCTGTCGTTGGAGACCGCGAGCCGGGCGGCCGCGATCAGGTCGATGGCGTCCTCCAGCCGCGTCTGGCCGGCGAGGTCGACGACGCCGGGGGCCAATGCGGCGATTTCGGCCGTCACGTCGCGGTCGTTCTTCGAGCCGAACAGGGCGACCTTCAGTCCCTTGCCCATGAATTCGCGGGCAAGGCCGGCATAGCTTTCGCTTGGCCAGCGCTTGGCCGGGCCGAACTCGGCACCGGGCATCAGGGCCACGAATTTTTGCGGCGCCAGACCGAAGCGGTCGAGCAGGGCGGCCTGGTTTTTAGCGTCCACGGTCAGCCGGGGTGCGCGGAAACTGCCGCCCTGGGCGAGGCCGAAATAGGCCTGCGCGGTGCGCCGTTTCACGGCGTCGGGCAATGGTACGATGTCGGTCAAAAGGCCATAGCGCATTTCGCGCAGATTGCCGAAACGGCGCGGAATGCGGGCAAAGAACGGGATCAGCGCCGACTTCCAGCTGCCTGGCAGCACATAGGCCAAGTCGTAGCGGCCGCGCAGCAGGCGGCCGAAGCGGCGGCGATGGCTGAATTCGAGCGTGCCGGGCTTCAGCGGAAAGTCGATCTGCTGGCGGATCTCCGGCATGCGCTTGACCAGAGGTGCCGCCCAGGCGGGCGCCAGCACATCGATCGCGGCGTTGGGATGGAGCTCCTTCAGCGCCGAGAACAGGCACTGCGCCATCACCATATCGCCCACCCAGCGTGGGCCGATCACGAGGATCGTTGGGCTTTCAGCCATTCGACATAGTCTCTGACGCCGGTTTCCACTGTGCGGAATTGCCCGTTATAGCCGGCCGCGCGCAAGCGGGACATATCAGCCTGGGTAAAACTCTGGTAGCTGCCCTTGAGATGGTCGGGGAATTCTATGAACTCGATCTCGCCCTTGCCCAGCGCGTCGATGACCGTTTCGGCGATGGCGCGGAACGGCTGGGCGCGGCCGGTGCCGCAGTTGAAGATGCCGCTCGCGCCACGCTTCCATAGCCACAGATTGACGTCGGCGACATCGCCGACATGGATGAAATCGCGGCTTTGCTCGCCCGGTCCGAAGCCGTCATGGGCGCCGAACAGCTTCGGATTTTCGCCGCGCTCGACCTGGTTGAACAGATGGAAGGCGACCGAGGCCATGGCGCCCTTATGCGCCTCGCGCGGGCCATAGACATTGAAGTAGCGCAGCCCCGCGACCTGCGAATGATCGCTGTCGAACACCGTGCGCCTGACATAGTCGTCGAAGAGTTTCTTGGAATAGGCATAGACGTTGAGTGGCCGTTCAAACGCCGGCTCCTCACGAAATTCGGATCCGCCGCCATAGACCGAAGCCGAGGAAGCGTAGAGAAAGGGCACGCGCAGCGCCTGGCAGGCATGCAGCAGCTGTTTCGAATAGGCGTAGTTCACGTCCATCATGAACTTGCCGTTCCATTCGGTGGTGGTCGAGCAAGCCCCCTGATGAAAGACTGCCTCGATGCGGCCGAGCGAGCCGGCTTCCATGTGGGCCAGGAGGTCGTCCTTGTCGAGATAGTCGGCAATGCTGAGATCGGCCAAGTTGGCGATCTTGTGGCCGTCGGTGAGGTCGTCGACGACCAGGATGTCGTCATGACCTTCCGCATTGAGCGCGGCGACGATGTTGGAGCCGATCATGCCGGCGCCGCCCGTGACGATGATCATGAAGGCCTCTGGTTGCGTGCGATTCCGGTCCTTATAAGGGAGGCTGGCCGGGCTGTCGACAAAGCAGGATCCGTGATTAGGCCCAAAGCTGCTGTCTAGCGAGTCGCCATAGGCTTCTTGCTGACAATCACGTCAGGGCAGCGCCGCCCCTCATCCGCCTGCCGGCACCTTCTCCCCGTATAGTGACGGGGAGAAGAAACTGGACGCAACCTCGCCGCCTTCTCTTGCAACGTTGAAAATTGGCGAAACCATCGATGACAGCGTCCCTCTCCCCGTCTCTATACGGGGAGAGGATGCCGGCAGGCAGGTGAGGGGCAGCGCCAACGCCAGAAAAAGGTCATAGGTCGAATTCGAAGACACCCAACATTTGTGGTATCGCCAAAACGGAGACGAAGGGCTGAAGTTAGTAAGCGCTGCCTGTCATAGACCCAACGACAAAGGAACAAAAAATGCCGTCGACCGAACTGCTGATCGCGTTTTTCGCCACCACGGCGATCTTCGCCTATATTCCGGGTCCGGCCATGCTCTACGCCGCCGCGCAGACCATGGCGCGCGGACGCTGGTCGGGGCTGACGGCGGCACTCGGCATTCACCTCGGCGGCTATGTGCATGTCTTTGCCGCCGCCGCCGGCCTGTCGGTGCTGTTCCATGCCGTTCCGCCGCTCTACATGGCGGTCAAGCTGGTCGGCGCGCTGTACCTGATCTGGCTCGGCATCTCGCTGTTTCGCAAGCGCGTGGAGGGCGACGTGGCGCTGCCGGCGATCGAGCGCAAATCGGCATGCCGAGCGTTCTTCGAGAGCATCGCCGTCGAGGTGCTCAATCCCAAGACCGCGATATTCTTCATGGCGTTCCTGCCGCAGTTCATCGATGCCTCCGCGGCCTTGCCGGTGTGGCTGCAGTTCGTCGTGCTGGGCACCATCGTCAAACCTGATGTTCTCCTCGGCCGATGTCGTGTGCGTGTTCCTGGCCGGCCTGGTGATCGGCCGGCTGCGCCGTTCGAGCCGGGCGCAGCGGCTGATGCAGCGGGCCGGCGGCGCGGTGCTGGTCGGGCTCGGCGTCCACGTCGCCCTGCAGAAAACCTGACCGGTCCGGGTTTGCCTCCGCCCCGGCGTTGCGCTGCGCCGAATTGCGGTATATCGGCAGGCATGACCGACCGGCCTCGCAAATCTGGTGTTTCGACCTATCTGAGATCGGCGTTTCCCGCGCGTGGCAGATGACATGATCAAGCACAATCCGCCTTCTCCCGAGCCCCTGCACCGCGCCATCGCGCGCTTCGGCGACATCGCCGTGCTGGTGGTCGGCGACTTCATCCTCGACCGCTTCGTCAATGGCGTCATCGAGCGGATTTCGCCGGAAGCGCCGATCCCGGTGCTGCACGGGCGCGGCGAAAGCTCGGCCATGGGTGGCGCCGGCAATGTCGTGGCCAACATCGTCTCGCTTGGCGCGCGCGCCATTCCGGTCTCGGTGATCGGCACTGATCCCGCCGGCGACAGCCTGGCGCGGATGCTGGGCGAGCTTGGCGCAGAGACAGCTGGCCTTTCACAGCAGCGCGGCCGCATGACCTCGTCGAAGAGCCGCTTCAGCGCGCTCAACCAGCAGGTGCTGCGCTTCGACGAAGAAGAGATCAGGCCGCTCGGCGAGGCGGAACGGGCTGAGCTGATCCGCCGTTTCCGGGACGCGCTGCAACAGGCGGACATCGTCATCCTGTCCGATTACGGCAAGGGCATCTTGCTGGACGGCGTCGCCGCCGAACTGATCGCCATCTGCCGGGAGGCGGGCAAGCCGGTGCTTGTCGACCCGAAGGGCCGCGACTATGCGCGCTATGCCGGCGCGACCGCCGTCACCCCCAACCGCAAGGAACTCGGCGAGGCCGTCGGCCATGCGGTGTTCGCCGATGACGAGATCGTGGCGGCTGCGCGGGAACTGATTTCGGCGCACGGCTTCGACTTCGTCGTCGCCACCCGCAGCGAAAAGGGCATGAGCGTGGTCGGCCCCGAGGAGGCGCGCCACATCGCCACCCAGGCGCGCGAGGTGTTCGACGTCTCGGGCGCCGGCGATACGGTGATCGCGACCTTCGCGCTGGCGCTTGCAGCCGGCGCCGATCCTGTCGCCGCGGCCTCCATCGCCAACGCCGCCGGCGGCGTCGTGGTCGGCAAGCGCGGCACCGCGCGGCTGAGCGTCGAGGAACTCACCGGCGCCCTGTTCCGCTCGCATGGTCCGACCGCCCACAAGGACGCTATCCTCGACGCCGCCTCGGCCGCGCGCATGGTGACGGCATGGAAGGCGGAGGGGCTGAGCGTCGGCTTCACCAATGGCTGCTTCGACATCCTGCATGCCGGCCATGTCAGCCTGCTGCACGCGGCGCGCAGCCAGTGCGACCGGCTGGTGCTCGGCCTCAACAGCGATGCTTCCGTGCGCCGGCTGAAAGGGCCGGGCCGCCCGGTCAACGACCAGCATGACCGCGCCTGCGTGCTCGCCGCGCTCGCTTCCGTCGATGCCGTGGTGGTGTTCGAGGAGGATACGCCGCTGGCGCTGATCGAAGCGCTTCTGCCCGACATACTGGTCAAGGGCGCCGACTACACGATCGACACCGTGGTCGGCGCCGATGTGGTGCAGAAGGCGGGCGGCCGCGTCGTGCTGGTCGACCTCGTCGCCGGCAAGAGCACCACCGGCACGATCGGCAAACTGCGCGCCGGCGGCGCCACCAACTGAGGGATCTCATGTCCGAATTGAACGACTATCTGGTCCGCTCGGCGGCCGCCATCACTGCCACGGTCGAGCGAGATCTGACCAGCGAGATGGAGCGTGCGGCGAGTGCCGTCGTGTCGGCGCTTTCCTCCGGAAAGGCCTTGCTGGTCTGCGGCAATGGCGGCTCGGCCAGCGACGCCATCCATATCGCCACCGAACTGGTCGGCCGCTTCCTGAAGGAGCGCAAGGCCTACAATGTGATTGCGCTGCCGGCCAATGCCGGGATGCTGACCGCCTGGGGCAATGATTACGGATTCGACACGGTGTTTTCACGCCAGGTCGAAGCGCATGGGGCCGCAGGCGGCGTGCTTCTGGCGATCTCGACCAGCGGCAATTCGCCGAGCATCCTTGCCGCCGCCGAACAGGCGCGCATGATGGACATGACGGTGATCAGCCTGACCGGCGACACCGGTGGCAAGCTGAAGCCGCTCACCGACATCCTGCTCAACGTACCTTCGACCTCGACGCCGATCATCCAGCAAGGCCATTTGTGCCTCTATCACTATCTGTGCGAGGTGGTCGAAGCGCGCCTGTCGAATGGCTGACGGGATCGGGACGCCGCACCCGCTGACCGAACCGGGGCTCTGGGTGGAGCGGATCGGCGGCCGGGTTTTCCCGGTACGCTCGCCGGCGCTGTTCCTCGACCGCGACGGCACCATCAATGTCGACACCGACTATCCCAGCGATCCGGCCGAGATCGAGCTCAGGCGACGGATGCTGCCGGCGATCGCCGCCGCCAACCGGAGGGGGATACCGGTGATCGTCGTCACCAACCAGTCCGGCATCGCGCGCGGCTATTTCGGCTGGGACGTTTTCGCCAAGGTGAACGCCCGCGTGGTCGAGTTGCTGAACGGGCAGGGTGTGTTCGTCGACATGGTGCTGGCCTGCGCCTATCACGAGGCTGGCGTCGGGCTTCTCGCTGTTGCCGATCATCCGATGCGCAAGCCCAATCCGGGCATGCTGATCGAGGCGGGCAGGCGCCTTGATCTCGATCTCCAGCGCTCCCTGATGGTCGGCGACAAGCTGGCCGACATGCAGGCGGGCCAACGCGCGGGCCTGGCGCAGGGCTGGCTGGTCGACGGTGAGGGGGCACTTCAGCCTGGCTTCGCCATCAGGCGCTTGCATGACGACCGCGATCTCGGCGGCCTGCTCGCGGCCGTGGAGACGCTCGGTCGGGACCGCGGCCTGCCGGCCTAGGCCTTATCGTCGCGCTGCGAGGCTTCGTAGAGCTTGGCCTCGGTGGCGAAGGAATAGATCATCACCGACATCGAGTAGACGAAGCCGTGGCGGCCGCACAGGAAGTAGCGCTTGGCCAGGTAGAATTTCAGGAAGTTGCCGAACGGTGACAGCACCAGCCGCACCAGGCCGGGCTTCTTGCCTTTCTCGACCAGCGTGACCGCCTTGAGGCTGGAATAGGCGTTGGCCCGGGCAAGATCCTCCTCGACCGATATTTCACGGCGATGCAGCAAGACACCGTCCTCGATCGTGTCGGTCTCGCCCGGCACGCGAACGGATTCATGCACCCGCGCGGTGAGATCCATGGTGGCGCCTTCCCTGCGGAAAAGCCTGAGCAGCCTGTTGTGCAGGACCCAGCGATGGGCATAGCCGTAGCCCTTCAGCCAGTCGCGGCGGCGCATGTACCATCCGCTGGCCTTGCCGCCGGCCGCCTGGGTGATGGCCACGATCGACTGCCGCAGCCGGCCGTCGACGCGCTCGTCCGGGTCGATCGAAAGGCACCAGGGCTGGTTGGCATGGTCGAGCGCGAATTGCCGCTGGCGGGGGAACCCCGGCCAGTCATTGTGCAGCAGCGTTATCGGATAGCCCTTGGCGATATAGCTTTTCACGCATTCGACGGTGCCGTCCGTCGAGCCGGAATCGACGATGATGATCTCGGCGCAGAAATCGATGCTTTCCAGGCACGGGCCGATCATATCGGCCTCGTTCACGCAGATGATGAGCGCCGAGACCGGGCTTGCAAAACGGGTCATGGTCCCCTTCTCATGCGGATTCTTCCGGATTTCACGTGCTCGCGCCATCTGTTCTCAAGCAATTCCGGGCGGAAAACCGTTACACATTTTTTCTGGAATGGCTTGAGAAACCAGTCAAGCGCCCAGTCAAGCAGTGAAGTCCGGCAGAGCCGTTCAGCCTTGTATATCAACGTCTTTCGAATACCAACGCGGCGCCGGTGTGGCGAAGGTCAGGAATTCGCCTATCGCGCGGGCGTCGGCTGGCCTCAGGGTCGTTCGAACGACACCAAACCCTCATCCTTGACGCGACGAATGGTGAGCGCGGTGCGCACCGTGTCGACGTTCGGCGTCGAGGTCAGTTCCTCGATGACGAAGGTCTGGAAGCTGCCGAGGTCGCTTGCCACGCAATGCAGCAGGAAATCGGACTCGCCCGACACCATCCAGGCATCGCGCACGATCGGCCAGCCGCGCGTGCGGTCGGCGAAGATGCGCAGTTCGGCATCGGCCTGGTGATGCAGCCCGACCAGGCAAAAGGCGACGACATCGAGGCCGAGCGCCGGGGCGTTGAGCAGCGCGCGATAGCCACGGATGATACCGGCTTCCTCTAGCCGCTTGACCCGGCGCAGGCAGGGCGGGGCCGAAATGCCGACGCGGTTCGAGAGCTCGACATTGGTCATGCGCCCGTCCGACTGAAGCTCGCGCAGGATCTTCCAGTCGATGGCGTCAAGATCGGCCTTGAGGGGCATTAGGGTTCTCGATGATCAGTGTGGCGCAAGAATCTTTCGCGATTTTGTAATTAAACGACTTTTGTGTCGAAGCCAGCCCTCGTCGACGCGATTTTGGACAGGTAACGAAAAGCGCTGATCGCGCGAATATCCACACGGGCCGAAGCTTTCCGGGGACGACGGTTCGCTCGTCTTGCTGGCGTGGCTGGCAGCCCTTACATTAAGCGCTACATTCCACGTCTTTTTCCAAGGCACACTCGTGTCCGCCCCGCAGAGGCTCCAAATGACCACCAAGCATGCGCCCGTTCTCATCATCGGTTCCGGTCCGGCCGGCTATACGGCGGCGGTCTATGCCGCGCGCGCCATGCTGAAGCCGATGCTCGTCGCCGGCCTGCAGCAGGGCGGTCAGCTGATGATCACCACGGACGTCGAAAACTATCCCGGCTTCGCCGACCCGATCCAGGGGCCGTGGCTGATGGAGCAGATGCTCAAGCAGGCCGAGCATGTCGGCACTGACATCATCAACGACATCATCACCGAGGTCGACCTCAATGTGCGGCCGTTCCGCGCCAAGGGCGATTCCGGCACGACCTACACGGCCGACGCGTTGATCATCGCCACCGGCGCACAAGCCAAGTGGCTGGGCATTCCCACCGAGCAGGACTTCATGGGCTTCGGCGTTTCGGCCTGCGCCACCTGCGACGGCTTCTTCTATCGCGGCAAGGATGTCGCGGTGGTCGGCGGCGGCAATTCGGCGGTGGAAGAGGCGCTCTATCTGTCCAACCTCGCCAAGAGCGTCACCGTCATTCACAGGCGCTCGGACTTCCGTGCCGAGCGCATCCTGCGCGAGCGGCTGTTGAAGAAGGACAATGTCCGCGTCATCTGGGACACGATCGTCGACGAGATCACCGGCCGCCCCGGCAAGGCACCGCTGCCGCCTTCGGTGGAGGGGCTGAAGCTCAGGCATGCCGTGACCGGTGCCGAGAGCCACCTCAAGGTCGACGGCGTCTTCGTGGCCATCGGCCATGCGCCCGCGGTCGAGCTGTTCGCCGGCAAGCTGAAGCAGAAGCCGAACGGCTATCTGTGGACAGCGCCGGATTCGACGCGCACCGACGTGCCTGGCGTGTTCGCGGCCGGCGACGTGACCGACGATATCTACCGTCAGGCAGTGACGGCGGCGGGGCTCGGCTGCATGGCCGCGCTCGAAGCGGAAAAGTATCTGGCCGGCATCGAGGTGCATCGCGAGGCAGCGGAATAGGCGGCTCGCAAAACTGTTAAAAAAACGGCTTAGAAGCGCCGTGTAAAAGCCTGATTTTTCATTCAAACGCCAACCGGAACGAGGGGAAATCATGGCGTTGGACTGGGACAAGCTACGCGTGTTTCACGCTGCGGCGGAAGCGGGGTCGTTTACGCATGCGGCCGAGACGCTGCATCTGTCGCAATCGGCGATATCGAGACAGGTGAGCGCGCTCGAACATGATGTCGGCGTGCCGCTGTTCAATCGTCATGCACGCGGCCTTGTGCTGACCGAACAGGGCGAGATGCTGTTCCGCACGGCGCATGACGTGCTGATGAAGCTGGAAACCATCAAGTCGCGGCTGACCGAGACCAAGGACCGCCCGTCCGGTGTGCTCAGGGTGACGACGACCGTCGGCCTCGGCGCCGGCTGGCTGACCGAGCGGGTGCAGGAGTTCATCGAACTCTACCCCGAAATCAGCCTGCAGCTGATCCTCGCCAACGAGGAGCTCGACCTCACCATGCGCCAGGCCGATTGCGCCATCCGGCTGCGCCAGCCGCAACAGCCGGACCTGATCCAGCGCCGCCTGTTCACCGTGCATTTCCATCTCTACGCGGCACCGTCCTATGTCGCCAAATACGGCAAGCCGGGCTCGATCGCAGAGTTGAGAAGCCATCGCATCGTCACCTTCGGCCTGCCTGTGCCGTCGCATCTGTCGGAGTTGAACTGGCTGGAGACGGTCGGTGATTTCGAGAGCGGCCGGCGCGTGCCGACACTGCAGATCAACGACATCCTGTCGATCAAGCGCGCCGTGCAGGGCGGCGCCGGCATCGCCATGCTGCCGGACTATGTGATCAGCAAGGATTCCGGCCTGGTGCAGCTTTTGCCGGAAACCGAGGTGCCGTCCTTCGACACCTATTTCGCCTATCCCGACGCGATGAAGAACCAGGCCAAGCTGCACGTGTTCCGCGACTTCATCATCGCCAAGGCCAGAAGCTGGTCCTTCTGATCCAGGGTCAGCTCCGCGAGCCTATCCTTTCCAGGGCGTAATCCGCGGCAGCCACCCCGGTACGTTGTGGCGGTAGGCTTTGTATTCGGCGCCATGGCGGCCGGCGAGCGTCGGCTCCTCATAGAGCTTGACGAAGGTCACCATTTCAGCCGCCGCGATCGCCGCGTAGGTGGCGATCGACCAGCTCGAGAACAACAGCGCCTGGCCGATAATGATCGACAGCACGGCGACATACATGGGATTGCGGACATGGCGGTAGATGCCGCCGATCACCAGTCTTTCGGTTGGTGCGACGGGGGCCGGCGTGCCCAGCCCCTCCAGTGCGAAGCTGGCGAAGGCATGTAGCAGCACGGCGGCCGCGGCGACAATGAGGACGCCGCCGGCGACGACAAGGCCGGGCAGGGGCGACCATGGCAGGCTCCAGCGCTCGCTGAGCAGCCAGGGAATCAGCCCGGCGACCACGCCGGGGGCAGCAATCAGGAAAATGCCGCTGCCGGCAATCGCCGAAAACCTACGCATTGGTTGATCTCCGCTTGACTGCCTTGGAATTGAACCGCCGGTGCCTCATTCCACATCATCAGTGTTTTTCGGCATTTTGGGAACAAAATCGGTTGGGATTGGCGTTTTCGAGACGAGAATGACCCGAAAGTACGCTTCATTTTCACGATTCTGCTGGTCCTATTGGCTCCCCAAATGGGTTGGACCACAGCCTGTGTTTTTTTGCATGCGTGTGTTGCAAAATAGATGCTTGTTTCTTGGGCATGATGAGCACATATATAGATCATCTCCTGGGCGCGTTCTCCTCCCATTAGCGCCCTCGAGTGTTCCCCTCTGGAGGTTAGCCTTAACAGGCACTTCCAATCAAACTCAGCCGGATCTTCGTTGATCCGGCTTTTTTGTTGCCCGGACTCGGGCGGGACGAGCGAAAATTTCATCAGAATTGCCACGTAACAGTGTCGTGTAACCTCTGGTAACATGACAACGATGCCTTCCGCTGCTATGTAGATGCTAGGACGCGGTGTGGTTCGGACGGGAGATGGGGGCATCACTCGTACGGCCCGGGCTCAGGCGGCTACCGCGTCCGAACCTTTTCCGCCGAAGTTCGGCGACCTACATGCGGCGGACCTGCCGTTTCTCCTCCCAAGAAAACGGTCCGCACAACAAAACGGCGTCCGGCCCCCCGGGCGCCGTTTTTGGTTTTTGCCCCCTCGATCCTTCGAGGGGGCTTCTCATGAAACGAGTGAAATCAGGCGGCCTTGCCGTTGGCGTTCATCGCCTCGTCGGCGAGACGGCCAGTCAGCTCGGCCATATGGTCGAAGGCGGCGCGGTAGCTGGCAACGCCTGAAGTGGCCGACCGCAACTCGATGATCAGATCACCGATCTCGGCCTGCGGCATGGTCGCCTCGACGACATCCCATCCGGGCCAATCGGGCCGCGCGTCATAGCCGAGGATCTGGCCGCGCCGCTGCGGGATCAGCGCGATGATCTTCGATGTCGCGTCCGACGGCGTGACGATCTCGATCTTCATCACCGGCTCCAGAAGCACCGGCGAGCAGGCGGCCATGCCTTCCTTCATGGCGAGCTTTGCCGCCATCTGGAACGCCATGTCGGAGGAATCGACCGCATGGTAGGAGCCGTCCGACAGGTTGACCGCGACGTCAACCACGGGGAAGCCGAGCGGGCCGGTCTTCAGATAGTCGCGTATGCCGGTCTCGACCGACTGGATGTAGGTCTTGGGCACGACGCCGCCGGTGATGGTGTCGGTGAACTGGAAGCCGGAGCCGCGCGGCAGCGGCTTGATCTCGATCACCACATCGCCGAACTGGCCGTGGCCGCCCGACTGTTTCTTGTGACGGCCGCGCTGCTGCACCGGTTTGCGGATCGTCTCGCGATAGGGCACCGCCGGCGCATGGCCTTCGACCGGTATCTGGTTCTTGCCCTCCAGCCGCTCGCGCACCACGCGCAGATGCATCTCTCCGTGACCCGACAGCACGGTCTCGGCCGAGTCCTGGTTTTGGCGCAGGCTGAGCGAGGGGTCTTCCTCGGCCAGGCGCTGGATGGCCGCCGACATCTTGACCTCGTCCTTGCGCTCCTTGGGGCGCAGCGCGAAGGCGAAGACCGGCTGCGGCGGCTCGACATCGAAGAGCTGTTTGATGCCTCCCTTGGCGGAGCTGAGCGTCTGGCCCGTCTTGACCGCGTCCAGCTTGCCGAGCGCCACGGTGTCGCCGGTTCTGGCGGCGGTCAGCTTGACCTGGTCCTTGCCCAGCATCCTGTAGATGCCGGAAACCTTGGCGGTGTCGCCGCCGGGCAGCCACAGTTCCAAGCCGTCGGCGACCTGGCCCGACAGAATGCGTGACACCGACAGCTTGCCGCCATGCGGCGTGTGGATGGTCTTCATCACCTGGACCACCGTCGCGTTGCCGTCCGGGGCACCGAGCCGCTTGCGGGTCGCCTCGATGTCGGGCGCGTCGTGGCGGATCGTCTTCAACAGGCGCAGCACGCCATTGCCTTTCTCGGCGGTGCCGATCAGCACCGGTGTCACCGCGCCGTCGCGCAGATCGGCGGCGAGATCGTCGAAGATCGCGTCCCTGGGCGGCTCGATCTCCTCGAGCAACTGCTCCATCAGCTGGTCGTCATGGTCGGCCAGCGTCTCCAGCATGGAGAAGCGCGCCTCCAGTTCGCGCGCCTTGTCGTCGCCGGGTATCTCGGCCACCTCGCTCTCGGCGTACTCGCGGTAGATGTAGGCGCGCTCCAGCGCCAGATCGATCGAGCCGATGACGACGCCGTCCTTGCGCAGCGGAATCTGGCGCAGAAGCAGCGGCGCCGCGCTTGTCGGCTGCAGCATCTTCAGCGTGTCGCGCACGCCCGCGATCGCCTTGTCGACCTTGTTGAGGAACAGGATGCGTGGCACGCCGAGATCGTCAAGCTTGCGCATGATGAGCTGCAGGGCTGGAATCTTTTTTTCGTCGGCCTCGGCCACGACCACCGCGACATCGCAGGCCGCCAGTACCGGTTCGGCCTCGAAGGAGAATTCGATCGACCCGGGGCAGTCGACGAAGGTGAATTGCTCGCCCATGAATTCTGTGGTGGCGATCGACGCCTCGACGCTCATGGCGTGGGCGCGGGCCTCGAGCGAATGATCTGAAACGGTGTTGCCCGATGAAACCGGATTCTGGCGGGGGATGGCGCCCGTACGGGCCAATATGGCTTCGAGAAGTGTCGTCTTACCGCTTGCGAAGGGACCGACTATGGCAATGCATTTCGGTCCCGTGCGTCGTCCTCCGGCGCGAGTACCCATGGCTGACCTCCACTCAGGCGTTTCCCGTAGGACCGACTGGCATGCATGGTTCAGGCGTGGTCAATCGGTCCTGAGCGGCGGCCGGCCTGTTCGACCGTCGCGGGCGGGGTTCTTTTCATGTCCACCTGCCCTGATGCATCGTCCCACTTGTTTGCCGGCAGGGCAAGAAAAATAGGAAGCCGGCGCGGCTGGCCGGCTCAGGCGCTGAGCGCGAGCGGTTCGACCGAGCGCCCGGCAAACAGCGCGGCCGTCCCATGCGGGCAAGGTTCGTAGTCAAGAAAAATCAGGCCGAGCGGGCGACCCGGCCGGTTGCGTCCGGGCCAATCCGGGCCGAGAATGCATTTGACTTCAAGGGGCCGGCGCCTCGCCAGCTCCGACCAGTTCCAGGAACAGACGATGAAAATAATTGCTTGCGGCAGCGTGCCGACCATCATAGCGCCGGACAAATACTTCACCGGCCGGGTTCTGCAGACGCCGATCATCGAGACCGAGGCGCCGGCGCGGCTCAGGGCCACGCTGGTCAGTTTCGAACCCGGCGCGCGCACCCACTGGCACACGCATCCGCTTGGGCAGACGCTTTATGTCACCGCGGGCGCCGGCCTGGCCCAGACATGGGACGGGCCAATCCGGGAGATCAGGGCCGGTGACGTCATCTCCTTCGCGCCCGGCGAGAAGCATTGGCATGGCGCGGCGCCGAAATCGGCGATGACGCATATCGCCATGCAGGAGGCGCTCGACGGCATCCATGCCGACTGGCTGGAAGCAGTGACGCCGGCGCAATATGGCGGCTGAGTGCTGAGCCTGGATTGACGAACCCGGCGGTAACGCCTGAGCGTTGACGCCGGGTTTTGTTTTGGACTTACCAGATCAGGTCAGGGATGCCGTGAAGCGCTGGATGCGGGTGCAGGCTTCCTCCAGCAGCGTCTCCGAGGTGGCGTAGGAGATGCGGAAGTTGGGGCCGAGGCCGAAGGCCGAGCCGAACACCACCGCGACGCCCTCGGCCTCGAGCAGTTCCGAGCAGAAGGTCTCGTCGGTGTCGATCACCTTGCCGGCCTTGGTCTTCCTGCCAATCAGCTGGGCGCAGGACGGATAGACATAGAAGGCGCCTTCCGGCGACGGGCAGGTGATGCCGCGCGCCTGGTTGAGCATCGAGACGACGAGGTCGCGCCTGCCTTGAAAGATCGCCTTGTTCTTGGCGATGAAGTCCTGAGGGCCGTTCAACGCCTCGACCGAAGCCCATTGCGCGATGGTGCAGGCGCCCGACGTCTGCTGACCCTGGATCATGTCCATCGCCTTGATCAGCTGAACCGGACCGGCCGCGTAGCCGATGCGCCAGCCGGTCATGGCATAGGCTTTCGAGACGCCGTTCATGGTCAGGGTGCGGTCGTAGAGCTTCGGCTCGACCTCGGCGATGGTCTTGAAGACGAAGTCGCCATAGGTCAGGTGCTCGTACATGTCGTCGGTCAGCGTCCAGACATGCGGATGCTTCAGGAGGACATCGGCCAGCGCGCGCAGTTCGGCGTGGGTATAGGCCGCGCCCGACGGGTTGGACGGCGAGTTCATCAAGAGCCATTTGGTCTTCGGCGTGATCGCCTTTTCCAGCACCGCCGGGGTCAGCTTGAAGCCGTTGTCGATCGAAGTGTCGGCAAACACCGACGTGCCGCCGCAGATCGCCACCATTTCGGGATAGCTGACCCAGTAGGGGCGGGGGATGATGACCTCGTCGCCGGGGTTCAGTGTCGCCATGAAGGCGTTGAACAGGATCTGCTTGCCGCCGGTGCCGACGATGGTCTGCTCGGGCTTGTAGTCGAGATTGTTCTCGCGCTTGAACTTTTTCGCGATCGCCTCGCGCAGCGGCACGATGCCCGAAACCGGCGGATACTTGGTCTCGCCACGGCGAATGGCTTCGATCGCCGCATTCTTGATGTTGTCGGGCGTATCGAAATCGGGCTCGCCGGCGCCAAGGCCAATGATATCCCGGCCGGCATTTTTCAGCTCGCGGGCTTTCTGCGTCACCGCGATGGTGGCGGAAGGCTTAACGCGGGAAAGGGTGTCGGCAAGAAAGGCCATGACCTTCTGTCTCTCCAAAGGATAGGCGCGGCCAGGAGCGGCCGCGGCGCTTCTCATGTCGCATCATTCCCCCCAGCGCAAGCCTTGTCGGCTGGGCCAGGTGGCGTGGCGCGGTCAATGAGGCGTGATCGGCAAAAGAAAGTTCATTAACGGGCGGTAGAGGCTTGCATGGCAGGATCGCGGTTCAATTCCGCCAGGTCGCGGAGCGAGGAACCCTTGTCACGCAGCATCGGACTTGCCCATATCATCCGTCATGATGACGGCACCTCGAGCGGTGTCTGGGGCATTTATACGCTGCAAAGCGCCTTCCAGCCGATCTTTGCCTTCAGCGAGGGCAAGCTGTCGGTCGCCGCGTTCGAAGGGCTGATCCGCCCGTTTCGCGACGGCGAGCCGCAATCGCCGATGACCTTCTTCTCGACATGTCCGGCGGCCGACCGCCTGCATGTCGAAGCGCTGACCAGGACACTGCATCTGCTCAATGCCGGCGCCTGCCTGCCGCAGGAGGCATCGATCTTCGTGAATTTCGATCCCTCGGTGTTCACCGAGCGATCGATCGTCGACAACGCCTTGCGTGACATGAGGCTGGTCCTGCACGAAGCCGGTATCGATCCGGGCCGCGTCGTGTGCGAGGTGACGGAGCAGAGATCGGCATCGCAGGAGACCCTGCACAGCTTCGTCACCGCGCTCAGAGCCAACGGCTTCCGGATCGCCGTCGACGACTATGGCGCCGACGATTCCGACATCACCCGCGTCAAGGAGTTGCGCCCCGACATCGTCAAGTTCGATGCGCACTGGATCACGCAACTGATGGAATCGGGCGCTGGTTTCGCGCTGCTGACATCCATGGTCAGGAGCTTCGAGGACCAGGGCATCCGCACCGTGTTCGAGGGCATCGAGGAAGGCTGGCAACTGGAGCTGGCCGAGCGATCGGGCGCCTCGATGGTCCAGGGCTACGTGCTGGCCCGTCCAGAACTCGCGCCGACAAGTTTCCGTGTTTTCGCGATGAGCAGTCCCGAACCTGTCCCCGCCGCAAGCCATACGACCGCTCCCGCCGCGGTTGCGCCGCGCACGGGGCGGCGGGCAAAGGCTTTCGGGCGCAGGATCGTGCCATGAGTGTCGAGCGCCGGCGCACCATTGGCGATGCGATCTTCGTCGATGAGATCGGCATCGAATATGGCATCCATGGCGACTTCCGCCTGCGCAGCGCCTACCAGCCGATCTACGCCCCGCACGGCGGCAGCTTGCACCCGGTGGCCGTGGAAGGCCTGATCGAGCCGCACCGGGCCGGCCGCCCGGGGTCGCCGCGGATGTTCTTCGACAGCGTCGCGGCCTCGGACCGCCTGTTCGTCGAAACCATGTGCCGGATGCTGCATCTCAGGAATTTCCACAATATCGGCGTCGATAGGCTCGACCTGTTCTTCAACTACAATCCACTGGTCAACGACCATGCTGGCCGGGCGCTGGCCGAGATCCGGCTGATGAGCCGGCATCTCGACGAACTCGGCCTGGCGCCCGCCATGCTGGTCTGTGAAATCACCGAACAGGCGGCGGACGATGCGCTGCTGGCCAGGCTGGTGCGTGAAATGCGGCGCGACGGCATCCGCATCGCCATCGATGATTTCGGGACCGGCCATTCGACCGAGGAGCGGGTGAGCCTGCTTCAGCCCGACATCGTCAAGATCGATGGCGGCTGGTTCGCGGAATTCTGCCGCCACGCCGCCGCGGAACGCTTCTTCCGCCCGCTGGTGTCCAGCCTGCACGACCGTGGCGCCAAGGTGCTGGTCGAGGGAATCGAGCAGCCCACCCACCTGCGCGTCGCGCTCGAAGGTGGGGTCGATTTGCTGCAGGGTTTTCTTCTCGGGCGTCCGGCGCTTGCCGGCACCATTTTCAACGAAGAGCCGCTTGCGGTCGATGGGCTGCTGGGCTTCGACAACAAGGTCGTGCCGTTGCATAAGCGGCGCTGATGGTCGCGCCAAAACAAATCATTGGTTGAGGATGCCGCCGCTGCGATAGTCCGCCCGCAGAAGCAGCGCTCGGGGACCGGCAATGATACTTTACAGCATGATCGACAGCGGCAATTGCTACAAGCCCAGGCTGCTGATGGCCAAGCTCGGCCTCGCTTTCACCACCGTCGAGGTGAGCTCGCATACCGGCGACACGCGCAAAGCCGATTTCGTCGCCAAGAATCCGAACGCCATGGTGCCGCTGCTGGAACTGGACGATGGCCGGCGGCTGGCCGAATCCAACGCCATCCTGCTCTATCTCGCGGAAGGCACGCGCTTGCTGCCGGCCGACAGATACGAGCGCGGGCTCGCCTATCAGTGGCTGTTCTTCGAGCAGTACAGCCACGAGCCTTACATAGCCGTGCGCAAGGCGCTGCTGACTTTTCCCGAACGGGCCGCGGACGCGACGCCCGAGCGGCTGGCGACGACGCTGGAGCGCGGCAACAAGGCGCTCGGCGTCATGAACACGTATCTGGAAAACAACGCCTTCTTCGCCGGCGGCGCCTTCAGCATCGCCGACATCGCGCTTTATGCCTACACCCACACCGCGGAGCAGGGCGGCTTCCAGCTCGACGCCTATCCCGAGGTGGTGGCCTGGCTCGGCCGCGTGGAGGCGGATCCGGGGCATGTGCCGATCGAGTGGGTGGGGTAGGTCTGTCTCGGTCGTTCCGAATTGTGCGTTGGGGTCTGTGTGCTATTTGTAAGGCGGTCGTATTCTGCGTGGCTGCCGATCCATATCCAGTTATAGCCGTCAGCACTTTCCAGAGCCAAGGCACGATAGTTGCTATCTATTCTCGCCGACCAAAGCTCACCGACTTTCTTGAAATGGAGGGAGGGATGACGTGGGTTTTCCCTCAACAATGTAAAGCTCTTGTCGGCTAAACGGCGAGCCGATTTCGGCAAGGACCGATACATCGTCCAAAAACTTGCCGTGGCGCGATGTCTCACAGGTCGCGCAATTTACCGGCGGCAATCTCAGCGCGAGCCTCGGCCACCAATTTGTCCAGTCTGCCTGCCTTGACATCGGCTTCAATCTGCCGATCCCAGATGTCCGCCTGCAGTGCCTCGAACCAGGCGGCAAACGCCTTCAGTTCTTCCGGGCTCAACTCGGTGATGGATTTTTCGATTTGTTCAAGCTTGGTCATGACCTGGATGGTACCATTGTTGGCCATATGGTGCCACCGGTGGGACATAGGCCGGGCTTAGATGGCCAAAATCCAGGCAAATAAAAAGGCGGGATAAATCCCGCCTTCCCATTTCGGTAGCCTGATCGGGAGCGTCCGGTCCGGGCTGGCAGCTATCTGCTGTTCCAGCTTGTCGGGTCTTTCCACTCCGGCGCGCTTCTCGCGCGACCGTCAGTACATCCGTGACTTGCCGCGCGCCCCGAACTCTCGTCCGGCGCGCGCCATTTTCAAAATCAGGCTGCCTTGCTCAGAGAACCAGCGGACGACTTGCCAGTGCGGCGGTCCTGCTCGATCTCGAAGTTGATCTTCTGGCCTTCGACCAGGGTCGACAGGCCAGCGCGCTCGACAGCCGAGATGTGGACGAAAACGTCCGCGCCGCCGCTGTCAGGCTGGATGAAGCCGAAACCCTTGGTGGCGTTGAACCACTTGACCGTTCCAGTTGCCATAAAAATAGTCCTTCACATTTGCTTTGGTATGACCGGACCGAAATCCAGCCGGTGTGCATCGAGATTTTGGAGATAGACGTCAGCAAACGCGAAGATCGCGAGGCCCGGATCGATCGGCCGAAATATCAATGGGGCTGATATAGGCTGCTTTCGCACAAAAAACAAGACTGCGTGAAAAAGCCGTGATCGGGGGCCGCCCAACGGCCGCCCCAATCTGGTGAAACCGTGACGCACGATCGCGCCGTCCCCGGGCGGCGGATCGAGGGGAGAGGACCATGAAAACCATCCTGTTTGCCGCCTGCCTCACGCTGGTGGCCGCCCAGGCGCAGGCGATCTCGCGCTACGACCCGACGCGCATGAGCTGCGGCAAGGTTCAGTCGACGATCGCGCGCCAAGGTGCGGTCATCCTGCGCTATCAGTCGAAACGGGTGCCGGGGCTGCCGCTCTACGACCGCTACGTGCAGAGCCAGCAGTTCTGCACCATGGGCGAGGTGAGGACGCGGGCCTATGTGCCCAGCGCCGACACCAAGTCCTGCCCGGTCTATATCTGCAAGCGGCCGGACAATGAGCGTTTCAGGCATCGCTTCATACGCCGCCACTAGGGTGTGCCGATATTCAGGTGATGCCGGCCTGCAAACCGTGGCTTCCTCCGCTTCCGGTGCTCACGTACTTCAAGTACGCTCCGCTCCGGTTCTCGAAAGCCACAGTTTTCGGCTTGGCCTGACCTGAATCTCAACACACCCGGGAGCAGCTTACTGCTCTCAAAACCCGAAGGACACCTGCGCCGGCGGCGGCGGGCCGACGCGCACGCCTTCCATGGCCAGCATCTTTTCCTTGGTGACGGAGCCGCCGGGCGCCGAGAAGCCGCCGATCTTGCCGCCGGCGGCCAGGATGCGGTGGCACGGGATGACCAGCGGCACCGGATTGGCGCCAAGGGCGGCACCGGTTTCACGCGGCAGGCCGGCATGGCCGGCGCGCTTGGCGAGTTCGCCATAGGTGGTGGTTTCGCCATAGCCGAGTTTTCGTGCGGCGTCGTAGATGGCGAGGCGGAAATCGTCGATGCCGTCGAGATCGACGGGAAAGCCGGTGAAATCGACGTCCTCGCCCGCGGCATAGGCCTTGATCGAGGCAATCAGCTCGACCACCCATGACGGCTGGGCGGTGGAGGCGGAAACACCGGCGTGGCGCATCAGCCGCCGCTCCACCGCTTCGCGGCTGCGTTCGGGCAGGCAGAGCCGGATCAGGCCCTTTTCGCTCCAGGCGATGCCCATGAAGCCGATCACTGTTTCTAACACTGCGTGGCCAGCTGTGATCGAAGAGGTCGTTTCCATGCTGCGCTCCTTTCCGCAAAGCGGCGGAATCCGGGATTCCTGCTGGTACATATCAGGAACAATATGGCATCGCCGCCTGCATCCCGCCACCCGAAAACCACCAGATGGCCCCGATTGCTACCCAAGAATCGCTGGTGTAAGGGAAATCTTAACGACCCGACAAACCGGACTCCGAGCGCGGCTTGCCAGCAAAACAAACCCTTATCGCCATCGGTGTGATCGTCGCGGCAGCCGGCATGAGCGGCTGCACCTCGACCTCGCAGATGAAGGCCGCGCCGTCCCTGACCGAAACCGCGACCATGGCAGGCAGCGATGCCGGCTTCACCGTGCCGCTGCCGGACACGGTTTCGGTGCTGCCTCAATCCTCCGGAATCACGCCGGTTCAGACGGCCGAGTTGACCCCCGGCCCGGCCACCCCGGCACTCGATCCCGCCGCCCAGCCGGCCGCGGCGACCGCCGCCTTTGCCGGGGCAACGCCTACAACGCCGGCAGTCCCCGCCGTGATGACCGCCAATGCCTGGCAGGCGCCGCCGCCGTCCAAGGCCGGCCAGCCGGTCGGGGTCGCCGCGACCTACACGACCGCGGGGCTCATCGTGCCGGCGGTTGCCAAGGGCGGCCAGAAAATGCCCGGCGTGCAACAGGTGGCCTATGTCGTGCCGCAGAACCCGGCTGCCCTGGTGCAGTTCCCGTCGGCGCCGGTCGAGCCGGCGGAAGAACAGCATGCGACCGGCATGCGCGGCGACGTCGACCGGCTGATCGTCAAATACGCCGCCTTCTACCAGGTGCCGGTGGATCTGGTGCGCCATGTCGTCAACCGCGAAAGCACCTACAATCCCAAGGCCTACAATAACGGCCATTGGGGACTGATGCAGATCAAGCACGCGACGGCGCGCGGCATGGGCTATGACGGGCCGGCCAAGGGCCTGTTCGACGCCGAGACCAATCTCAAATACGCGGTCAAATATCTGCGCGGCGCCTGGCTGGTGTCGAACGGCAACGCCAAGAAGGCCGACTGGCTCTACCAGACCGGCTACTATTTCGACGCCAAGCGCAAGGGCCTGCTGGAGGCGACCGGCCTCGGTGTCGACCGCAAGCGCGGACGTCTTCAGCCCGACGCCTGAGCGCGATGCCCGAACCGCGTCCGCCGGCTCCAAACGACATCCGGCTGCGCAAGATCCTCGACGAGACGCTGGTTGCGCCGCACTGGCCTGACGGTTTTGTCATGCGCAGCTTCGAGCGCGGTGACGCGCTGCCGCTGCATGCGCTGCTGGGCGAAGTGTTCGACGATGGCACAGACGGCCCCTTCGACGAATGGTGGCCACGCATATCCGAAGATCCCGAATTCGACCCGGCGCTGTGTTTCCTCGTCATCGATGCCAAGGGCCGGCTGGCGGCGGCCGCACTGTGCTGGAGCTCGGCATTCGTCAAGGACCTTGCCGTTCATCCGGAGGCACGCGGCAAGGGTGTCGGCGAGGCCCTGATGTGGCACGCCTTCGCCATTTTTCGCGACCGGGGTGCCGCCCATGTCGATCTCAAGACCAATACGCTCGAGAACGCGGCCGCCGTGCGGCTCTACGAGCGGCTGGGCATGCGGCCGGTCGCCTGGGAAGGCTGACCGGGGGCGTTAACCCACCCGTCACCGTCATGGCCTGTTCGACCACCGGTGATGGCCTGTTCGGAACCCAAAGCGCCGCTCCGCATTCAATGAACGGTGGGGTCTGACCGGCTGCCGGTGCTGTGCGCCGCCGGCTCCCAAGGGAGATCCACCGCGATGAAGGTTTTCCACGCATTGCTGGCGCTGAGCGTCGCTGCCGTGCTCGCTGCGGGTCCGGCGCGCGCGGTCGAGCTGTCGATTGTGTCGGGCGACACCGGTAACGGCCTCAAGGTGCTGCGCGAGATCCTCGACCGCTATGAGAAAGTAAGCGGCGACAAGGTCACCATCGTCGCCATGCCGTCGTCCGGGACCGACCAGTTCGGCCAGTACAGGCTGTGGCTCGCCGCCGGCAACAGCGACGTCGACGTCTACCAGACCGATGTCATCTGGGCGCCGCAGCTCGCCAGGCAGTTCGTCGACCTGACCGAGGCGACCAGGGATGTCGTGGCCAGTCATTTCCCGTCGATCATCCAGTCGCAGACCGTCGACGGCAGGCTGGTGGCGCTGCCGATCTTCACCGATGCGCCGGCGCTCTATTACCGCAAGGATCTGCTCGACAAATATGGTGCCAAGGTGCCGGCCACCTGGAAGGAACTGGGCGACACCGCCAGGCTGGTGATGGACAATGAGCGGGCCTCGGGCAACAGGGATATCTGGGGCTTCGTCTTCCAGGGCAACGCCTATGAAGGGCTGACCTGCGACGCGTTCGAATGGGTGGTGTCGAACGGCGGCGGCCATATCGTCGAGCCGGATGGCGCGATTTCCATCAACAACGCCCAGGCGGCGGCCGCGCTCGACATGGCCAAGGGCTGGATCGGCACCATCGCGCCGCCGGGTGTGCTCGCCTATCAGGAAGAGGAGGCGCGCGGCGTATGGCAGACCGGCAATGCGGTCTTCATGCGCAACTGGCCCTATGCCTATGCGCTGGGCAACAGCCAGGGGTCGCCGATCAAGGGCAAGTTCGACGTCGGGCCGCTGCCGGCGGGCACGGGCGAGGGCGGCCGCCCGGCGGCGACGCTCGGCGGCTGGAACCTCGCGGTCTCGAAATATTCCAAGCACCCGGATGCGGCGATCGAACTGGTCAAGTTCATTGCCTCGCCGGCAATGCAGAAATACCGCACGCTGAAGACCGCCAACCTGCCGACCATCCAGGCGCTCTATGACGATGCCGACATCGCCAGCCAGCAGCCGATCATACCGCACTGGAAGGATGTCTTCCTCAATGCCGGGCCGCGGCCCTCGGCGGTGACCAGGAATAAGTACAACGAGGCGTCGAGCCAGTTCTGGAACGCCGTCCACAAGACCTTGTCCGGCGAAGGCAGCGCCGCCGACAATCTGGCCGACCTCGAGGCGACGCTGACCCGGCTGAAAGGCAAGGGCTGGTGAGCGCGCGACCGTCTGATGCCGCCGACCGGCGCCAGGGCTCGCGGCTGATGCGCCAGCGTGTGCGCTCGGCGTGGCTGTTCCTGGCGCCGATGCTTCTGGTGCTCGCCGTCGCTGCCGGCTGGCCGCTTGCCCGCACGGTCTATTTCAGCTTCACCGATGCCTCGCTGTCCGATCTCGACGCCCGCCAATGGGTCGGCCTCGCCAACTATGTCTCGGTTCTGCGCATGCCGAGCGGCAGGGTCATCCACGACGGGCTGCTTCTCGACCCGGTCTGGTGGGGCGCCGTGTGGAACACAGTGCGGTTCGCGGTGGTTTCGGTGACCTGCGAGACGATCCTCGGCATGGTCGTCGCCCTGGTGCTCAACGCCGAATTTCCCGGCCGCGGCATCGTCAGGGCGGCGATCCTCATCCCCTGGGCGATCCCGACCATCGTCTCGGCCAAGATGTGGCAGTGGATGCTGAACGACCAGTTCGGCATCATCAATGTCGTGCTGATCAATCTGGGGCTGATCGACACCAAGATCGCCTGGACAGCCAGTGCCGACACCGCGATGGCGGCGGTGCTGATCGTCGACATCTGGAAGACGACGCCCTTCATGGCGCTGCTGATCCTGGCCGCGCTGCAGATGCTGCCGCGCGAGATCATCGAGGTCGCCAGGCTCGACGGCGCCAATCCATGGCAGATCTTCTGGCGGGTGACCTTGCCGCTGATCCGCCCGGCGTTGATGGTGGCCGTGATCTTCCGGGCGCTCGATGCGCTGCGCATCTTCGACCTGATCTATGTGCTGACGCCCAACAATGCGCACACCAAGTCGATGTCGGTGTTCGCCCGCGAGAACCTGTTCGAGTTCGACAAGTTCGCCTATGGCTCGGCCGCCTCGACCCTGCTCTTCCTCATCCTCGCCTTGCTCACCATCCTCACCATCCGCGTCGGCCGGATAAGCCTGGAAGGAGGCCGCTGAGATGTGGCTCCTGAAGCGCACGGCCTTCTATCTGCTGGTCGGGGCAATCGTGCTGATCGCGGTGTTCCCGTTCTACTATGCCATCGTCACCAGCCTGAAATCGGGGACCGAGCTGTTCCAGGCCGATCCGTGGCCGAAGGCACCCAGCCTCGACAATTATCGCAACGTGCTGGCCGAGGGTGCCTTCATGCGCAATCTCCTGAATTCGCTGGTCGTCTCGGGCGCGGTCGTCGCACTCTCGCTGTTCCTCGGAGTCACCGCGGCCTACGCACTGGCGCGTGTCCGTTTTCGCGGCCGCTCGGCATTGCTGTTCGCCATCCTGTCGGTCTCGATGTTCCCGCAAGTGGCGGTGCTGGCCGGGCTGTTCGAACTGGTGCGGATGTTCGGCCTCTACAATTCGCTCTTCGCGCTGATCTTCTCCTACATGATCTTCACGCTGCCGTTCACCGTCTGGGTGCTCACCGCCTTCGTGCGAGACCTGCCGGTCGAGGTCGAGGAGGCAGCGATCCTCGATGGCGCGACGCCGTGGATCATCATCACCCGCATCTTTCTGCCGCTGATGTGGCCGGCGCTGGCGACCACCGGACTGCTGGCCTTCATCGGCGCATGGAACGAGTTCCTGTTTGCCCTGACCTTCACCTCCAATGATGCGCGGCGGACCGTGCCGGTGGCGATCGCGCTGCTCTCGGGCAATTCGCAGTTCGAGATTCCATGGGGCAACATCATGGCCGCCTCGGTGATCGTCACGGTGCCGCTGGTGGTGCTGGTGCTGATCTTCCAGCGCAAGATCGTCTCCGGCCTCACCGCCGGTGGGGTCAAGGGGTGAGCAGGGAACCAGCGCTCAGATATCGGGCGCGTTGCCAATCTTCTGCTTGAGCTCCAGCGCCCAGGCGCGGCCCTCGTCGCCGCCCCACAGCAGCCACGCGACGTATCCGGCGGAGGGATTGTCCTCATTGCCGTAATTCTTGCCGCGCTTGTCGACCTCGTGGCGGGCAAAGTAGCTGACCATGCGGCGGATGGTAGACGGCGCCAGCTTGTCGCGGTTCTTCAGTTCGGTGGCCCGCGCGACGCCGATCTCGGTGCCGCCGCGCCCGAACTGCTTGCGCAGCCGCAAGCCCTTGGTGGCGTTATCGGCCACCACTTGCGGGCAGCGCAGGTCGATCTCGTCGGTCTCGCTCATTTCGTCCCCCCGTGCTGGAAGCTGTAGCCGATGAAGGGAATGTCGCAAAGCCGGAGCGGTTCCGATGCAAAATGTCGGAACCGGCCGGCGTGTCGCGTCCTTAGGGGGTAGAGCACCCTGCCGGGACGCCGGCACGACTTGAAGGAGCAGATCATGATCACCTTTCCCAACGAATCCGCCAAATACCGCACCGCGCGCGAAAAGCTGCTGAAAAAGGAAATCGAGCTGCGCCGCGCCATGGAAGCCGTGGCCGAGGCGCGGCGCACCCTGCCGCCGGGCGGGCTGGTGCCGAAGGACTATGTGTTCGAAGGGCTGGATATCGCCGGCAAGACCGCGAAGATAAGACTGTCGGAGCTGTTCGCGCCCGGCAAGGACACGCTGATCCTCTACCAGATGATGTTTCCGCGCCACCCGCAGGAGACGCGCGAGGTGGCGACCAGCGGCGGCACGGCGAAGCTCGCGCGGCCCGACCAGCCGTGCCCGTCCTGCACCGCGCTGCTCGACCAGTTCGACGGCGCGGTCGGCCATTTGGAAGCCGCAAGCTTCAACTTCGCCGTCGTGGCCAAGACGGCGCTGGAAAATCTGGTCACGCTGGGCCGGGATCGCGGCTGGCGCAACATGCGGCTGGTGTCTTCGGCCAACAACAGCTTCAAGCGTGACTACAACGCCGAGTCGGCCGACGGTGCGCAGATCCCGCTGCTATCGGTGTTTCATAGGGATGGTGACGGCATCAGGCATTTCTGGTCGTCGGAACTCGGCTTCGCGCCAACCGAACCCGGCCAGGACCCGCGCGCCATCGGCACCTGCGAGATCCTGTGGAATCTGATGGATTTCACCCCGGAAGGCCGGCCGGACTGGAACGAGCAGCTGCAATATGGCGAGGCGTGCTGTCACTGAGGCAGGCGCGCTCTTGCTGAAACTCTCGCTCAAGTCGGCCGGAACATCGGAAGACCCGCTGCATTGATAGGAGACGGTTTGCGACCCCTTTCACGGATTCGAAGTGCGACCCACACTCAAAAACGTATGGGACCTGGTGCGAGAAAGCGTGGTTGGCTTTGTCGACGACAATGCGCTTAGTCATGGCGCGGCGATGGCCTTTTATGCCGCCACGTCGCTGGCCCCGGTTCTGATAATTGTCGTCGCCATAGCGGGCATCGCATTTGGCCATGACGCGGCACAGTTGGCTTTGTCGGCCCAGATATCGGGGCTGATGGGTGCAGAAAGTGCGGCGCTCCTTCAGACAGCGCTCGAAGGGGCATCCAGCAAATCATCGGGGACCCTGGCGGCCATCATCGGCGTGGCCACTTTGCTCGTCACCGCCTCCGCGGTGTTTGGCGAGATGCAGCAGGCCCTCAATGCAATATGGAAGGTTGAAGCGAAAGGGAGTTCGCTGTCGCGTCTCTTGCGGGCGCGTGCGGCAAGTCTCGGCCTGGTCGCCGCCCTCGGCTTTATGTTGCTGGTGTCCTTGGTGGCGAGTGCGGCGATCTCCGCCCTGGGCAATTTGATCAGCGCTCATTTGCCGTTCGGCGAATTTGTTCTGAGCGCGATCAACACGTTGATTTCCTTTTCCCTGATCTCCGTGATGTTTGCGGCGATCTACAAGGTCCTGCCGGACCGCGCCTTGGAATGGCGGGATGTCGCGATCGGTGCTGTCGTGACCGCCGCCCTGTTCACATTGGGGAAGTCGCTCATCGGTTGGTATATCGGCACGAGTGCGATCGCATCGTCATACGGTGCGGCCGGAGGGCTGCTCGTCATCCTGCTCTGGGTCTATTATTCATCGGAGATCTTTCTGCTCGGCGCGGAGCTGACCCGCGCCTATTCCGTTCGCCATGGGAGCAGGTCCGACCTGGACGGGTGGGTTCAAACTGCTCCCGCTCCACAAAACCTTGTTTCAATTCGCCGAAGGCCCAGCTCTTCGGGTGCCGTGGCGTTGTTGGCGGTGGCGAGCGTGAGCGCAATGATGACAGCCTTTCTGCTGGGGCCTCGTCGCCCGTAGGGAGTGGGCACGTTGCGGTCGCAAGGCTGCTTCCCTGAGGAGAAGGGACGCGGCTGGCAACCTCACCGCATCTGCCGCGTTGGGTCTGCGAGGACACCTTCACGGAGCGTTTCGATGAAACCGCATCTCGCCATTGCCATGCTGGCCCTTCTGGCCGGAACGCCTTCAGCCTTTGCCCAGCAGGCGGTCAGCACCTTGCCGGCGGTCTCGGAGAACAAGGTCGACACCGACACCTTCACCAAGACGGTGGTCAGCGCCAACCGCTTCGAGATCGAAAGCAGCAAGCTGGCGCAGAAAAAGGGCGTCGCGGCTGATGTGGCCGATTTCGCCGCGTTGATGGTCAAGGACCACACCAAGGCCGGCCAGGATTTCAAGGCGGCGCTGGAAAAGAGCCAGACCACGGCATCCATCAAGCCCGAAGGCCCGCCGATGCTGCCGAAGGACCAGGCAATGCTCGACCAGCTCAAGACGCTGGATGGCGAGGCCTTGCAGGCCAGGTACATCACCTTGCAGACCGAGGCGCACAAGCAGGCTGTGGCGCTGTTTTCCACCTACGCCCGCTCCGGCGACGACCCGGCTTTGAAGGAATTCGCCAAGAAGACGCTGGAGGTGCTGAAGATGCACGAGATGCATTTGAAGGACGTGGCGGCGGTGCATTAGGGGCTGGGCGAGTTGTTCGAGTGCAGGCCATCCTTCCGGCTGGTGGAGCCCCCTTCATTTCGTCATCCACGGGCGGAGCAAGGAGCGCAGCGACGCGGCGCAGACCCGAGGATCCATGCCGGGACTTCAAAGCGTCGCTACAGTGCGGAATTCTGTTCCGCTGCGTCCTCGATTGATGTCGCGGCATGGATCCTAGGGTCTCCGCGACGCCGCTCCGCGGCTGCTTCGCCCTAGGATGACGAAGGTGGGGGTGTCAGGCGCTCTAGCCCGCGGCAAACCCCACACCCAACATGGCCCTGTGCCTCCACCGGCCATGAACTACACTGCTGGCATCACCCTCGGGAGCACTCCATGCCCAAGATCGATCTCGCATCCGTGCCCGTCCGCAAAGGCTCCGGCTACCCCGCGCCCTTCGACGCCCCTTGCGCGACCCGCACGCGCCAGCGCCTCGGAGATGCCGGCGGGCTCGGCGATTTCGGCGTCAACCTGATGACGCTGCCGCCAAGCGGCTGGTCGAGCCAGCGCCACTGGCACAGCCATGAGGACGAGCTCGTCTACGTGCTGGAGGGCGAACTGGTGCTGGTCGAGGATGGCGGCGAGACGCTGCTCAAGGCGGGCGACAGTGCTGCCTTCGCCAAGAACAGCGGCAACGGCCACCATATGATCAACCGCTCGTCGGCCACCGCGCGCTATCTGGAAGTCGGCTCGCGCTGTCAGGACGATGTGATTACCTGCTCCGACATCGACGTGATGAGCCCGAGCAGGGATGGGCGGTTTTTGCACAATGATGGAACGCCGTATCCGGGGCAGGGGTGAACCCCGGGGGCGGCGCGCGACGCGGGCCTTCCTTCTCCCCTTGTGGGAGAAGGTGGATTGCCGCGAAGCGGCAAGACGGATGAGCAACTGTGTTTTCAGGCTTTGTCTGGATACCAGGGTTGGTTGTGTCGAAGCATGGCGCTGAGGATGGTCATAATCTTTCGGGCCACGGCGACGATGGCGACCTTTGGTTGCTTACCGTT
>NZ_SRTV01000149.1:0-332 GCF_004792025.1 Mesorhizobium sp. M8A.F.Ca.ET.181.01.1.1 | reverse complement strand
GGGCGCTGCCGCCGTCGCCGCACTGGGTGCCGACAAGGCCCGCTATTTCAACGTCAACGTCAGCGATGAGTCGGCCGTGGCTGCGGCCATCGACCAGGCCCACGATTTCCTCGGCGGCCTGAACGTGGCGATGAACTGTGCCGGCATCCTCGGCGCCGGCCGCGTGCTGGGCAAGGAAGGCCCGATGCCGCTGGCCGCTTTCCAGGGCACCGTGATGGTCAACCTGGTCGGCAGCTTCAACGTGGCCAAGGCCGCGGCCAACCGCATGCAGCACAACGACGCCGGCGAAGACGGCGAGCGCGGCGTGATCATCAACACCGCCAGCATCGCCG
>NZ_SRTV01000148.1:0-333 GCF_004792025.1 Mesorhizobium sp. M8A.F.Ca.ET.181.01.1.1 | reverse complement strand
CGGCCAAAGATTAAGTATTGATTCTCCGAACAGCAGTTGTGCGCCAAGATACAGCGCGCATTCGCCCCTGAACCAAAAGAAATTCCCAGCCCTTCGCCTTGCGCTAACTATAATTTCGAAACATTGATTAGCACCACAAACAGTATGTTCCAACGGAGCCTGAAGCACCTGCTTCCCGCACCGAGCGAAGAAGCATTTCGGCGAGTCGTGGCAATCTTCTGACGTTGCAGAGCGACCCAGCGGCAAAACCAGACACGAGCCGAGCACCCTTTGCACGACTGCTTGACCGGCCTGTCATCGCGTGAAAAGTCGGAGGTCACTGCACAAGGCGCG
>NZ_SRTV01000147.1:0-333 GCF_004792025.1 Mesorhizobium sp. M8A.F.Ca.ET.181.01.1.1 | reverse complement strand
CCTGCCTATGCCGCTTGCCGCGCCCGTTATGAGCACGGTCTTTCCCTTCAATCCGGTGTCCATGGATCCCTCAAGCAGTGGTTGCATCGCCCATATGCGCCATGCAGGCGCAGTGACGCTGGCTGTGCAGTTTTCCGGCGATTTCCGTCAGGCGGCCTTACCGGTCATGTCCTCGCGGCGAACTTCGTCGCGGATCGGATTGACCAGCTTTCCAAGCCCCTCGATCGAGACTTCGCACTTGTCACCGTCCTTCATCAGCAGGCGCGGATTGCGGGCCCATCCGATGCCGGCAGGGGTGCCGCTGACGATCAGGTCGCCGGCCTCGAGCGTGAT
>NZ_SRTV01000146.1:0-333 GCF_004792025.1 Mesorhizobium sp. M8A.F.Ca.ET.181.01.1.1 | reverse complement strand
GAGGTTTCGGGGAATTTTTGCCGAAATCGGCAAAGATTCAATACGACACGATCTGGAACGCGAGCTTCGTTTCGATGACTACGAAGCTTTGAAAAAGGCCGGCTTTTCCAGATTGCGCCTGCCGGAGAAATTTGGCGGCCTGGGGCTGACGCTTCCCGAGCTTTTTGGTTTGATCATTGAACTCGCGCAGGCGGATCCCAACCTCACCAATGCTTACCGCAGCCATCTTGGCTTTACGGAAGATCTGCTGAATGCACCAGCTTCGCCATGGCGGGATGCGTGGCTGGAGCGGATCGGACGTGGCGAAACCATTGGCAGCGGCTTTTCGGAAAT
>NZ_SRTV01000145.1:0-334 GCF_004792025.1 Mesorhizobium sp. M8A.F.Ca.ET.181.01.1.1 | reverse complement strand
GACCACAAGTCTGATCGGGCGATCGGAAATCCATACACTGGGGCGTAATTTGAACAATGCACCACAGCAAGACGGCCTGAAGCGCGGGCTCAAGAATCGCCACATCCAACTCATCGCGCTCGGCGGCGCGATCGGCACCGGCCTCTTTCTCGGCTCGGCGAGCGTGTTGCAGGCCGCGGGGCCGTCGATGATTCTCGGCTACGCCATCGGCGGCATCATCGCCTTCAATCGCGAAGTGGACGAAGCCGCGGCCCAAGCGGTGGCGAAGCAGTTCGTCGAAGTGCTGATCGCGCCGTCGTTCAGCAGCGAGGCGCGCCAGGTGTTCGCGGCCAAG
>NZ_SRTV01000144.1:0-334 GCF_004792025.1 Mesorhizobium sp. M8A.F.Ca.ET.181.01.1.1 | reverse complement strand
CCGACTTTCACTTGCTATCGTATGGGGGGAGGAAACGGAATTGAATTCTGTGGAGGGAGACGCGTTGTTTCGAAACAGGCTACTGGAAGAAGATTTTACCAGACAAAAAGATGTGCACGGCAGTCTCGATGTTTGCCATAGCGCGCAACGCCCCTTCCGTCATCCCGGCCTCGAGCCGGGATCCAGTCACGGCGCGTCTGCGCCGTGGGAAGAGTCCTTTTCAGCCCAAAGACTTGGCCTGGCTGGATTCCGGCTCAAGGCCGGAATGACGGGGCTTATGTTGCGCTAAGAAGCAAAAAGCTCTTCGGATATCCCGTCACCCGTAAACCCGAAG
>NZ_SRTV01000143.1:0-334 GCF_004792025.1 Mesorhizobium sp. M8A.F.Ca.ET.181.01.1.1 | reverse complement strand
AAAGAAAGAATGGCCTGCGGTCCACGTCGATAAACATTATTCCCAGCAAATCTTTCACGAACCGCGTATCAAGGGAGCAATCAGAAAACCCCGAATTCCCGCGGAAAAACATCTACATATCTCGTGTAGACTCGGTCCAGGTAATAAAAAGAAAGATATGAGACATGGGCCTGTACAACATCGTGCCGTACTTCGTGATCATGGCGATCCTGTGCTGCCTGTTTGCACTCCCGATATTCGCCTTTGTCGATGACGCGGCTGGCGTAAAAGAGCGAATGCAGACTATCGACGGGCTCCGTGGTTTTTTAGCGGCGTCCGTCATGGTGTATCACGG
>NZ_SRTV01000142.1:0-335 GCF_004792025.1 Mesorhizobium sp. M8A.F.Ca.ET.181.01.1.1 | reverse complement strand
GTTCTTCGGGTCCTGGTAGATGCCGCCGAACCACATGCCATAGGCCACGTCGCGCACGCCAGCGACCTGGCGCACCTGGGTTTCCAGGCGGATCGGCAGCGACTGGGTGATCGACAGCCGAGAAGCGACCACCAGGCGGTTGGCGCCTTCCACGCTGCCACCGGACGAGAACGCCACGCGCACCGAATCGAGCACGCCGAACAGCAGGAACGCGGCCACCACCGAAAGCAGGGTCAGCAGGGTACGGGTGCGGCTGCGGAACAGCTGTGCCCACACCAACGAGAAGTATTTCATCGCCGTGGCCTCCGTCAGTGGGCCAGCGGCGCGTCGGCCAG
>NZ_SRTV01000141.1:0-336 GCF_004792025.1 Mesorhizobium sp. M8A.F.Ca.ET.181.01.1.1 | reverse complement strand
TGCTGGTTGAGGAGCGCATGGAACCAGACCGTCACCGGCAGCGCGAAAACCACGATGAAAGCCATGCCGGCGAGCTTCCAGCCCTCGGTCTGCAGGAATGTCTCGCGATTCTGCGCCGACAGCCAGTCGACGATCCGGCCCATGAAGCCGAACATCCAAACCTCGGCAAGGGCGATAGCCGTCACCAGAACCGCGTCCAGCATGATGTAGGGCCAGGCGCCCCGCGTATAATGCACGCAGAAGGCGATCAGCGTCTTCGGCGGCTCGACCGGCTCCGCGGCGGGAAACGGATCGAGCTTGTTTTCAAACCAGCGGAACATTCCAGGCACTCGACTG
>NZ_SRTV01000140.1:0-336 GCF_004792025.1 Mesorhizobium sp. M8A.F.Ca.ET.181.01.1.1 | reverse complement strand
AGCGCTTGCCGCTCGTCAAGGCGCGTGCCAACGCCCACAGGATCGACTGGTCGGCCTACGCGCCGCCGAAGCCGTCCTTCCTCGGCGTGAAAGTCTTCGAAGGCTGGGACCCGGCCGAGCTCGCGCGCTATATCGACTGGACGCCGTTCTTCCAGACCTGGGAGCTGAAGGGCCGTTACCCGAAAATCCTTGACGACGAGGCACAAGGGCCGGCGGCACGCCAGCTCTTCGAAGACGCCCAGGCGATGCTGGCCAAGATCATCGCGGAAAAATGGTTCGCGCCGAAGGGCGTGATCGGCTTCTGGCCGGCGAATACCGTCGGCGACGACATCAGGC
>NZ_SRTV01000013.1:105448-126234 GCF_004792025.1 Mesorhizobium sp. M8A.F.Ca.ET.181.01.1.1 | reverse complement strand
CGCGCGGGCTCAGGATCGTTGGATTTAAGTGTAAGCTCTGAAATCGTCATGTGTCGAAGCCCTCAAAGGCTCCGAACATCGTTCCTCACGACCACGAGCGAAAGGTGCCACCGGAACAGCGCTTACGTTGAGGTTGCACTACCTCCATGCCCATCAGATTGCGTTGCGCGCTGAGCAGGGAGCTGTCAGAGGCGCCGGCCTGACTTGGCGGGCCTACCAGTCGGTGATGAAAGCTCACGAGAAACAAATCGATGAAGAGGCGCTCAAGCGCGTTCCCGGCGATCTGGATCTCACACCATATAGGGATCTAGATGACTTCGCTGTTTTGGAGCACTTGATCAAGGGCGCCTGTTAGAATTGCACCGGGATCGATGGCTCGGAGTATCTCCGGCTCTTCCAGGGTTGGCCCGGATAAATCGGCCATCTGTCCACCTGAATCGTTCGTCTGGCAGGCGCCTTATCCCCAACGCCCCTCGCCCAAAAAGGCGTCGGCCATCCTTCATCCTTCCCGCGCGAATGTGGGCTTCCAGTCCCGGTTGCGCGCCCGCTGCTGGCCTTCGCAGTCGGGAATGCCTGTGAAAAACACCTGTCGCCGATCGCGGCCGGCGGCTTTGCAATCCGGACACGAGGTCCTGACGTAATGAGCCATAGCCGGCCTAGGCGGTCGGGCAATGCTCGTAAGCGTTCAAATTCCGTGGGTCATCACAAGGTAGACAACAGGGACTAACGCCAACCAGCCGCCCATTCCCAGAAGCACCCACATAGCCGTGCGCTCGGTTCGCCTGACAAGATCGGCAATGTTTTCCTCGTCAGTCAAAGACACGGCGTTCGGCAAACCAGGCTCAGGCGAAGGATTGTCATTCGCTGCGTCGTTAGCGTTCGCATGCACCTTCGATATCTGGGCCAATGTCATCGTTTCCATACTCCAAATAGAGGACCCGCCAGCCTGCCGGAGCGGCTCGCGGGTCCTATCAGCACAGGAAGGGACGTAGCTGTGCCGATCCATGAAATGTCACCCGAGGATTATGCCCATCACCAAAAAGGTGACGGCCGTCGCGAAAATCGGCGCTAGCAACCAGCGCGCTTGCCCAACGCTTCTATCCATCTGCTTTCTCCGAATTTGGAGAAGCAACTACCCTGGCTCGAGGCCGTTCCGCCGTGTCGAAGAGGCACGACCATTGCGCATCTGCGAAGGGACCTTGGTCATGCAGAAGATCAGACCGAAGTCCCGGCAGGGAACGTCTGGCCTGCCGACAGGTTTGGATTTTTGGCGCACAGGCGGTCGTGCCGTTCGCCAGGTCAGAGGAGAAAAAGTATGAGAATGCACCTAACCAGCGGCGCCGCGGCGCTCGTTCTGCTTGCCGGCGTCGGCGCGGTGGCAGCGCAGGATGTTGTCATCACACCCGAACAGGACACTGTAGTGCGCGAATACGTGAAGAAGCAACCGCTGGCTTCAGTCAAGATTCCGGGAGTGGAACTGAACGTCGGCACGGCTCTACCTGACACGGTCGAGCTCCACGAAGTTCCGAACGTCAAGTATCGTTATGTAGTGGTCGACAAACACACAGTTCTGGTCGACCCGGGCACCCGCAAGATCGTCAAAGTCTACGACTGAAAGTTCGAACGAACTCGCGCCCCGCCGCCAACCGTGGCGGGGCGTGTAAGGCGTGCATCGCACGTCACACCTCAACCGGACAAATGAAGATGAAGAACCCTGAGCTTGAGACGACCGAGGCTCTAGTGGCGCGCTTGGCAGATCTGCAGGCGAGAATGCGGGCAGCGCGTATAACTGAGGCCGAACTCAAAATCTTTCACAAGGTCGTGGCCATCATGGATGTCGGTCACGGTCAGATTGCTGGCGACGACCTGATTGCTGCATCTTTCCTCACCGAAGACGCTGGTCAATGAGCGGCCGCCCGAAAGTCGTGGAAAGAAGCATGCCGCCTTGGCTTCGCCCGGCAGCGGCTCGGTAAACTGAATCCGACCGCCGTCCCGATCATGCTGGCCAGGATCGCGCGACGGCCTTCCAGCGCCATGTCGCGCAATCATGCATATTGAGATGCAGCAGATCGAAGGCCACGAAATAGAGGTCGTGCTGCCGGGGGGAGGTGGCCTTGCGCAGCCCGCGAAGTCAGACAGACCAGCATTGTTCAAAACGATGATTTCGCCGTTGACTATGGCGCTCTCCGCCCAAGGTATGCGGCTTAAGCCTCTGGCTCGCGAACTTGGACGCTCCAGTCGAGACCGTTGGGTGTAAATGCGGGTGCCATTCTCGTCGATAATGAGTTGCCAGCGAAAGCCGTCGAACTTCACCTCGTGCAGCCAGTTTTCGCCCTCGGATGGCTGAGCGATATGCGTCGGCATCAAAGGCGCGACAAACCTCAAACGCATGACTGGACTCGCAAAAGCGCGATTCCATCAGCATGTGCTAAAATAGTTTCGGGTAGGCTTGATGTTAGACACATGCGCTGACTCGCAACTGTGATTAAATTAGCATATGCTAATATAAGTCCGGAACTCGTGACGGCTTGTTTCGATCGCCATGACAAAGCTATCAGACCTCGGCCCACCGATTCCAGGCAAGGTGCACAGCGCGGTCTTCATTCGCGAAGCAGATCATTTCTATAACTGTCCGACATGCGGTCAGCCGGTCGATCAGCGCGACTTGCGCCAGATCATGTGGCACGAGGAGCCCGGCCACGAACCTTTGGAACCGGAGCCATCTGCGACGATTCTTGAATTTCGCCCGCGCAAATAGGCTCGCTGGCCCCAGCTGCGCGCGCTGCCGCCTTGCGCACGGAATCGCTCATAGGCTTCGTCTGCCGCGCGTTGCCTCTCGATCCGGTTGACCTCGGGAAGCGGCGGGGGATCGGACGGCGGCTTGCGCATGCACCATCTGTCGCCGCGAAAATCCCAATGCTCGATCGCAACAAGTTCAGAGCCGGAAAGGAGCACGCTGACGTTCAACAGAGCAAAGTGCAGCTTCCGCGCATCCCACCAGACCGCTGCGGGCCCGTGTTCCCATGGCGTCCAGCCCTTGCCGGGCCGCTCGGTCAGTTCGTGGTCGCGCAAGGATGCCTCTTATTTTCGTTCGTTCGGATGCTTCGGATCTATTTCAGGAAGAGCATAACCGCCCGTAGCCGGCGGGATGCTCATATCATCCCAACCTTGTGTCCCACCGGTTAGGCTCGGCGCCGCCTCCTCTCGATGCCCCCGGCGCCGAGCCGCCTAGATCGAGCGTGAGAATTCCTTTTCCTTAAAACGGCCAAGCAACGCTATGACGACGCCAGCGGCCAGGGTGAAGGCCAGGACGGCATCGGGCCTGCCCCTCCGTTGGCATCGCCCTCAAGGCCGCAGCGATTCGCCGGTCATTCATGTCGTCAGTCGCACCTGCAATCCCGACTGCAAACCTGGCACCCATTCGGCCTGCAGCCTGAACCGGACAGCCAATTTTTCAGCGAAGGCTGCCAAGCGTACTTCGAAGAGCAAACTGATGACACTACGCTGAACAGCCTTACGCGATCACGCCACATCCTCTGCTCCGACACATCGCCCATACTTACAACGCGGCGGAACCTGATCGGCTCGCCCGGCCGGCGCCTTGTCCCCAACGCCCCCGCCAAAAGGCGACAGCCATCCTTCATCCTTCCCGCTCGAACGTCGGCTTCCAGTCCTGGTTGCGCTCGCTGCTGGCGTTCATGAACTCCAGCCGGGCCATCCGCAAGCGCCTATAGAAGCGTGTCCAGGAGCACGCTGGACCGGCGCCGAAGGGCATGAAGCGGCCGGCGACGCAATGGGTAAAGCCTGGGCACATTGGCCGCGTAAAGCACCTGCGGGGCGAGGAAGACCTTCGTCACGCCCCGCTGCAGGATTTCCGAGAAGAGGAATAGCCTTGCCTTTAGCCGGCGCCCTGGTTTTATAGCGGCCTCGCTGTTGGAGTTGGGAGCATGCCAATTCGACACAAAGCTGCTGAGGCCGGCATTCTTCAGCCACCGGAACTGGCCCTGCTTGCTCGCGTTTTCATCGCCTCAAGAGCGATGATCAATCACCCGGTAGTCGTGACGCCCTCGCATCCCGTATCATTGCCAATTACATGGCCGGCATCAAAGATGAAGCCGAGCTGACATCGCTTTCGAAGCAGCCCCTGGGCCGGTAGGAGGAACCTAAGAGCCGTCCTGAAATTATGGCTTAATGAGCGCGCGTGGCATCGATTTCCTGGACCAATGGATCGCGAACAACGTCGCGGAGACGGCAAAAGCAGATGTCATCACCGTGGACGAACTTACCCATAAGCTAATTGCCGATGCGAAGGCGCTCGGCATTAAGCGTGGGGAGATCGACGAAGAGGTCGACAGCCTCTACCGCACCATCATCGAAGCCATCATGCATTTCGACCCCGGTCTTCCCGAGTGAGTTTGCGCGGCCGCTGGTTCCTTGACGACTGGGTCGTAAATCATTTGCCGGACGAACCGGTTGGCAATCCGATCGCTGCTAGCGACGTGGCCGATCAAATGTTGAAAGCTGCTGAAAAGCTGGGGATCGCACCCAGCGAGGTGACTGAAGAAGTGGGGAGCGTCTTCGAAGTGATCTTCGAAGCGATGGCGCATCGCCGTGGCGGCTGACTCGTTCGCAGTCCGTTCCCATTTTGGTCATCCCTGACGGCAACAATTGAGCATGACCTAAAATGTGTGGACGCGTTTTCGTAAAGCCACAATCCCCGACATGGTGCGGCGCTTCGAATTTGCTCATCCTGGCGATATCGCGCTTATAGCAGGAATTGCGCCCCGACAGTGTCTTGCTGCGACCCCGGTCATTTTATGAATCCCTGGTCGCCGGGAACCTCGGAGGTTCGACGACGTTCCGCCTTTTTCGAACAATGGAGGTCGTCATGGACTGGAACCGCGTCGAAGGAAATTGGAAGCAGGTGAAGGGTAAGGTCAAGGAACAGTGGGGGAAACTCACTGATGATGACCTTGATCGCATCGCAGGTAAGCGCGACCAGCTCGAAGGCAAAATCCAGGAGCGCTACGGCATCGAAAAGGATCGCGCGCGACGCGATATCGATGACTGGTATGGCAGGCAAGGTTGGTAAAACCGAAAGCGAAAGATGGCCCGGCGGTGGGCGGCGCCGGACCTACCTGCGCTCCCACGTTGATAGTTCGTCCTGACTTCGCTTCACCAGCCGAATGACAATTCAGCAGGCCAGCACATCGACCCCTTGCTTGGCCGGGGACTGCCTTCAGTCGACGCTCAGCTCCAGACTAATTCGCGCGTATAACGGTCTTCTCGCAGCAGCGCCCGCATACTCCTTTATCGCGGTCGAAGTCGGACGTGGTTCCAAGGGCCCCGGTGATCTGGCCGACTTGAGCTGGAGTTACATTCAATTCGTCCACGATGCAGCTGTCGCAGATAGCGATTGGCTTCTGAGCAGTAATCCACGAATTGACGCGCTGGGCAGTGTTCATTCACGAGCATCCACTGGGGCTTTTTCAGTTTTCCGATGCTATAAACAATTGGCGACTTCTAATGTTCCGTAGCCTCTTCTTTCCCGGCCACGACGCAGTCCGCGCCCCTCGCTTCTCCGCGGGAACCATCGCCGCCATGCAGAAAATCCGCTGGTGTGCCCATCGAGGGAATCACGAAGGAGAAGTCGGCCTTCGACCTGCCAGCGGAGAGTGGCCAGAGCTTTCAAGCTTTTAAAGGACCTGCCCACAGGGGCCACGAACAAACGCCGTAAGCGCGTAAAGTATCATGCCGATTCCGACGGGGAAGTCGTGCGTCTGAACCGTGTGTGCAAGGGTGCACCCGCCTAACGCCCGGGAAGGCGCGACCAGCATGCCGCATGACAGCGGCATTGGTCTTGTCCGATAGTATCTCGACGTTCTCGCTGCGCATCAGTGTCTTGCGGATCAGTTTGCAGCACCGTAAGAGCACGAGCCCGCCCACCCCGACCCTTTATGAGTTCACGGTCAGGGGCGATTTGCGCAACCACGTATCCGCGGTGAGTTGCTGAACGACGAAATCCGCGACATCGGCTCGCGCGATCGTCCCGCCATGTACCCCTGAAAGGTCGGTCACTGCCTTGATGCGGCCGCGCGCTGGCTTGTCGTTGAGCACCATCGGTCGAACGATGGTCCAGTCGAGCGTGCTGCCCCGGATGGCATCTTCCTGGCGATCCTTGTCTTCATAGACCTTCCGCAGCATCAGGGGCAGGAGCAGTCGGTCGAAGAAGAAACCGCCATGGCCGCGGCTGTCACCGGCGCCGAGGCCGGTGATGCATACCAACCGGCGGATGTTCTGCTGCTCCATGACCGACCAGCGCGCGCGTCGCCGTCGAGAGCAGGGTCACCTTGTGGAATGGGCTCATGGCAGGTGCCAATGAACTGACAACGGCATGCTTTGCCATTGATCAGCTGCCTCTCACCTGTTCGATCAGAGGCTTACATAGTGCGGCTTGTCTGCACAGACACTACAGCTGCGAGCGCAGTCTGCTCGACAACCAGTCCGTCACCTTTTCAGTCCACGGCCGCGCTTGCCACTCCTCAAGACTGATCTGCCTCGACCGCCCAAGGTCCTGGTTGAACAGATCGATCTGCGTCTGTGCGAAATCCTTGCCGTAAATGTTCAGATTGGCCTCGTCGTTGAGACGCAGCGACCGCTCGTCCAGGTTGGCCGAGCCGAAGCTGGCCCACACATCATCCACGATCAACAGCTTAGGGTGATACATTGTCGGCTGAAACTCGTGGATGCGCACCCCGGCTTTGAGCAACTCGCCCCAGAAATAGCGCGAGCCTTTTCGAACGATGGGGACATCCGTCAGCGAGTTGGGGACAATGACGTCGACCGCGACGCCTCTTTTCCTGGCGTCCAAGATTTGCTGGATCGCAATGTCGTCCGGAACGAAATAGGCCATTCCGATCCGCAGGTGATCCTTGGCGGCAGCCATGGCGGCCAACATCATCAACTCCATGTTTACAGAGCCATTCGGCTGGGAAGCCAGGATCAACTGCGCGCTGAGTGATCCTGCGGGTTCAGGTGGCGGGTAGAATTTTTCACCTTGCAAGGTCTCGCCTGCCGCCTCGAGCCAGTTCTCGGCGAACGCCGCCTGGAAGGCGGATACGGCGGGTCCTTCTACCTGATAGTGGGTGTCTCGCCACTCATTCGGGTTGCGTGCGTCTCCCAGCCAGTTGTCGGCGATCCCGACGCCTCCGGTAAATGCGATCTTCCCGTCAATTATGAGAAGCTTGCGGTGGGTTCGATTGTTCACCCGATCCATTGTGTACCAATGGACGGGTCGATAACGCTGAAACCGCACTCCGGCGCTCGTCATGACGTGGACTAGATCTTCGTCGAAGGGGAGGCTGCCGGCCCAGTCGACAAGTACGCGAACCTCGACGCCGTCTCGCGCCTTCGCAGCCAAAGCGATGGCGAAGTCGTAGCCGACCGTACCCGACCAATAGATGTAGGTTTCCATATCGATGCTGGAATGAGCAGCATGGATCGCTCGCAGCATCGCCGGAAAGATATCGTCGCCATTGACCAGGGTCTGTACGGCATTCGCATCGTACATCTGTCCGTTTGAATAGCTGCTCATGCTCCTTGCGAATGCGGGATCTTCAGCATTGAAAACGTGTGGGACGATCGTGCGCATCGCGCGTGGATCCGGCATCAGGTTAATCGCCACCAGCGTGACCAGGCCGGCCGTGATAGCAACGGCAAGATATTTGAGATTATCGAGCCAACGCCCAAGCCTTGGCCGGACGGCGACCGCCTTTCTGATAGCAGATCGCATTCCAAAGTTGCTCAGCCGCACGTCTCTCGCCATGTTCAAAGGGTGAATTCGCCCAACAAGAACACTCGATTGGGATGAGGGTTCCCGGATGGAATGCACCGGGCTGGGTCCAGTCTGCACGGTGTCGCTTCGCGCGATTGACTGGAACGTGGAGACCCTCCCGGAGTTGTAGCAAAATCACCTTATCCCGAAGGACAACTCATGACCCACGATCGAGAGCAAGATAGCGACCTCACCCCGGCCCAGGCCACGGACCGGATCTGGGGACTCGCCACGGATATCGACATCTGCATGTTTGTGACCTGGGACGGGAAATACAATCGCGCCCGTCCTCTCTCGGCTCGCGTCAGGAGGGACGAGGATGCCGTCTATTTCCTCGTCAATGACGACGGCGCCAAGAACAAGCAGCTGGCGAAATATCCCAAGGTGACATTGGCCTGGAGCGACAGCAGCCACTACAAATACGTTACGATCTCGGGGTCGGCCGCAGTGACAAACGACAGAGGGAAAATCGCGGAGCTCTGGGAAAAGACCGACAAGGCCTGGTGGGAAAGCGCCAGCGATCCTGAAATCCGGCTTATCAAGGTGACCCCGGACGAAGGCGAATTGTGGGACAGCCCGGGGCTTGTCGTCGCTACTGCAAAGATGGTTTTCGCTGCAGTTACCGGGGCCAAACCTGATGTTGGTGACAATGCCAAGGTGCAACTCTGAAATTCCCGGTGAGGCTTGTTGCAGGGGCAGGCAAGAGTGAACCGGAGCACCTTGCCCAGCAAGGATCCGGGATATTCGGCTAGTCTATTTCGATAATCTTCCGATGCGCTTCCCGCAGCTTGGGCCGCAGCCTTGCAACATCCCGCACGAACATTCGCAGCCTGGCTTTGGACGCTGGAGTGCGAGGCTGAGGCGGGCAGGCTCGAGCGCCCTAGCTAGGCCGATCGCTTGCGCGATGCCGTGGCTTTGCCTTTCTCCGACTTGCCGTCCGCTTGCGCCAGGCTCTTGCGCAAAATCTCGGCCAGGTTGACGACATTTTCCTTCGGCTTGGGCGCCGGTTTTGGCGGCGGCTTGCCTTTGCGCTTGGCCTCGATCATCGCGATCAGCGCGTCCTCGTAGGTGTCTTCAAATTTCGACGGATCGAAACGGGTCACTTTCTTGTCGATCAGCAGGCTGGCGACCTCGATCAGGTCCGCATCATATTCTACCTTCTTGATATCGGCGAACACGCTTTCCGCAGATATCATCTCGCCGTGGCTGCGCAGCTCGGTCAAGAGCATGCCTTTGCCGAAGGGCTGGATCAGCACTTCGCGGCCACGCTGGTAAAGCACGACGCAGGAGCGGGCCGCGACCTTTCTCTCCTCCATGGCCTTGCGGATGATTTCAAAAGCTTCGGCCGCTGCGCCGTCGGCCGGAATGAGGTAATACGGCTTTTCAAGATATCGCGTGTCGACATCGTCGAGGTCGACAAACTCGCCGACTTCCAACGTGTGCTCCGAGGTAAGCTTCAGCTTTTTGAGTTCATCGGGCTCGACATGCACGTAGTCGTCCTTGTCGATCTCGAAACCCTTCACCTGGTCCTCGGCGTCGACTTCCTCCTCAGTCGCTTCATCGATGTAGGCGCTTTTTTCCGGCAAGCCGTCCCTGCGATTGAGAATTTTGAAATGGATCTTCGACGCCTCGCTGGTCGCGCCGACGATCTTCACGCCACATGTAACGGATCCGACTTTCAAGAAGCCCTTCCAAACGGCTCGTGGTGCGGTCATGCGGGTTCCTCGATGGCTGATAGCCAACAAACGGACGCCACCTGCAATTGTTCCTACGAACCCCGGCCATCTGGCGCCGGACGCGACTCAAGGCATCCCCGCCGCCAGTTGATGGGCTGGACAGATTGTTCCGGTCATGTTGGTGTCGACGATGCGACGGGCCTTTTTTCCAGTCCTGGTCGAGAAAACCGTGCCGAGGCCGCGCCCGGCATTTAGAAAAAGAAGATCGATACGATCGCCGATCCGGGCGATCAATTTTTCGGCGCCCTCTAGGGTTGCCAGATCGACTTCAAGCGCTTCACCGCCACGTCTTCGACGAAAGCGCCCTCGGCCGCTTGCCTGATCGCCGGCTCATCGGCCGCGATGATCAAGTTAAAACCGGCCCTCGCCCAAAGTTTGGCGAGTTTCTTGTCTATCTCCTTGAGGCCCCGGTAACCACCGCCAGTTTTGTTGCTGCCGGTCATATTTTGCGCTCCTGGTTGCGCCCCAACCACCGCGCGGCAGGATTGTCCCTTGGATCCGTGCGCCAGCGTCAGATGGTGCGGCGGCCCGGAAGCGAAGTTTTCTGTACAGGTGGAACAACACTCGTGTCCGGAAGTTCGGCAGCCAAGGAGAAGCAGATGCAGTATGCCCAAGACATCGCGCTGAAACGGGTTGGTATTCTGATCGAACACTATGTCGTGGCCAGAAGCACTTCCTGCGATTTTGTCTCGACGGAGTCGGCTTGCCAGGCTGTCCGTCCCTTCATGCGCAGTCCGGTCGATGACGCGGCACTCGATCTGGTGCTGGCCAGAAAAGCATCACGGCAAGGCCTATCGGTTCGATTTGACCGGGTGGGTCACTGGTCTAACGTCTTGCCAGTGGCACGGAAGGGAGGCTTGGAATGAGAACCATTCTGTTGGTGACGATTGCGCTTGCTGCCTTGACGGGATGCAATGAGGATCCCGCCAAATCCAAGACGGATACGGTCAACAGCCAGCCTGTCGACAAGAACCCGAAGATCGACAGCAATCCGACGCCGCAGAGCAGCACCGGCGGCGACCAGCAGGGCACGCAGCCCACTCAACCGACATTGCCCAAACCCTGAGGGCTAGGTCTAAGCCCTGAGCTGTGAAGTAAAGTGCGGGACGAGGTCAAATCGGTTCGCAGCAGTATTCGGCGTCTCTGCCTCCGACGAGGAATGCCTGCCTGGCAAATCGCGCCGGCTATTCACCGCGCAGTACCGCGAGGCAGCCCCTGAGTGCCGCGAGACGAACTTCCGAGGCCGGCGCCGGCCAGTCACGCAACAGGAGTTGCGCTGAATCGGCCACCGTAATCACCACCCGGTCCCGGTCAATCCGGCCGGGCGCCCTCGCTTCCACCCAGCGCCGTCCAACTCTGCGTTCGCCAAATTCTTCCTCCGTTAGAGTGGACAAACGAAGTGCTCTGCGTCCGCGTCAGCCTTCGTTGAGCAAAGCCGTACAGACTTCGCCAAGGACGCGTGGCAGCACGTTGAACGAGTAGCCGATGTGCAGCCGTTCCAGCGGCGTGTGATAGTCCCGACCCCACGGACCGATGTTGATCGTCGGAATGTTGGCCAGGCCACGATGCAGGGGCCACCGCACACCGTCGCGCCACATAGGTGTGTTGCGGGCAACAACGTCGAGCGAAGACTCGACCGCCTCCCCAAAGAAGCTCATATCAGAGATGCCCGCGAAATAGTCCGCGCAGCCGATTGCACAGCCGTAGCGTCGGGTTGCGTTGGCGGCGATCTCTAAGGCAATTTCGCGCAACCTCTTTGCAGCCGGTGTTTGGTACAGATTTGTCGGCAAATAGGGGATCGAGCCAAAGCCGACGACGATCGCCGGCTCGGAAAGATGGCTCAATCGCCACGCTTCTTCCGTGACGAGCCGACACTGTTCAGGCAGCGAGAGCTCTCCGTCGGCAAGCGAAGCGCCGAGTTCGCCCAGCTTGGACTTGGCGTCCTCGTCGAGGCCGGCAGCAATAGCCTCAAAGCGGTGTAGCGCAACGCTATCGACCAGGTTGACCGCAGCGGAGCCATTGCCTGGGCCGAGGCGCAGCTTGAGATCTCCCAGGCAGGCCGAAACCGCATCGGCGCAAAGCCGCTCGAAACGGTCGAGCATCTCGTCTGGCGCCCAGCGATAGCTCAGCACGTTGAAGGTGACAAAGGCGCTTGCCGGCGTTGTCACGTCATAGCCGGCCTTGCTGTCGTGGATGCTGAGCAGGCTAGCCGGCGTGCCAGTCCCCAACTGGGACTGGTCGGTCAGTTCCGGCGCCCATTCCACGCGCTTGGCGATGGCGGCGGCCAGCTGCGGCGTTCAAGCCGTTCAACGGAAAGCCGCTGTGGGCAGGGATGCCGATCACATAGGCGGTGGGCAGTAGTTTGCCGACGGTGCCCAGGGCGATGATGCGACCCTTGCTGCCGTCGCCATCGTCGGCGATCGCATCGAGATTGATTGCCGCGGCCAAGTCGAGATCGCGTTCGCGCGCGATGAATGGCAGCGCCTGCGCGGCTTTGCGCGCGCCGGCCGAATTGTTCTCCTCGTCGGGAACGGCGAGGAAAAAGATGTTCCCCGGCGGATTGGCGCTCTCGGCGAATTGCGTGCAGACGGCCAATCTCGCCGCGAGGCCGGCTTTCATGTCGAGCAGGCCGCGGCCGGCGAGAAATTCCCCCGAGGCAAAATCGGCGCGCGCGCGTTGGGCGGCCGCTGTGCCACCATCTGCGAGGCTTTTGCCGAGCGCCGGCGTGAGCAGATGGTCGGTTGGCGATATCCTCCAACGCGCCATAGTCGCGGGTGGTGACCGTATCGTAGTGTCCCGTCAGCACGACAGTGGCTCGGCCGCTGCCGCGCAGCAGCATCGCCACGCAGTGTCGGCCATCTCTGGGTTCGACCTCGATGGTCCATATTTCCGCTTGGCGAAAAGCGGTCTCCTGGCCCAGCTTGCCCGCCAGCCTAGTGTTTGCGAGCCCGTTCCTTCAAGAGCGCGACAGGGCTGGACCAAGCAGCGCGAGCAACTGTTTCCACGTCGCTCTCCGGTCGAAGCTACCGCGACGCAAGGCTGCGCGAGCTCGGCCGAAGATAGTGGACCGAGCAACCGGAAAACCCTGCTGCGTGACACCAACGGTGACGGCGTGCCAGAATATCAGGGCGTGTTCCTCGATTATCTCAACTCGCCGTTCGGCGTCGCTCTGATCGGCAACGATCTGTACAGATGACGGTTCAATAGGCTATTCGCGCCTATGGTCCTGGGTGCGATAGGCTGTCCTGTCATCTTTTGCCCACTTGCCTGGGCTAGGCTCATCTCGCGGCGGGCAGGAGGAGGTCGATGTGACGACGACAAGCCTTGCCGGCACCCTGAAAAACCGCAGCAAACAGGTGGCCAAACGCCTGCTCGGCTATGATTCGCGCAACTGGCTGCGCATCCGCCAGATTGAGGCGTTCACGCTTTTCCTAGAAGCCGGAAACCGCAAGGCCTCGGACGTGATCGAGATCTCGCCCGGCTGGAACCGATACTGGCGGACAATGTGCCCAAACTACCGGTCGGTCGATTTCCCCGCCTTCGACATCTGCCGGGACCGTACGGAAGAAGAATATTCCATCGTCATCGCCGATCAGGTGCTGGAACATGTCCGGCGGCCGGCGGCGGCCGTGCAAAACATCCACGCCATGACCAGGCCAGGCGGCTGGGCGATGGTGGCGACACCGTTCCTGTTTCGCGTGCACGCCAGGCCACACGACTACAACAGGTGGACGCCCGCCGGCCTGAAGCAGCTGATGGTCGAGGGCGGCTTTGCCGAAGCAAATGTCAAGGTCCATGGCTGGGGCAACAAGGCCTGCGCCAGGGCCCACATCGGTGGCCCTGTGCGCGCCTACGGTCTGTGGCGGGACCTCAGCAACGACGAGGAATACCCGCTGATGGTCTGGGCCTTCGCAAAGAAGGGGGCGGCAACGGCTCAGTAGTTGCCGTTGTAATAGCGGTCGTCGCAGGGTGCGGTGTAGATGCGGCCGTAGCGGTCCTGGTAGCGGCAGAGCTGTTCGCCGCGGGGCTGCTGCGGGGTGGTGGCGGAACCGACGACGGCGCCGAGCAGCGCACCGCCAGCCGCGCCGATGACAGTGCTCTTGGTGTTGCCGCCAATCGCCTGGCCGACCAGCGCGCCGCCGGCGCCGCCGAGGAGCGCACCCGTGGTGGCGCGCTGCTGGCCTTCGGTCTGCGACTGGCAGCCGGCAAGTGCTGCGGTAACCAGCACCGCGAGAATAGCCTTCTTGATGATCATCACTGGAACTCCACTCAAAGCCCCGGGGACTGACGGACAGGGGCGAATGAAGCCCGAGTGCGGTTGCATTGCGGCGGAACGGCGGCGCGGATTCTCACGAAGTGAGTCAGGGTTTCCCATGAGTTGAAAGCCATGGTTTCCAAAGCGGAAAAGAAACGGGCATACCCGCTGATCTCAACGGCCGATATAGTTGCGCACGGATATATATCTGGATGCGGCCGACGGCTCGCATTCGAAGCAAACTCGACATGTTTTCCTAACCAAATCGCAGGCGGTACAGGCCTCTATTATCAGGTCTGAGTACCATGGCCCGCGCGATGGACAAAGCAACCACCCACCCCGAGTTTGAAAGGCGAAGGGCTCGCGCTGCTCAATACCTGCGCATGTCGACGGATAGGCAAATCTACTCCATCGACAATCAGAAGGACGCGATCCGTAACTATGCAGATGTCATGGGTTATGAGATCGTTGCCACGTATGAAGATCCGGGCCGAAGCGGGCTCAACATCTGGGGACGCCCGGGCTTGAAGCGGCTGATCGAAGATATCGAAAGCCGGCGGGCCGATTTCGAAACTGTCGTGGTCTATGACGTCAGCCGATGGGGACGCTTTCAGAATACTGATGAAAGCGCCTCTTATGAATACCGATGCCAAAGAGCCGGAGTGCGGATCGAGTTCTGCGCGGAACTGTTCGTCAACGATGGGAGCGTCGGGTCCGACGTGCTGAAGGCTATTAAGCGTAGCATGGCAGCAGAATACAGCCGAATGCTGTCAGAGAGGGTCTTTGCTGGCCAAAGCCGCATAGTCAAACTCGGTTTCAGCGGCGGTGGCCCCGCGGGCTATGGGTTGAGGCGCCTTCTTGTCGACGGCTCTGGAAATCCGAAGGGAATCCTCCATCACGATGAGCGAAAAGGCCTGGCCAGCGACCGCGTCGTTCTCGTTCCCGGGCCTGAAAATGAGGTTTCAACCGTCCGATGGATATTCAACCAGTTTGTGAAAAGGAGAAAAACGGCAGTCGAAATTGCGGCTGCTCTAAACGCGCGCGGCCTGGTCACCGAGTTTGGCCGGCCTTGGACCGGAGAGTGCGTAGGCACGATACTGGCCAGCGAAAAATATATCGGCAACAGTGTTTGGAACCGGATATCCCACAGGCTTCTGCAAAACCGGGTAAGAAATCCGCCAGGCGCATTTGTGCGCGCCGACAACGTCATCAAGCCGCTCGTAACCCGGGCGGTGTTCGATCGTGCGCAAGCTATCAGGCGGGGGCGCACCTACCTCAGATCCGATGAGGAGTTGCTGGCCGATCTGACCAAGCTTTGGAAAGAGCGGGGACGGCTGTCGAGTCCGATAATTGATGCAGCTCCAGGCTGTCATTCAGCCAGCATTTACGCGCATCGCTTTGGAAGCATGAACGCCGCCTACCAGTTGATCGGATACGACGGGTCGGCGAACTATCGGAAACTCGACATCAGAAGGCGGCTCATTCAGATTCGGCAGCAAACAATCGAGAACTTGATCTCGGACATCGGCGGGGTCGGTGGCTCGGCGCTGTACGATCCCCAAACAAAGATTATGCGTGTCAATGATGAATTCTCCGTGGCGATTTGGACTGCGCAATATCGGATGAACGTCGCCGGGTTTCCACGCTGGCCGTTCTGGAAGCGGGGTCTCATCGGGCCAGAGGTGACGATTTTGATCAGGATGGAGACCGATAATCAGACCGTTCGTGACTTCCTAATCGCACCCGCTCATGAAGCGCATTCTGCCCTTCACATGCTCAAGGCCGACAATGGCGTGCGCCTTGATGCCTTCCTGTTCGCTTCGCTTGATCCTGTGGTTGAGATGGCGAGACGAGAACCAATGCCGGCAAATATATGAGAACTACGAAAGCCGGGCTTCGCGACTTCGTCACAAACAATCGGCATGCCATTCGGCTGACGGTAGATTCGCGGGCGCCGATGAACCCGCTGCGTGTCTCCGGTTTGTTGAAGACCTACAGGCGCCAAGTCGACAATATGCAGGAATTCATCAGGGAAGCCGACGCGGTGAAACACCAGATGGAAAGCGTCGTCGATGCCTTTCGTCATGTCCTGCGCATCGCTGCATTTCAAGGATTGCTTCAATCGAATGGCTTCGCAACGCTTCCTTCGATCTTGATGCAAAATTCGCCAGAGGCCGGGGTGAAAGCGGGTATCTGCGAAGACCGGCAGATTTCCTTGCCGCGCGTCGACGAGCCGCTTGTCGAAGGCATCTGCCTCGAAGCTCTCGACATGCTGAACGATTTCGGCGCCCCCTTGAAGATTTTCGGCTTGTTACGAGAGGTCGTGCCGGGCCGGCAGGTTGAGGTTGTCCGGTTGATGCTCGCGATGAACCGCGTGGAATTTCGAGTAGCGAGGCTCTTGATCGAGCTCACCCCACGATCACAACTCACCAATCCCTTGGCTCGCAGAAAAAGATACGAGGGTATTTCCCCGGCGCAAATGGCCGCCATGGAAGCCAACATTGCCGAGGTCAGCCATGACTATCTGAGCGCTGCCAGCACCCACGGCTCAGAAATGCTAAACCTGATCGCCGCTACGAGCTATTTCGACCGACTGCTGAACAACCCCAAGCTGGTTCGATATCTGGCGCGCAATTTCGCGGGGCAACTGGAGGTGTTTCAGAACTTGCTCGACTTCCGCGAGGCTCGATACAAAGAAACACCCGCCGCAAGCCGGGTCGCAAGCGATCGGTCATCACCCTTAGTTTCGCGGCATGCTGTGGACCTCGAGCCGGACCGGCCCGCCCCGGTCGCAGCTCGTGCAGAGAAGCGCTCGCTCAACAGTGCTGAATAGCGCGTCCCTCCCGTATCGGCGGATAAGTCCGGCCGCCTTTACCGGGGCATGGTGGGAGCAATTCTTGCACCAGGCTCGCAGAGTGTGCCATTCTCGCAGATCGCCGAGCGAGACGTCGAGTCCGGCGTGTATGCTGCCGTCGATGATCGTTTGAGGCGGAAGCTTTACTTCGCCCGGCGTGACCATTTTCTCCATGACGTGGCGGCTGTTGTAATGGATCAGCAGCATGCCGGGCCGGCGCCTGATGGCGGCATGCCAGGCAGCTTGGCTCACCATCGCATCCGGCGATCGACAGATGGTTTCGAGATGCGTCTTCTCCTCCCGATCCCAAACCTCGATCCGGAAATTGTCTTCGGCGGTGTCCACCATCTATGGGCGCGCCTTAAGCCAGCCGCGAGAAAACCCATTCGAGACCGCCGCGCGTGACAAAGCGAGTTCCCGCTCAAGTTTGGCGTTCCTGGCCAAGACGGTCAGCAAGGCGACCACAACGTCGCCACCGGCTGCAGCTATGGCCTGCTGGGCAGTAAACTCCAAATCGGACATAGCTTCGCCAATCGGCGCATTTTGGCGCTTTCCCATGGCCTTTTTCCTGCTCAGATACATCAGGAATAAGGAACATATTCCTGTCAGGTCAAGAGGTATTGACTCTCATGTTCTCATTTTGTTCACTGATGGCAAATTGGTGACAGGAGATGAGCTTTTCCTCTCGCTCGGCGTGGACTACACCCACATTGACCTCGGTCATAAGACGAGCACGGGCAACAACGTGTTCGATAACGGCAGCCTCGGTGCTAATCCTGAGACCTATCGCACCGACGCAAAAGTTGATGCCGTGATGGCTAGGCTGACCTACAAGTTCGGGATGGGTCAGTAGTTTTTAGCCACAAAGCCAGCGAGAAGAAAGCCCGGCAGATTGCGGTGCGCCCGGCTCGAGCCTTTCAATATAGCGGAGCCGGGCACGCACGCGGCCTAGTCGTTGCCCTGATCGATGACGACATGTCGATGGTGATGGCGACGGTGACCCATCGTCACGATGACCGTATCCCGGCGGTGATGGCGGTGGCGCCACGCACGCTCGCCATTGTCATAGAATGCGACATGCCCATGATGGCGATGATGGAGCCGACCTCCCTCGTCATTATAGACAACGGCGCGATGGTGGTGACGGTGATGCGACGTGATCACCACATCAGCCTCGGCGGCCGTGGCGATAGCCGGGATGCCAAGAGAAAGCGCTACGGCGCTCAAGATCAAAGCCTTCATGTTTATAGTCCTGTCTGCTGATTACGGTGTCCCTTCAGCAGATGAATGTGATCATTCGCCTTTGTTCCGACCCGCAAAAGGTTGATGAAAAGCATTCCGCTTATGTTGTGGACAATGAATCGCCCGGACGCGGTGGTCCCCGGCCGGGATGGAACCGCTACGTTGGGGCAGGGTAGACGTTCGAACCTGACAGGCCAGTGACCCGACGGGCCACGCCATCAACTTCTGCAAGGAAGCTAGCTAGTTCGAAACGCCGTCGGCCAGACAAAATGAACCTCGACGCGACGGCCTCAGCGTCGAGTTTGATGTTGACCGGATCGACGCCATAGCTCTCCCACAACGCTCTGTATTGACGGATCAAGGTGACATCGTCAGCCGGGGCCCCCTTTGCCAACGAGGTAGTTAATCACCTGACAACGCGGACTAGGTCCTGCCGTTTCGCAGGTGACATGCTCATCGAGAAGTCTCTCGAAGAACGATGTGCGTACGGTGTCCGCATGCCGACGAAACCCACGCTGCGCATCACTCCAGGTTTATCGGGAGAGGCGACCGTGTGCGGCGAGGGCGAGCCCGAAAGGTCGAGGCGATGAAGCCATTGGCTCAATCATTCTCCCTGGCAAAGCCCTGGAACTTCTCGATGACTCTGACGTTGCGGGTGGCCACGGTTTACAGCCAACGAAGAGGAATATTTCTATGGGCAGCAAGAGCGACAAGGCCTCGGGTCTAGCTAACCAGGCGGTTGGAAAAGCCAAGGAAGGCGTTGGCAGAGCGTTAGGCAATGACAGGCTCAGGGACGGAGGCGAGGCGCAGGAAGCCAAGGGCAAAGTACAAAAGGCGGTCGGCGATGCAAAATCGGCTGTCAAGGACGCCACAAACAAGGTCGCGGCCAAGATCAACAAGAACCTCTGAGCTCCGGCTGCCGACCCGAGAGGCCGTCGGTGAGGAGCGGGCTGTTTGGACAAATGTCTTCCCCATCCAACCCCCGACGCGCGCATGATGCAAAAGCCGCTGATGCGCACCAGTCACCCTCGGCGACCCTGTTGGCGGCGATCCGTGAACGCAGATTTCGGCTTTATATCAGTGCGTTGTTTAGCTGTGCACAAGTGCTTTTGACTGTTGTGGTTGCCGACGAGTCCTGCAAGCTCGCCACATGATTTCCGCAGGCTTGGATGAGATCATGTTTGAGATGGTGGTCGGCACCATCCGCCACATGCCAGGCCCTTTCTCCGACAAGGTTAACCTCGTCGCCGAGCGCACTCAGGGCGTGGTCCTCTTCGAGCTTCGTGTCGATGGGGATCGACACCTCCAACGCATCGCCGCGCTAGCCTATCCGACCGGGGGCCTTGGACTGATGGCTCTCGACAAATTGGGGCAAGCGGTAATCTGCCATTTTGCGGGTCACGCTTTCGATGACTTCACCCAACCGTTGGTTCGCTGGTCCCTCCTCACCATGGCTGAGCAGGCTTCCGGCGACTGCCTCGGCGCGACACTTCTTCTGGTCGAAGCGCTCCGTTGCGAAGGACACTTTCTTTGCCAACCCTGCTGACAAAGATTCGGCTTGTTTAGGTCGTTGCCGCCCGGCAAAGATCGACAAGCTTTCTCGCGGCGCGCAAACGTCCCGGCCCCGGTGTCGTCGCGATTTTGAATATCACGCGGTCTTCGCGTGGGCTGCAATCTGGGTGCTTTTGCAGACGGGCTAGAAGCTTCGAGTCCAGCTTCGCGAGCTCGATGGCGATGGCTGCGGGGCCGGCGCCGATCCTGACGATGCCGGCGCCAGCGGCGGCTTGTTTCAACCGGGCCAACTCAATGAGCATGATCGTTTCTGGTGGCGGAGCGCCGAAACGGTCTTCCAATTCATCGGCGAAGGCATCGATCTCAGCTGCGCGCTCGAAGCGTTGCAGCCGGGAATAGAGGTTTAGTCTGACGGTGGCGTCGGGGACATAGTCCGATGGGAACGCGCCCGAAAATTCAAGGTTGATCGCGGGCTCCGATATCGATCTGTCGTCACCTCGCTCTTTCATATGTTCATCCAGACCGAGTTCATGAAATCGGGCGGCCGCTGTGAGCATGTTGTCTCGGACAACGGCTTCGATTGGACTGTGATGGGGTCCGCGATCGATGCACTTCCCGGTACGGATGAGGACGGGATCTACGATCCGCATCCGGCCCTGATCGGTGGCAAGCGCTACATCGTCTATTCAGGCATGCCACGGTTTACCAAGGTTCCGCAGCCCGACATCTATCTCGCGCGCAGCCAGTCGGATTCGTGGTTTGGGCCGTGGAAGCGGGTGGGCAAGATACTCGACCATACCGATTTGTCTCACCACAATTCGCGTGAGCATCCTGACTATGAATGGGGCATCGAGGGTGCGCAGCTTGTCGAGCTCCCGGGCGGGCGCATTCTTCTCAACGCGACATGCTTTCTCCCCGAAGGGCCACGCGGCAGCCGCCAGCGGGTCTTTTTCGCCCTCGCCGAGCATGTCGAGGGCCCTTACCGCACGGTCGGGCCGGTTCTTGACCCTGGAGAACCAGTTGAAAATGGTCACTCGACCGTAGTCATCGAGGGCACTCGGCTGGTCCTTTTCTACCAGAGTCGCAGGGCCGCGACAGGTCATCGCTGGCGGTACGGCGTCGCTAAATGCGACCTGGCAAGGCAGGCATGGTCCAACGTGGCTTGACGTTGGCCATCCACGCTGCAGCTAGCTTGGACGCGCGCCCTGATCGTGAAACCAAGCCGAAACCTACCTCACGTCGCCCGCTCTCCGCTGGCGTCGCTGATCTTGTCCCTGACGGCCTTTTCGGTTTCCGAGGCTGCGGTTTTGACGACGTCAGAAACTGTGTTGATGATCGAAGCAGGATCGGCGC
>NZ_SRTV01000013.1:0-105351 GCF_004792025.1 Mesorhizobium sp. M8A.F.Ca.ET.181.01.1.1 | reverse complement strand
CGAAACCTACCTCACGTCGCCCGCTCTCCGCTGGCGTCGCTGATCTTGTCCCTGACGGCCTTTTCGGTTTCCGAGGCTGCGGTTTTGACGACGTCAGAAACTGTGTTGATGATCGAAGCAGGATCGGCGCCGAAGCCCTTTTTGTCGGCCTCGTCCTTGACTGTTTGGTAGGCTTGAGCGGCAACATCCTTGGCGCCTTCGACGCCTTGATGGAGCAGGTCGTTCGCCTTGTTGCGGATAGCGTCGCTCGTTTCACCGAGCTGTTGATCCTCGAATTCGGTGCGTGGAAGCATTACTCCTACCGCTGTCCCGAACGCCAGGCCCAGAGCCGCCAGCATCAGCGGTTCCCGGCGCATCAGGTCCACGGCTGCGGCCGTAGCCCTGAATGCCAAGCTCGACGAACCGCTACGCGCCTCGGTGGGGGCAGACAGCACGACAGCCAAGATCGACGACAAGGAACCCGAAGAAATCGAAGCCGAGCGAAAGCGGCGACAGAACGACCGCTGATATCGCTCGATGCAACGCTCAGCCCATCTTGGCGGACCGGGGGCGTAGGCATGACCACCACCGTCAACCTCGAACATCTTTCCGGCAGGCGCGTGCTGTCGCCACGCGGCAAAAGCGTAGGCCATATCGAGGAGATACGCGCCGAACAGGTAGGCGGCGATCTCGTCGTGACCGAATTTCACGTAGGCATCTATGCAGCGCTCGAGCGGCTTTCTGCTTTCGCTATCGGCTCCGCATTACTCGATCTTTTCAGCCTGCGCCGGCGAGATGGCTTCTATCGCATCCCCTGGGATATGCTCGATATCTCCGATCCGAAGCGGCCGCGTTTGCTGTGTCCGATGACCGAGCTCACTCATATGAAAGGGCGAAGCCAAACCTTGCCGGCTAAGGGAAAGCGATGAGGATGACACGCCTGGCTGAGGCGAAAGCAGCCGTACTGTTGCCATCGAAAGCAGGACTCATGTGACGGGAGCGAGAAAAGATCCGATCAAAACCGGCGCCGACGCCAAAAAAGTTGAAGTGACAATTTCCAAAACCAAAAGTTGACGTCGCCATTGCGGGAGGATATGAATTCAATTGTCGATATTGCTTGCTGAGCTTTGGTTATCGCGCGTTTGGCACCGCGCCCTGAACGAACCTTCCCTTCAAAATCGTCATCGTCACAAATCGGCAGCGCTCTCGCGTTGCCGACGTCCAATATTGCTATGAAAAGGGTTCATCATGACCACTGGCACAGTTAAATGGTTCAATTCCACCAAGGGTTTCGGCTTCATTCAGCCTGACAATGGCGGCGCCGACGCTTTCGTTCACATCTCTGCCGTCGAACGTGCAGGAATGCGCGAAATCGTCGAAGGCCAGAAGATCGGCTACGAAATGGAGCGCGACAACAAGTCGGGCAAGATGTCCGCCTGCAACCTGCAGGCCGTCTGATCGGGTTCAGCTTTCCTTTGACCACGGATGTACTGGCACTGTTGAAAGCATGAGACCAAGCGAGGTCAGGCAGAATTGCCTGACCTTTTTTATGTCCGGCCGACCGACCCACCAGCTCGCGCGTGTTCCGCCGCCTCTTGTCGATGGCCGTCAAGATCAAGGAGATCTGGATGTCCGAAAAAACGAGCGAACTTCAAACCATCAATACCGCCTGGCAGATCGCCATCCAGGAAATCCTGCGAATGGTCGTGAGGGATATCTACAGGATAGACGGCGAGGCTGCGTTCAAGTCACATATCAAGCGCATCGAAGAGGCTGCGGTCGACAGCATTTACACTGGCCTGATGCTCAGAGGAACCGACGAGTGGACGGAGCTTCTCGTTAAAGAGAAGGCCAGCAACTTCGTCACTTCGCTTCTGACATCCTTCACATTCAATCAGGTCTGAGCGCCAACGGCAGCCTTCGCGAGAACGCCTCGTTGGCCTTTGCGCGTCACGGCACCTTTTTAATTTAAGCTTCCATGTAGTTGTCGCGAAATCGCACGCTCATTCCGGCACATGCATCAGCCCGCCCGAATGTGCTCGCACACCCTAGGACGTAGGCTCATTACCGCGTAGCCAGATGCGGACGGAGACGAGTTTGAGGGCGGCAAGATAGTTTTCTGCCAGCTTGTCGTATCGAGTTGCGATGCGACGGAACTGCTTGGCCTTGTTGCAGAAGCGTTCGACGAGGTTGCGCGCCTTGTAGAGGAAGGGGCTGAAGCAGATCGGGTCCTTGCGATTGGCCTTGGCGGGATATTGGCCCATGCATTTCGCCTGGTGACGGCGTTGCGCAAGGCGTTGGCATCATAGCCCTTGTCGGCGAGCGGCATCGCACCCTCACGCAAATCCGTGATCATGTCTGCTGCGGAGGCGATGTCACTCATCTGACTTGCCGTGAGCATCAGTTTGATCGGCCTACCATTGGCTCAGCCCGCCTCGGGAGCGACCGAGACAAAGATCTCGGCCCCCTTTTTGCCGTCGCACCTTGCTGATGGACGCGAACAATGGAGGTGTCTATCATCTGCGCGTTGCCGTCATGGCCTTTGGTGACGGGGTCCATGAGGCGGTCCCACACACCTGCTTTACGCCATCGGACAAAGCGATTGTAGCAGGTGGTGCGGGGGCCGTATCGCTCTGGCAGATCGCGCCATTGCGCACCGGGTCGCAGCACCCAGAAGATGCCGTTCAACACGCGGCGATCGTCTACGCGCGGCAACACCTCGGGCAAGAGCGGCTCGATCACAAGCCATTCGGAATCGGTCAGGTCATAGCGGCTCATGCAGAGGCTGAATCACATTCCATTGCAATTTAAAAGCCGCCAATAGGCGAACGACCCCATTGCGGACAATGGCTGCAGCGATATAACTCCATGTATGCAAAGGTCCTTCAGCGTCGGAACACATGTTCGTTTAGTTGGAACGCCGCCAAATCTTGTTGATGCAGACGATCTTCAAACCGCAACTCTCTTCCGCTTATGCCTCGGAAAGACGTTCCCAGTCAGGGAAATGTTAGACGGCATGGCTGCTTTGGATGTCGGAGAGATATTAGGTGAACCGTCGTATATGCACACGATCTACGTAGAGCCTGAATTCCTTGAATTCGCTACGGGTTGACAAGCACCGTCCGAATTCCACCCCTCTTGGTCACTCCGCATTTATGAGTTCACAGGCTAGAGCAAGCATAATCCTTCACGCGGTTTCAGCGGGGCTCCAGATCGGGCTGATGCCTGACCGATTCCATCGAACGGATTTTCTCCCGCACCTTCGACGGGGGAGTTTTCCAGTGCGCCACGTCAGCAACTGGATTGATATTGCTCGCTGTTCACTGCCGGTGATAATGCAATCTTTTCCTCTAGGGTCAGTGCTGGAATGGGCAAATATCGGGAACACCGTCAGTCGCGGAGCCAAGGCTTCGAGAGCGATAATCATCATGAGAGTTCGGAACCGAGTTATTTCGACCGCAGGCCAGCACCACCCCAGACTTCGTCAGCGACGACCTTCTTACATGATGCTGAGGTACTCTGGTTAAACGCGGAGAAGGGTTTCGGCTTCTTGAGGCTCAGCGATGGTTCCGATGCCTTCATTCACTTCTCGAAGTTGCAGGCTGCGGGACATGACAGCCTTCCCGAGGGGGCACGCCTGAAGGTCCGAACCGAACCCGGCCAGAAAGGAGCCCAAGTTGTCGAAGTTGTCTCTGTAAGCCTGGGAGACGGTGCGTCCTCCCCAAAGGTTGTGAAGCGATCCGCCGAAGCCTCGGTTCCTATGCAGGAACACGACGGGCAGGAAGCCGCCGGCGTCGTGAAGCGATACGATCTGAACAAGGGGTTCGGATTCATTGCGTTGGATGGCGGGGAGAAGGACGTGTTTGTCCACGCGACTACTTTGACCGCAGCGGCGTGGCAAACCTCGAAGTCGGCCAGAAGGTGATGATCACTTACAGTCGAGGCCATAAGGGGCTTGAGGCGCGAACAATTCGTCCGTGCTGATCGGACGCTGCATCCAGTACTTGCGTCGTGCATCCCATAACAAGACTGCAGCGGCGTAACACCGGGGAAGCGGTATAAGAGTTTTAAGATAGATTCGGTGTCGCCGACGGGGAGTGTCCGATGACAAATGTGGTGACGCTGCACGGCGACAAGCGGTGGAAAGCCGTGCTTGAATATCAGCACGAGAATGGACCCATCACCATCGAGCACTTCTTGGAAGAGATTACCGAACTGCACTTGATCATCGAGCACGGACCCGACTGGAATACGCTCATCCGCTGCACGGTCACGCTGAACCGGCCGGACGGTGGCGAAGAACAGAACAGTGTCGAAAAGGCCTGGCAGAACGAACGAGGATCAGGGTGAGAAATCTGGCCACAAGGATCGAACGATACGCCAACGAATCGGGTGTCGGCTAGACGCTTGTGTGATCGAGTCCTAGATCGACGGCATCGCAATGTGGGTGGGTAGTGGGGCGGGAGCGGGATGGTTTGCAGCGGTGATCCATGCGCTGAGGGTCAACGTTGAACCACTCGATCCTTGGCGTTAACGCTGGCTACATCACACGCAACAAGCTGCCTGCGCCAGCAAGCAGGAAGCCATCTCATGTCAGGTACTGGAGGCCGGTCGATCGCGTCAGAAAGAAGCGAAGCATGGTGCATTTACTTGGCCGCACTTGCCGGCAAGCGCCTGCTCTCTCACCTGATGAGCAGCAAGGACTAACTCATACATGTCGCGGCTTCGGGTCGTTAGATGGCTCATTGCAAGACCCACTATCCAACATAAACACGAAAGCCTGGGCGGCCGCACGCTTGTGATCGCCGAAGATTCTCGTCGGCGCGGGTGGGGTAGGACGCAGTTTGGGTTGACTGCTGTGTGTAGACGCCCATATGACGCAATCTGCGCTTGGCGTCCAAAGCGCAAAATTTACGCGGAAGGAACGAAAATGGGCGAAAAATATGCCAACGCGCGCGAGCACTTTTTCGCTGCAATCAGGACATTGGCTGCCTCCTCCGAGAGCGTGCAAACGCGTCTGATTGATGCCAATGTTAATATTCTCAATGTGACGATCGATGAATTCGACGGTGACCGCGAGCTCAAAATCAAGTTTGCCAAGATTCTTGATCTCATGGCTGTCGACCAAGACGATATGGAAATGGTTGCGGTCGAGACCGCGGCGCACATGACGGATTTTGAAGCCGTTAAAGTCGCCGATTTGATTTGCGATTTTTATACCGAGCTCACCTAGCTCCCCACACATCATTCGTCTTCGCCCCTTGGGGGGGCGAGGCTGGAACGACATTGGCTTGTCGCTGCGGACTTGTTGAGTGGAACTATATTTCACCCGGTCCGTTCGTACCCGATGTGCCTTCAGAGCGCCGGGGTGTGGGATGAGCCTGCTTAATGATCAGCATGCGGTAGAGCCTTCCGAGGCCCGATATCGTCTCCTCGTTGAGTCGATTAGCGACTATGCCATATACCTGATGGATCCAGATGGCACCGTTGTAAGCTGGAACGCGGGGGCGGAGCGTTTCAAAGGTTACCGGTCGGAGGAAATCGTCGGGCAGAACTTTGCAAGGTTCTATTCCGAGGAGGACCGCGACGCGGGCGTGCCCAAGCGCAACCTCCAACTGGCGGCCAGGGATGGGCACTTCGAGGAGGAGGGATGGCGATACCGCAAGGATGGTTCGCGGTTCTGGGCCAGTGTGGTCATCGATCGCATCGTTGATCCAGCGGGAACCGTGGTGGGATTTGCCAAGATCACACGCGACCTGACGAAGAAGCGAGCCCAGGAAGCGGTACTGCGGCGAAGTCAGGAGCAGTTTCGGTTGCTGGTCAAAGGGGTAAGGGACTACGCGCTGTTCATGCTCGACCCAGAGGGCAATGTCGTAAGCTGGAACGCGGGCGCCGAGCGCATCAAGGGGTATACCGAGGAAGAAATCGTCGGGCAGCATTTCTCGCTATTTTATACTCAGGAAGATCGCGCGAGTGGCGAGCCGCAGAAGAATCTCGAAACTGCCCGGGCGGCGGGCAACACAGAGGTGGAAGGCTGGCGCGTTCGCAAAGACGGGTCTTTGTTCTTTGCCCATGTCGTAATCGACGCTATTTACGATGATGGGGGCAACCTCATCGGCTTCGCCAAGGTCATTCGGGATATCACGGACCGTCGTGACACTCAGCGGCAGCTCGATCAGGCACGCGAGGCCCTGTTCCAGTCCCAGAAATTGGAGGCGATCGGCCAGTTGACCGGGGGCGTCGCACACGATTTCAACAATCTCCTGATGGCCGTTTTGGGCAGTCTCGAGATTGTCGCCCGACGCAGCAAGCCTGATCCCCAGGTTACGCCGTTTATTGATAACGCTATCCAGGCGGCTCGGCGGGGCGCTGCCCTCACGCAACGCATGCTGGCTTTTGCCCGCAAGCAGGAACTTGCGATGCAAGCCGTCGATCTCGTCGATACCGTGCGTGGCATGGCGGACATTCTGGATCGCACCCTTGGCCCATCCATTGTTGTAACGACACGGTTTCCGGTATCCCTGCCGCTGGTCCATACGGACCGGGCGCAACTTGAGTTCGCGCTGCTCAACCTAGCAGTCAATGCGCGCGACGCGATGCCAGACGGTGGCACGCTGGTCATAGCTGCCGAACGGCAGGAGACTTCTCCCCGTGACGACGCTCGGCGGGCCGGACGCTATGTGGTGCTTTCGGTAACCGATACCGGCGAAGGGATGAACGCCACCACGTTGTCTCATGCAGCTGAGCCCTTCTTTACGACCAAAGGTGTTGGCAAGGGGACAGGCCTTGGTCTCTCGATGGTGCATGGGCTCGCCGAGCAGTCAGGCGGACGATTCGTGTTGTCCAGCGAGCCCGGCAACGGAACGCGAGCGGAGTTGTGGCTAGCGCTGGCGCCCGGTGAACTCAGTTCGCCCGAACCACCGGCCGCCGTGCCGGTGTTCACGGCAATGGATGGCAAGCGCGTTCTTGTCGTGGATGACGATGCTCTCGTGCTCCTGAACACCGTGACGATGGTCGAGGATCTCGGACATCAGGTCTTCGAGGCAACATCGGGCGAAGAAGCCCTGTCCATTCTTGATAAGGAAAGCATCGACCTCCTCATAACGGACTACTCGATGCCAAAAATGACCGGTGGCGCGTTGGCCGCGACGACGACGACGCGCTGGCCACACATCAAGGTCCTGATCGCCACCGGCTACGCGCAAATGCCAGACGACTACAAAGGCAAATTCGAACGTCTGGGGAAGCCGTTTAGCGAACAGGAACTGAAAGTGGCGATTGGGCGGACGCTGACGTTATAGCTGGCCTGTTGTCCTGCTCAAACAACGCACGTACAACGCTTCCTGGGCTACCGCTGCTTGCAAATTTTGCCCAATGAAAGTCGTCATGCCGTTCAGCGACAAAGACCATCCCCTCAACCAGGTTGATAACCTCAAGCGCGCCTTGCATGCTGCCGGGGTTGCTCTCTGGTCATGGAGCGTCGAAACCGATGCTTTTGCCATGGATGAGCAAGGATTCAGGTTGTGGGGGTTGCCACAGGCGGATCAGGTGACATTCGAGGATTTATCGTCCCGGATCCATCCTGCGGATCGGGACAGGGTGCGTGCCGCATTCACCGCAACGCGGGCGCTGGTAGGCGCCTACGAAATCGATTTCCGCATCATCCTTGGCGAGGAAATTCGTTGGATTTCTGCGCGTGGTCTTGGAAATGACGAGGGATTGCACAATGGGCAGATGTCGGGGGTATTCCTCGATGTAACCGGCCGCAAACAGGCGGAAGAGGGGCATGAACTCCTGGCGGGAGAGATGAGCCACCGGGTCAAGAACCTGCTGGCGATTGCCACTGGCTTGACCAACATCACATCTCGCTCCGCGACATCAGTCACGGAAATGGCGAGGGAACTCACACAACGGCTGACCGCCCTAGGAAGGGCGCACGACGTCGTTCGACCGCTAGCGGGTAACCAGGGCCGCGCCGCACTGATCGGTGATCTTATAGCCGTTCTGCTGGCTCCCTATGATGATCAAGGAGCTTTCAGCGGTCGTATCCGTGTAGCCGTTCCGCGAATGGGCGTAGGTGAACAGTCTGCCATGACCTTGGCCCTTGTGATCCACGAGCTCGCTACCAACTCCCTCAAATACGGCGCCCTCTCTGTGAGATCGGGGATGTTGGACGTCTCGGGAACGTCATCTGATAACGAGGTTTGTATTGTGTGGACCGAGCGCGGGGGTCCCTTCGTAGCGTCGTCCGGCAGGGAGGGGTACGGCAGCCAGTTGCTGAACCGCAGTGTGACTGGCCAGCTTGGAGGCTCGATCGTCACGGATTGGTCAAATGAAGGTATAATCGTGACTGTCAGGATGAACGCCGAAAAACTGTCCCAATGAATGGTAATCTTTTTCCCGGGGTTCGAGTCAGTAGAGCGCTACATCGCAAGACCCACTATTGAGGACGCGATCTTTTGCTGTCGTCGGCATGCGGCGTCACCAGCAGGTTGGAGCCATTGTTGGTGGCAATGATGGATGGGGCAGATAAATATATGAAGCCTAGAAACCGAACATTCTGTTTCTCGCAGGCTCCACATCAGGCTTGGAATTTTTCCCCTAGGTAAGGACGGCGCACGCGGCTAGCATAAGGCTCACTGGGGGTGGGCGATGACAGACGTCTCAATACGCCGGGCGGATTTCATGATGGTCCTGGCCTATGCTTCGGACCTCGCCACGGGCCATTCTCGCGACTTCGCACTGAAATCCTGCGTACTTGCAATGCGGATCGCCGAGCTTGCGGGTGTTTCCAATGAGGTTCGGCGCAATGCCTACCACCAGTCCATGCTGCGCTATGTCGGCTGCAATGCCGACACGGACCTTCTGTCGGCCACCTTCGGCGACGAAATTGCGCTCCGCCAGGACCTTGTCGGCCTCGACATGGGCAATCGTGCGGAATTGGGCAGGGTCTTCGTGCAGGCGTTCAAGCGGTTCTACTACGATCTCGAGCCTGACGCGCAGGCGAGGGCGATCGAGGCCGCGATGTCGCAAGCGCTCGTGGTGGCGCGCCCGGTGCTCACAGCGCATTGCGAGGTCGCGCAGCGGATAGGCGAGCGGCTCGGCCTGTCGGACGAGATCCGGCGCAATCTCGGGCAAATCTACGAACGTTGGGACGGCAAGGGCCTGCCGCGTGGGCTGAGCAGTGACGATGTCCTGCCCGCCGTACGCCTGATCACGCTGGAGCAGGATGCCATCGCGCTTTGCGATGCCGTCGGCATCGAAGGGATGGCCGAAACCATCGCCGGTCGTGCCGATGGCCCATACGAAGCGGGCCTGGCTCGACTCGTCTCGTCCAATGCGGCGATCCTAATGGATGGCATCAGCGCGACTGTCGACCGCGAGACCATTTTGGCGCTTGAGCCCGATCCGCCGGTGACGCTTGACGAGAAGGCTTGCGACGAGGCGTTCCTGGCCATAGCCGACATGATCGACATGCGCATGCCGTTTACGCAGGGCCATTCGAGGATGGTGTCGGAACTGGCCACGGGTGCGGGCAAACGGAGCGGGTTGCCCGATCCTGACGTTCGCGCGCTGCGCTGGTCGGGCTGCATCCATGACATCGGCGAACTCGTCGTGCCGGTGGCGACCTGGATGCGGAACGGTCCGCTGTCGGTGCGCGAGCGCGACGCGGCGCAGCTTCACGCCTATTATGGTGAGCGGGCGCTGGCCTCGTTCGGCCGCGAGGGCGATGCGATGGCCGCCCTCGTGCTCCGCCATCACGAACGCCTGGATGGCTCGGGCTATCACCGCAAGGTCGGCGGCTCAGACCTGTCCCCGGCGGCACGGATCCTGGCCGCAGCCGAAGCCTTCCAGACATCACGGGAGGAACGTCCACATCGCAAGGCCTTATCCAGCGAGGCAGCGGCAACGCAGTTGCGCGCCGCCGTGCGTGACGGTTGTATCTGCCCTGACGCCGCAGAGGCCGTGTTGTCTTTCGCGGGACAGCAGTCGCGGCGGGCTTTGCCGCGGGCGCTGGCCGGCATGACGGCGCGCGAAATCGAGGTGCTGCGCCTGATCGCCGCCGGGCTCACGGCGAAAGAGGCGGCACGCAAGCTTGATATCTCGCCCAAGACCGTGGACCACCATATCCAGAACGTCTATTCCAAGATCGGCGTGACCACCCGCGCCGCCGCGGCACTCTATGCGGTCGAGCACGGCCTTATCCGACCGGGCGAAACGCAGGCATAGGGAATCCACCCCATGTGGACCCGCTCACGGGCGCGCATCGTGATCCTGTCGACGGACCAATGGTGGCCGCGACCGACAGGAGGAAATCAGATGCTTCTCGCAACGACCAAAGTGGCAGATGTCGACCACTTCATCCGTATCTTTTCGACCAAGGGCGCCGACAAGCGTCGGCTGCACGGCTCGAGCGGCGCGACCGTCTTCCGCGACCCCAGCGAGCCCGATCGCGTCTGGGCGATCTTCGACTGGGACGCCGAGGGCTGGAAGAATTTCGTGTCCGATCCGGAGGTGCCAGCGATCCTGCAGGAAGCCGGCCATGTCGGCAAGCCGCAGGCGGCACTGCTCCTCGGCCATTACGAAGCCTGAGGTCCCGCCCTGAGCGCCGCCCGCCGCCCGGCGGCGGCGCGCCCGATGAACCCCAGATTTGGAAAAATCAAATGGATCCGAAACCCATCAAGATCGGCCTAATCGCCGAACTCACCGGCCCATTGTCTTTCATGGGCATCGCAAATGCGAACCTCACCACCATGCTCGTCGACGACATCAACGCCAAAGGCGGCTTGCTCGGCCGGCCGCTGGAGCTTGTCATCGAGGACGGCGAAACCACCGACACCGTCGCCAAGGCAAGGACCGCGAAACTGATAGATGTCGACAAAGTCGACCTGGTCGTCGGCGGGATCTACAGCTCGACCCGCCAGGCCATCAAGAGCGAGGCAGTCGTGCGGGGCAGGACGCTCTACATCTACACCGAGCAGTATGAGGGACAGGAAAACGATCCCCTGATCTTCTGCTCGGGTCCAGTGCCCGCGCAGCAGGTCGAGCCGCTGATCCCATGGTTCATGAAGACGACCGGGGCAAAGACATTCTATCTGCCATCGGCCGACTACATCTGGCCTCATTTGCTGAACAAGGCGGCGAGCCAGATTGTGCGCGCGAACGGCGGTGAGATCGTCGGTGAGGAATATTTCCCCCTCGATACAGTCGATTTCCGGCGGACGGTCGAGCAGATCATGGCGAGTGGCGCCGAGGTGGTATTCAACACCCTCGTTCCGCCGGGCCTGACGCCGTTCCTCGACGAATTGCACAAGGCCGGCTTCGGCAAGCGGGGCGGCAAGATCATCTGCACCTACTTCGACGAGAACTTCTTCAATCTTGTGCCGTCCGAGCAGATCGAAGGCCTCTACAGCTGCCTCGACTACTATCAGGAACTCGATGATCCGTTTGGCCGCGCCCTCTTGCATCGCTACCAAGACCGTTTCCCCGGCAGCGCGATGTTGACCGCAGGCAGCGGCTGCACCGGCCACTACCGAGCGATCAAGATGTGGGAAGCGGCGGTGACCGAAGCCGGCACGGTGGAGCGCGATGCGGTCATCCGGGCGCTCGATCACGCGCGAATCAGCGAGGGACCAGGTGGCCGGGCCGAGATGGTCCCCGGCCAGCACCATGTTCGCATGAACATGTACATTGCGCAGGCGCAGGGCGGTCGATTCCGGGTCGTCAAGAACCTGGGTCCGATCGACCCCAACGAACGCGCACTCAGCGACGAACTCCAGCTAAGCAAGGCAGTGTAACTGGTGGCGTCTAGCACCTATTCTTCCATATGGCGGGGGCGGCTAGATAATGCCCTCGCCATGAAACGGGTCGATGGTGGTTGTATCAGGCACCCCCACTAGAGCAACCGACATACCAAGACGCGCTGTCGTGGCGCGAGACTTGAAGTCGCTGACAGGCGACTATCAACGCTGGCTCTTGGCGCAAAGGGTCCACGATATGCCGGACGCGTCAGTCCGCTTTCCACTCTCGCCATCCCTAAAACGGACAGTCCGCAAAGCGGCCCATTGCCGCCCGTCTGAAATGCGCCCCATGTAAGTCTATGAGCTGAGCCTAGGCGCATCCCAAAAGCGGACATCCGAGCTAACGCCCGGGGGGTGCATGCTCCAGTTCCCAACACCGCCAAAGCCACCCGCAGCAGTTCGAAACTCAGCCCGCCGAGAGCCTGTGAAATTCCTCAAACTGACCCGGGAAATTCCGGGCCAGATTCCGCACCACCTTGGAATTATCCATCAGACGGTCAAAATAGCTGCTGGCCGCGACCAGCTCCAGGCTCGGTGAGCCACGTGGTTCGAGCGCGCGTAGAAATGCCAAACCGAGCCTAGCCAACTCGGGTTCCATCTCCGCCATTCGGCCGTGCGATCTCTATTGCGTGACCGGAACGACCAGCTGCAGCAAAGCGAAAAGCTTTCCGCGCCCGTGCAATCCTGCAGCAGATAGATGGCTTCCGGGCAAAGCTCGCCGGCGCGGAGCTGGGAGGCGCTCACTACAGAGGCAGGTTGAGGCGACCGCTGTGCGGGCCGTGAGCCTTGGATTTTCTGTGCCAATGCACTTGGCACCGCTGGCGGTACGGCGTCGCTAAATGCGACCTGGCAAGGCAGGCATGGACCAACGTGGCTTGAGGTTGGCCATCCACGCTGCAGCTAGCTTGGACGCGCGCCCTGATCGTGAAAGCAAGCCGAAAACCTACCTCACGTCGCCCGCTCTCCGCTGGCGTCGCTGATCTTGTCCCTGACGGCCTTTTCGGTTTCCGAGGCTGCGGTTTTGACGACGTCAGAAACTGTGTTGATGATCGAAGCAGGATCGGCGCCGAAGCCCTTTTTGTCGGCCTCGTCCTTGACTGTTTGGTAGGCTTGAGCGGCAACATCCTTGGCGCCTTCGACGCCTTGATGGAGCAAGTCGTTCGCCTTGTCGCGGATAGCGTCGCTCGTTTCACCGAGCTGTTGATCCTCGAATTCGGTGCGTGGAAGCATTGCTCCTACCGCTGTCCCGAACGCCAGGCCCAGAGCCGCCAGCATCAGCGGTTCCCGGCGCATCAGGTCCACGGCTGCGGCCGTTGCTTTACTAGCCTGATCACCGTATTGGCTGGCGCTGTGCGAAACGCTCGAAGCAGCACCTGCCATGGACGAACGCGCGCCATCGGCCGCATCTCCGACGATAGATTTTGCCTTGTCGGCGGCGCCTGACAAAGCGTCTGACACGCCGCTTATCAGACCCTCGCTGTCAAATGGGAGATCCACTGCTCCGGCATCACCGGCGAAGTCAGGACGCAAGCTCGAGCGGGCCGAATCATTGACCGAGACCGGCTTCTGGGCTCCTTGTCCTGCCATCAGCCACATCAAGCCAACGCTTACGAGAGCGACGGGAAGCGGATTCGCACCAACCTGTGACTTGAGGGCACTGAGCATCGAGCTGCCATCGCCGCTTGTAAAGAGCCCGGAAAACTCGTCGATGAGCTGGCCTGGCGTCATTTTGTTGCGAATGGATTCGGCCGTGTCGGAAACGTTGGCCCGCGCGATTTCGGCCTCACGTTGAAGTTCGGCGGATGATTTCTCGATCATTTGACTTGGTCCTTGATTACCTTTGCGTCGCTCTTCAGCTGCGCGGCGGTGCGATCCGGCGTTAATTCAGATGGTTTCATATTTGCGGAGCCTGTCTTCACCAAGACGAGGCCAAGGACGGCGACTACGATGCCGACCAGCAGCGACGACCATCCTGGTCCGAGAGGGGTTTTCGAGAGCGCGATGACCAGGGCCTGCAGAAGCACCATTAAGGCGGCCAGAAGGCAAATGGCGCCGCCCAGAACCTCGATTGCACCCGCGCCAGCCTTTTCGGCCTTTTCCGAGAGCTCAGTTCTGAGGAGCCTGCCCTCGGTCTGGACCAACGTAACAACCTGCTGCGACAGGTCTCCGATCAGCGTCATCAAACTGCGGTCCTCTTGGCTGCCGGGGGTCATGGCGTATCACTCCCGGCTGCCACATCGGGTTGGGGACGATCTTTAGCGTGGGGACCTGGCGACGAGCTTTTGATAAAGCGACCCAATGCCAGACCCGCGACCATTGCTCCACCGAACAACGCCGCCGGATTGCTGCCGCCGAAAGCGCGGACCTCAGCCAGGACTTCTTCGAAAGGCTTGTCCTTGAGCGACGCGGACATACGCTCAAGACTGCCGGCTGCTTCAAGGGCAAACTTTGCCGCCGCTTTCTGGTCGCTGTTGGCTAGGTGGTCACTGGCCGCGCGGACGGCGCCGCCAAGCGCGGCGACCGCACCCGTCAGGGTATTCTGTGCAAGCTGGGCCTCGTCGAGTAGCGCGTCCTTGCCTTCTGCGGCCACTTCCTTGGCTTTCTGTGAAATATCTTCCTTGGCTGAGCCGAAAATCTCGGAGGCCAAGCGCCCCGCCTCGTCGGCGCGGCCGGCAATCTCCCGCTGGGCCCGCGAGAAATCGGGGTTAGGATTCGGTTCAGATGCCATGCCAGTCTCCCATGTCGGGCCAACCATCAGTGGAGGCCTAGAAACGAGAGGATCGCGAGCACGACGACCACCAATCCGATCAGATAAATGACACCGTTCATGTGCGTGTTCCTCCAGACGGGGCAACTTGCCATTTCCTCAAACGTTCCGGCGTTCGCTGATTTATGGTGTCGGTGAGAGGTGCGTTGAGAGTCTCCTCACATCCGTTCTTTGCTCGAACCATGAACCTGGCAGCCTTTGAAGGGCAGGTACAACTGGACACGGCGCCGCAAAAAAAGCAGAGCAGGCGACGAGAGTCGACATTTGGTGAGATTGGCCCGGGCATCAGGGAGCTGCGTGACGGCGCGCTGTCGTGGCGCGAGACTTGAAGTCGCTGACAGGCGACTATCAACGCTGGCTCTTGGCGCAAAGGTCCGCGATACGGACGCGTCAATCCGCTTAGTCTCGCCATCCCGAAAACGGACAGTCCGCAAAGCGGCCATTTGCCGCCCGTCTGAAATGCGCCTCATATCGGTCGTTGCGAGAGGCCAAGCAGCTGTCTAAAAGCAGTCCTCTTCACGAGACCTTTCAGCGCACGCCATTTACACGAATCGGAGCTCCGCCTGATTGTTGAAAGCCATGGCCCCTCCAATCCTTCACGGGGCGCGCATCGATGTTTGGGCGGCAGCTTGGAGAGCGCGCTCTAAATGCAAGGTAGCCGCGCGTCCTGGGCGGTTCACCGATTGCTCAAGATAATAGTTCCCTGGTCCCGGCGTTTTCGGCACGAAGGAACAGACGCCCAAGTTCAAAGAGGCCGCCAATGGGCCACATACAGGAACATGGCCGATTGCAATGCCCAGTCCCTGGCTGACCATCATCAGCGCCAGTGGAGTCGTATCGACTGATTCCAGCATGAGATTGCGCCCCTGCATCGGCCCGAAGTTATGGGTGAGCAGCGCGGTCCAGCCCATGGCATGCGAGATCACATCAAACAATCGAAACGAGAGCAGGCTCTCAAGATCCGTTATTTTCGGGGCATCTTCCTTGCGGCACATAACGACATGCGACATTCCCATAAGCCAGTTGGGATGACGGACAAGGTGCGGCTCTTCTCCGAAACGGATCGCCAGATCTGGCTCCGTCTTGCGCTGTGTGCCCTCCATCATGAGATCAACGCAAATTGACGGGTTCTCGCGCTCAAACTCGGCCAGGACCCGCGGCAACCAACTCATGGCCATCAACTGGCTTGCAAGAAGGGCGACACGCTCAGCGCGCTGCTTGCCAAAGATCGAAGCGGCCTTGCTTTCGATCGCACCCAGCGAAACCTGAACTGTCGGCAGGAAGTCACGTCCCTCGGCAGTAAGGCTAATCCGGTTCGCCGCCCGTTCGAATAGCGCGCGACCCAAGTGGGTTTCCAGAGCCAAAACCTGCTGGCTCACCGCCGCCGCCGACATGTTCAATTCCTTGCCCGCGCGAGCAAAGCTCTGATGCCTCGCGGATGCCTCAAACACGCGAAGCCAATTCAAGGACGGGATCAGCGCCGACATGATCGGGCAGCATAAGCTCAACTTAGCCTTAGAGCAACGAGATACTGTCTCAAGCGAAGCCCCGTTGGGTGGCATATTCAGGCGGGCTGAAGGACCCGTCCATTCCAACGCAATAAGAAAGGGAACAGGGAATGCAAATTCGACGCACGATACTCGCGCTGGCCGTTATGCCGCTTTTGGCCGGCACGGCGGTCGCCCAGAACCTACCTGACCATATCACCATCGCTACTGAAGGGGCTTACCCTCCCTGGAACTACACCAACTCCGATGGTTCGCTGGGCGGCTACGAAATCGACCTGACCAAGATTCTGTGCGAGCGCATGAAGATCAAATGCGACGTCGTTCCACAGGAATGGAGCGGCATCATTCCTGGCCTCACCGTCGGTAAGTACGATGCCATCATCGCCTCCATGGGCGTGACCGAAGAGCGCAAGAAGGTCGTCGCCTTCTCCAAGCCCTATGCGAAGGCGCCAAACGGGTTTCTGACTGCGGGCGACAACGCACTGAAGGACCTACCAGACGCCGGTCAGTCTTTCGACCTCGCGAAATCTCCGAAGGACGCCGAGGCCGCAATGGAAGTCCTGAAAGGAAAGCTCGCCGGAAAGGTGATCGGCGTACAGACTGGGACGACGGCGGCGACCTTTGCCAGCCAGTACTTCAAAAATCTTCAGATCCGCGAATACCCGTCGTTCGAGCAACTGGGTCTGGAACTAACCGCGGCACGCATCGATGTGGCAATCGCCAACGTGACGGCCTTCAAGGCCGTGATCGACGCCAATGCGAAGGGAGCGCTCGTCTTTGCCGGTCCAACCTTTGCCGGCGGCGTGCTCGGCCTCGGCACGACCAACGTTGCGCTCCGCCTCAAAGACGATGCGCTACGGGCGGCATTCGACGGCGCCATCACCGAGATAAACAAAGATGGGACGAACAAGGCCCTCACCGCGAAGTGGTTCGGCGTAGACATCTCGATCCACGAGTAATTGACCCGGTCCCCTCCCTTTCAAGGGAGGGGACCAATGCATGCTCCGGTAGGCGCAAGCGGTCCCTCAAGACATTTCGACAGGTGCTGGCATGTTCAAGCCCATCGGGTCCTCCGAGGCGACTATTACTGTCTTCTTAGACAGCGAACCGATTGCCGCTCGTTCGGGTGAGACGATTGCTGCCTGTCTTTTGAGGGCCGGCGTTTCGCATTTCCGCACCACGCCGGTTAGCGGTTCTCCCAGGCTGCCATTCTGCATGATCGGTCATTGCTTCGACTGCCTGATCGATATCGAGGGCATTGGAAGCCGCCAGGCATGCCTTTCGCAGGTCCGGGACGGGATGAGGGTTCGGACCCAGAAAGGTGTCACGACGATAACCGGAGCAGGATCACAATGACCATCCTGACCAATCCAATTTCGCCCGGCGAAGTACCAAACGGACGGGTGCCCGATGCCGATGTCATCGTCATTGGCGCAGGCCCTGCAGGAATGGCGGCTGCTGTCGAACTGGCTTCTGCGGGAAGCCAGGTTGTCGTCCTCGACCTACAGCCGGCACCCGGCGGACAGATCTTTCGCGCGCTCGACGCGAACTTTGAGGATCGTCCAGGGACCGAGGTCCTTCTCAAAGCGCTTGGCCCGACCTACGCCGCAGGTCACACGCTGATCCAAAAATTCAGGACTACGCCTCGCATCGACTATCGCCCTGAAACCGCCGTTTGGGATCTGCGCGCCGATGGCACGGTCGGCTGGCTCAAAGGAGAGGTGGCCGGGTATTTGCGGGCGAGGCATGTGTTGCTTGCCAATGGCGCGATGGAGCGCCCAACTCCCTTTCCCGGCTGGACCTTGCCCGGCGTGATGACGGCCGGAGCTGTGCAGACCCTGATCAAGGCCGGGCGTCTCCAGCCAGAGGGCCGGGTCGTGCTCGCAGGCACCGGCCCCCTGATTTTCCTTCTTGCCGAGCAATTGCGGCGCCTCGGGGTAAGGCCAGCGCTTATTGCCCGCACGGACCGGCTGCGGCACAAGATTGCGGCACTATCCCGGCTTCGTCTTGCGGGCCTTCCCGCACTTCTGAAAGGCGTGGGCTGGCTTACCCGCTTGCGGTTTGCCGGCATCCCCATGCGATCGGGCATCACCGAACTGCAAGCGCATGGCGGCAGCCAGGTAGAGCGCGTGAGCATGACTGTCGCGGGCATGAGGGTGGAACTGGCTTGCGACCTGCTGGTCGTCCACGACGGTATCGTCCCCGCTGTCGATCTGGCGCATGGTGCCGGCCTGGCGCTGGAATGGCAGAAAGCCGATGCATGCTGGCGGCCAAAAACCGCGCGGGACGGCAGGGCGCAACTGGCGCCAGGCGCCACCTTGACCACTGGGCCTTGCCGCATCCACGTTTCAGGCGACGCTCGCATGATCGGTGGGGCAGACGCCGCAATTGCCCATGGGCGCCACGCAGCAAGGGCAATCCTCTCTGAGCTCTCCGGTGCATCAAGCCTGAAAGTAGACAGTGACGTCGAGGGGGCTGCTGTGTGTGTTCAGCGCGCGATTGCCGCTCGGCCGTTCATCGATACGGCCTTTCCGCCCGGCCTCGCTTCGCAACTACCCGAGGATGCAACAATCATCTGCCGGTGCGAGGAGATAACTGCCGGTACTCTCCGCGCGATTATTCGCCAAGGTGCTACCGACATGGATCTGATCCGTGGCGTTTTGCGCTGCGGCATGGGCCCATGCCAGGGCCGGACCTGCTCGGTTACACTGGCGCGTCTCCTTGAGGAGACAGTGACGCAACAGTCGGAGTTTCCTGTTCCTTTCCGGGCGCGACCACCGCTGCGACCACTGCCCTTGGCGGCGCTTGCCGGATTGACCGGGTTCGATCCGCAGTTGGCCGAGATTGTCTCGCTTGATGATAAGCCAGAGGCGTCCTCGGACGGTTCCTATGCGTAGGGCTGTCGATGATGTTTTGATCATCGGTGGCGGTCTGCAAGGCTGCTCGATCGCGCTGTTTCTCGCGCGGGCTGGCAGGCAAGTCACCGTAATCGAGAAGAACCTTGCCGGGCGTCATGCCTCAGGGGTAAACGCCGGCGGCCTTAGGCTCCTGATGCGGGATGTGCGTGAATACCCGCTGTCTCTGCGCGCTATGGAGATGTGGGAAAATCTCACCGAATACGTTGGGGCTGCAGGCGCCGAGGCTTGCGAAGTGCGCCTGGGCACATCGCAAATCGCGCTGGCCATGGATGCTGCGGAACTGGATTGGGCTGAGGTGCGCGCTCAGGATATGCGACGTCGCGGCATCTTTTCGGAGGAATTGATCGGTCCGGAGGAATTGCACCGCTTGCTGCCCGGCCTCGCGCGCTCAGCGCTTGGCGGTCTCATTTCTCGGCGCGATGGACACGCCAATCCTGCCAACGCTGCTCGTGCCTTCCGCGATGCTGCCGAGGCGGCTGGCGTGCGAATTGTTGAGCGCTGTGCCTTACGCGAACTGCGACGTGCACCGGGAGGCAACTGGGCGGCTGAAACCGATGCTGGGTCTCTCGAAGCGGAGCGCATCATCAATTGCGCCGGCGCATGGGGCGCGAACGTAGCGGCCCTCGTGGGCGAGACACTGCCAATGAAAATTCTGGCTCTCACCATGATGGTGACAGCGCGTGTGCAGGCCTTCGTTACGCCGGTGGTGATCGGAATCGACCAGCCGCTATCGTTCAAACAGAGCGCCGTCGGCTCCCTGGTTATCGGCGGCGGCATCTCGGGTAAGCCCTGCCCGGATCAGGATACCTCGTTCACCATCATGGACCGCATGGCCTCAAGCGCGATCGCCACGATTACTGCGTTTCCCGCTCTGGCAGGTGTGCCAGTTCTAAGAACCTGGACAGGTCTCGAAGGCGCAACGCCTGATGGTATCCCCTTCATCGGACCCAGCACCCAGCATGACGGCCTCTGGCACGTGTTCGGGTTTTGTGGCCATGGCTTTCAGCTTGCGCCTGCGATTGGAGAGATTGTCGCCCAGTCGTTGATTTCCGGGGCTGCCGACTCGAGGCTTGCTCCATTTGCAGCAGACCGTTTTCGCACCAAACCACCGCTCAATCATGAGGCCTTGCAATGACGACGAGCTTCATAGAATTGTTGGGCTTCGGACCACAGGGCTGGGGTCTACCTCTCCTCAAAGCGGCAGGGATAACCCTAGCGGCCGCGATTTGTGGCTTCTTTCTTGGCAGCGTCCTTGGAATTGGTGGTGCGAGCCTGAAACTGGCACGATCGCGCTTCTTGCGCGCCATTGGCCAATTCTACACAACGGTTTTTCGCGGCGTCCCTGAGATCCTTGTCGTTTATCTGTTCTATTTTGGCGGAAGTGTCGTTCTTTCAAAGGCGATGAACGTCGGTGGCTTTCCCGGCTTTTATTCGCTGCCTTCCTTTGCAACCGGCGCCATCGCCGTCGGGGTCGTATCCGGCGCCTATCAAACCGAGGGCTACCGGTCCGCCTACTTGCGCCTCGACCGGGGGCAGATAGAAGCCGGCGCCTCTTGCGGCATGTCCAGACTATTGCTGTTACGGCGCATCATCGCGCCGCAAACGCTGCGCTTTGCCCTGCCCGCGCTAGGCAATGTCTGGCAGTCGGCGCTGAAGGAGACATCACTTCTATCAGTGATTGGGCTGAGCGAGTTGCTGCGCCAGACCGGGACAGCCGCGGGTTCGACCCGTCAGCCGCTGCTGTTTTATGGCGTTGCCGCCCTGGTGTTTCTGATCATCGGCCGGTCAACGGGCATCGTCTTGATGCGAATGGAACGCCGCCTCGCCAAACCCTGGAGTCGCTGATCATGGATTGGCCGTTTCTTTTGGATGTCCTGCGGCAGCTCCTGTCCGGCCTGCCGCTCACTCTGCAGCTTGCCGCCTTGTCGCTTTCGATAGGTTTTGGTTTGGCAGTGTTGGTGGCTGCGGCCGCAGCCTGCCCGTTGCCGCCTTTGCAATGGCTTGCCCGGGCTCATGTCGAGGTGTTTCGTGGGACGCCGCTCCTGGTGCAGATATTCCTGATCTACTACGGCCTCGGCCAGATCATCATTTTGCGCCAGTCCTTTCTCTGGCCGTTCCTGCGCGAGCCATATTGGTGCGCAATCCTGGCTCTGGCACTTAATACCTCAGCCTATACGGCCGAGATCATTCGCGGTGCGGTCCAGGCGGTGCCGCCGGGCGAAATCGAAGCAGCTCGCTCGTGCGGCATGTCGGGCTTCCTGCTGCGTCGCCGGATCATCTGGCCGATTGCGCTACGCCAGGGGCTCCCAGTCTATGGCAGCGAGGTGATCCTGATGATCAAGGCAACATCCTTGGCCAGTATCATCACCCTGACCGAGGTGACCGGCGTCGCCTACAAACTGATTTCCTCGACCTATCGCGTCCTGGAAATCTTCGTGGTCAGCGGCGCGATCTATCTGGCGCTCACCTTCCTCCTCAGTTCAGCTCTTTCGCTGGTCGAACGGAGACTGCACGCCCATCACGCACATCGCAAAGCCTAGCACCCCATAGGAGACCCACATGGCTCATGTCGCCGCCTCCGCCGCCTCAAATAGAACTGCTGAAACTGCCGCTATCTCAGTTGAAGGCCTTCACAAGCACTTTGGTAGTGTGGAGGTCCTGAAGGGTATAGATTTCGAGGCCAAGGACGGAGAAGTGGTCTCCATTCTGGGGGCGTCCGGCTCCGGCAAGTCGACTTTTCTGCGTTGTCTCAACCTTCTAGAGATGCCATCGGCGGGACACCTGCGCATCTTTAGCGAGGAGGTCAGGCTGCGGGCAACGAACGGCAACCTATCAATCGCGGATCGCAAACAGGTCGATCGGCTCCGCACGCAAGTGGCGATGGTCTTCCAGAATTTTTGCCTCTGGAGCCATATGAACGTCCTCGATAACCTTATGGAGGCGCCGCTCCACGTCCAGCGCCGAAACCGCGCAGAGGTCCGGGACGAGGCCGAGGCCGTTCTCAAGCGGGTGGGCCTGCTGGAGCGGGCCAAGGCGTACCCAGCCCAGTTGTCAGGCGGCCAACAACAGCGAGCAGCCATTGCTCGGGCCCTGGTCATGAAACCGCGGGTTTTGCTCTTCGACGAACCGACATCCGCACTTGATCCCGAACTGGTTGGGGAGGTCTTGAAGGTAATGCGCGACCTAGCGGCGGAGGGCCGAACCATGCTCATCGTCACCCATGAAATGGCATTCGCACGCGACGTGTCGAGCCGAGTCTTGTTTCTGGATCAGGGGCGGATCGAGGCTGAAGGCAAACCCAATCGTCTGTTTGGTGGCGGCGCAAACGAGAGGTTCGACCGGTTTGTTTCCCGGTTTAACCAAGGTTGAGGCAAATACTCTGATCTGCAATAGATTCGGCCCTGGGGCTGCACCATGGCAAGGCCGTCCACCACGGATCAAGCGCGCGGCCGGAGGGAGCGGGCTAGGGGCCGACGTCACTGTGATGAAGCTGGAAGCTGACAGCCCGGTTCCGGCTCCAGCTGCCCGGCGGTAATGCGCCTCATCCCTGTCGTTCAGGGCCGCCTGTACACCCTCAGAAGCGGACATCGCAGGTGCCGACGATGCGCGGCTTGCGCCATTACGCGATACCGCAAATCAAAGCCTACACTTTTATTGTCAGGGTCGAGAGCTGGTCAGTGTCGTAACGGTCCCGCAAGTGGGCAAGCGCTTTCGGATCCGGAGAGCTGTGTGTAGCCAGTTTGGCAAGTTCTTCGAAATAGTGTTCATGCCCAGGCGGAGAGACGGTCATCAGCACCCGCGCAGGCTTTTCGCCGATATTGGTGATATTGTGCGGCGCCCCCGGTGGAATAAACAGGAAAGTACCTGGGGTCGCGTGGATCGTCTTGTTCCCTACATGCCACACGCATTCGCCCTCAAGCACAAAGAAGGTTTCCTCCTGCACGCGGTGAACATGAAGGCCGGTGGCGAACCCGGCCGGGATTGTCCAGTCGAACATACTCGTATGTTTCGTATCCTCGCCAGTGACGAGGAACACCATTGGATAGCCACGTAGCATGCCCCCCTTGTTCTCTTCGGGCATGCGAATGACGGGAGCGACGCTCATCTGATCCTCCATTGGTAACATGTGGGCAAGATGTGCTTGGCGTTTCGGCAAGTCCTTAGGCCGTTCCGAAATCGTTGCGAAAAATTCACAAACGGTATCTTCTTCGCAAATGCCAACACGCTTTGCATTTGGCCCGTTTCGCCTCGACGCCGATGCGGGAATTCTATTCCACGGCGTCGAGCCGACGCCGCTCGGCAAGCGGGCGGTCGCGTTGCTTGCGCGGCTTGTGGAAAAGGCGGGTGCGCCGGTTCAGAAAGAAGCTTTGATCGAGGCGGCGTGGTCCAGACAGGCCATTGAGGACAGCAACCTTACGGTCCAGATTGCGGCGGCACGGCGGCTCCTTGAGGACTTGGCGGGCGGCGCATGCTGGATCGAAACGCTGCCGCGACGCGGCTACCGCTATATCGGGCCGGCGGTCACAGCCGATAGCCGCGAACCGAGAGTCGATGGAGCAGAACCGGCAACGCTGACATTGCCGGACAAACCCTCGGTCGCGGTTTTGCCGTTCTCGAACCTAAGCGGCGATCCGGAGCAGGATTATTTCGCCGACGGTATGGTTGACGATATCATCACCGGCCTGGCGCGCATCAACTGGCTGCTCGTCATCGCGCGAAATTCGACCTTTGCCTACAAGGGCCGCGCCTTGGACGTGAAGCAGGTCGGCCGCGAGCTTGGCGTCCGGTATGTACTCGAAGGCAGCGTGCGGAGGGTCGGGGGCCACGTGCACGTGACCGGCCAGATGATCGATGCATCGACCGGCGCTCATGTATGGGCCGAGCGATATGACCGCAGCTCCGACGATATCTTCTCGCTTCAGGATGAGATCGCCATTTCGGCCGTCGGCGCAATCGCACCGAGCCTGCGGCGTGCCGAAATCGACAGGGTGAGGCGCAGGCGTCCGGATAACCTGGATGCTTATGACCTTGTGCTTCGGGCCCAGCTTGACGTTGATTCCGGAATGCCTGAGCGGGCGATGCGAGCGCTCGTGCTGCTCGAACGCGCCATCGAACTCGATCCGGCCTATGCGCTGGCGCACGGCAACGCTGCGATGTGTCACCACTGCCTCTTCCTCCGAAGGGGCTTGGAGGAAGCCAACCGCGCCGCATCGATACGCCATGCGCGCTCCGCCATCCTTCATGGACAGGACGATGCGTCCGCATTGACTCTCGCGGGATTTTCCCTCGGCATGGATGGTCATGACCGCAGCGCTGCTTTGACTGCAATGGAAGCCGCGCTTGCGATCAGCCCGTCATCGGCGCTGACCTACATTCTCGGCAGCGTCGTCCTCGGATGGAGCGGAGAAGCAGAGCGAGCCATCGAGTGGAGCGAACGAGGCATGCGGCTAAGCCCATTTGATCCTTGGGCCTTCGCCGCTTTCGACGCGCAGGCGATGAGTCATTTGCTGTGCGGCCGCTACGACGAAGCCTGTCGCGCCGCTTACAAGTCCGTTCAGGCCAATCCCGCACACAGCATCACTTATGTGCAATTGGCCGCTGCGCTTGCCAAACTCGGCCGGTTGGAAGAAGCGAGGGCAGCTGCCGCACGGGTGCTCGAACTGCACCCAACTTTTCGCTACGGTCGCCAGTTTGCGGGCGTGAACTGCGCTCAGGCGCTCGCGGAATGCCTTGGTGATGCGCTTCATGCTGCCGGGCTACCAGAATAGCGCGGCGCTCTCGTGAGTATGATCGGTCCGGGCCAATGAGCGGATGTCGCATGAGACGGCCGGTTGGCGGCGGTTCAATTCCGGTTGCCGGATTCTATGGGTGCAACCAAACTGGTGAAAAACGGCACTAAGCCAGGATTTTTGGTCCTTCATCCTGCCAATCGCCAAAATACATCAGGTGGTTGGATACCATCAAAAATACCAACACCGAGACGGGGGAAACCCACTTAATAATGGTGCCGGCCTTCATCGCGCCGCCGACCTAGCGGCCCCTCGAAACCTCTAGTGCAGGCGCAGGGCTTTCGTCCGCGTATTCGGGTATCGCCGCCTTGGCGTACCCCTGCCGGATGCGTTCGGCGTCGGCCGGATTGCTGAAGGGTAGCCGCCCCACGTGCTCTGAAAAGCGATAGCTCGGGTTTATCTCTTTTAGCTCGGCGCTCACGCGCCGTGCTTCATCGACGTCGCCGAGGTGGCCCAGCGCGGCAATAAGGAGCCCCCGCGACAGGTCGGTCTTGGGCGACACGCGGATACGCTCGCGAAATGCCTCGACCGCTTTCTGGTACTCCCCGGCCAGGAGGTAAGCCGAGCCGATGAAGTGCCAGGTCAAATGGCCCTGCAGCGGATCGAGGCGCAGCGCGTGCTCCAGATCCGGAATCGCCTCCAGCGGCGCGCCGTTGTAGATGTTGCCCACCCCGCGCAGGCCGAAGGCCAGTGCGAAGTTGGGGTTGAGAGCAAGCGCCTTCTCCACCTCCTCGCGATGTCCGGCCGGATCCTTCTCCCAAAACTTCACCAGCGCGGCCATGTAATGCCCATAGGGCAGGTTGGGGCCCTTCTCGAGCGCCAGCCGACTATAATGGGCAGAGAGTTCCTTGCTGTCGGTGCGCCCGCTCCAGTGGTTCTGAAAGTCGTGGTTGTAAGCGTGAGCCAGGCCGGCATACGGTTCGGCATAGTCGGGGTCGAGCTCAATCGCCTGGATGAACAAGGCGACCGCGCGCTCGAATGTCTCGTTTGTCTTATCAGGACCGGACAAGACCTCGCGCCCGCGCAGGAAAAGATCATGCGCCTGGATGTTTCTCGTTGGTGTATGGGCGATGCGCGCCGACTCGGCCGGGGTCAGGGCAACCCTGAGGGCTTCGACGATGCGGCGCGTCACGTCGTCCTGCAGCGCGAAGATATCGGTCATGTCGCGGTCGTAGCGGTCCGCCCAGACATGGGTCCCGGTCCGCGCATCGATCAACTGGGCATTGATCCTGACGCGGTTGCCGGCGCGGCGGATCGAGCCCTCGAGCACCGCAGTCACGCCGAGCTCGCGCCCGACCGTCCGGACATCGATGTTCTTGCCTTTGTAGGTGAAGCTGGAGTTGCGGGCGATGACCGAGAGGCCGGCGACCTTCGACAGGTCGGTTATGATGTCTTCGCTGATGCCGTCGGCGAAGTAGTCCTGCTCGGTGTCGCCGCTCATATTGGCGAACGGCAGGACGGCGATCGACAGCTTTGCCGACTTTGATCCTCCGGGCCGGCTCGTCGAGGGTTCCGACGTCGCGATCGCCTTCGCGCCGGCGGCACCGACCGCCAGCGAATAAACTCGGATCGGCTCGGCGATGTTCTTGAGCTGCGTGCTGCCGAGATCGGCGACCGAGAGGTTGAGCCTCGCTTTGACCTGGCGATAGGCATCTTCGGACAGGCAGATGGCCCCGGGCGCCGCAACGCCCTCCAGACGCGACGCGATGTTGACACCATCGCCCATCAGGTCGCCGTCGCTTTCCTCGACAACGTCTCCCAGATGAATGCCGATCCGGAACTCGATGCGACGGTCCTGCGGTACACCGGCGTTGCGCTCCACCATTCCGTTCTGCACCTCGATAGCGCAGCGCACGGCATCCACCACGCTGCGGAACTCGACAAGCGCTCCATCTCCGGTGCGCTTGATCACGCGCCCGTTGTGCACGGCGATGGTCGGATCGATCAGGTCGCTGCGTAGTGCCCGCAACCTCGCCAAGGTGCGATCTTCGTCTTCGCTGGCGAGCCGACTATATCCGACCACGTCTGCGGCTAGAATTGCGGCTAGCTTGCGATTCTCACCCATAGCGCCCTCCGCGGCTATCGAGGTTAGCACAACGAACCGTTGAGCGCCTCCCCATTCGATGGGTGCGATCCTGGCGAAAGTCGTCGTTGAAATTAGCGCGCCTAACGGCAGCTATTCAAGCTCGACGCCCGTAAGCCGACAGTCAGAACTCGGCCTCAAATCGGTTATCGGAAACGGCAGCGTATGATCGGTCTTGGCCACCTATCGGCGCTTTCCACCCTCGATCATCGCCCGCCGTTTAATTAGCCACGATGTCAGCATGCGTGACCCAACCGGTTGCGGATATTGTGATTGCGGCGGGTTATGGTTGGACCTCTGCGCCGAGCCGAGGTTGGACGCGTAGCGTGCTTTCAGTGCATATCCGACCTAAGTCCTGAGGTAGCGCCAGCGAAGGTCCTGCATTCGCCTTTTTCTGGGCATAGTGGGAATATCTCCGTCTCTTCTGCGTTGTCTCAATGTATTGAGGAGGAAACCTATCATGCAGAATCCAAAATTAACCCGAACCTTGCTGCTCGCCCTTCGGGCGTCAACTGTCCTGGCTTTGGTGGTGGCGCCCTATCAGCTCAGCTTTGTGAGCTCGGGCAAGATCCAAATAGCCGCCGCGTATGCCAAGAGCGAGGGTGGCGGCGGCAGTAGTAGTGGTGGTGAGGGTCATGGCGGCAACTCCGGGTCTGGCAGCGATGGAGATCACGACTCTGGGCACGGCGGCAACTCTGGCCGCAGTGGCAGCGACGATGGTGCAGACCACGATGCCGGTGACGACATTGGGCATGATGGGCAGGAGCACGTGAACGCGGCAGACGATAAGGTCGAGATTTCAGGTGACAAGACCGAAGTCACCCATCCCGACGGCACAAAGGAAGAGATTGAGAATGGCCGCCTGGAGGTGAAGGACCCTTCAGGGCGCACTATAGTTGAGCGTGCTGCAACACCCGAGGACATCGCGCGACTGCAGTCGCTGTAAGCACAGATCTGTATGGCACAACGCGTCAATTCACCTCCGTCTGCGGGCGAGGGCGCTCTGAAGCCTTTCAACAGCGTAACTTTTTGACGGACCCATGCGTCGGCTTTCGGTGCCGTAAGCAAAAAACCCAGCTAGATCAATGATCTAGCTGGGTTGAAACAATCGAGTCTGACCAATTCAGATCCACCCAAACGCCACATAAAGCTTCAAAGCATAAATGTTGGGGGAGCCCAAAGTTTGTGCTACAAATTGTGCTACCTATTGTGATATTGCGATGCTTATCCACTGGTTTGGACCTATTCGTCTCAGTCTCATTGATCGCACCCGTCACACTTACCTCAAGTACGAGGCGGCGCCGGACTGTGTCGAGGCGCTGGGTGCACTCAACCGCTGGCCCGGCCGAACCGGTATCCCGATCGCCGTGTATCTGAAGCGATGGGAGGCGAGCTGTGCTGAGCTTCAAGCCTCGCCCCGACTGCCTGTCCGCCTGCGCAAGCTGTTGCGCATCGCGTGATCAGCCCAAGCCAGCGAGTATTGTCATCTGGGATCGTCACGCGCGGAATAAAGTGCGGACCCGTCCGCTTGCGGGCTCAAGCCCTCGCGGCCACGCGCGCCAATGGCCGCTCCCATTGCGAGCGGAATTTCGCACCGATTGCACCGACCATAAGCTGCAGCCAGTCGTGCTGGGTCGCGCCGGAAGGTGTTCATCGACACAGTTTACGGCAGTTGCCCTGAATGTGCTACATATTGTGATAAAACTAAATAAAAACAACATTCTTATGTCGCATATCGACCCCAGCCAACGGGGCCTTATGACAAACGCGTCTCTTCGCTATGTATTGGCAAGCCCTGGGGTGAAAAATGCCTGGACTAAGCTTCGGGCCATAGGTCGAGTCCTCGTTCAACCCTTAGAACGTTTGACTCGCTCACGCACTGCGGAAAGGCGCCTTTCCTTCGCCTGAAGATTCTGCAGCGCGGCCTCCAGGTGGTCATATAGCGGAAGCCATGCCTCGCCTTGCTCGCCGCGTGCGACGATGATTTCTGCGATGCGGTCGAGAACTCGTTCGATGCGCTCGGTAGTGACCGGACGACGAGTGGTCGAGTGCGGTCTCACGAAATCACCCTCCTGCAAGGTCACCGGGTCAGCATCCCTCTGTAGTCGGATTTGGATCATGGGGGAAGGCTGGCGCAATATTGATCGATCGACAGCAGTAAGACATCGGCTGCTCTAGCCGCCTACGAGTGACTCTATAGTAATCGGCGATGCGCTCTCTTACGGACTTCCTTGCTAGCCTGCCTGGTATCATGCCCATTAAGACGAGAAGGCTCGTTCTTGAAGGAGATGTTCTGTCGAAAGCTGAGCGCGCCGACATCTACATACCCGAAAGGAATTGGCTCGATCTCGTTCTTGAGGTTGGTCCTGATGCAGCCGCAGCGATCCTGTTAGCCTACAAAAACGGGCGCCTTCCGATGAAGAGAGGCTGTACGCCAACGAATTCGCCTCAAGCAGAAGCTTATCTTGCCGAAGGAGACAAACTTAGGAAGCAACTCGCGGAGAGAAGGAGCAGAGCAAGCGGTTAAAGACCCATCGCTCATTCTAGAGCGAGATCTCATGCATCGCCTGATCGACAGCGTGTTTATTGCTAACATTGGCACCGGATCAGGTCCGATGGTGTTAGCGGGCATCACTGTGCATAAGCAGGTCATCGGCTACAAGAGCGATAGCGGGAAGAGCACAGGTTGGCGCCTTCGGTTGACTGGACAGGATCGGATGGTCAGCCCCGGCATTCCGAGACGGTCCCGCCGTAGGCCGACAATCGACGCAACGACCCTGATCGAAACTGGGGCTTGCATGAATGATGGCGCTACCAAGTGCCAATGGAGCAGGCTGGCTCTTTTGGTTGCGATGGATGGATCGCTCCAGCGGGGCGTGATAGACTGTGCTGACGGTACTTTTTGAGATCGGGTCGAGTGTGCGACTGAGCACCGAGAGAGCGAAAACCGACCGATTGGCTCCGATAGTCTATGAAACCTCAAAACTTTTTTTGCGGCGATTTTCCGTTTAAAGTCAATAGTGTAACTTTTTGAGGGGCCGTGTGTCGGCTTTCAGTGCCGCAGGAAAGAAAAAACCAAGCTAGATCAAGGTCCTAGCTGGGTTGGAAACGATCGAGTGGGAGCAGGGGAAACGGCGGCGATAGGGCGGGTTCGGCACTGTAGCCTTCGCTTCTACCCATTGCATCCAGTATCAGTCGCCTCCCAAAAGATGGTGGCAAAGCTGAATGCTGAACATGTCAAGCATTGATGTAAAGCGTCCTTAGAACCGTGTCGCGCTTTGGCGTACAATGACGTGCACATAGGCGGCTGAACCAGCAGCGATGGTTTGATATTGGAATCCTGCATCACTCGCTGCCTGCCGGCATGGCTTGAAAGTTTTCCTCGACAATCTGGCGCATCCGGCACTTCGGAATGGAATTGCCGCTCGTCTTGTCTTTGGCCATCCCATGACGAGGCCTTCCGACTTCACTGCACCCCGTCTCTGGGTTCAAGCTTGGTGAATGCGTCGGATCCGGACGGCCATGCCGGTGCGGTTAGACACTCATTGCGGATGGGTCTGCTCTGAGGTACCTTGCACATTCCGAAGGTGCCTGCTGCCGCGATGGTTTTTCAGTCTTTTTCCTGTTGCTGTTTCGGCGGATTGTGAGTTCTTCATCAGACCTTGATACCGCAATCTGGGGAGCTTGTGGTCGTCAGGTCGCGGCGGTTGAGGCGGTTGCCATGCTCCGGCTGTGCGGATTAATCGCGGTTTTCCTCGTGGCCGCCTTCACGACGTTCGATGCGTCGGCCGATCGAAGGGTCGCGCTGGTGATCGGCAATTCCGAGTACCGGGAAATCCCCGCCCTCAAGAATCCCGACAAGGATGCCGAGGACGTATCCAAGACGTTTCGGCTGGCCGGCTTCGAAGTGTTCGTTGCCAAGGACCTCACAAAGCTGCAATTCGAGGAGCAGTTCCGCAACTACCTTGCTGCGGCGGACGGCGCCGATCTGTCCGTCGTCTACTATTCCGGTCATGGCTTTCAGATTGGTGGCGAGAATTTCCTGATCCCCGTCGATGCCTCGCTGAAGAATGCAGCCGACATAGAGGTCCAGGCGGTCAAGCTGGATGATGTCCTGCAGCAATTGCGCGCGAAATCGAAGATCCAGGTGATCATCCTCGACGCCTGTCGCAACAATCCGTTTCCGCGCAAGGATTATTGGCTGAGGGACCAGCTGATCACGGCCGGCAACACCGGTCTTGCACAGGTCAAAAGCTCGCTGAATACGCTGATCGCCTTTGCCACCGAGCCAGGGGCGGTCGCCTATGATGGAGGCGGAGACCTCAGCCCGTTTTCGTCCGCATTTTCGCGTCGGGCGCTGGCGCCGAACCAAGAGATACGCACGGTCATGGCCGCGGTGCGCCGGGATGTGGTCGAGGCCACCGACGGCAAGCAGGTTCCCTGGGAAAACTCCTCGCTCATCGACGAAGTTGTCCTGATGCGCCGTGCCAGCCGGCCTTCGCTGCCGCCGGTTCTTGAGAAAGTCGTGCCGTCGGGTGTCGGGCCTGTTGCCCTTGACCTGCCGGAACCGGTCGATGTCGATGGCGGATCGATCACCGTCAGCATCGAAAGGCCGCCCGTGCTCGGACGCCTGCTGCTGGACGGCAGGGCCGTCGAGGTCGGCGAAGAGATTCAGGGCGTGGACCTGCCACGCCTGAAGATGGATGTGCCCAAGGGCGCCGGTGCGCCCGAAGAGGTGGACATGCTGGCCTACGCCACGCATGACAATTGGGGTGGCGAAGCCCGGGGCATCATGGTGTTCCGTGTCAAGGATGGCCACGGCGCCCAAGGCGAACAGATTGCGGCTTCGCTCGAGACCGAGCAGAAGCAGCAGGTGCTGGAGCGGGGCATTCATATCACCGGCGCCGCCGAGGCGATCGAAAACCGCGAGATCAGCGTCCCGGTCGGAGTAGGCCCGGTTCCGCTGAATCTGGATTTCCCCACAAAGGATCCCTCCGTCAGCCTGAAACTCGCGAGCTATCCGGCAACGGGAACGCTGTCCCTGCCGGATCGTGCCCTGTCGCCGGAGTCGAGCCTGATGGCGGACGAGGTCGACCAGCTGCGCTACGAACCCCAGATCGGTGCTGCCCAGCCGGTAGAGGTCGGCTTCGAAATCCGCGCCGACAGCAGTTCATCCAAGCCCGCCACCATGAAGCTGTCGCCACGCGTCGATCCTTGCGACCAGGCCGCCGGCGAGCCTCTCGACCTGCAAGGCGTCGTCCCCGGCCTGCTTCCGAATGAAATCGGCACCGAGGCCGTGAAGGCCTGCGAGGCGGCGGTGAAAGCCTATCCCGACGTCGCCCGCTTCCGCTACGAACTGGGCCGAGCGCTGCTGGCAGCCGGCAAGGTCGAGTACGCCAAGAAAGCCGTCCAGGCGGCAGCCGACAATGGTCACGTCCGTGCCGTGTTCGAGCTTGGCTACTTCAACGCGACGGGCACGGGAATGCCTGCCGACCGCAAGCAAGCCAATGCCTTTTATGCGGCGGCGTCCGACAAGGGCGATCCTTACGGGATGACGTCATGGGGACGTGCCCTGTTCAACGGCTATGGCGTCGAGCGCGACACTGGCAAGGGGCTGGACCTTCTGCTCAAGGCGGCAGCCATGGGCCATACCTACGCGATGAATGATCTTGCCGCGATCTTCACGGAGGGCCGCAATGGCGTGCCCGCCGATCCGGCCCGCGCCGTGGCCTTCTTGAAGGCGGGCGTTGAGCGGCAGGACATGTATTCGATGAACCTGCTCGGCCGAAATTACCTCGCCGGCGTAGGTGTCGGGAAGGATCCCAGCCAGGCGCACGGGCTCTTCCAGAAGGCCATGGATCTCGGCCAGCCTTACGCTCCGGCTAGCCTCGCGCGCATGTACCGGGACGGTGTCGGCGTCGGGCAGAACCTCGATGAAGCGCAGAGACTGTTCGAACTGGCCACGGCCCGCGGCGATCAGTCCGGCGCCTATGACCGGGCGGCTCTCGAAATGCAGAAGGGCGACAAGGCCGACCAGGCGATAGCGGTGCGCTACCTGGCCTTCGCGGTGGCACTCGATCTTCGCAAGGAATTGCCGGGCGCCCAGGCGACGCTGACAAAATTCGGCGTGAAGGCGAAAACGGCGGCGCTGAAGCAATTGCACGGCGAACTCAAGTCGAAGATCGCGGCGAACGGCTCGCTGGACGACCAACTGGTCAAGACGGCCAGAGCGGTCTGGGAGCAAGCCAATCCGCGTCGGGACTTGTTTTGATCACAAGGAGGCAATGGTGGGCACGGCAGTGAAGCAGGCATTGATTGCAACGGTTCTATCCGGTGCCCTGGCGGCGCTAGCGGGCTGCATGTCCGTTTCGCCCACGGCCGAACCAACGGTGACGACGACGAAGCACAGACAGAAGCTCGTTCGCACGACGTCCACGCCAAAGATCGACCAGCAGAAGAAGGTCACCGCCAAAAAGGTGATCAAGCCGGTTGAGGAAACGGCACCTGTCCCCCCGCCAGTCACTCCGTCCATGGGTGGAGGCGGGAACGGAGGTAGTGGAGGCGGCGGTTGGGGAGGTTGATCAAACCTCAAGAATGCCGGACGTAGCTACGACCATGTCCTGGTCGTGGCGGCACTGACTCCCGGATCGTTTCACACCGGCTTAGGCTTAGTTCAGGAATGGGGCAGCATCAGTTCTTCGCCGATTATCCTGCATTCTTAGGATTTGCAGCCGTACTCGCCAACCAACCGCGAGTGCTCTATGCTCCCCGCTTGATGTCGGGTCGATACGGTGGTCCTGGGCAGGGGCGTTCCATGTTCGAAGTCGTCGCATTCTGGTGGAAGACAACGTCGAAAGGCCTTGCTGCAGCAAGGGCTCTTGGCCTCACGTTGTTGCTGTTGCTCGGGTCGCAAGCCGCCAGCGCCGCGCCGAACTGGACGCTCGATCCCGCAGCTTCGGTGATCACCTACCAGTCGGTCAAGAAGAACACGATCGTCGAGACCAACAAGATCAGGAACATCACCGGCACGCTGAGCGCGGCGGGTGATGCCAAGGTCACATTCGACCTCAACTCGGTCGATACCGGCGTCGACCTGCGCAATGTTCGCATGCGCTTCCTGTTCTTCGAGACATTCAAGTACCCGACGGCCGAGCTGACGGCGAAGGTGGATCCCGCCGCATTCGCCGATCTCGCGACAAAGCGCAGGGTGAAGGCAACCTTGCCTTTCCGTCTCAATCTGCACGGCGTCGACAAGGACCTCGAGGCCAGCGTCGTCGTCACTATGATCAGCGACACCATGGTGTCGGTTGCTTCGGAGGCTCCGGTCGCTGTCCATGTCGAGGATTTCGGCCTGTTGCCGAACGTTGACAAGCTGCAACAGGCAGCCAATGTCACCAACATCGTGCCGACCGCGTCGGTATCGTTCGATTTCGTCTTCACCGCTGACGGCAGCAAGCCGGCCGCCGCTCCGACCGCCGCGGCGAATTCAGCCGAGGTTGGCCCCGTTGCCACCGATGCCGCCAAGGCGAACTTCAGCGACGAGGAATGCCTGAACCGGTTCGCCGTGCTGTCGCGCACCGGCGCCATCTACTTCCGGCCGGCCAGCGCGCGGCTCGATGCGAAGAGCCGGCCGTTGCTTGAAGAGGTCGAAGGTGTCGTCGGCAAATGCCCGAGCCTCAAGGTCGAGGTCTCCGGTTACACCGATTCCGACGGCTCGCCGGAGGCGAACAAGCAATTGTCCGAACGGCGGGCCCAGGCGGTCGCCGATGCCATTGTTGCCGCGGGGATTGCGCGCACGCAGATCACGGCGACCGGGTATGGCGAGGAGCGGCCGGTTGCCGCCAACGATACGCCAAAGAACAAGGCGCTCAACCGGCGGATCGAGTTTTCCGCGACCAAGCTCTGAGGGTGCGGTGAGGTCCGGTCTGATCGCCCGTTGCGGCCGCTTCTTTCGCGCCGCCGGTCTCGTGGTACTCGCCTTGCTGTTGACTATGACGGCCGCCAGCGCCGAGCGCCGCGTCGCCCTTGTCCTCGGCAACGCCCAGTATCAGCACGCGGCACCCCTCGCCAATCCGGTGCGCGACGCCCAGGCCATGGCCGAACGCTTGAAGAAGCTCGACTTCGAGGTGGTTTCGGGCTTCGACCTGACCAAGCCGCAGACGCAGGCGACGATCGCCCAGTTCGCAAAACAGGTGCGCGGTGCCGATATCGCGCTGTTCTTCTACGCCGGCCACGGCTTGCAGGTTTCGGGCAAGAACTACCTGCTTCCGGTCGACGCCGCGCTGGAGGACGAGACTTCCCTCGACTTCGAGGCCGTGTCGTTTGATTTTGTTTTGCGCCAGATGTCACGCGAGACCAGCATCAGGCTGGTGTTCCTCGACGCTTGCCGCGACAATCCCCTCGCCGAAGTGCTGGCCAAGACTGCGGGCGTCCACGGTGCGATGAGCGGCCTGGCCGAGATCCCGATCGAGAACGGTGGCGCCGGCACGCTTGTCGCTTTCGCCGCCAGTCCCAATCAGGTCGCCTATGACGGGTCGGGCGAACATTCGCCGTTCACTGCGGCGCTGCTTCAGCACATCGGCGAAGCCAACGTCTCCATCACCGAGGCGATGAACCGGGTGACCGGTGATGTCTTCAAGGCAACCGCCGGCAAGCAGCGCCCCTGGCTCAACGTTTCGCTGACAACGGAGGTCGTCCTGCACAAGGTCGATCTCAATGCGCCATTGATCGTGGGCGAGGCGAGCACACCTCAAGCCGAAGGCGGCTCCGACGCGCGCAACACCAGCCCGGCTAGTCCGTCAGGCCCGAGCAACGACCAGCTTGCGCTCGATGTGCTGCGCCAGAAAATCCCCAAACTGGCGTCGGATGCCCCGATCCTTTTCAATCATCCGGTCGACTTCGGCGATGCGGCGATCGACGGCAAGAGCATCGCCGAACTGATCAAGGGCAAGCCCCTGTTCAGCCCGGTGGAGGGGTTGGACAAGTCGGTCTGGGAAGGCAAGCACTGCGACGGCTGCCATGAATGGAACGAGGCCCGGCTGTGCGATCAGGCGAAGAATTTCGCCGCCAATGATGTCTCTGTCTTGCGCCTGCAACATCCGCTGGGAACACGCTTCAAGGTGGCGCTGGCCAAATGGGCGCAAGGCGGCTGCAAGTAAGCGGCTCTAATAGGCATCAGCCGATTGGCGCGCCTCGATCTCCGCCATCTGGATGCCCATTTCGACAAATGCGGAAAGAACCGCAAACCGGTCCGCGAGAGCGACACGCGCCAGGCCGGCCAGAATCCCGGCATTGACGGCGTGGGCAGCAGGTAATGGCGGCAAGGCCGGTGTTGTCGTCGCGTCCATGGCCGAACCATTGTTCCGCCATCCAGCAGCCAGCGCAATCCAGCCGACTGGCGTTGTTGCTGGTGTCGTCGCGGCCGTGCGGACGGCTGCCTGATGGCGGGGATTGTCCGGTTCAGCCACCCAGTCGCGAACATGCGCAAGCAATTCCTGATCGGTTCCATCGAACAGCTCGGTCAGATGGCTCAGGCATTCATGCGCCCACCAGACCGCGGCCCGCTCGGCAAGCAGGTAGGCACAGAATGTGATCGCTTCCTCGGGAACGCGCCCGGCGAGCAGGTGGCGGCAAAACGCGATCGAGTTTTGGTCGGTTGGAAGGGTTCTCATGTCCTCGGCAATAGCCGGACAAGCCGTGAAAAGATCTCGTGCCGTCTTGAATCGGAGCCCATTGGCCATGACCGCCACGCTTTCATCGAGAAGCCTTGGTCACTCAAGCCTCAGGCGCGGCGCGGGTCAAGTCTCGACCAATGATCCGGTAACAGCCAACGGCACTATCGTGCCGCCGGCGTTTATCGACAGACAATTGCACTGGAATTTGGTATGATCGCCATCATCGAAATCGGATGCTCAGATAGGAGTAACCGTTATGCAGTGGGGCAGTTCAACTTTTGTCTTGGCGGTCGTGGTGTTTTTCTCGACCCACGCTTTCGCCGATCCTGTTCAGAAATCAGAAGACATTGTCAAGTTCTTTGCCGGCGCGGCCGATCTCGGCAAGTCGCGGGGAATTTGCGTCGGCACCGAGGAGGAGTGCAAGAGCAAGACCAAGACCAAGGCAAAAGAAGCGCCGGGAGAGAAATCGAGTCTCGATATGCTGATCAATTTCGGCCTAGATTCGGCCGCACTCGACACCACTGCGCGCTCTGAACTCGACGAGTTCGCCAAGGCGCTGAAGGACAGCCGGCTGAGCACGTTCAGCTTCGTCGTCGAAGGCTACACCGACGCCACTGGCACTGTGCATTACAATGAGGGCCTGTCGCAACGACGAGCGAAATCGGTGGCAGCCTTCCTGACGGCCAGTGGTGTCGATCCCGCCCGCATCGACGCCATCGGCATGGGCGAAAAGAATCCACGCAGCCCCAACCCGTATGATCCGGTCAACCGTCGCGTGGAAATGCGGATTAAGGCGCAGTAACGCGCGGCGGTCAGTGTTTGAGCACGCTGCCCACGGCCACACCAGCGCCGAAAATCAGTGCCCTGGCGAGAAAATTGTCCCGCGGCCGAGCAGGTTCATCCCGCCGCACCATGATCTCGCGGTCGCGCCACTTCTGAGCGACCTGCCGTTGTTTGCGGGGTCCTTGTGCCACCGGCTTCATCGCGCGGGCTTTCTGCACGACGGGCTTCCTCGGCTGTGCCGTACGGGCTTGATCGGCGTCATATCCGGCGCGCACGGCTGCCATCACGGGATCTGACTGGATCACCAGGAACGCCAGTTGCTCGCGCGTCAGATAGGTAGTTTGTGGCAGTCCGTTATCGGCTTGCCAGATGCCGATCGCCTCACGGGTCTGAGAGCCCAGGGTTCCGTCGATCAGCCCAAGCTCGTTGCCTAACGCTTCAAGCCGCAACTGCAGGTCGATGCGGCTCTGGCGGTCGAGGCCCATCGCACTTTCCGTCAACTCGGTGCCCGGCTTCTGCTTCATCTCGTCCGGAACGCTGACAGAGGTGCGCACGGCGGAGCCGGGACCGGCGTTCGCCTGGTTCGTATCGAGTGCCGCGACCTGCCGGTTTTGAGCGTTCGGGCCGTCCAATTCGTCGATGTTCAGCCGCGCTACGGTGGCGAAACGACCGTTCGGAAACTGGTCGAGATAGGCCTGGTAGAACGGACCAGAATTGTGCTTCGAGGCCTCATCCCAAAGACGTTGCTCGACTTCCCAGGAAAGAGAACCATTGGCGACAGGGGCAGGGGCGGATGTCGCGGATGCGTCGGCTACCGGATTTACGGCCGGCGGCGCCGCAGCGGCGACGGGTTTACCCAGGAAAACCTCGCGTCCCAGCGATGCGTTATGCCACGGCCGCTGGCGACCTTGCGTGGTTTCGGTCACCTCGCCGCGCACGCGCGTCAGCGCGCTCTGGATTTCGACGCCGGGCTCGGTCAGATGCCTGGCGAGCGCGGTGGAGTAAGGACTGTCGACCCCGTCGCCGTCGAAGGCGATGGCGCCCGGATCCGTTGCATAGGCAATAAGCAGGCCACCAGTATCGACGACGTCCGATCTTGCTTCGACCGGCGCCAGGCCGGTGCCCAACGAGGTGGATCGGCTTTTCGGCAGCGAGGCCGCCAGCGTCCTTGCCAGCGGATTGTCGCGGCAAGCGTCGAGGATGATGACGCCGATCGCCGGGTCGGGCGGAAGCGCGGCCATGAAGTCGTCGATCTGAATGGTGCGCGTCTTGAGATAGGCTGGCGATGTCAAATCGGCGTCGACCGGTATCAGGTAGTTCTTGCCGTCGACCTGCATGCCGTGACCGGCATAGAAAATGACCGCCAGGTCGGCGTCGTAGGCTTGCTCGGTGAACCGGCTGATGAGGCTGTGCATGCCTGCATTGTCCTGATCGACCCCTTCGATCACCTCGAAGCCGGCATCGCGCAGTGTCGATGCGATGAGGCGGGCATCGTTGGCGGGGTTGGGCAAGGTAACCGCATGGACATAGTTGGTGTTGCCGATCACCAGCGCGACGCGCTTGGCGTCAGGCACGGCTGCCTCGGCGCCGAAGGCGGCAACGAAAGCCAGGATAATCCCGCTCAGAAAGACTGTGATCGTTTTCATGGACCAGCCCTCTACCCACTGGGGGCACTGTTGATGTCTGCGGATGCCAGATTTCGTCGGCGACTGGGTCGCTTGTGCCAAAAATGGATCCTTGGACATATGTGATGCTGAGCCCAACTTTGGTTCACAGAGGCCCGAGAGATAGTGACACCAATGGCCTGAGGGGCTGATGCCGCACGGGCCGGGTCAAAGCGTATTCTGGATCGAGCTGATGAGGGCGGTGACGGCCTGCTTGTATTTTTCGAACTCCGGCGATGTCTGGCGGATCTCCGTAGTCGTCGACGGCGGGTTGGCGTCGGTGGCCACACGGCTCAGCTTCTGGCCCATCTTCCTTTCGGCCCAGTCCACCACATAGCTGGCTGTCTTGCCCGTGAGAAACGGGTTGGCCTGGATGACGGCGGACCCCAGCACGGCGCTCAATTGTGCCGAAGCTGGCGCCGACAGCACCTGATGCGCGCCTTCCATTCCCAGGAAATGACAGAGGTAGAGCCGGCCGGCCGTGATCTGGTGACCGCGCGCCCGAAGATACGCTTCGCCCTCGCGCGCCAGATTGCGAACCATCTCGCGCGAGATCGTGGCGTCGTAGCGCAGGGCGAGCAGGTCGGCGGTCGACAGCGAGCGCGCGAGGTCCGGACGGTAGGTATTCATCATCCGAATCCAGGTCTTCGTTATGAACTGGCCGGCGCCGGTCGCCGAGGAATTCGGGTTCTTGGCGCGGGCGCTGCCGCCACTCTCGACATGAACGATCCGCTCGGTCAGCGTTTCGACGGCGACATCGCCGGAATTGCCAGAATTGCCGGAATTGCCAGTCTCATAGGTGGCGACCGTGGTGGCAGTCCCTAGCGGATCGATCGCCTCGCCGTTCTGGTAGAGCTCGAAATGCAGATGCGGGCCGGTCGAGAGCCCGGTAGTGCCGATATAGCCAATGACGTCGCCGGCCTTCACCTTGGTACCGACTCCGCTCGCAATGGCGAATTTTTGCATATGCGCATAGCGCGTCTCGCGCCCGTTCGCATGCGAGATCTTCACCAGATTGCCATAGCTGCCGCCATCGCCCTGGAAGCTGATCTCGCCGTCGAAGGCCGCCATGATCGGCGTGCCGACAGGGGCTGCCCAATCCACGCCCTTGTGGATACGAACGACGCCGAGGATCGGGTGCTTGCGCGGGCCGAAGGTGGATGTCATGACCCCGTTCACCGGCGTGACCATGCCGTTGGCGACAGTTAGCGAACGCACCTCGTCATTGCCGGTGACGCAGGAGTACTGGCCGTCGCTCTGCTGGAAGACGAAACAGTCGATGGTCTTCTCACCGCCCTGGACGCCGACATAAAGCACCCGCCCGGACGTCTCATCCTTGCCACGCGGCGTCTGCGAGTAGATCAGCACTAGGCGCTGGTCCTCGCTGGTGAAGGCGTCGAGATCCTGTCCTCGCGACAGGTACATGATCGCCTCGCCGATGACGCCGGTCGGGACCTTGTTGCGCGCAGCCGTCGAATAGATCGCATCGAGCAGGCGGTATTGACGCTTGGGCCCGCCTTGATCTGCACCGGAGTAGTTGAACAGATCCTCTTGCACCCAGGGATCGACACCCGACACGAAGGCGCCAGGGGCATTGCGCGTCAACGTGCCGACAAAGACATTCTTGGCGTAGATCGAGACCTGCATGAGCGACATCGTCGTCGTTTCGCGGTTCGGCCGGAATCCGCGCATGGCGACGACATAACCCGCTTCCAGGCCGTCCCGGTTGAAGAGCGCCTTCAAGGCTTCGCCCGCCAGCTTGGCATCGTCGGCGGAGAAATGCGCATCGAGCGCAACGCTGTCCAGGCTGCGGTCGTTGAGGATCTTCACGAAGGTGTCTTCGGTCGCCTCGAAGCGCTGGTACTCGTTGGTCGCGGTTGCGACGGTCGTATTGTTCTCGATCTGGGTCTTCTTGAAGGCGGGCAGCGCTGCCTCGCCCTGATCGATGGTCTCTCCCCAGCCGGCCTCCGCGTCGCCGGCATCCGCCTTGGGCGCCGAACCGGCCGGGGCCTCGCTCGCATCGGGTGCAGCCAGCTCATTATCCAGGTCCCCCTGCTGGTCGTTCGGTGCCACCGGCGGGGCAGGCGGAGCGGCCTGCTCGGTGGGTGCGGCGGCCGGCGATGTCGGAGCGGTCCGCCGCTGTGCCTGGAAGAAGGCGAAGTCCTCCTGCGTCGACGGGATCGTCGTCATGAACTTTTCGCTGGCACTCAGCATGACGTCGGAGAGGATCTCGATCTGCGGTGAGGCGCCGGAACTGTCGAGTTCGGACGGGCGCGCTACCGCATGGCCCTTGCTTGCCGTGTCGGCGTCGGGCGCAAGCGTGATCCACATCGGATCTCCGGCCAGTTCGATAATGGCAGGCACATAGACGGATGCATCTGCCGGCACATCGTCCGTGCCTTCGACCGCGTGCAGCTCCTCGTCTTCGTCGCCGAACGACCAATAGTCCGCTGTGAGGTAGAAACCGGTGGCGATCGATAGCAGGACAACCACGGCGAAACCGGCAATGAGCCGGCGCCAGAGCGTGCGCCTGCGCAGCGCGGCGCGCGCCAGTTTTTTCTCCCTGAAGCTGGTGTCGATACTGTGCGTCACGGATTGCTTCCGGTCAGGAAGAAGGTCCACCGCACCTGTTCAAGCGTATCGACTTCGAGAAACTGCGCTGCGATATGGCCGCGCTGCCAGCACTCGTCGATGCCGCGGATCGAAAAACGCCGCCGCTCGATGCACATCTCGGTCGACCCGGTCAGGATCGCATGGCCAAAGACATCAGTCGCGTAGATGTAGATGTAGCGGTTCGTCAGTTCCTCGCGGATGACGTTCACGCATTGATTTGCGCCGATGGTCCACCAGCCGTCAGTCTGGTCCGCATTGTCGACCTTCTGGCCGACCGCGAGATTGACGACGTCGAGTGTCTGATTGCAGACCGTGAATTCGGCCCGCGCTTCGCCGGGCGCCAGCACGGCCAGCAATGCCGCCCCTGCCATGACCGCAAGCTTCATGCGGCCCGTCAGGGCAACCAGGGCTCGAGCCGGCTCACGCTGCCCCAAGGGCAGGTCGGCGGACGAGTTGGGGAAACGCGAGCGGCAGCGTTCCATCGGGCGCCCATGCTATCCGCCGAGCCGGAAATACTTGGCAGTGGCTGAAAATTGCGATCCGTCGGTCTCGATCTCTTCGAGAATCTTGGGCAGCAGCACCGAGGCCGGCGTCGGCGTCGCGAAGGCTGCCGCCTGAATATCCTGCGGACCCGTGATCACCATTATGATCTGCGGCACGGCCTTCCCGGCGGCCTTGTCGGCGGCGCCGAGGCCAATCGGGATGCTGAAGGTGGCCTTGTCGGATTGTGCGACGATGCGGTCGTCGAGATTGAACATCATGCCCTTGTGATCGATCAGCAGGACACTGGAGATGAGCCCGCCGTGCGTCACCAGCGTGCCGCTGATCGGCGTACCATCAGGCACCGATGTCCGGTCGAGAACAAGCTGCGGCTTGTCGGCCGTGGTCTGCCCGAGAAAGCGCAGAAAGTTGGTGACTTCGCATTGGCTCGGCTCGATGAGGCGGACGCTGATGTCCGGCTCTACGTGGAATTTTGCCTGGAAATCGCCAAGCATCCGTTCGAATGGCTGGACCGCCGTGCCAAAGCCTTCGATCGCGGCGGCCTTGTCGGTCGACGACGTCATGGTGGCATAGAAACAGTCGCCGCCGCCGAAGTCGCGAACCCAGGAGACACGTTGCGCGCTATCGTCGACGACCGGGGGGATCGCCGGTTTGGGTACGTTCAACGCGACGACTGGTAGGTCCGGCTGTTTGGCCGGCGGTGGCGAGGCGTTTTGGCCCTCGGCGTTCGCGGTATCCGTCTGGCTTACGCTTGGTTTGGGTGCTGGCACGGTCACCTTGGGTGCTTCCGGCTGGCTGATCTGTGGTTCGGGCTTTGGGGTCTCCACAACCTTTGGCTTGGCCGATGGCGGCGTTGCCACCTTCTCGGCTGGCGGGGCTGGAACTGCCGGTGCGGCTGGAGCTGTCGTCTCAGGCGCTGGAACTGCCGTCTGACTGTTGCTGACCATCGTATTCTGCTGGGGTGTCGGCGATGCCTTTGCGGACGGTTGCTGCGCATCCGTTGCCAATGGCGTTGGGGGTTCCATGGCTTGCGGGAGAGCAATAGGCTTCGCCGGCTCTGCCGTCTGCACGGCCTTGGCATCTGCCTGGTTTCCAGCCGGCGGTGCGCTCGCCTCTGTTTGCGGTTGGACTGCCATTGCCGGCGGCTTCGGGGCTTTAGCCTGCGAGGGGATTTCGGCGGGCTTGGCCGGCAGCGGCTGTTGGGTTGCCACGGCATCTGGCTGTTTTTCAGTAGGCTGGACGCTGGCTCCCGGCTCCGCGGCCGGACCTGTCATTGCCGGCTCGGGGGCGCTCGCGACCTTGTCCGTCGGCGCCGGCTTCGATGGTTCGGGCGAAAGCGATGTCTTGCCGGCAGTCGGCGTCACAGGTGTCATGAAGCCGCTCAGGTAAAGGCCGGCGACCGAGACGACAGCCAGCGTCGCAAGAGCAGCGATCGCGATGGTTCGGGTCTTCGCGGGTTTCCCGGGGACATTGCTCGCGGCCGTGCGCGGCGGGCTGGCGGCCGGCGAAGGCAACGGTTTGGACAGATGCGCTGGCCGGACATGCGGAACGAAGCCCTGCTCGCCCGGGCCCGTCGCCGCCGGCACGTTGTGCCCCGCGACATTGGATGGCTGGGGCTTGGGATCAGGAGCAAGGGTTTGCTCGGCTGGTGGCAAAGCCGGCCGGTCGCGGGGTGTCCTGGATGGGGGCGGTGTTGTCGCTTCGTCTTCGCCGCGCGTCATCCTGGCGATGTCAGCCATGCTGACCGGCCGGTCTTGCGGATCCGGTTGCACCATGGCTTCGACAATGTCACGAAAATCGTCGTCGATGTCAGAGAGATCAGGCACGGTTCGGCGCTTTTCGATGATCTCGTACTGCGATCCGCTCATGTCGATCGGCTTGCCGCGCAGGGCGGCGGCCAGCACCAGCCCAAGGCTGTAGATGTCGGACTGCTCGCTGACGTCGCCGCTGTACAGCCCGAGCTGTTCGGGTGAAACGTAGTTGTATTTTCCCGCGAACTTTCCGCCGATCAGCGTTTCCCCGCCCACCGTCGCTGATCGCGCGATGCCGAAATCGATGATCTTTGCGCGGTCGACCCGGCCCCCCGGCAGGATGATGTTGTCGGGCGACAGGTCGCGATGGATTGCTCCGGCTTGATGCACGGCGGCTAGGCCGGATGCGAGGCGATGGCAGAGCTTGCGCACCTCTTCCGTCGGCATCGGCCCCCTTCGCATTATGTCGAACAGCGACTCGCCGTCGACGAATTCCATGGCGAGGTAGGGCCGGCCGATTCCGGGATCGATGGTGAAGACGTGGTATCGCACGACCGCGTCATGCGACAAATGGTTGAGGATCGAGGCCTCCTTGCGGAACAAGGACAGGATCGTCTGGTCACGGGCAAACTCGGGCAGCACTATCTTGATCGCGACGTGGTCGCCGGTCTGGATGTTGTGGCCGCGATAGACCTCGCCCATGCCGCCAAATGCGATCCGCTCGTCAAGTTCGTAGATGCCGCTGAGCTGCGTGCCGACCGCGGTGTTGGCCACCTGCGGCGATATTCGCGTCTTGTCATCGGCGCTCATCGGCCTCAGCCCTCCGCTCTGGACAGATCAGGGTGGAGCGATTGTCCATTGCGCCCGGTTCCGATCTTCACCAGTACAATGGTCACATTGTCCGTTCCGCCCCGCGTCAGCACCGTTTGCAAGAGATTTTCGCAGGCCGCCTGAGGCGTTGCCGACACCACCGCGGCCTCGATCTCCGCATCTGTGACATGTGCCGTCAGCCCATCGGTGGCCAGCACGAAAATGTCCCCCGGCATCAGTTCGCCCTGCTGGAAATCGATGACGAAGTCGTCGCTGACGCCGACCGCATGCGTGATGACATTGCGGCGCGGCCAGGTCAGCGCCTCGGCCGCGCTGATCATGCCTCGATCCAATAGTTCCTGCACTTCGGTGTGGTCTTTCGAAATCTGCGAGATCGCGGCGTTGCGGATCAGATAGACCCGGCTGTCGCCAGCCCACAGGCAGGCAAACCGTCCGTCCATCGCCAACAGGGCGGCGACCGTGGAGCCGATGGTGATGCCGCGCGATTCCGATATGCCGCGGATCTCGGCATTGGCCCGGCTCAGTCTGTCCTCGAAGCGCGCCCGCAGGTCCGGAGCGGAGCTTGCGATGCCGATCGTGGCCAGGTGGTCGACAATGCTGGCCGAGGCGACTTCTCCGGCCTCATGCCCGCCCATTCCGTCGGCCACCACCCAAAGCCCGGTTCGTGGCTCGAGCAGGTAGTTGTCCTCATTGTGCTCGCGGACACAGCCTTTGTGGCTCACGCCGAAACTGTCAAAGGGAAGGGCGACATCGCTCACCTTGCCACCAAACGCTTCTCACGCGTCCTCTGCGGCCCAATCCCGGGCGCTCGCTCACGGCAGTCTGCCACAGGCTCGACCATTAAAGTATCGAAATTAAGGTCCGGGCGCCTGAGCCTCCCGAAGGGTGCTACCGCATTGAAAAGTTCGAAGCCCATCTCAAAACGCCTTCGGACAGCTGAATCCGGAAAGTGCCGGAAGCAGGAACGGGTTGGGGCCGGAGCCGGTCTGGATCGTATAGCTGACGTCGCGCCCGCCGATCACGAAGCGCGCTTGGACATTATTGTCGGTGCCGGTGATGGACGCCTTGTCCATGAGCCGCTTCAGCGCCCACGGCCCTTCGAACTTGATGGTGGATTCGCGGCCTGGCATCTCCGGCGTCAGCCTCAGGCTGGCGGAACCGGAAGCCGCGCCGCTGGGCCAGGTCACGATGCTCGGCGCGTTGCCCACCTGGTTGCTCTGGACGGTCTGGCCATCGACATCGAGCACCGCGGCATCAGCATCGCCATGCAGTGAGAACGGCGTGAAGGTGATGCTGATCGAGGGCGTCGAACCGCCTTGGGGAAAGAAGGCGCTGCGGATTTCGGCCGCCTGCTGGAAGATTTTCAGCGTCGATTTCGACAGGTCGCGCCCGAAGCGCACATCCTGTTTCCAGCTCCAGTCCTGGCCACTCATGTCGATCAGCGATGCGAGATTCTGCGCGAAGAACCGGTCCAGAAGCCCGCCCGGTGCGAACAGTTTCGCGAAATCCGCCATCGCCACATCCTCGGTGCCATCGCCGGCGAAAGGATAACGGCCGTTGACAGCCGCCTCGCAAGGAGCCGTGACCGCCCGGTCGAGCAGCTGGTTCAAATTCGCCACCGAAGTCTCGGCGACGTTGCCTTCGAATTCGTCCGCCGTCGCATTGACCATTCTGGCGAGTGGCTTGGGCAGGCGCGAGGAATTGGCACGAAGGGTGGCTATCTGCAGCTGCAGATTGGCGTTGACGCGATCCGTCTGCGACGGCACGTCGGTCGCCAGTTGCAGGCTCTTGTAGATGTCGCGGAAGTTCTGGGTCAAGGCATCGATCGGTCGGCGCCCGGCAGGACCGCTCACCAAGGCCTGGAACGATTGGAACTGCGCTTCAATGTTGCCCCCGGGGCTCTGGTTTTGCGCCGCCGCAGATCCCGTGCCGGCACGGCTTTGCGATTTTCCGGTAGCTATTTGTATGCCGATCCGAGCCAGACCCCTGGCCATCGACGGGCCTTGAACCGTGCCGGCTTCAACCCCGGTGGCTGGCTCCTTGCCAGAAGCAGCGCCCCGCGTAAGGGCAGTTTCGGCGGCGATCGCTGTAAACAGCTGTTCGATCGGCGAGGTTGGCGATGCGACGGCGGAAAGCGCGATATAGTGCGGCTTGTCCTTCAGCATCGCTTTGAATTTCAACCCATCGAGAACGCTGTTCCACGCGGTTGCGAACTCCTTGCCATAGCGATCGAGGAGCTGGGGGCCGAGCTTCAGCAACTCCTGATCGATGCCGCCCTGTTCGCCGCCGCCGCCAAGCACCCACTGGTCGTCGACGAGCATCTGCGCAATGCGCGAGAGCTGTCCGAGATAAAAACGGTTGAAGCCGGCATAGGTATAGAGGCCGGGAACACGAAGGCCTGACAGGTCGCCGCCATCGACACGCTCGAATACCAGCGGCGTTTCCGGTCCGCCCTTCGCTGAAACGGAGAAATCATCCAGCGCCGCCGCGTATACGGCAGACCTGATCAGCGCGGAGGCACGGTCGGCAAGGCTCATCCGCCCAAGCGAGCGTTGAGCCGCCTCGACGAGTGGTTGGTTGAGTTGGAAAACCGGATCATAGGCGTCGTCCAGCGCAAGCATGGCGCGCAAGTGCTTTTCAAGTTGCTCGCGTCCTGCGCGGTTGTTTTCGCCTGGATACCGGTTCTGCTCCCAATCCTGCTTCATCCAGGAGACGATCAACGCGTCGTCGACCTTCGGCGCCTTGCCGCCCAGCATCAGATAGATTTTCAACGGCTCGTAGAGCGCGGCGGGATCGGCCATCTTGGCCTGGATCGTCCGCTCCGCCTGGATCAGCAGACGCGATCGGAACATTCGTTCCAGCGCTTGCCGGTAAGCCGTCCTGGATGCCGAAAGCAGTCTTTCCCGTTGGCTGAGGCCGAACGTTTCCTCGATCGGTGTCGGCACGTCGCCGGTTTCGAACCCGGCCGGCAGATCGCGCAACTGGTCGAGTGGGCCAATGACGTTTTCGAGGTCGACATCGTTGACCTCGGTGCTCTTGAGCAGCGCGTCCGCCGTTGTGCGATACTGGCCCATGGCCTGCTTGGTGGAGGCGATCAGCGACCCGTTGGCGATGAAGCTTAGGGCCAGGATGCCGAGGGCCACCGCGGCGATCAACGCGATAGCGCCAAGCCCGGCAAATCTGGCGATCGCCGCCCGCCTTGCCGCCGATTTGTCGTACGAGACCCATCCGGATTCGGCAAAAATGACGCCTGTCAGCAGATCATGCAAAAAGAAGCTCTTGCCGCTTCCGGAAAGATGGGCGCTGGAATTGTTGCCGAAGTTGCGGCTGATCGCGCCCAGCACCTGATCGATGGGCGTTCCCTCCTGCGTGCCTGACGAAAAATAGAGTCCCCGCAGGCTGGCATTCACCTGGCTGCGGCCCGGATCGAGCAGGCCGGCGATAAAACTCGCAATTCGGCCCTTCAGCGCACCGAACTGTGCCGGAAAGCCAAAGACGGATATGCGCGCGACCGGGTCAGCCTCTTCTTGAAGTCGGTCGGGCATCTCCTCGACCAGGCGTCTCGCCAGCGCATCGAATTCGGCCGGGGCCTCCGCGGCCATGTTCTTCGTGCGATCGCTGGTCTGGAATGTCGCGCCCCAGACCTTGCGCCGGCGCGTCTCGTCGAAACCGCCGAAATAGTCCATGAACCCGACAACAAGATCGGCCTTGGTGAAAACCAGATACACCGGAAACTGGATTTTCAGCGTCTCGTGGATTTCGCGCAGACGGCTGCGTATCTCGACGACGTGAGCGTCAAGCTGCCGGTCGTCGAGGCCGATGAGATCGGCAAGGCTGATCGCCAGGATGACGCCGTTTATCGGTTGCCGTGTGCGGCATTTCTTGAGCAGCGACAGGAAGGCGAGCCAGCTCTTGCTGTCGCTCTGGGCATTGGACTCCTGCGTCGTGTAGCGTCCGGCGGTGTCGATCAGCACGGCCTGGTCGGTGAACCACCAGTCGCAGGCGCGCGTGCCGCCAACGCCGGCGACCGGCTGGGCATCACCCGAAACGGCCAGCGGGAAATTCAGGCCGGAATTGACCAATGCCGTTGTCTTGCCTGCGCCGGGCGGGCCGATGATGATGTACCAGGGGACCTCATAGAGGAAATTGCGCTTGCCGCTCGACCGTTTAAGCGCGGCGATCGCCTCGTTCATGCGCGCCTCGAGTACTTGCGAGTCGTCATCCCTGCCGTCGTTGCGGGCAACGGCGATCTCCAGCGCCTTTTGCGCCTTGCGCATCCGCCAGAAACGCAATCCATAGAAGAGCGCCACGGCCGCCACGATCACACCGATGATTGCCGCGCGCAACCAGACAGGTCCGAGGGGGCGGCTATCGGCGAAGCGGATCAAAGGTCCCGCAAACCACACCGCCGCCGCAAATCCGGCCAGCGCGATCATGCTGAATATCCACAGCAGCCAACGCTTCATCGGCGCTTCCAAACGGCCGTGCTCACAATGTTTCCTCCTTGGCGATCATCACATCGACACGGCGGTTAGCGGCGCGGCCTTCCGGCGTTGCATTGTCGGCGATCGGCTCGTCCTCGCCCTTGCCGTCGACGGTCAGTCGCGAGGGATCGCTGAACTTCGGCGCCATCATCGTTTCGACAGCCTTCGCCCGAGCCACGGAAAGGTCGAAGTTGGACTTGAACGGGCTCGATTTTCGCGGCTTCACATTGTCGGTGTGGCCGACGATCCTGATCGGTCCGCGCTCGGGTTCCAGGGCGGCAGCGATATCAGCGGCTATGGGCTGGAACTCTGGTTTCGCATCGGCCTTGCCGGACTGGAACAACAGGAGATTGTTAATTTCCACCACGATGAAGTCGCCCTTGGTGTCCACGGTCAGCCCGCCGGCTCCGACTTCCTTGGCCAGCGCCGAGCGGATGCGATCGATCTGCGTGGTTGTGGCAGGAGGCGGGGTGACTTTCGCCGGCTCGGCTAACGGCGCCACGCTGGCCCGTTCGATGGCGATCGGCGTCGATGGGTTGAGCGCCAGCAATTCATCCGCGGCGGCGTCGCCTTCATTGGTGATGAAGACCCGCAACGCGAAGAATGCGGCAGTCAGCAGCGCTGATGCCGCTGCCGCAACGACCCAGAGCGGCAGGCGCGTCGACGACTGCGTCACCGTCGCCGACAGGCCCCGCCAATGGGGCGAGATGTCTTCGTCCGCGCGGGGCTTGAAATAGCGAAGCGTTTCGAAGACGTCGCGCCGAACACGTTCGAGATTGGTGTCCTCGCGTGTCAGACCGCGATACTGGCCCTCAAACCCCAGCGACAGGCAGACATGCATCAGTTCGAGCAGATCGTAATGTGCCTCCGGGCTGGCTAGGACTTTGTTCAGCGCTTCGAAGAAGCCCGTGCCGTTGGGCTCGACGTGGAAGAACTGCGTCAGCATACTGTGCTGCACCCAGGCGTCTTTTCGTGGCCAAGGCAGGTTGCCGATGAGGTCGTCGGCTGTTTCGCACAGGACAAATTTCGCGATCCGCGCATCCTCTTCCGCGACCCCGGATTTCTCCATCGTTCGGTCGAACTTGTCTATCGCTTCGGCGACATGCTCCGCCAATGGCTCCGCTTGTCTCTCGACCGGGACAAGCCTGAGCTGGCCCAACAGCATCAGCAACGGTGCGGCCGCGGCAAGGATCGGGTTTGCCGCGGAATATCTGACACTTTCGGTGATATTGAGTAGGGTCTCCTGCCGCAGGGCCGGCGCCGGCGCCGCCGCAAGAGGAGTTCCCTGATACATCACGGTCCCGGATGTCCAGCCCGGCGGTGTCTGCCGGCCGACGCCGGGATCGAACACTGTCGAGTCCCTGATCTGCGAGGGTTGGCCGCCATCCGCGACAGGCTCCTGGGGGACCGGCGCCGGCTTTCGCTCGCGTCGTGGCGTGGCGCGAATGACGGTCTTGCCGGCCGGGCCGAAAGGATCGTCTTTCGAGCTCATGGCCAATCGTCCGTCCGCGCCTGACGCCCGCGCTCTTGCCGGCCAGGCGCAAAGCTTCTCGCGGTCAGGCAAAGCAAAGGCAGGCCCTGCAGGGCAGGGCTCTGTCTTAAGGAAAGTTGGCTATATTTTGCTATCCCGCCGTAAGATGACATTGTCGCAGACACCCAGGTCGACCAGCCTTACCCGTTTGGCGAATTGTCGTAAGCGATCGTAATCTCGGAAACTCTCGATTGGAACCGGATGCCACGCACCGAAGAGTTGTCTTCGTTGGCTGCAGCGCCACGGCTCCCCTGAAACGCCTATTTCTGCTTGTCGGCTTTTGCATAGGCTTCGCTGAAATAGGCCAGGAATATGTCCAGCATGCCGTTCTCGTGTGCTTCCTCCATGGTTCGCCAGGTCGTGACAAAAGCGTCCCATGCCTGGCTCTTCTTCGACGAGAACGATGTCGGCGGAAGCTTTCGTCCGATCGCTTCCGGAGACAGGTCGTCAAGCAGCCGCGACAGCGCGGCCTGCATGGCGGCATAGGTGGCGAATTCGTGGGTCTTGAGATCGCGGAATGCATCTTCGATGCTGCGCCTGGCATCGAGATAGCCGGCCCGGCGCCGTGCGAACATGATTTCGAGGATGTCGTCGGTTCCCGGAACGAACTTCAGGGGGTTGTTGTCGGCGGCACTGATCATCGTTCGCTGTGTGCTCTTGGCCAGCATCTTCGCCGCCGCGCGTGCCTTCAGCAGCAATGTCAGTTCCTCGACCACCGTTCGCAGCACCGCACCGATTTCGGCGGCAACTTCATGCGGGTCGCGCGATTGCAGCAATTCCGGCGAAATGCCGGCTCCGATGGCGATTTCCCTCAGCACTTCATCCCTGGTCGAGGGCAGGGGCGGTTGCGACGGGAACGTCGACGCCGCAACGCGCTGCCCGGACTGTTGCTCCGAGGGATCGAAAAACGGCCCATCTCCGAATTCCAGCGAGCGGCCTGCAGCGACCGGCATTTCGCGCTGCGTCGAACCGTGGCTGGGGTGACCGGTCGCAGCGCGCTCCTCATCGATCGACACAAAGACGACATAGCGGCCGATGAGCATCCGGTCGCCATTGGCCAGCCGCTGCGGGCTGGTCATGCGCTGGTTTGATCCGTTGATGTAGGTTCCGTTGCGCGAGACGTCGTGCAGCCAGAACGCGCCTCCCTCGTAGCGGACCTCGCAATGCCGGCCGGAGATGAACTTGTCGGGGTCCGACAAGGTCCAGTCGCAAGCATCGCGTCCGATCTCGAAGCTGCGATCCCGCGCCGCGTAGCCGGCCGAGATGCCCGCAGGCAAGGCGTCGACATTGTTGATTTGCAGACTGATGTACATCCAGGATCGCCGCCGAACACTGACCGATACTCCACATTCTAGCAGTTTGCACATACAACAGGACAGCAGCGTTTCGAGGCGATGCATCGACAGGTTAAGGTTTTCCGCCGTGCGTCCTCTTTGGTCGGCAGGACAACATGTGGTAGGCTCAACACGGCCTGGTGCGGCGGGCTCTCAAAAGTTCCTGGGCAGATGACGGGAGCTTCAAATCCACCGCGCCGGCGGCCGCGTCCAGGAGGGGCTCGACCCATGCCGAACGAACGTGCCACGGTTGTGCAGACGCCGGTCGGCGCCGAACTGACCTTCACGCATCTTGTCGGCCGCGACGAGATTAGCCGTTGCTTTGCCTATACGGTTGGCTTCGTCAGTCCCAGCTCCGAGATCGATCCGCTGAAGATGCTGGGAGGCATGGTTTCGGTCGAAGGGGAATCCGATCCGGAACGCTGGTTCTGCGGCCTGGTGTCCGAGTTTCGCCTGACTCGCATCGAGGACCGGCTGGCCTACTATGAAGCGGTCGTCAGGCCGTGGCTCTGGTTCCTCGGCAACGTCACCGATTGCCGGATCTTTCAGAACATGACCGCTGTCGAGATCGTTGAAAAGATCTTCTCGAAATACGGCACGGCGAAATTCGAGAAGCGGCTGCAAGCGTCGTACCCCTCGCGCGAATACTGCGTGCAGTACGACGAGAGCGACCTGGATTTCGTGCAGCGCCTGCTCGAACACGAAGGCATCTTCTATTTCTTCGAGCATGACGAGGGCAAGCACACGCTCGTACTGTGCGATGCGATGAGCAAGCTGAAGCCGGCGCCGGGCTACGAGAAGATACCTTATAACTTTGAGGGACAGGGCTCGCGGCGCGACGTCGAATACATCACCGAATGGATTCCGGGCAGTTCGGTGCGGCCGGGGGCTTATGCCCATACCGACTATGATTTCCAGAAGCCTGGCGCCGATCTGATGGCGAAGTCCGCCCAGCCGTTCAGCCACAAGGAAGCCTCCGGCGAGAACTATCGCCAGCCTGGGGCGCATCTCGATGTCGGGCGCGGCGACACCCTGGCCGGCATCCGGCGCGAGGAACTCCAGGCCGTGCACCAGCGCATCACCGCGGTCGGAACCGTGCGCGGCCTCCATTCCGGCTGTACGTTCAAGCTGGAAAGCTTTCCGCGCGATGACCAGAACCAGGAGTATCTGGTTGTCAGCGCCGAATACAGGTTGTTCGATCCGGGCTACAGGACCCAGAACGAAGCCCACAGTGAGAATTACAAGATCGTGCTGGGTGTCGCGCCGACTGCCTTGCCGTATCGCGCGCCGCGGATCACGGCGCGGCCGATCATGCGCGGACCGCAGACGGCGACGGTGGTCGGCCCTTCAGGCGAGGAGATATTCACCGACAAATATGCCCGGGTGAAGGTGCAGTTCCACTGGGACCGCCTGGGCAAGAAGAACGAAAACAGTTCCTGCTTCGTGCGTGTCTCGCAGACCTGGGCCGGCAGCGGCTGGGGCTTCATCCAGATACCGCGCATCGGCCAGGAGGTGATCGTCGACTTCCTCGAAGGCGACCCTGACCTGCCGATCATCACCGGCAGGGTCTACAATGCCTCGCAGATGCCGCCCTACGGCTTGCCGGGCAATGCAACGCAGTCGGGGTGGAAATCCAACTCCTCGAAAGGCGGCGGTGGTTACAACGAGCTGATGTTCGAGGACAAGGCCGGCTCCGAACTGGTCAATTTCCAGGCGCAGAAAGACCACAACCTTCTGATCAAGCATGACCGCACCAAGCTGGTCCAGCACGACCAGTCGGACCGCATCGACCACGACGCCAAGCATTCTGTCGGCCACAACCTCGACGAGGATGTCGGCAACAACAAGACGGTCAAGGTCGGCGTCGACCAGACCACGAATATCGGCTCGAACGACACCGAGACGGTGGGCAAGAACCGCTCGCTGACAGTGGGTGCAAACGAGACGATAGGCATCGGTTCGAACTCTTCGGAGACGATCGGCTCCAACCACTCGCAGACGGTGGGGATTGTCCAGACGGTCACTGTTGGCGCTGCTCGCATCGACACGGTCGGGGCGTCTGAGACACGAAGCGTTGGCGGGCCGCAAGAGAATACAATCGGTTCGACACGGTCGGTCACGGTCGGCGCGGCGCAGAGCCATACGATCGGGGCCAGCGACAGCTGGAACATATCCGCCAGCCAGAGCATCGAGATCGGCGCGGACCAGGGCATAAAAATTGGCGGCGCCCAGATGGCCGAGATCACCAAAACCCGCAAGACAGAGATAGGCGTCGACGACAGCACACAGGTAGCGGGCGCACATGAGCTGAAGGTCGGAAAAAAGAGCCTGGTCCAGATCGCCGACGACTCGGCCTTCAACGTAGGCAAGAATTATACGCTCGAGGCGAAGGACTCGATCACGCTGAAGTGCGGAAGTGCGGAGATCATCATGAAGAAGGATGGGACGATCAACATCAAAGGCAAGGATATTTCCATTGATGCTTCCGGAAAGATCAGCGGCAAGGCATCCGGCGATATCCAATTCAAGGGCAGCAAGATCCACCAGAATTAGAGGGACGAAGCATGGCTGAAGTTCGTGATCGCATCGATGGTGTCGTAATCGGCATTTTCCTGGGATTTGACGACACATCGCCGCTGGTCGTCTTTCCTGGAAACCCTGTCGAGACAGCGATCGCCGCGCGAAGCCTGATCAAACTCGATGCCAGCATGATCGGCGCTGAAGTTGCGCTGCTCTTTCGGGAGGGTGATCCCTTGCAGCCGCTGATCGTGGGTAAACTCGTGGAGCCTTCGCGTCGGGCTCACGCGCAGCAGATCGTGCGTGACGGTGAATTGGTCCACATTGTCGGCAATGAGCGCATCGAACTGCGTTGCGGCAAGTCCGTAATCATCATGGAGAAGGATGGCCACATCACCATCCGGGGAACCTATGTCACCAGCCACGCCAGTGCGGCCAATCGAATCCGCGGCGGCTCCGTGAACCTGAACTGATGCCGGTGCCAATCCTCTACGAAATCGTGCGCCAGCATGTGGAACAGGCAGCCTTCCTGTGGACGGTATACCATTACCATTTGCTGCATCCTGATGAAAACCCGGACATGGATGATGAGCGCCTTGCGAGGTTGATAGAGCGCCTTGAAGCTTTTCTCGATGGAGCCAGGGTCGCGGGTGAGGCCGGCCGAAAGATTGCGCAACAGCGCTTCGAAGAGTTCCCGGAAGCGGGAGAACTGTTCGTGGTTCAGATGCTCTCCGCCCAAAAGCCGATCCGCATCATCGACCTTGATCTTGCCAAGGTGCAGCGCTTTATAGAAGTCAATTTGGGAAAGGCCTGAGGTGACCCTCGACAGGGTAACGTTCCGAGGCAGACTATTCCGATCTTTCGAGAAGTTCGGGAGGCACAGGCATGAGAGTCCAGCCCATGCCGTCGTGACGAGCCAAGCCTTCACGATCGAAATACCAGATGATGCCTTGCTTGACCTCGATGTTCTTCGGGCTGCGATACTCGGCGGGCAGGGGTAGGGTGTCCAACAGGGTCAGCTTGGTGTCGAATATGAAGATTGCTGTCTTACCCAACACATAGAGTTTCGAGCTGTCGAGGCGGATACGGAGGAACTTCTCGCGCAAACCTTCGACGGAGGCGTCCTCCATCGTGCCAGGTCCTGTTCCCGTAACAATGGTACCGCCGCCGCCCACGGCAACGAGACGCGATGCGTCCACAAAGACAAGATCATACAAGGACTGATTGTTTGGGAGTTCTGCCTGGCCCCATTCCCCATCGTTGTAGAAGTAGAGGCAACCTCGTGCGGCATGCTTGGGGCGGCTGTGGGTGTATCCGCAGACCGCCAGTTTGTTCGGGCTGATCGCGGCGATGCCCTCCAGGAAATTGTTTGCCATTCCATCGACGTCACGCTCGCAAATCCGGACCCATTCATCCTTCCTGGGTCTGAAATAGACTTGGGAACCGTCGCCGCAAACATAGAGGATGCCCGCCTTCTGGGTGATGCCAAGCGTCGAACCAAGATCCTCGGCATCCTCGCTGAGGACGCCGGCACCGGGGATCTTTTCGTAGTCCACGTCCTCGGTCAGAAAGTAGAGGTCGCCCTCGTTGGTTAGAGCGACGAACACATTCTCGTTGTCGCTCTCGAATGGGTAGGCGCAAACGGAAACGACTGTTCGAGGGATGTCGACATCCGCGACCTGTTGCTCCGTCGTGTCCTGAAACATGAGGAAGCGCGAATACGGATCCTCGTCGTCGAGTTCGGTTGGGACCGCGGCGATAAGATCTGGAGCAATGTAGCCCGACGCTCGTATCTTCATCTGCGTACTCCTGGTGTGTCGGTCTATTTTCTGGGCTTTGGCGGCTTCATCGTCTTCTTGGCCTCCTTGCCGGGCAATGGGTTGGAGGTTCTACCCTTCTGGCTGGCCCCGAATGCGCTTTGCTGCTCCTCCACCGCTTCCTTTGCCTTCTTGATGCAATTCGCATTGAGATCCTGAAGGTCGTCGAGACATGAAATGGTTGCTTCGGTAATCTTGCTCATCGGCGCAACGCCGAGTTTGCCCTGCGCTTTCAACTTGGCTTTCGCATCCGCTAGTTTTTTGCCCTTGAGTTTGGCCAGGCCGGGTCGGCCCAGCGTTACGATCTGCTCACGGTCAGCCTCATGAATCCGTTCGTGATCATCAGGACTGAGACAGATGCATACCCCCTCTCCGAGCGTCGGAGCATTGGCGATGCGCGTCGATGTAACGTCCGCGTTCGCCCGACTACCCGTTCGGAAACACTTGTCCGGTACGATATGGTGTGCCTCGCCGCCATTGTCGTTGCAGACCGCGGCGATCGCGTCATAGGAGCCAATCAGGCATTTTTCCGTGCTGTAAATGACTCCGGCGCCGGTGGCCAGTTTCGGAAAGGTCAGCGTATTTCCCTGCGGTGAAGCATGATTGTTGGTGGACAGGTCCGTCATCCGGTTGACGGGCTCGCCGTCGGCCTTGACATTGCTCGACCAGGCGACGGCGTATTCCTTGCCGGTATTCTTCGATGTGATGATGCCCTTCTTGGTCGCGCAGCCCGCTTCAGTGCCACTTGTCTTGGTGTAGTAGGATTTGTTTTTCTGCGTGATCGTCTGGCCACCGATCTTGACGGTGCTGGTGCCTTTGTCCGTGTCGCTGTCGAAGCCGAAAGAAGGATAGGGAATCGGAACGCCAGGGGGCGTTGCCGGATTCTCCGGCGGCGTGAAGCAGACATCAGGAAAGGCCGCTATGACCTTGTTACCCTGCGCCTTGCAGGCGACTTCCAGACTGTTGGCGTAGACTGTCATCTATGCAGCCCTCGCAGCAAAGATGGCTGCGCCGCACGCGCCGGAGTCTTCGGACGCCTCGATCAGGACCGGATTACCGGCCGCGTAGCCCTTCCTTGCCGCCGCGAAGGCCATGCCGATCATCACAGGCACCGCCGCCGCTCCGATATTTCCAAGCGATTCACCCGGCGACCACAGGTCTTGAAAGTCATGCGCACCCCGCACGAGCCGAAGGCTTGCCAGGGCCGTTTGCTTGAACCAGTACTGCTCTCCGATAAGGTCCGAAATACGGAACCCCAACTGGTTCATCTCGATGCCGGCCTCCTTCAGCGCGTGCCGATAGGCGGTCGTCAACCCGTCCCCGCGCAGCGGTTCGTCAGCCTCGTTGTAGATGTATGCATTCTCTCGGGCGAGGCCCAGACCGTGCAGCCTTAGTCCGGATCCATGACCAGCATGGGTGCACAGCACAGCGGCCGCGGCCTCGCCTGGAATGAAGCCGTTCGGATTGTTGGTGGCCAGCAAGCGACGGTTCGCCAGATAGAACCCTATCGCCTCGGGAGTGAGGTAGCTGTCCACCCCTGCAACAATGACTGCTGAGGTTCCCCCTTCGGCCAGCAGCCGGCGCGCCTGCTCAAGTGCTACCAGTCCGGATGGCCGGCCATGCGATATGGTGCGCGATCGTGGGTCGACGGCCATCTCAAGGATCGCGCATACATTTCGCACGAGCGCGGAGGCATCCTGGACGGGTGAACCAGGCCGCGACGCCTCTGGAAGGCACAACAACATCGGCGTCCGTTCGCGTGCCTGTGGCACCGTGGTGCATATCTCGCTTATCGCGGCCGCCAGCATATGGGTCATACGCTTCTGGCCGATCCATTTTCGCGGCATGGTGACAGGGGAGCCAAGCAGCCACTCGCCTTCATCGTCGGCGTACTGCGTCTCCTTGAAGCCGTCCAGGCGGGCGCGGAGCGCCGCACAAGACGACGGCGCATCAAGGCCGACGGCCGTCACCATCCCGGTCGCTACGATGTCGAGCGCAGCCGTCATGCGTCCTCTGCCTCCGGCTGGATCGGCTCCGCGATCGGCCGGACATATGGCTTCTTGACGGCTTTGGCGTGGAGCATGCCTGGTGTCGGCGGCCCGACCCAGCATTCGGTAAAGTCGAGGATCGTGCGCTGGAGGCGTTGCGACACACGCCAGACCAATGAAAAGCGCCGATTTTCGGTGTCGAACAAAACAGTGTCCGGATGAATATCGGCCTCGAATGCCTTGGTGTAGCCCTTGAACATTGCAACTTTGATGGCCGTGGCTGGCATTCTGAAATGTTCGCGCCCCCTTGGCGTCAAATTGATCAGCTGCATTTCCTCGCCACCGCGCGGCGGATCGATTTGCTGGTCGGGCGGGGCCACCTGGAAGTAGCGTTCGTCGAAGTCCGGCGGCAGAAACGGGAAAATGTTGTTGGCCCAATTGTCGTCATAGGTGCCGCCATATTCGATACGGCCCGGCCAACCGCGGCCCATCGGGCCAAAGCTCATCGGCTTGTAGTCGCCGAAGGGCGAGCGGATCTCTTCGCCGACAGCTTGCGTGTTCGGCAGACGCAGGCCGGGGATGAGGCGCTGGTTCCTGATGCGCGACCACCCGGTTCCGACTGGGTTGTATTTGTAGCTGGCCGGCAGCTTGTCCTCCGGATCCAGCCTGTCGACGCCACCCCAGGCGACGTCATAGGAGATGGGCAGTTTCAGGAAGGGTTGCGGCGATGTGGCGCCAAAAACCGGGCCGATGGCGCGCCATTCGCGGTGGCCGACGACCTCGAACAGTTTTGACCAATTGCCAACCTTGATGCCGACCGGCACGCGCTCGGCCGGGCGCCCGCCCGGCGCATAGGCGCAGCCATTGGCGATCACGTCGCAGCGCGGTTTGCGGAAGGCGAAATCGGTTTCCCATAGCGTGGCGGAGTAGCCGGGTTCACCGGTTTGCGTGTCGGCAAAAACCAGCGGCACCTGTTCTGCCGATCTGTGCACCAGCCCGCCGGGCGTTGCGGGAAAGTCGAACGTGCCCTTGACCACCACGACGACCCACTCACGCCCGGTCGTGTCAGCGCTCACGCTGAACTCGTGCCGGTAACCCATCTGGTTCCAGATCCGCATCAGCTGGTCTCCCAACTGGCGGCGAGAATCTGTTCTAGCGTCGTTTGCGGCGATTGCGGATCGATGTCGAAAATGTCCGAACGGGCTGTCCACATCACCATGTCGCCGATGACTTCTTCATCCGGCTCGACAGGCGGCACCGGCAGTCCGGCCAGCGTGGCATCCAGCTCGTCTGGCGTCAGCTCACCGTTCTGGGCGGCGATGGCCGCCTCTTCGATCGCGGAAAACCACGCCTCGGCGTCGGCCAGCAAAACCGGAGCTTCAGAAAGCTGCGCAACGACGCTCAGAGGAAACTTCCTGCCGACCCTGTCGGCGCTTTGCACAATGATGCCTGCCGATGCGCCGAAGGACGCCGGGCCGGCCAGAAAGCGCAGCGCGGTTGTGCTTGGCCAAATTTCCGAGCCGAACAGCGGGACGAGATGCTGCGCCAGCCAGCGGTCCCAGCCGCGGACAAAGTCGCCCGACAGCCGCCGCGTCACGAAATCGCCGGTGGCGGGCATTTTGCCGTAGAAGCCGGGCAAGGTCATATCTGTGGCGGACATGAGAATTTCTTGAACATCTGCAAATTGTAGGGGTTCTCGACGCTGGCGGCCTTGAGTTCGAAATCGGCCCACATTCCCTTCGTGCCTAGGCGCAGGCTGTAGACATCGGAGAGCGATGTGCCGGCGAAACGGCCGTTGCGCAGCATCCTCAGCCACGCCCAGCTGCCAGTCTCGTTGAGCATGATTTCGGGCGAACCGTCGATCGGCTGGAAGGCGAGCGAGATGACCCCGGTGCCGTCCTTGCCCGGCCAGGTCATCGGTTGCGGCCGCGTCGCATTGTTGAAATAGACGAGGGTCTGACCATCGAGATTGAGCGTGACGCGCGTAACGTTGGGAGACAGGTCCTTCGGTTCGAGCGTGAAGCTCATCACTGGCCCAGTACCACCGGGAAAGAGATCGTCGCGGATATGCCTGGCCTGCTCGAACGCCGCCAGCGCCGAAGGATCGAGGCCGAAATCGGCACGCCATTTCCATGGCTGGCTGGTGGTGTCGACATAGTTGATCAGGTGGTCGTTGATGAAACCGTCGATCAATCCGGCCGGTCCAAACAGGCGGGCGAAATCATGCACATTGACATCCACCGCGCTGTCGGCGCTAAACGGATAGCGGTCGTTCAACGCCGCCTGGCAGAAAGGCAGTATGTCCGCGCGCCAGATGGCGTTGAGCTCCGATGTGACCGCCTTTTGCGTCAAATTGCTGGTGTCACCGGCAATTCCGCTAAGCCAGACATTGATGGGGTCCGGCAGGATCTGTGCTTGCCTCGCGACGGCACCGGTCAGCTCGGCGAGGCCGCCTTGCTTCTTGATGGCATCCTGCGGATTGGGGTTGGCGGTGACCGTCTGCAGGACGTTCGACAGCGCGGTCAGCGCGACAACGGCGGCATCCAGTGCCGGCGGCTGGCCGTCGACCTCGGCAATGGTGCTCTTCAGCGGTTTGAAATGTTCGGCCACCAGATTGCCGGTCAGGTCCACCTCGCTGGCTGACCCGGCGCGGGGCAGCAGCTTCGCACCGCTCGTCGCCAGCTTGCCGAGCTTGCCGAGCTTGCCGAGCAGTTTCGAGGCGCCCTTGGCCGCCGACTTATCGTCGGCGGGGGCCTCATCGGAGCGCGTCAGTTCGGTCTCCTGGACGACCGCCGTCAGCAGCCGTTTCAGCGCGGAATCGGCACTTGAGAGATCCTTCAGATTTTCGCTGGCGACATTGAGATCGGTTAGTGGCGCGAGCCGCATGTCTCGCAGGAAGCTGTCCCATTGTGCGATGTAGTCGTCATAGTAGAGTTTCAGAATATCCTCGGACAGCGCCGAGACCGAGGTCTCGGAGTTTTCCGAGCAGCCGCCGGCGAAAACCGCGCGATCGAGTGCCGCCTGGGCGGCGACATCGTCGATGCGGTCGAGAATGGCGTCGTGGAAGCCGGCATAGGTGAAGGCTCCGTAAATGCCGACGCGAAGTGTCTTGTCGGAACGCCTCGCAAACACCTTGCCACCATTGGGGCCGGCAAAATTGGCAGGGATCCACTCCTTGAGCCCGGCCACCTCCGGATCGGCCAGCAACTGCTTGTAGGCCCGCGCCGGCAACGAGATCGTGCACACCGTTTTCAACGCTTCGGCAACCAGCGCCTGGTCGGGCGCGACATAGCTTTCGTCGACCGCCATACGGCGGATCGCGGCAAGCTGATGCTCTTCGGCATCGGCGGTCGGAAAGGGTGCCGCGGCGGCGAATTCCGGCAGGCTGTTCACCCACCAGTTCTGGGCGAAATCGGTATCCATCTGCGACAGGCCCGTCATCATGCGATAGGTCTTCAACGCGCCGAGCATGAAATCCGGATCGCGGATCTGCCGCCACATGGTCGCCTCGAGCAATGCGACCATGCGTGGTTCAAGCACGTTGCGCAGGGCGTGGTCGTACGTGTCGGCCTGGGCCCGCACCAGTTCCGCCGAGGCCGATGGGCCCAGCAGATCTTGGGCGCTGCCCGGCGGTGCCGTCTTGGCATTCGCGACCGCGTCCATCGCTTCGAGAGCGCCGTCGATGGCGGGTTGCTGCACCGATGCCGGATTTGCAGCAGCGGAAGTCAGGGGCGCTTGCAGCGCTTCGAACTGGCCTGCCTGTGCCGTGATCGCGTTGCGGTTGTCAAAATAGGACCAGGTGAACAGCCCGCCGGCCAGCAAGGCCGCCCCCGCGCATGCAGCCGCCGCACCGCGCCAGATCCAGGCGCGGCGGCGCTGCGCCAGCGGATCGAACGTGCCGAGGCCGGCTTCCTTGAAGATGACCTCGGTGAGCAGGTTCTTCAGGAAGAAGCTGCGTTTCTCGACCCTCGGTGCGGGCAGGGCCCGCCGTGGCGGCAGGCCGAACGACGACGACAGCGCCGCGGTCAGTCGGTCGATGGGCGCTCCTTCCTGCGTCGCCGATGTCAGATAGAGCCCACGCAGCCAGGCGGCCTCTTCATACCGGCTTTCGCCGAACATCGCCTCGATCAGCACCTGGATCGGTTCGGACAGGCTGGACAGTTGGGCGGGAAACCTGAAGATCTCGGCACGGGCGGCCAGTTTGTCCTCATCCTCCAGGCGCGGCACCAGCCGCCGCTCGAGTTCCGTCGAGAGCGTCGAAATTTCGCGTTCGATGGTCTTGGCGTCCACACGCGCATCCAGCGCGAAGGTCGTTCCCCAGACCTGCTCGCGCGCGGGGGTGGACAGGCTGCCGAAGAAAGCCTCGAAACCCTTGATCAGATCGGCCTTGGTCAGCATCAGATAGACCGGGAGGCGGATTTCGAGCCGGTCGTTGAGTTCGGCCAGCCGGCGGCGGATTTTGCGGCCATGTGCCTTGATGGCTTCGTCACCCTCCGAAAGCACGTCGATCGACAGCGCGACGATCACACCGTTGAGCGCGCGGCGGCCGCGATGCTTCTTCAGAAGGTCGAGGAAGCCCAGCCATTCCGCCGCGTCGACATCGGGCTGGCTCTCCTGTTGGACATAACGGCCGGCGGTGTCGATCAGAACCGCGTTCTCGGAAAAGAACCAGTCGCAGTTGCGCGTGCCGCCGACCCCTTGCAAATCGTCGGTGAGGTCGATCGGGAAGTTCAGTCCGGACTGCCGCAGGGCCGTGGTCTTGCCGGTGGCTGGCGGCCCAACGATCACATACCATGGCATCTCGCGCAGGAACTTGCGCCCGCCGAGCTTGCGGCGCTTCAGTTCGGCCATCACCTCGGCGAATTTGGCACCCACGGCCGCGACGTTTTCTTCGCCAGGCCCGAGGGGCTTCTCCGCAACTGGTGGGGCGATCTCGGCGACGAACATGCGATTGGCGCGGATGGCGCGGCGCTGCGCGATAATCAGCCAGACCAACCACAGGATGATCAGCCCCGCGATCATGGCAATGCGCACATTGTCGGAATCGAAAGGCGAATAGGGACCGATCCTGACGATCGGACCGAACACCCAGATCACCAGCGAAAGCAGCGTGATGCCGATCAGCGTCCACAGCCAGCGCGATGTCAGGACCGCCCACAGGAAGCGCAGGATGAACATCTCACAGCCTCTTTTCGACGAGCACCTCGACACGGCGGTTCAAGGCTCGCCCCTCGCGCGTGCTGTCGCTGGCCACCGGGTCGGTGGCCGCGCGGCCTTCGGAATGAACGCGGTCCTGCGGCACCCCGTTCTGCACCAGCATGTCGGCGATCGTCTGGGCGCGCGCCTCCGACAGTCGCTGGTTGGTCGACAGCGGATTGGTCTTTTGCAGGGGAACACCGTCCGTATGACCGATCACGGTGATGTTTCCGATCAGCTCCTGATTGGCGAGGATTACCTTGGCGATCGAACCGATCAGGGGCTCGAAGCCGTCGCTCAGTTGGGGCCGCGACGACTGGAACAGTTCGGGGTTGGAGGCCTGGATGATCAGCTTGGCCAACGAAACGCTTTCGGTGCCGCTGAGGGCGGATTTGAGCTCGGCCGGCGCCCCGGCCTGGAATTCTGGCAACAGCGCAAAATCCACTTTTTCAGGGGGCGGGGCATCGACCTTGGGCGACGTACGGCTGATATCGCCGCGTGTGGGCGGCGGCAGAGCGCGCACAAGGGCGGAAAGCTCGACTGCCTGGCCGCTCAGCCCCATCGACAACCCGATATGGATGGCTGTGGCAACAACCGCCGCGCCGAGCGCCATGACCCAGATCGGAACGATGAAGCGCTGCGGCTCGTCGGATGCGATGACGCCCTTCCAGTTTGGCGACAGCGGCGCACCTTCGGCATCGGCATCGCGCAGGAAGCGTGCCGCGGTCAGGCGAACCGCATTGAGCGAGCGATCGCCTGACCGGCCGGGCACTCGATATTTTCCGCGGAAGCCGAGCGCCATGCAATCATACTGCAGCTCCAGCAATTCGCGATCGCGATTGGGATGGCGCTCCAGTTCGTCGAGCCGCGTGAAGAACTGCGTGCCGGCATCGACATCGCCCCGCAGCATCACCACAAGCGGCTGGCGCGGCCAGGCGCTGGCTCCGCCCCATGGCGTGTTCAGAGCTAGATCATCAAGCAACGCCGCCACGACCCAGGCTGCCTGATCGGCCCGCTCCATCGAGGACCCTGTCGACATTGCCGTGTCGCGTGCCCGAACCAGTTCCTCAAGCAGCCGGGTGCGCAGCGTTTCCGGGTTCTCCGGCGCCAGTGCGCTTTCAAGCTCCGGCGCGAATTCCAGCAAGGGCGCGAATGCGTTGACGAGCGCATTCGGGTGGGTGCGCGACCGCTTTACCGCCGCGCCCGGCAACAGCGGCGCCATCGGCCTCGGCGTCGGCGCGCCGGTCAGCCGTATGCGGGTGCGTTCGCGATCCTCCGACAGTCCGAAAGGATCATCGCGGCTCATGATCTCACCTGTTCACCGAGTAGCAGTCCACCTGCGGCTCGCTTGGCAACACGCCCGAAACGCCGATGACGAAGCCGGGAGCATCGAGCAGCGACGCCCAGTGCTCGCTTTTCTGGTCCAGCTCAAGGCATAGCCGATCGCCATCGTAGGGAATCTCGCGCGGCTGGGAATGAAGCGGTTTCAGCGGAATGCCGGGCAAACGCGATTTCCACAGGCCTTCGAACTGGTCGGCCGAACCGACTGTCGCCTGATTGACGAAGATCTTGCGTAGCGCGTCCTCCGACAGCTCCGAACCGACCCGGATGACGATGCGGCTGGCCACCAGCAGCTTCGGGTTGTCGATGCGGATTTTCCAGACATTGGTCGAATGCCGCATGACCGGCAGCGCACGCGATTTCGGTTCGATGTAGCGCAGGCTGAGGATAAGCGAGCGCAGCGCGTCGGCCAGCGCCATGTACGCGGGCCCCGGTGCCATGTGGTCGTAGGCGGGCAACTCGCCCAGCCGCCGCGCGCTCGATCCATAGGTCGCCATCGAACCGGCGAGTCCGGCAAGTTCCAGGTAAAGCTCGGCAGGATGGAAGACATCCTGCGCCAGCATGTGGGCCAGCCGCGGGCGCGCCGCATTGGCGAGGTTGAGCATCAGCAGGTCTTCGACGCTGCGCCCCGGCCCGCCCATCACCATCTTGCCGTGCGCCTCGGCGATCTGGTCGAGCCCCGTGACGACTTCCAGCAGCAATTGCCGGTACCAGGCCACGGCGCCGGTTACCAGTGTCGGCGGCAGGAAGGTCTCGTCCAGCGCGACGCCGCCATCGGCTCGAACCCCCTTGAGGTCGGCGATCGGCAGGGCGGTGTAGCCACCGACGGACTTGCCTGGTGCGAGCAGCAGCGCCTGCGGAACGGCGATTTCGATTTCTTCAGGGTCCGAACCGCCTTGGACGGCGTCACGTACCGAGACGATCCGCCCATGATAGCGTGCCCCCGAAGTGGCGGCGTGTGCTGGATCGAAGCCGACACCGCCGGGCGGTTCGAGCGGCAAGGCCACCAGCACCGGTCCGGCAGCCGTGTCTGGCGTCACCGGCAACGGCCGCGGCGCGTCCATCATCTCCGGAATGGCGAAAGGTGTTCCGTCCGGGAAGATGCCGCGAGCGGACAGGATGGCGATCTGGCCTGCATCGAGTAACGCCTGGTCCAACGTCAGCTGCTGAAAGCCGAACGTATGCAACTGCCCGGCCTGCAACGCGCCGCGCACGGTCGCCTCGAAGAAACGATCCTGCTGCTGAAAATGCTGGGTCCGCAGGAAAAGACCCTCGGACCACAGCACCCTGTTTGCATCGCTCATGCCGTTACTCTCTGCATTGAGCTTCCCTTGCCCTGGCCGCTAGGCGGAGATACCGCCCTTCCCAATCGTGACATTGATCGTGAATTTTGATCCCGACGACACCGACTTGGTTGTGCGCCAGTTCCTGCCGGTGGGCTCGCGGATCAATGCGACGAAGCCCAGCGCTGTCGCATCCGGCTCGACGGTGATGGTCTTGGACGCGGATTTTCCCGGCCCGACGGCGATCTGGTCGGATCCGATGAGATCGCCTGCCAGCGCCGATCCGGCATCGCCCTGCAGGGCAAAGTAGTCGGCGGAATTGAATTTGCCGGTGCTGCGCAGCCGCATGACGAGAACCGTCACCGGCCGGTCGCCGCCGCCTGGTCCAGGGTTCATGCCTGCCCCACCTGTCACATTGATGGTGATTACCGAAGGTTTCGGCGGACCGCTCTGGCAAGCCGCAAGCAGTCCGGTTGCGCCCAGGGCAACGATGAATTCGCGTCGGTCGATCATGTCTCACTCCTCCTCATATGCATCCCGAAAATCGGCGCCGATTTCGCCAAGAAAGCTTTTTTCCGCACTCTCGGCGATTTCACGATGGCGTTTCTGGTAGAGCTCCCACAGCTTGGCGCCGCGCCCGCCCGAAAGCAGGGTGCCGATCGCGGAATTCGATTTGAGCTCCTGCTCGATCGCTGCCGGCTCAAAACGGTCGACCATCCGCCGCAAGGCGGCCTGCACGCCGCGCCAGGCGCGCACGTGATGTTGCGCGAGATCGCGAACCGCGTCGGCGATTGCCGCTTCGCCGGCGAGAAAGCCGGGGCTGCGTTCGGCAATAAGAGTGACGATGGCGTCGTCGACCGTCGGCAGGAACTTCAGTGGATTGACTTCGGAAGCCCCTACCATGGTCTGGGCGACACGGGCATTGCCCTTTTCCTCGGCCCGCTTGCGCAGAAGCTGCATCAGGCCTTCCATCATCAGCCGGTATTCGCGGCCGAACTTCTCCATTTCCGCGATGCTGTCGCGGCCAGGGAAATCGGCTTCCTCGACGCCCATGCCGTGCAGGAATGCGGAGCGAAGCGCCTTGTCGCCCGGCCGGGCCACTGCCGGCTGGCGGGCGGGCGTAGCAGCAGCACCTGTCCGCGCCGGGACGGGGCTATCAGCCGCCTGCCCGGGAAAATCCCAGGGATTGGCGGGTCGCTGGGCGACGCGCTCGCGCTGGCCAGTCGAACCGACGCCGTTTGCCGAACCGGTCGCGGCGGCGGGTCCGAAACCAAAATCATCGCTGAAATCGGACGGTTTTCCATGAGCGAGTTGGGCTTCACGTCCGAGGGACGGCACGGGGTCGAGGCTGAATGGATCCGTTTGGCTCGCCGCGCCGCCCGGTTCGAGGTAAGGGGTGGCGTCTTTCGCCACAGGCGTCGAAACCGGATCGAGGCTGAACGGGTCATCGAAAGCAGGCGAACTGCGCCGGCTGGAGGCGGCACGCTCGAACGCGCCCGCAACCGGCTGCTCGAACGGATTCGGCAGATCAGCCGGACGTGGCCGTCGCGGCTCCTCCTCGACCTTGGCGGAAAAGAAGTCGTCACGGCCGATGCTCACCGGCGCCCGCGATGCCGGCGGCAAGCGTTCCGCAACCGGCTGGCTGGCGGCAGGTGCCTGGGCAGTTGGCGTCTGTAGGTCGACATGGACGACGTAGTCGCCAAGTCTCAGCCGCATGCCGCTTTGAAGGCGCGTCGACTGGCCGGCACCAAGCGGGCTGTCGGAGTCGTTTATGAAAAGTCCACTGCTCGACATGTCTGTGACGAAATAGCCGTCTCGCCCGCCAGTGATCTTGCAATGGGCGCGGGAAACGAACATGTCGGGATCGTTGATCTGCCAGCCCGCGTCCGCACTGCGGCCGATCACCAGCTCACCTTCGTCAAGCCGGGTCTGCCGTACCGCCTGGGTGCGTGGCCCTTGCTCCAGCGTCAGCAGCAAGCTCATGCCGCGACCCCCGCCATTTCCGGCCGCCATCCGACAATTGTCCGCAGCCGCAGATCGTCAGCATCGCCCCTTTCGGCGGGCCGCGCAAGCCAGGCGGTCCGGCCAAGCTGGACCGCTCCGAGACGGGGTGGAGGCACCGCTTCAAGCGCCAGCACGATGCGCAGGTCGACGTCGAGTGATTCCCCGACCATGTCGCGAACGGCGTGCTTGAACAGTTTGAGACGCGCGCCTCCCGGTAGGAAGGCCTTGAACTCCTCAAAGGAGAGAGGGCCGACGCGCAGCTCGATCCTGCTTTGGCGGTTGAAAACGCGCGGGCCGATCGTCGCCCCCCGGCCGAGCCCCGCATAGGCTTTTGCGAGGCGGGTCTGCAGCCCGGTTGGTATGGTTATCCAGGCGGCGATGAACTCCTTGATCTGAACCGGCACCCTGAACGCTTCCGCCAGAAACAACGTCAGCCGTTCCGGACCGTCGACCTGGCTGGCGAGCGCTGCGGCTTGACGAAGCTTAACAATGTCGAGATCAGGATTTTTGGCGCCGGGAAGTCCGATCCCCGCCATCGCTTCAAGCATGGCGCGAACGCGGCCGCCGACCGCGCGCTCGACCTGGACCGCCGGATGCGCATCCGCCCAGGCCCGGTAATAAAGGGCAATCATACGGTGCTGGAGGATGTTGACGAAGTCTACGAAGGTCGTGTCGCTGGTCTGCTGTGCGTCGGCACCGGCGAACCAGCGCTGCGACAGGCGGTCAAGCACCCAACGCGTCAGATGCAGCGGCATCGGCCCTTCGGGCCCCAACAGACCGAGATTTGAAACGGTGACTCGGGCCGGTGCCTTGTCGGTGGCCTCGCGGAATTGCGCCAGGTCCCGCGCGGAAAAGGCGAGGCGCACATGCTGGCCGAGCCTTGCCGGCTCGCGGTCGGGGCGCCCTGAATGGCCGAACAGACCGCTCCGCTGTTCGAGACGGCGCAACAGTTCGAAAAAGTCGAACGCCTCAGACAGACCTTCGGCCCGGTCCGGGCCGCTACTGTCTAGATCAGGTAGCGATTGCCGGGCGTCATCGGCCATGGCACATCCTCCTGCTTCTGCAGCAGCCGCGTGCGGGTTCGCACGAAGCCGTTTATTCCGGCATGACGGGCAAACAGCCGCGCCAGCAAGGCCGAAAGCAGCAAGGTGCTTTGCCCGGCCAGCACCGACTGATCGACATGCAGCGTCACTTCAGTGCCACGCCCGAAGCACATCGGCCCGTCGATCTGCAGCCGTTCGATCACCGACCGCGAGTCGATGCGCACGATCGAGTGGACGTTGCGGGCAAGGCTCGGATCGCCCCGGTCGGCATAAAGATCAAGCAGCGCATGCAGCGGGTCGACGCCGCGGCCTTCCTTGGCGAGGCTGAGAAAGTTGAGCGCCAGCTGCGCCACCAGTCGCCAGGCGAGATCGTCGGCCCGGGAATCGCCTTCGGCCCCGGTGGGCAGTGCCGCGGGGATGGCCGGCTGCGGCGGACGCAACGCACCGAGCAGGCGAACAGATTCGACCGGATCACCGGCCTCCAGCGTCAAGGTCGGATTGTCGTCGAGGATCGGCAGGTCACGGTTGGTGCAAAGCGCCATGATGTCGAGACGCTTCAACGGCCGGTTCGCGGCGGTTCCAAGTGGCCGGGATACGGCCAGGAAGACATCGTCCCCGGTGTATGACGTGCGGGTCAGCCCATCGCGCCGTTCATCCTCAGTCGCCCGGCGTGGGCGCCGTTCCGTGGAATAGACCCAGCCACTGCCGCGGTTCTGCCCGAGGCTGAACAACTCAGGTATCTCGGCGTCGCTGCCTTCACTGTCGGCATCTTCGACGCGGAGGACACGATAGATCTCAAAGTCGCGCGCCCGCGTGCGGTCGGCGTGCAGCACCTGCCGCGTCTTGCGCGCGTCGAGTTCGACGACGTTGCACTCGCGCTCGAACAGATTGATGATCGGCGTCGCAAAAAGTTCGAAATCCGCCGGCGTCAGATCGGCGAGTTCGGGCGCCGGGCGGCGGAACAGGAAGATGATCTCGAGTCCGCCCTCGCATTTGCGCACCACCGGCTGCAGCGCCGAGACCCTCACATAGTGAAAGCGTTCCGGCATGACAAAGTATTCGCGCAGCAGGCGGTACCCTTCGAATGTCGGGCGGGTGCGCGGCATCAGGGCCTCGTCGTCGCTGATGCCGACCATTTCGGGTGCCGGCAAGGGCGACAGCCGGTTGGTCTTGCCTTCCGGCCTTGCGCCTATGGCCACGCAGGCGCCGAAGATCGCATCGAACAAAAGCGGCGCCTTGGTGCGTCCGGCAAAGTAGAGGTCAAGCTGGTCGAGCGCCAATTCGTCGAGTTTGCCTTTTCCGGTCCGCGTCAGAGCCAGACGCAGCGCCGCCTCGCCGCCGGTGTCGCCGATCGGCCCTATGCCGGCCGCCGCCAGCGCACTGCGATCCTGAAAATAGCTGACCGAAGTGATTGCTATCGGCCACAGCGTCATGTCTTGCGCTGTGGAGAAGGTGCAGCGCGTCGACAGGCCGGGCTGCAGGCTGGAGACCAGCCGCGTGTTGCGCTTGACGACGTGGCCGGCGGGCATGGTCTGCACCTGCTGGCCGGGTTTCAGCACGGCCATCGCTGTCGCCGGCGCCGGCGTGACCAGATCGGGATAGAGAACATCGAGCACGCTGCGCGAAAATCGCGAGCGCTCGGCGTCGACTTTCAGCCGGGTGCGTGCGGCGAGGAAGGCGACGCCGTCCAGCAGCCGTTCGACATAGGGATCCGGGCAGGGCACAGTATCGAGGGACAGGTTGCGCGCCACTGCCGGATGCATGTCGGCAAATTCCGCCGCAAGGCCGCGGATATGGGTCAGTTCCTCCTCGTAATATTCGACGAAAACCCGATCCATCTCAGGCGTCCCTAATTTCGGTCCGCGCCAAGCCGTTGTCGAGATTGATCGTGGTGCGCAGGCGCATGCGTTCCGGTGTCGGCGTCATGATCAGCACGGCATCGATCTCGATCTTTAGCCCTACGGTCTTATCACCAAGGGTGACGGTAACCTTCGTCGCACTTTCCTTGAGGCGGGGCTCGAAGGTGGCGAGCACCGAGCGGATTTCGCGCGCCAGCACGTCGCGGTCAAAGTCGCGGGACGAACGTCCCGAGAAGGAAGGCACGCCGTAATTGACCACGCTTCGGCGGACCTCCGGAAAATCGGCGAGCGACGGTGGGTTGTCCGCCATCTGCTCGTTCTCCAGGTCGGAAAGCAGCGGTGTGGCCTCGAAGCGCTCGGTGTTGAACAGAGCCTCGATGTCGCGCCGCACCGCTTCCCTGAGCACGCGGGCCGATACCACCACACCACGGCTCTCGATCTCGACGCGGTGCTGGGTCTGAAAGGCCAGGCGATGCAGACGCCGTTTCTGATCGGGCGTCAACTCCGCATCCGCGTCGATGCTCCGCGCACTGCCGGCAACCAGGGTGTCGAGACGGTCCGCGCCAAGCTCGTTCAGTAGGACATGGCGCAGCCCGTCTATCTCCGAGGTCAGGCCCGGCAGGTCGTTGACGAGGCGATCCCACAGCGACGGCTGGACGGCCTCGCTTTTCGCCCGCAGGCTGCCCGCGATCTGCTGCTTGCCCGCGCCGGGCCGCCGAACCTCACTTGCCGACATAGACATCCATTTCGGCTTCATCATTGCCGTCATAGACGAACTTGATCTTCTTGTAGGCGAAGCTGACCGCTTCCTCGATCAGGTCTGCCTCATCGTCAGCTTGCGACATGTCGTATTCCATGATCGAGGCGTCGGTCAGCGTAACGACCAGGTAATCCTTGCTTTCGCCATCGATGGTCCGACGTGCCGAAAACACCACCTCATTGAGGGCCTTGTTCTCGAACAACGCCTTTGCCAGGTAGGGCGAGGATTTGTCATAGTGTTTGGTGAACTTGATCATGCCCATGGACACGCGGCCACGGCGTGAGAGCGAATTCGGATCATAGGGTGCGACCATCTTGTAGTCGACGCCATGGACTTCGATCTCGTCCGAGTGGCCGTCGCGGGTGCTGGGGCCCTTGATATCGGGGACCTTCAGAAAGCCATCAATCTTCATGGTCGTGGGCATTTTCTCTCTCCACCGCTTTTAAAAACCAAGATGTTGTTGCTGCAAATCAAGTCTTCACGGACGGCAGTTCCGACACCAGTCGGAGCGAGGCATTGATGCCCTCCAGCTGGTAGTGCGGGCGCAGATAGAAGCGGGCATTGTAGTAGCCTGGCCGCCCCTCCACGCTGTCCACCTGGACCTCGGCAGCGGCAAGCGGACGCTTGGCGCGCGCCTTGTCGTCGGCAAAGGCCGGGTTGGCCAGCACGTAGCGGTTGATCCACTCGGTCAACCAGATCTGCATGTCGGAGCGCTCCTTGAACGAGCCGACCTTGTCGCGCGCAATGGCCTTGAGGTAGTGCGCGAAGCGCGAGACGGGGAAAAGATAGGGCAGGTTGGCGCTCAGCCGCTCGTTCGACTGTGCATCGGGATCGACCAGCCGGCCGGCACGCGTTTCGTCGTCCTGCAGCGAATGGGCGCCGATGAAGGCCGCCAGATCCGTGTTCTTACGGTGCAGGATCGGCATCAGGCCGAGCTTGGCCAGCTCGGCCTCGCGCCGGTCGTCGATGGCGACTTCGGTCGGGCATTTCATCGCGATCGAGCCATCATCGGTCGGGAAGCTGTGCACCGGCAGATTGAGCACGGTGCCGCCATTCTCGACGCCGCGGATTTGCGTGCCCCAGCCGAAAAGCTTGTGGCTGCGGTTGATGTTGACGCCCATCGGGAAGGCGGCGTTCATCCAGACGTATTTGTTGTGGTCGCCCTGCACCTCCTCCTCGAAGGTGAAGCCCTTCACCGGAACGGTATCGGTGCCATAGGGCAGCCTGGCCAGAACGCGGGGCATGGTCAGGCCGATGTAGCGGGCGTCCTCGCTCTCGCGCAGCGACTGCCAAGAGGCATAGGCCGGGTTGGAGACGATCTGCTGCAGGTCTTGCGGGTTCGGCAGTTCCTGCCAGCTGTCCATGCGGAACAGGCGCGGCGAGGCGGCTGCGATAAACGGCGTGTGCGCCGAGGCGCAGATGCCGGAGATATTGCGCAGCAGGCCGACGTCGCGCGGGTGGTTGGAGAATTCGTAGGCACCGATCACACAGCCGATCGGCTCGCCACCCAGCATCGAATACTCGTCCGTATAGACCTTCTTGAAGATCGGGCTCTGGTCCCACATCTGGCCTTCATAGTCTTCGAGCGTGTCGCCCAGCTGTTCCTTGGAGATGTTCATCACCCGGATCTTCAGCTTCTGGTCCGTCTCGGTGTTGTTGACGAGATACCAGAGGCCGCGCCAAGTGCCTTCCATCTCGCGCACTTCCGGTGCGTGCAGGATCTCGTTGACCTGTGCCGTCAGCATCTTGTCGATGCCCGCGATCAGCGACTTGATCGACTTGATCGCATTGGACGAAATGGTCGTGGTGTCGGAACGCGACTGCGCCGCGAGTGCCAGATTGCGCACGAGTTGCTGCAGCTTCTCGCTGTCGTCCTTCTTGACCTTGAAGTCCTTCTCGAGGAGGCCGCTGAATTCGTCGAGGTTTATGGCTTCGGCCTCGGCGGCGACGGCGGCGGTCTTTTGCTGTTCGGCCATGGTTTACTCCCCTGCCTTGTCGTCGTCGGCGAGCGCCTGGCCGGCGATCTTGCCAAGCAGCGGCTCGTTGTTCAGCAACTGCGCGATGCGTTTTTCGGCGTCGACACGGCCGTCCATGAAGCCGAGCAGTTCCTCGAGCTGGCGGCGCATCTTGAGGATCTCGGCCAATTGCGGCACCTGCGCGGCAATTTTGTCGGGAGCGAAATCACCCATCTTGGTGAAGGTGAGATCGAGCGCCAGTTCCTCGTCGCGCTCCTGGCCTTCGGCCTGTGGCAGCGTGTTCTTCACTCGGGCTTTGACGCGCGGCCCGAGCGCCTCCATGAATTTGGGGAAGCGGTTGGCGTCGGTCTCGACGAAGGATCGGTCCAGCACCGATTTTGACGCTTCCTTGGTCTGCGAAGCGCCGGAAAGGTCGGCCATCACCGCCATCACAAACGGCAATTCGATCGTGGTCGGGCTACCGTAGGTTTCCACGTCGTAGGCGATCTGCACCCGCGGCGCGCGATTTCGTTCGATGACCTTCGCTTTGCTTTCGGCTGGCATGTGCTGTTACCTTTCATCCTTCTGGGCCGTCTTCTTGACATCGGGAACGCCGGCAAGGAGCCGGAATTCCTTCAGCCCAGACGGGGCGAGATCTTCCATCAGTTCAACGAAATCCATGTGCACCATGCGGCGCACGCGCCGTGCCAGGTGCGGTATAGGGCTCGACGGTTCGGTGCGGTCGTAGAAGGCGACGACCAGGTCGAGGCACTTCACCACGTCGTCGCGCGAGGAGATCCGGTCGGGAAGCCCCGTGCTCGAGTCCGAGTAGCTTGCCGCACTTGTCATAGTATCGGCTCCACGACCGTTTCGAGCAGGCGTTGCCAGTTCTCCCGGGTTGGGCGTCTTGGCCGAGCCATTCGCCACGGCGCCGGCTGCCGAGTTCCGTTCGAGGGTCGTCAGCAAACGCTGGAGAAACCGCTTTAATTCCGGAACGGGAGCGCCGCCGCCTTCGAGGCGGGCGTTTAGGGCGGTTTCGACCGCGTCAAGAGCTGCGATCGCTGCCCTGGTGTCGGCGACGAGCGCGACCATCTCTGCGCCGGCCTGATCGATCTGTGCCGCACATCCGGCACGCACCCGGTTCAACAATTGTCCGTGGGCGCTGACCAGTGCGGCCTTTTCCGCCGTGTTCAATCCCGAGGCGGCTTCCTGGAGCATGATACGGTCGTCGAGCGCGCTTTGTTCCAGGTCGCGTCCGCTGATCGGTCCGATCGCGCGTGGCGTAAAGAAAATCATTTGCCGCAGGTTCGCCAGCAACCCGTCCTGACCATTCTGGAGGTCGAGCAGTGCGTTGATACGGCGCAAGGCAGCATCGCGAGGCGTAGCGTTGGGCCGCAGGGCCGGATGCATGGTTTCCCAATGCTGATCGAAGGTCTGCGCGATGAGGGTCAGACCCTGCGCGAGCCCGGCCAGTCCGTCTTCATTGGCCAGCGCACGCGTGACGATGACCAGCAGGCGCAGGTCGCGGCCATGCGCGCGCAAGTCCACCGCCTTTGCCAGCACTGCGGACCAGTCGACCGGAATGGTGCTTTGCGACGTGGGCTTGTTGTTGCCGTCGTGGACGACCTTGACCTCGGGCTCCGTCAGGCGCTCCAGCTCATGAAAAGCCGGGTCGTTGCGCAAATCCTCACCTGACGGGTTTCCACCGTCGAGCGGACTAAGCCAGAGCGCGGCATCAATCACTCAAACCCCCAGCGACCGACCTCATACCGTAAGTGACGCAACGTTATCACAGGGTTGCACTTTACCACAATTAAACGACGGCTCAAAAATTAACAGAAGCTAAACGCCACCGCCTCCAGAGTGCCGGAATCCTTGGTGTGGTGGCCGAAGCTGCAGGCGAACCGCATCGCGGAGGCCGTTTACAGTCAGTGGTGCGGGACTTTCCACAAATGGAAACGAGCCGGCTAAACCGGGCATTGCGACAGCGGTACATCAGGCGCTTTGTCAAGTGATGGCTTATGTGGCAATTTATCGGCTGGCAGACTGCAGGAGCACGTTCGATGGAACAGCGCCGGTCATCGCAGACTTTCAAGCGCAAGGAACTGGTCGGCAAGCTCAATCCTGTCGGTGTCCGCGCCTTCAAGGCGGCTGCGGACACCGCCAAACTGCGCGGCAACCCATACGTCGAACTCGTCCATTTCGTCGAGCAGCTGGTGCTTTCCGACCGCTCGGACGTGCAGATGATCATCGCCGATGCGGGCGTGGATGCGAGCCGGATCACCGCCGATATGACCCGCGCCGTCGACAAGCTCCCCTATGGCGCCACATCGATCGAGGAGTTCTCCGACCATATCTTTCATGCCATTCAGGAAGCCTGGAACCTGGCTACGCTTGAGTTCGGCGTGGAGGAAGTCCGCAGCGCCCATATTCTGCTTGCCTGCCTGAAGACGCCGGTGCTGGAAGGCCTGCTGTCGAAGATCAGCGGCGAGTTTAACAAGATCGATGCCGACGCGGTCATCGCGCGGTTCGCCGATGTCGTGGAGGGTTCACTCGAAGCCGGCACCTCGACCACGCTCTCCGTCGCGGAGGCGCCGAAGCGGGCTCCGGGCGGGGATTCGGCGCTGGCGAATTATGCCACCGACCTGACCCAGCGCGCCCGCGACGGCAAGATCGATCCGGTCGTCGGCCGCGAACCAGAAATCCGGCAGATCGTCGATATCCTGATGCGGCGCCGGCAAAACAACCCGATCCTGACCGGCGAGGCCGGGGTCGGCAAGACGGCGGTCGTCGAAGGCTTTGCCTTGCGTATCGCCGAGGGCGACGTGCCGCCCTCCTTGCAGAATGTCAGCGTGCGCATGCTCGACGTCGGATTGATGCAGGCGGGCGCCAGCGTGAAGGGCGAATTCGAAAAACGGCTGAAGGCCATTATCGATGAGGTTCAATCATCCGAAACGCCGGTCATCCTGTTCATCGATGAAGCCCACACCTTGATCGGCGCCGGTGGCGCGGCCGGAACCGGTGACGCGGCCAATCTCTTGAAACCGGCGCTGGCGCGGGGCGAACTTCGCACCATCGCCGCGACGACCTGGGCCGAATACAAGCAGTACATCGAGAAGGACCCGGCGCTGACCCGCCGTTTCCAGGTGGTCAAAATCGACGAGCCGTCGGAGGCGGTGGCCGTCCTCATGTTGCGCGGTGTGGCCGGTGTCCTGGAGCAGCACCACAAGGTGCAGATACTGGACGAGGCGATCGAGGCCGCGGTCGGCCTTTCACATCGCTATATCCCGGCGCGACAATTGCCGGACAAGGCAGTGAGCCTTCTCGACACCGCCTGCGCCCGCGTCGCCATATCGCAGCACGCCACGCCCGCCGAGGTCGAGGACATCATGCGCCGTCGCCAAGCGCTGGAGGTCGAAAGCGGCATCATCGGTCGCGAGGCTGCGATAGGCATCGAGGTGACTGACCGGCAGGCCCGGGTCGACACCGGACTTGCCGAAACCGAAATCACGTTGGCCGCGGCTCAGCAACGCTGGGATCGGGAAAAGGCATTCGTCGCCGAAATACTCGAACTGCGCGCCAGACTGCGCGGCGAGGGTGTTCCGCTCGATCCGGTGGAGACGCCGGAAAGCAATACCGCAACGGCGGGCTCCGACACAGTTGAGGCTCAGCCGCCGAAGACCGAAGCGCCTAAGGCCGAAGTGCCCAAGACTAAAACGACGAAAGCCAAAACAGCCAAGACTGATGTAGAAGGACCGGCCGCTGCCCCTCCATCTGATCCTGCCGCCGATCTCGGCCGGCTGCGCGAACTGATGGCCGAACTGGCCGAGGCGCAAGGCGAGACACCGCTGATCCTGCCGTCGGTCGATCGCAATGCCGTGGCGGCGGTCGTTCAGGACTGGACGGGCATCCCGACTGGGCGGATGCTATCGAGCCAGACCGAAAAGGCGCTGCGGCTCGCCGGCAGCCTGTCCGAACGCGTGGTCGGACAGGATCACGCCATGGAGATGATCGCCAGGCGGGTGCAGACCAGCCGCGCCGGGCTCGGCGCGCCCGAAAAGCCGGTAGGCGTCTTCCTGCTCTGCGGCCCTTCGGGCGTCGGCAAGACCGAAACGGCATTGGCGCTGGCCGAAACGCTCTATGGTGGCGAGCAGAACCTGATCTCGATCAACATGTCCGAGTTCCAGGAGGCGCACACCGTCTCGACGCTCAAAGGCGCGCCGCCGGGCTATGTCGGCTACGGCAAGGGCGGCATCCTGACCGAAGCGGTGCGCAGAAAACCCTATTCGGTGATCCTGCTCGACGAGGTGGAGAAGGCGCATCCCGACGTGCACGAAATCTTCTTCCAGGTTTTCGACAAGGGGATGATGGACGACAGCGAGGGCCGCCGGATCGACTTCAAGAACACGCTGATCCTGCTCACCTCCAATGTCGGCTCGGAGGTCATCATGGACCGCACCAAAAATGGCACGCTGCGGGCCGGGCTCGACGATCTGGACACCGCCTTGCGCAGCCCATTGCTGAAAGTCTTCCCGGCGGCCTTCCTCGGCCGGGTGGTGACCATTCCTTATTATCCGCTCTCGGATTCGATGATCGAAGCAATCACCCGTCACCAGTTCGCCAAAATCGCCCGCCGGCTGCGGGCAACCAATGATGCGGAACTGGTAATCGGCGACGGTGTCATGGATCTGATCAAGGCCCGCTGCACCGAGATTGAATCCGGCGGCAGGATGATCGATGCCATCCTGACCAACACGCTGCTGCCGGAACTGAGCCGCGGCGTGCTGAACCGCTCGCTCGAGGGCGAAAAGATGACTAAAGTCACCGTCGGCGCCTCCAAGGAAGGGTTCACCTATTCCTTCGAGTAGGAATGTTGATGACGATTTGCTTCGGCGTCTCGCGCATAAGCAGGCTGAGCCGGTCAGCTCGACGATTTTTGAAGGCATGGAAGTACCTGCCTGCCGTTCCATCTCGGGCCAAAGGGCGAGTTTGTGTGGCGTGATTGACCTACTGACGGTACTTTTCGCAGGGCAATGTCATCACGTCGAGACGCTTCTGTGTGCAAAAATCGAGCGATTGTTCCCGATAGTTGGTGAAACCTCAGAATATTTTTTGTCGCGATTTTCCCTTTAAAATCAAGAGCGTAACTTTTTGACGGACTGTGCGTCGGCTTTCGGTGCCGCAGGTAAGAAAAAACCCAGCTAGATCAATGACCTAGCTGGGTTGGGAACAATCGAGTGGGAGTAGGGGTTAGGCGGAATAGCGTGGTTTGCCGAACCATTTCCGGCGCGATCGCCTCTTTCGCTGTTTGGTTTAGATAGACCTCTTTCGATCTCCTGGCAAAACACAGGATTGATCTGAACGAAGTTGGGAACGGTTGTAAGTGCAGTCGGCGCGTCGGAGAGTTGCGGCGTGCAACGGCGTGCAAATAGGCGGGTTCCTTTGCGCTCAGAGACCGTCGTTCAAGGGCAGCTTAGTCCCTGGGCACTTGGTTAGGCTGACCAAAATCGTCACCCTCTACGCTTGGCCTTGATCCTGTTCCATCAGCATTATGTGGCTCGATCCGCCTCCGGATTTCGCACGCTCGTCCTTCTTGCAAATGATCACGCGGATGGCTGCTTCGGCTGACGTATTTCTGGCGGTTTCAGTCAGCCGGCGTTCGCCGTGCGCCCTTCATTGGTTCGTGTCTGTGACTGTAATGCAGCGCGGTCCTTCCAAGCGAGAACGACCATTCAGACTGGCAACGGCGAGCGTCCTTCATTTGCTTGATCTCAAGCTGGAAATTATCGCGGACACTTCAAAAAATTGACACGGTTCCCGGTCGAGCGGGAGCAGCACGCCATGACCCGGCATGGAATGGTCGAGCCTTCAGCCGCAGGCGCTTCGCCTCCGGCAACGGACCCGCGCGCGCCCATGGTGACTATCGATGTCGACAGGGCCACACCCAACCGCATCTCGGGTCGGCAATACCGCGCGGAGGCGCAACGAAGCGGCCTGTCCGCATCCACCCCTGCGCTTCCAAGCGGCGGTCGCGCCATCGCCGACATCAGCCGCAGATCGAAATCCCCATAGCCATCGACTTGTGGCCCGCGGGTTCCTTCCTCGGGGACTTTCGTACGCCTGCCGGCGCCCGAAACTCTTCACGTCTGCAGACTTGCGGCTTCGAGGCTCGGAATGTCAGAAACGGACGTTCAGGCATCCCGCGTCTATCGACGCGGCTTGACCTATTTCTCGAAGCGGGTCGTCACCCGTGGAACCGCTTGAGCTCGGCGAGGCCGCATTCGACGGGATGATGCCAGGTAACATGGGAGCGCTGGCAGTCCGTATCGCACGATATGTCCAGGGCCGGTCAAGAGTATCGAGGCGGCAATGTATCGCCTGCTTTATGCCACCGAATGGTTGCACGGTTGGTCGACGGCAAACCGATTCTGAATCAACCGGAAGCGTTTCCCTTGGGGTAAAAGCCCGTCACACTGTTGAGGACGTGGTCAGTGTTCGCAGGTGCCAAAACTGCCGGAGCAAAGGATGCAAGCGCGCCAGCATAGGGTTTCGCCAAGGGATAGGCATATGCCCCCCGTTTTGACGTGCTTAACCCTTGCGCCACTAGCGCCTCGGCCTGTTTCACCGCAGCCGCCACGCCGTCGATCACGGGCACGCCGTATTCGCGGCGCAGCTCATCCATAAGGTCGGCCATGCCGGCGCAGCCGAGTACGATCGCCTCAGCGCGATCCTCAGAGAGTGCGCGGGCGATCTCGCTCCTGAGTTTTGATTTTGCGTCCGATGCTGGATCCTCAAGCGACAGTACCGGAATGTCGGCCGCGCGCACCTTCGCCTTGCTTTGCATCCCGTAGCGCTGCACCAGCGCTTCTAGCGGTACCCGGGAGCGATCCATGGTTGTCACCACGGTAAAACGCTGGGCGATGAAAGCTGCGGTCACCAAGGCTGCTTCGCAGATGCCGATAACGGGAATGGTGGCGAGTGCTCGTGCAGCATCAAGGCCGGTATCGTCGAAACAGGCGATCACCGCAGCGTCAGCCCCATTGCGCTCGCCGCCTGCGATTTCATCAACCAGACCCGGTACCGCCAGTGCCTCGTCGTAATAACCTTCGATCGAAGCTGGGCCCATGCCGGATGTGGCGGCGAGTATCTCAGTCGAGCTCGCCGCGACCGCGGATGCAGCCCTGGCGATCGTCGCGGTCATGCTGGCGGTTGTGTTGGGATTGACGATGAGAATGCGCAAGGCGTTACCTCACTTCCATGCGGCGATGATCCCGACTGCTTTGATCCTGCTCAACGCGCATCGCGCTAGAGGGTCGCATGATGGCAGCGCACCAACGTGCCGCCGACAGGGCGGGATTCGGGTACGTCAGTCCGGCAGGTATCGGTGGCCAGCGGACAGCGCGGATTGTAGGCGCAGCCAGGCGGCGGATCGATCGGGCTCGGCAGGTCGACTGTCGCCGGCACGCGATCGCGGTTTGGGCGATCTAGATTGGGCACGGTATCGAGCAGGAAGCGCGTATAGGGATGTTGCGGCCGTTCGAAGATTTCATCGGTTGCGGCTTCCTCCACGATCCGGCCGAGATACATGACGGCGACACGATCCGACACGTGCCTCACGGCCGCCAGATTGTGGCTGATGAACAAATAGGTGAGGCCGAGTTCACGCTGCAGGTCTTTGAGCAGATTGAGGATCTGCGCCTGCACCGACACATCGAGAGCCGAGGTCGGCTCGTCACAGACCAGAAACTCCGGTTCGGCAGCCAATGCCCGGGCGATAGAGATGCGCTGGCGCTGGCCACCGGAGAATTCGTGCGGATAGCGGTTGGAATCCCGACCGGAAAGGCCGACCGTCTCCAGCAATTGTCTGACGCGTGTCTGCGTCTCCGCGCCCGAGGGGCGCAAACCCATTTGTTTGATTGGCTCGGCGATGATGGCGCCGACGCGCCAACGCGGATTGAGGCTGGCGAAGGGATCCTGGAAGATCATCTGGGTGCGCACCAAACCATCGCGACCGCTGCCGTTCGCAAACGAAAGCGTGCCGCGCGTCGGCTGATACAGTCCGACCACCAGGCGCGCCAATGTCGATTTCCCACAGCCGGATTCGCCGACGATCGAAAACGTGGTGCCGCGCGGGATCACAAAACTCAGGCCGTCGACCGCCTTGAGCGTGCGTTGCGGTTTGCGCATCACCGTACGGTCGAACCACGACGGCGAAACGTCGAAGAAACAGGCGACATCGTCGACGCGCAGCGTCGGTTTGGCGAGCAAGTTTGTCATGCTGCCTCCACGGCATCGCCGGCGGCAAGGTTCCAGCAGGCTGCCATGCCCGGGCCATTCGCCAGCAAGGGCGGCAGAGCGCTGCGGCAGCGCGTATCCGCCAGAACGCAGCGCGGATGGAAAGCACAGCCGGGCGGCATGGAATTCAAACGCGGCATCGCGCCGTCAATCTGGACGAGACGCTCGTGACGCGTCACCAGGCTCGGGATCGAGCCGATCAATCCGCGCGTGTAGGGATGTTGCGGCCGGCGGATGATGTCATCGACCGGCCCGATTTCGACGAAGCGCCCGGCATACATTACCGCCACGCGGTCGGCGGTTTCCGCGATCACGCCCATGTCGTGGGTAACCAGCATCACGGCGGTTCCCCTGTCGCGGCAGATGCGTTTCAGCAGCGCGGTGATCTGTGCCTGGATCGAGAGCGTCGGAATATCGATGCAATAGCCAGGTCCACTCGCACATATGGCCGGGATCCAGCCTTTCGGATTGGAATTTCGGGCCTCTTTCCCAAGCCGGCCCGAAGAATTCACACAAGGGACCCGCGCCCCGAATGTAAAACTGTTCGAGGAACAGCGTATAGAGCCCGTCCAGGCGGCGGCGATGCGAAGCGTCCCGCGTTTTCGTTGCAAGCACCAGGCAGGCTTCGAACAGATGCATATGTGGATTTTGCCGCCGAGGCAACGTCCCATGCTCGTCCTCGGCCCAGCCGCCCGCCGGATCGGCGAGAGTCGTGTCGATGGCCGTGAGCAAAATTTCGATCTGCTTGCGATAGGCGATGCGGTCCGTGGCTGTGAAAAGGGCGGCGAGCGCTAATAGCACGCAGGCATTGTCGTAAAGGTCGCGGGTCTCGTCCACAGCCGAGCGGGCGACGCGATCAATCGTTCTGGCATAACCCGGCCGAGAGCCGCCGATCCAGGCCGCAGAATGAAGATTGGCGGCATCGCGCCGCGGGGCTGGACGCCGTTCGATGCTGGGCCGCCAACAGACACCTGGACAATCTTAGGCAGATGTCGTGACAGCGCAGATTTTGGCTGTGGGTTGCGTCGAACCGGCCGACCCCGCTCTCTCGCCTTTTTTGCGGTGGATCAAAGCGTGCGCGATCCAGCGCTACTACTGATGTCACGAACAGCAGTTATCGCAAGTCCTTAGGTGCCGGTGGCCGGTTGACTGTGAACCAAACAGCGCGGGAAGCGTTTGTGTCCATTCACTGCAGATCGATGGCACAGGCGCATGTCGCGGTACGGCGAGATGCACCAAGAGGCAATGGAGCCAGACATGACCCAACACACCTCTCTACTTGCCCAATCGAGCCAGCCTTCCGAGCATGAATTGCAGGACATCGATGCCTATTGGCGCGCTGCCAACTATCTGACGATTGGCCAGATCTACCTGCTCGACAATCCGCTGCTGCGCGAGCCGTTGCGGCTGGAGCACGTCAAGCCGCGTCTCCTCGGCCACTGGGGAACGTCGCCCGGCTTAAGCTTCATCTATGCGCACCTCAATCGCGCGATCCGGCTCAGGGACGCGAATGTGATCTATGTCTGCGGCCCCGGCCATGGCGGCCCGGCAATGGTGGCGAATACCTATCTGGAGGGCACCTACAGCGAGCTCAATCCCGACATCGCAATGGACGAGCAGGGGATGCGCAAGCTGTTCCGGCAGTTTTCGTTTCCCGGCGGTATCCCGAGCCATGCAGCACCAGATGTGCCCGGCTCGATCCATGAGGGCGGCGAGTTGGGCTATTCGCTCTCGCATGCCTATGGCGCGGCTTTCGACAATCCGGATCTTGTGGTCGCCTGCGTCGTCGGTGACGGCGAGGCTGAAACCGGACCACTGGCAGCCGCGTGGCATTCCAACAAATTCCTCAACCCTGCGCGCGACGGGGCGGTGCTGCCGATCCTGCATCTGAACGGCTACAAGATCGCCAATCCAACCATTCTGGCTCGCATTCCCGAAGACGAATTGCGCGCGCTGTTTGCTGGCTACGGCTATGAGCCGCTGTTCGTGGAAGGCGACGAGCCGGCTCTGATGCATGAGCGGATGGCGAGCGTTCTCGACGATGCGTTTGATCAGATCCAGGCTATCCAGCATGCCGCACGCAACGGACCTGCGGCGACCGCGTCACGACCAAAATGGCCGATGATCGTGTTGCGCAGCCCCAAGGGCTGGACCGGCCCGAAAGAGGTCGACGGCCTGAAGACCGAGGGCTTCTGGCGCTCGCATCAGGTTCCCTTGTCAGGCCTTGCGGAAAACCCCGCGCATCTCAAGCTGCTCGAGGAATGGCTGAAAAGCTACCGGCCCGAGGAGCTGTTCGACGCTGCCGGCGCTCCTGTCGCCGCGATCCGTGCCACGGCACCCCAGGCAACGAAACGAATGAGTGCAAACCCGCACGCCAATGGCGGCCTGCTGCGCAGGTCTCTCGAACTGCCCGGGTTGCATGACCACGCCATTGCGCTCGAGCGCCCCGGCGCCATCAAGGCCGAGTCGACGCGGGCCATGGGCAGTTTCTTGCGAGATGTCATGCAGTTGAACGAGGCTTCGAAGAACTTCCGGATCGTCGGCCCTGACGAGACTGCCTCGAACCGCCTTCAGGACGTGTTTGAGGTGACCGAACGTGGCTGGATGGAAAAGATCCTGCGCGAAGACGTTCATCTGGGACGCGATGGCCGGGTTCTCGAAATCCTCTCTGAGCACACCTGCCAGGGCTGGCTGGAAGGCTACCTGCTTACCGGGCGCCATGGCCTGTTTTCCTGCTACGAGGCGTTTATCCACATCGTCGATTCCATGTTCAACCAGCATGCGAAATGGCTTGACGCCTGCCGTGACATCCCATGGCGGCGGCCCATCGCGTCGCTGAACTACCTGTTGTCGAGCCATGTCTGGCATCAGGAACACAACGGCTTCAGCCATCAGGACCCCGGATTCATCGACGTCGCCCTCAACAAGAAGGCCGGCATCGTGCGCGTCTACCTGCCACCGGACGCCAACACTTTGCTGTGCGTGACCGACCATGTGCTGCAGACCTGGAACCGCATCAACATCATCGTCGCCGGCAAGCCGCCATCTTGGCAGTGGCTGTCGATGGACAAGGCAATCGTTCACTGCAGGGCGGGGATCGGCGTCTGGGACTGGGCGTCAACGGACGATGGAGCTGAGCCCGACGTCGTGATGGCTTGCGCTGGCGACGTCCCGACCCTCGAAACGCTGGCCGCAGTGCAGATCCTTAGGCAACAGGCTCCTGATCTCAGGATCAGGGTGGTCAATGTTGTCGACCTGATGACCCTTCAGCCTAAGGAATATCATCCGCACGGCCTGTCGGACCGCGAGTTCGATTCGCTGTTCACCGCCGACAAGCCGGTGATCTTCGCCTATCACGGCTATCCCTGGACCATCCATCGCCTGACCTATCGACGCACCAACCACGACAACATCCATGTGCGCGGCTACAATGAGGAGGGCACGACCACGACGCCCTTCGACATGACGGTGCTGAACGGCCTTGACCGCTTTCATATCGTCCAAAGCGTCGTAGATTGGGTTCCACGACTGAAGAGCATGCGGGTCGGGGTTAAGCAGGCGATGGACAGCAAGCTGCTTGAACATCGAGCCTATATTCGCGCCCAAGGGCAGGATATGCCGGAAATCCTTGAGTGGAAGTGGGAACAGGATGCCGATGCGGGGCCGAGGCGTCCAGATTGAGCGGATGCCCGTTCGCAAGCGCAAGGAAACGGCAACATATAGGATGGCTTCATGACCGATGCGATCCTTGTCCTGAACGGCGGTTCTTCGAGCCTGAAGTTCGCCGTTTTCGAGCGACGCGGTGAGCTCCCGCTGCTGCTGCGCGGCAATGTCTCCTCTCTCGGTCAACAACCGCGGCTGCGAGTCGAGGCTGCGGCCGGCAGGTCAAAGTTCGACAAGAGCTTGGGCGAAGCACCGATCGGTATGGGCAAGGCGTTCGCGGCGGTTGCATCCGTGCTCGCCGAAAACGATCTCCTGCGCCGCATCGACAGGGTAGGACACAGGATCGTTCACGGTGGGCGTGACTTCACCGAAGCGACGCTGCTCGACGAACGCACGCTCAAAGCACTGCGCCTGCTGGAGCCGCTGGCGCCCATCCACCAGCGGATCAATCTCGAGATTGTCGCGCTGGCCGCTGAAATCTTGCCGCAGGCCCTCCAGGTCGGTTGCTTTGACACGGCGTTTCATTCGACCAGACCGGAGCTCGCCAAAATCTACGGGCTGCCGTGCGCGATGACTGACGCGGGCATCGTTTCCTACGGCTTTCATGGGCTGTCCTACAGTCACATCGCTGCGAAGCTGCGTGACCGATACGGCGCGCACGCCGGCGGTCGGGCGATCGTTGCCCATCTCGGCAGTGGCGCCAGCCTGTGCGCGATGGCCGCCGGACGAAGCATCGCCACGACGATGGGGTTTTCGACGCTCGACGGCCTGGTGATGAGCACGCGCTGTGGCGCGCTCGACCCGGGGATTATCCTTCACTTGCTGCAGGAACGGCGACTGTCTGGAGACGAAATGGTCACGCTTCTCTACGAGCAATCGGGCCTGCTCGGAGTGTCTGGAATATCGGGTGATATGCGGACGTTGATCGCCTCGGACGATCCCGCCGCCGCCGAGGCTGTCGCGCTCTTCGTTTATCGGATCGGACGTGAGATTGGATCGCTGGCCGCTGCCATGGGAGGACTGGACACGCTGGTGTTCACGGCTGGCATCGGCGAAAACGCGCCGTTGGTCCGGGAGAGGATTTGCGGTGCCGCTGCCTGGCTTGGAGTCGATCTCGACGAGAAGCGAAACCGAGAGGGCGAGGAACTGGCCAGCAACGCGACTTCCCGCGTCGATGTCCTTGTCATTCCTGCGGATGAAGAATGCGCTGTGGCCGCGGACATGCTCGTCTTTTGACCTGCCGCGCCCACAACGGCCCGGAAGGGGCCAAGGCAGCTAAGCGGCTGATCGCGCCCCCAGCTCCCGTCGAACCAGGACCAGCGTCGCATCGTCGGGATCGGTCGTGACGGTGAAGCCCATGTCGCGCTCGACCTCGATCGCGGCACGGTTCTCGCGGCTCTCGATCGACTCGATCGCTTCCAGGCCGAGGTCTTCGGCATAGTTCGCGATATAAGCGAGCAACTCCCAACCAACGCCCAGATGCTTGCGATCCGCACGAATGCAGATCGCGACCTCACCGTTTCGATCGGCGGCATCGCTTGCCAGCGTTGCAACCGCGATCAGCATTCCGTCGGTGGAGAAGGCTAGAAAATTATGGATGTGGGCGTCGTCTGAACGCGTCATCGCGACCAGCCGTTCATGCGAGACCTCCTTCACAGCGCCGAGAAAGCGAAAGCGCAGGTCGTCCGGGGTCACATGGGTGAAGAACTCGGCCAGCGTTGGCTCATCCTCAGGGTACGCGCGGCGCACTTCGAAGCGAAATCCGGTGTGGGTGGTAAGTGTATGGTGCATGACAACAGGGTCCTGATCTGAGGCTGACGTTACGCTGTCTGCTTGGGAGGGCTCATACGCCCATGGTCTGCAACACATCCTGCTTGAGGATTTCGACGCTGCGCAGGTTGAGCAGGCGGATCACGCCCTTATCCTTCAGCCGGGTGAAAACCCGCGACACGGTCTCGATAGTGAGTCCGAGATAGTCGCCGATGTCCATGCGCGACATCGGCAGCTCCACCTGCCGCAATCCACCTTGCCGCTCCATCATGTCGACCAGGAAGGCGGCGACACGTTCGATGGCGTTCTGACGACCGAGGACAAGGAGGTGCTCCTGCGCCCTCGTCAGGCCCTTGAGTGCCAGGGGAAGCAACTGATGGGACATGTCCGCTCCAGCGCTGAAGCGGAAGGCGCGTACCCCGGTGGCATTGATCGCTTCGGCGAAGAAATGATGCGTCGTGTCGCCTTCGAAGCCGAACGTCTCTCCGGCGAGGTGGAAGGCGCTAATCTGCCGGCGGCCGTCCGCGAGCAGGCGATAGATGCGTACGGCGCCGAATTCGACCTGGTAGAAAGCGCCAGCCTTCTCGCCTTGAGCATAAATCTCCGAACCGGCGGGAAAGAAGCTGACCGGCTGTTGCGTTTCCGAGTCGAGGGCCACTGGCAGGCTTGGCTGAGCAGAATGCGACGGCAATGAAATTCTGGAGGCGGTGTAAGCGTGCATGGCTGTTGTCCAGGTTGTTTCGCGACACAGCAATCGCGCGAATCCGCGGGTCGCGAAATTCGGTTTTGTCCCTACGGGAAACTACCTAGGCACGCGCCGGCCCGCTCATGTCCAGAGCAGATTCGATGCGCCGGCTTGGCGCGAGGGTGTCGCCTCTTCCGGCCCTGTCTCCATTGTCAGCCTGTTGTCAGCTTGGCCGCGCTAGCCCGGCGCTGCGACCGGAAATGATTCTTCAAAACCATCGGCTGCGGGGTCGCCGCACGCGATCAGGAGCAATTCTAACATGCAGTTTTTCAAGTCCGGACTGGTCTTGGTCCTCTTGACGGCGTCGGTGCCAGCCTTCGCCAACACGACCGTCAACGTAAAGCTTTGGGACAAGGACGGTGCCGTGAACCCGGACGCCAAGATGGGGATGGGCATGCCGGCAAACATGAGCATGGCGACGATGGCCATCAAGCTGGACAAGACCGTCGTACCCGCGGGCGAGGTTACCTTCAAAGTCAGCAATACGTCCAAGGACACGGTTCACGAAATGATCGTCGTGCCGGCCGCGGATGCGAAAAAGACCGCATTGCCGTATGTGAAAAATGAAAATCGCGTCAACGAGGATGCGGCCGGCCATCTCGGCGAGGTTTCCGAACTCGATCCAGGCAAAACCGGATCGCTGACCCTGGACCTCAAGCCGGGCAGCTATGCCGTTTTTTGCAATATCCCCGGTCATTTCATGAATGGAATGTGGGCAACGATCCTGGTCAAGTAGACGGTGATCCAACGCTGCAACCCGCCCGCCAAAAGGCGCGGCGGGTTGCTGTTCATTGCTTCCCCGATCGAGACCGCTACCGCTTGCGCCCGATACGGCGCCGGGTTGATGATTGGCCGATCGTCAAGCGATGTCCGCCGGTTCGGCGCTGCGTTTTCGTCCGGTGATCATGGCTCGGACCAGGTTTTCGCGGTGGCGAAAGCTTGCCAGGGCGACACCGCCAATATGAAGCAAGACGAGGAGCAACAGGCCGTGCGCCGCCAGGCTATGTGCGGCTTCGACCCAGGGCACACCGAAATAGGCGTCGGTCGTCATCAGCCAGCCGGTAAGAGCGGTTGAAGCCATCGCCGCGATCAAGACGATCACCATCGCGCCGCCAGCCGGATTGTGGCCGATATATCGGGCCTCGCGGCCGCTCAGTATTGCCGAGAGATAACGCGCGACAGTCGCCGGATCACGCACGAATTGGGAGAACCGCGCATAGCGGGTACCAAGAACACCCCACAGAAGCCTTATGCCGATGAGGGCGGCGGCGGCGTATCCGGCCCAGTGGTGGATACCCTCCGAGGAATGGGAGGTGAGCCAGGCCGTGACGAAGCTGAGCACCAATGCCCAATGGAAACTCCTCACGGCCCGATCCCAGACGCGCACCATCGGCGGCAATGGGTGCGCGCCTGCTGCTGCCGGAACGTTCTGATCAATTTTCGCCGGCTTCGGCATTGTCGAGCTTTTCAAGGGTCTCGGCATTGTAGGCCAGATTGACCTTTTTGCCCGCCTTGTCGACCGCGTAGACCTCATAGCAGCCCTTCTCGACCTTGATCTGCCGCACGGTGAGGCCTTCGCCAGTCAATTGTGCTTCCAGTGTTGCCTTGGGCTTGAATTGCGATTTTGGGGCGGTGCTGCAGCTGCCGCCGGCGGCGAGCGCCGGTCCCGCGATCATGCCTGCCAAAGCGGCGAAAACGAGTGTGCGATACATGATGACTCCATTCGGAAGGTTGGGCGCCGATGTTGCGCCCGCAGGTGAATCTTCGATCGTCCAGACGGCGATTCTCACCGCCATTGGAGCGAAATAATCAATTCAAGCTGACAACTGGCTGACAATTGTATCATCGGTACCGATCGGGGCCGCGCCGATCAATTTGATCTGGCGCAAGGACGGCGGGTGACGTCGTGAGCAGGATGACGGCCGGATGTAGAGCACTTCTGCTGCCCACCCGGAAAGAGGATCGCCATGAAAACCGTATTGAGGAAAGCAACATTTGGGCTTGCTGCTGCAATGCTCATGGCTAGCCATGCCGGCGCCGCCCAGGCTGACGCGCTCGTCCAGGTTTCGCTCTGGGACAAGGGCGCGAGCACGGAGATGCCGATGGGTCTTGCGTATGCAGCGCCGGGCCTCGATCTCGCCAAGGCGACCATGGGCATCAAGGCTTTGCCAAGTGTGGCAAAGGCCGGAGAGGTCACATTCAATGTGAAGAATGACTCCAAGGACACCGTCCACGAAATGATCGTGATGCACCTTGCCGATCCCGGCAAGCCGCTTCCTTACCTTGAAGCCGAGAACCGCGTCGACGAAGACAAGGCTGGCGACAAGGGCGAAGTTTCGGAGCTTGATCCGGGAAAATCAGGCACGTTGACCGTCGAGCTGAAGGCTGGAAAATACCTGCTTATCTGCAACGTGCCAGGTCACTATGGAGCCGGCATGTGGGCCGAATTCACCGTCGAGCCATAGATAATGAAGCAGGCAGCCGCCTGGCCGGAACCTGTGACTGCCGCAGTTTTCGAAAGCCTGCCGGGATCGCCGGCCTTGTCGGTTTGGCCGCGCCACGGCGGAGGCTGGGCAGTCACGGCATTTGTTTTTCCGGGGCAACATGGAGCACGTCATGAGAGCGATGGTGCTCGAAAACATCGGCGTGCCATTGAAGCTGGTCGACAGGCCTGATCCCATAGCGAGACCCGGTGAGATCAGGTTGAGGATCGAGGCATGCGCTGTCTGCCGGACCGATCTGCATGTCATTGATGGCGATCTGCGTCATCCAAAACTGCCGCTCATTCCGGGTCACGAAATCGTCGGCACTATCGATTCCGTCGGCAAAGGCGTGGCGCGTTCCAGGATCGGGCGCAGGGTTGGCGTGCCTTGGCTTGGGCACACTTGCGGGCATTGTCCCTACTGTGTCGCGGAGAATGAAAATCTCTGCGATCAGCCAGATTTCACGGGTTATACACGCGATGGCGGCTTCGCCAGCCATGTCATTGCCGACGCGCAATTCGCCTTCGATCTGGACACGGATGCCGACCCCGTATCGCAGGCGCCGTTGCTTTGCGCTGGCCTGATCGGCTGGCGATGCCTGAAGAAGGCCGGTGACGGCAAGCGGCTCGGGATCTACGGCTTCGGTGCCGCTGCACATATCGTTGCGCAGATCGCAATCTGGCAGGGTCGTGACATCTTCGCTTTCACCCGGCCCGGCGACAGTGAAGCACGGGAATTCGCCCGCTCGCTCGGCGCGACGTGGGCGGGCGGGTCGGAGGAGCTTCCGCCCAGGCAGCTCGATGCCGCGATCATCTTCGCTCCTGTGGGTGACCTGGTGCCGATCGCACTTGGTGCCGTGCGCAAGGGCGGCCGGGTGGTTTGCGGCGGCATCCACATGAGCGACATTCCGGCGATGGCCTACGAGTTGCTCTGGGAAGAGCGTGAACTGGTGTCGGTTGCAAACCTGACGCGCCGCGACGCCGAAGAGTTCTTTCCCATTGCCAGGCGCGCTCGGGTGCACACGTACACCAAGGTCTACCCGCTGGAACAGGCCAATCAGGCATTGGACGATGTGAGGCAAGGCAGATTGAGCGGCGCCGCCGTCCTGGTGCCGTGATCGGCATTCAACGAGCGTTATGTGGGAGCGTTATCTGGCCCGTCCACCCAGTTCGCGCATATGCCGGATCCACTTCGCACGGGTCGCATCGCTGGCTCCAGCGACCATGCCGAACAAGGTCTCGCGTACCGGACTGATGCCGACAAATTGCAGAATGCTTCGCTTCAGGCCGGCGATGCCGTGTCCGAGGAACCATAGCCGATACACGACGGAAGGCATGCCCATCGTCACCACGACGCGCGCCGAGCGGCCACGAAGCAATGTCTTGGTGAAGCCGCCGCCCTTGTCCGGATAGGCAAAGGCCGTTCCCGGCCGCATGACCTGTTCCAGAAATGCCTTGAGTATGGCCGGCATGGTTCCAAGCCACAGCGGAAAGACAAAGACGACATGCTCAGCCCACACGATCGCCTCGGCTGCTTCTTTCAACTCATCGGGAACCGCACCATGCTCGAACTCCTGCATCGTCCGAAGCATCGGAAAATCGATTGCCCCCAGATCGACCCGGCGGACACCATGCCCTGCCTTTCCCGCGCCCTCGCCATAGGCGTCGGCAAGACCGCGGCAGAGCCGATCCGGGGACGAGTCTGGATGGCCGACCACTATCAGGATGCGTCGCGACATGGTCTACTCCCCGGGAGCCAGGCGTTGCCGCGTCATGGCCGCTCGACCCTTGCCACCTGGTAGGTGTGCATGGTGCCGTTGCGCTCGATCGACACATATTCACCGGTCACGAACCGTTCGTCGCCGAGATGAAAGCCGATTTCGTCATCGCGGTCGCCTTCGGCGTAGTCGAAATACCACTGCCCGCCGGGCTTGCGTCTCAGCCGGCCGATCAGATCCTCCTCGCCAGTCCGAAAGCGGCGAACTCGACATGAGGCCCTGTGCGATTTCCATTCTTCGGCATCGATACGCCCTTCGCCGTTCAGCGGAGCCAGCACGTCGTAACCCTCTTCACGATCTCCTCCCGGGTGATCCTTCTCGCGGGCTAGCAGCAGCCGGACATGGCGGAATTTCGGGGTAAGGTCCTTCAAACTGGTCATGGCGAACTCCTTTTAAGGAGTCCCATAGAGCCGTAGCTGGGCCTGCCCCTTGATCCGCATCAAAGATGGCTCAAGAACCGCGCTTCTATCCCGGGCCAGGCGACAACATGGCGCCATAGCCGGCGGTCGCAGCGGTCAGGGTTGCGCCGGCCAGCGGCACCCAGAACCTGATCGGACCGGCAAATACCGCCAGTGACAGGCGGCCGATCGCATTTGCCGCCAGTGCCGCCAGCACAGCCTGACCGACAGTCTCGACGGGGACCGAATACTTGACCAGCCGCAAGGCACTGAGCACCGAGACGTCGACATCGAACGTGCCTGCCAGCGCTGAGGTAACCAGCAAGCCGCGGCTGCCGAATTGAGCTGCCAATCCAGCGCTTGCGGTCGCGACAAGCGCGAAGAGCAGCGCGAACAGCAACAGCGGACCCAGCTCGAATGGATTGCGCGCAATAGCGCTGCGTTCCTCATTCCCGCTGTCGCGAGTCATCAGCAATGCGCCGCAGACAGCGAAGGCGAGCGCGGCTGCCATCGCCGCTATAGCGACCGAAGCGAACACGCCTGGCTCTATGATCAGAATCACGGCGCAGACGCGGAGCACCGAAACCATTGCAGCCAGGGATGCCGCCCCGGCGAGCGGCAGTGGATTGCCGCCCGACGCGGCATTGCGGGCAAGCGCCAAGGTCACCGCTGTGGAAGAGACGATCGCACCGACGAGCGAACTGACCAGCAGCCCACGCGTATTTCCCAGAATGCGAACAGCCACGTAGCCGGCGAACGATATCGAGGCCATCAGCACCGTCAGGAACCAAACTTCCCAAGGATTGAAACCGCCCCACGGGTCCATCGTCCGGTTTGGCAACAGGGGTAAGACGATCGCCGTCATCACTGCCAGGATCAGCGCCGAACGCAGTTCGACCCAGGTCAGTCGCTTCAAAAGACCGTGCAGGACTTCTCGGCTGGCCAGGATTGCCGCCAGTGCCGCCCCGCCCGCAGCAGCAGCCCGATAATCGCCGGCTACGGAAAGCGCGCCAAGGGCGAAAACGCCCAGGCCTGCGATCACGCTCGTGACGCTGAAATCCTCGTCATGGGCAGCCTCACGCGCCTTGTACCAGGCAAAGATTGCCGCAAAGGCGATGAAGCCTCCGACGAGCACCGATACGGAGCCTAGTGCACTGGCCAGCGCCGCGAGCACGCCACCAAGCAGCCCGGATATGCCGAATGTCCGGATGCCAGCTGTGCGACTGCGGTCGGGCGCATCCCGCTCTTGCCAACCACGCTCCAAGCCTACAAGGAGACCTATTGCGAGGGCCAGTCCAAGCCGGGCGATGAGCGGATCCATTGGCGCGACGACTTCAGGCGGTCACCGTCGGCAGGCGGTCGCGAACCCACCTGACGATCTGGCCTGCCGTCATTGCGCCAGATGTGCGCGCGAGTTCGCGTCCGCCATGGAACAGAATCATGGTCGGGATGCCGCGAATGCCGAGCCTTGCCGCGACAGATTGCTCATTTTCGGAATTGAGTTTGATCAGGCGAACATGTGGCTCCAGTTCGATTGCCGCCGCTTCATAGGCCGGCGCCATCATCTTGCAGGGGCCGCACCAAGGTGCCCAGATGTCGACGACAACGGGAATACTGCTTCGCGTAATCTGGTGATCGAACGTCTTGGCGTCGACGTCCGGGGGGTGACCTGAAAACAGTCTGGTCCCGCACTTTCCACATTTTGCCTCACTGGCATTTCGTGACGGCGGCAGGCGATTGACTCCGCCGCATTTGCTGCAAACCACCAGATTTTGCTGTGCCATGGCCATTCACCGAACTTGTTCTCGACCACTATGCGCGCCACAGATGTCCATCGCCAAGGGTCCGCAAAGCGTTCAGGATAACCGCCACGTCAATCCCTTCCTGAAGTAGCGCTCCGGCAACCGGCGTGATCTGCCCCATGGCCGCTGCGATCATTGCCAGCCCCGACAGCGCCAGTCCGGCAATGATGCTTTGCAAGGCGATCGATCGCGTTCGCCGTGCAATCCGGACGGCATCGGCGACAGGCAGCAGCCTGTCGGTCAGCACGATGACGTCCGCCGCCTCGGAAGAGGCCGTCGCCCCACGCGCGCCCATGGCGACGCCGACCGTCGCGGCGGCAAGAGCGGGTGCATCGTTGATGCCGTCGCCGACCATCATCGTCGGCGCCAAGGCTTTCTCGGCTGTGACCGTCGCGACTTTTTCGGCAGGGGTCGCATCGGCGACCAGGGCGTCGAGGTCGAGCCGGGCGGAGATGCGCTTGGCCGCCACGCCGTCGTCGCCTGTGAGCATGATCATGCGATCAATGCCAGCGGAGCGCAGCTTGCCGAGTGCGTCATGCGCATCAACACGCAGGGCGTCGCCGAACGTGAAAACACCGGCAAGCTGCCCGCCGAGTGCTACAAAGACCCTGAGCACCGCCTCGTCCCGGTATTTTTCTTCGCCCCCTTTCGCCCAGTTGGGCAGGGGACTGTCGGCGAGCACAAGAGCCCGCGATCCGGAGGCGATCGCAATGTTCTCGACCCGGCCCTTCAGGCCTGCGCCGCGATGCTCGCGGACATCACGCGGATGCGAAAGCATCAGCTGTCTGCCGCGCGCCTCCCGGATGATCGAGTCGGCGAGCACATGGTGTGAGGCCTGTTCCAGGGATGCCAACAGCTGCAGCAGATGGTTCGCGTCACTGCCGGGTGCGGCTTCGATTTCGATGAGCTCGGCGCCACCGATGGTCAAGGTCCCCGTCTTGTCGAAGATCGCGGTTCGGACTTGCGCTAGAGCCTCCAGCGCCGTGCTGCCTTTCATAAGGATGCCGGCACGCGCGGCACGCGAGACGCCGCCGATGAATGCAACGGGGGCAGCAAGGATGAGCGGGCAGGGCGTTGCGACGACCAGCACCGCAAGCGCTCTGATTGGGTCGCCGGAAACATACCAGGCGGCGCCGGAAACCAGCAGTGTGGCTGGCAGAAGGAACAGGGCAAAGCGGTCGGCCATGCGAATGAATGGAGATTTCGCGGTCTGCGCTGCAGCGACCATGCGTACGATCGCGGCATAAGTGCTCTGTTCCGCGAGGGCAGAAGCCCGCATGCTGAAGGTCTCGCCCGCATTGACGGTGCCGCTGCGCAGCACATCCCCCGCGCTGCGCCGTTCCGGCAGGGGTTCTCCGCTCACTGCGGACTCGTCGAGAGAGGCCGAAGCATCAAGCAGGATGCCATCGACGGGGAGCAGTTCGCCGGCCCGGACCAGAATCTCGTCGCCGACATCAACGTCCTCGACGGAGATGGTTTCTGTCCCCAGCGTTGACGTTCGGTGGGCGACACGCGGCGATCGGTCGGTCAATGCCTTGAGGTTCCGTTCCGCGCGGCCGCGAGCGAAATCCTCAAGCACCGTGCCGCCGGCATACATAATCGCGACCACCACTGCCGCCAAGGGTTGGCCAAGAAACAGCGCGGCGGACATCGACACCAGCGCAATAGCATCGACACCGAAGCGGCCGATCCAGAAATCGCGCAGGATGGAGATGGCGAGAGCCGCTACCACGGGCAACGTCGCCACCGTCCAGATCGTGTCGGCCTCAAGGGGCCCGAGCCCGGTTCGCCACGCTCCGATCCCAACGGCGAGACCCAGGATGGCAATCACCAGCAATGCGCGTCGCAGGATGGACTCGTTCATGCGATGCCTTCCGATCTGATCGATGCTCGCCAATTTTCGTCAGCGCTGACGAGCGCGTCGAACTCGGGCAACAGCTAGTCGCGAGAACCACAGAACGCTTTGATCCAACGCAACGAACGGGCAAGATCGACCGGCGATTATCGCCGCTAACAGGAGACACAAGGGGTGACGATCCGAAATCTCGAACATGCGTTCGCCCCGAAGTCCGTTGCTGTCTTCGGTGCGTCGGTGCGCGAAGGCTCCGTCGGCCATGTCGTTTTCGACAACATCGTCAGCGGTGGCTTCGAGGGCGACATCTGGCCGGTCAACCCGAAATATTCGCAGATCGCCGATCGGCAATGCTATGCTGAAGCGGCGGATCTGCCTGACGTCCCAGACCTTGGTGTCATCGTTACGCCGCCTGAGACAGTTCCCGGCATCGTGCGCGACCTTGCTGAAAAGGGCACGCGGACGGCGGTCGTGATCACTGCCGGGCTTACGCGCGAGAATGGCCTGCGTCAGGCGATGCTGGACGCTGCCAAGCCCACGCTCTTCCGCATCATCGGGCCGAACACCGTCGGGCTGATGATCCCGCCGATGAAGCTAAATGCCGGATTTGCGCATATGGCCGCGAAGTCCGGCAACATCGCACTGCTGTCGCAATCCGGCGCCATTGCCACATCGCTGATCGACTGGGCGGCCGACAACAATGTCGGCTTCTCGCAGATCGTCTCCCTTGGCGACATGGCCGATGTCGATGTGGGGGACTGCCTCGACATGCTGGCGGGCGACATGCACACCCACGCCATCGTGATGTATCTCGAAACCATTCCCAATCCGCGCAAGTTCATGTCGGCGGCGCGCGCCGCCGCGCGCCTCAAGCCGGTGATCGTCATCAAGTCGGGCCGGCACGAGCAGGCGGCCAAAGCGGCCGCGACCCATACCGGCGCGCTGTCGGGCGCGGATCGTGTCGTCGATGCCGCATTGCGGCGCGCGGGCATCCTGCGCGTCGAAGGCCTGGCCGAGTTGTTCGACGCGGTTGAAACGACCGCCCGCTTTGCTCCGCTGGAGCGAGCCCGCGTCGGCATCGTCACCAATGGCGGTGGCGCCGGCGTGCTTGCCGTCGACCAACTTATCGACTGCAACGGGGAGTTGGCCGAACTCGCGCCGGGAACGATTGCCCGCCTGGATGCCGTCCTGCCGGCCACATGGTCGCATGCCAATCCGGTCGACATCATCGGCGACGCTCCGCCTGAGCGCTACCGGGTCGCGGTCGAGGCCATCGCGGCCGATGCCGGGACCGACGTTGTCCTGGTCATGAACTGCCCGACCGGGCTCGGCTCGCCGCTCGCCGCGGCAAGCGCGGTGGCAACGCTCGCGCAGGACGGTAAGATCGGCGGCAAACCGGTCCTGACCTGCTGGCTTGGCGAACACACGGCGCGCGAAGGGCGACGTATCCTTCAGGACGCGGGGATTGCCAGCCTCGAGACACCCGCCGATGCCGCGACGGCCGTATCCTACCTCGCCGACTGGTCGCGAGCCCAGCGGGCCCTGCTACGTACGCCGTCGAGCCACGGCGAGGCCGCCACGAGCGGTCGAGAAGCGGTGCTTGCCCTATTCAGGCAGGTCGCCAGGGAAGGCCGGCGCATGCTGACCGAGCCCGAGGCCAAGGCGGCGATTTCCGCCTACGGCATCCCGGTGCCCGAAACGATCATCGCCAGATCCCCTGCCAAAGTGGGGCAGGCGGCCGGCCGGCTTCTCAAGACATCCGAGCAGGTCGTCGTCAAGCTGCTGTCAAAGGCGATCTCGCACAAGTCGGACATTGGCGGGGTGGTGCTCGGCATTGCAGCCGCGGCGGCAGCCGAGGAGGCAGCACGCGCAATCGAGGCCCGGTTGCATAAGCACGATCCTCAGGCCGATATCGAGGGTTATGCCGTACAGCCGATGGTGGTGCGAAAACAGGCTCAGGAACTGATCCTTGGTGTCAGCCATGATTCGATTTTCGGTCCGGTTCTCCTGTTCGGGGCGGGTGGCGTCGCCGTTGAGGTGATGGACGATACCGCGATCGCGTTGCCTCCGCTCGACGAAGTTCTTGCCGGTGACCTGATCGGGCAAACGCGGATCGGTCGGCTGCTCGACGGATTCCGCGATCGCAAACCTGCGGATCAGCAGGCGATCGTTGCGGCGCTCAACGGCCTATCGCAGATGGTTGTCGACTTTCCGTGCCTCCTATCAATGGACATCAATCCGTTGCTCGCGGACACCGCCGGCGTGATCGCGCTCGATGCACGCATCGAGATCGAACCGAAGCGGGTGGAGGAACCTGGGCCGAATCCTGCACTGTGCATCCGGCCCTACCCGTCAGGTTGGGAGAAGGAAACGTCGGCAGGTGGCGCGCATTATCACGTCCGGCCGATCAAGCCGACCGACATCGCGCTCTATCCCGAATTCCTGGCCAAAATTTCGTCTGACGATTTGCGCCTGCGTTTCCTTTCGCCGCGAAAAAGCTTCTCCGATCAGGTGTTGAAGCGGCTCACCCAGCTCGACTACGACCGCAATATGGCTTTCGTAGCATTGGACAAGAGCACTGGCGCGCTGGCGGGCATCAGCCGGTTGTCCTGCGATCCCGACCACGTCAGCGCCGAATACGCATTGCTGGTGCGGACGGACTTGCAGGGTCATGGCCTAGGTTGGGAGTTGCTCAGCCAGATCGTCGATTATGCAAAGGCCGATGGGATCCGCCGCATCGAAGGTATCGTGCTCGGTGAAAACAGCAAGATGCTGGCAATGTGCCGTGAATTCGGCTTCTCCTTGATGCATCTTCCGAACGAGCCAGGGCTTATCGAGGCCAAGCTCGAACTCGGTTGAGGTCAATCATCCGCAACAGTCAGGAGGCCGTGCACAGGGTTTCGGAAGCATCGCGCTGCCAACATCTCCTCAGTTCCGCGGCAATGTCGACGGGCTTTCGATCGGAATCGGTCCTGCGCCAGCTGGCCTGGCCGGCTTTTCGCTGCAATTGACGCGAAAGGATATCGACCGTTGCATCCGAGGGACCGCCCTTGCGTTCGCTGACCCGTCGCCAAAGGACGAGTGGATCCGCCTCCAGCCAGAAACCGAAGAATGGAATACCCCGGTCTCGCGCCGCCTTCTCGATCCGCTCACGATCGGCCGGTCTGTCGAAAACCGCATCAGCTACAACCGAGCCACCCTCGGAGAGAATCAAGCCGGCGCGCCATGCCATTTCGTTGTAGACGCGATCGGACACATCAGGACGATAGGCCTTGTCCGGCAGCCTGGCCTCGGCGGGCACGCCGTGCATCGCTTTGCGGATGCGGTCGCTTTCGACTATGCGCGCACCGGGCGGCGCACCGATATGGGCGGCGAGCGCCTCGGCAATGGTCGTCTTGCCTGAACCACTGAGACCGCCGATGGCAACGAGCCTGGGCGGCGTTTGCTGCAGAAATGTTCGGGCCAGTTCGAAATAGGATCGGGCCTCGGCAGTCAATTTGCCGGAATCGGCGCTGCCTTCCTCGACCTGGGTGGCGGTGACATGCGCGCGCACAGCCGCCCGCACCGCCATGAAGAAAGGCAGCAGGACAAAGCCATCCTCGTCATCGGCCTCGTCGAGGTAGCGGTTCATCACGAGATTGGCGAGCTCTGGGAAACGGCGATGCCAAAGGTCCATCAGCAAGAAGGCAAGGTCGTACAGAACATCGATGCTGGCGATCTGGTCATTGAATTCGATGCAATCGAAGAGGCGAGGCTCGCCATCGAAAAGGCAGATGTTGCGCAGGTGCAGATCGCCATGACACTGGCGGATCTTGCCCGCGGCCTCCCGGCGATCCAGCAATCCGGAATGGCGCGCGAGTGCGGTGCGGAAAGCCCGGGCAAACGTCTCGATCTCTCGTTTTGTAAAAATGTGACTGGTGCCAAAGCCGGCCTCGTTGATGTCGAGCACGCCCATCAAATTGAATGAGCCGGTTCCGTTGTGGATCTTCGGCGCCGCACGGTGATGTCCCACGATCATGCGTGCGACCGCCGTCATCAGCGCTGGCGTCAGTTCTCCCGCGGTCGCCATCCGATCAAGGAGCCTCGACTGATCAAACCGGACCATCTCGATCACCGCATCGACCATTTGGCCAGCGCCATCGAAAACGAGTTTGCCGTCGACTTCGCGGGTAATGCGCCGCACGCCCAGATAGAGGCCGGGTGCGGTCCTGGCGTTGAGTTCCACCTCTTTTTCGCAAGCGGCCAGCCTTAGTGCTGGCGTCGAGAAATCGACATAGGGCAGCTTGACCGCCCGTTTCATCTTAAAGGCACGTCCATCGATCAAGAAAATTCGCGAGATATGAGTCTCGATCGCTTCGACCTGTCCGGCCATGCCATAGGAGGCGGGATCAAGCAGGAACGCCGTAGCGGATTGCTGCTCGTCAACGACCATGTCCGGCCTCATCGATGCCTGTGTCGTGCGGAGACTGTTTGCGCCCTCTGTTTTCATTGCTGCAACGTCTCGACATAACCGGCCAGATCATGGATCCGTTCCCTGGTGACGATTTCCCCGGCATTCGGGCCATATTTCTTCACGTCACCCGGAAGGAATTGCCGACCCCAGACCGGCATGTCGCGATTGCCATGCGCCGGCACCATGCCGCGGCCGTCGATGACGGCAAAGACGCGCCAATAAGGGAATTCGCCGCCATTGCGCCTGGAGAGGCGCGTCAGGTCGCTTGGCCGCTTCAACAACTCGTCGCCCAACGGGCCGTCCCCCTTGCCTTCAAGGCCATGGCAGACGGCGCATGAGTTCATGTATTCCGCCTTGCCGTTGCCGAGTTCCTGGGCGCCAGCTGCGTTGAGGGCCAATCCCGCCAAAATCGCCGCGATCAGGAATTTCATCTGCGTTTCCCCGACTGATCGACTGAAACCTACAGCCCTGGTTTGCTAGTGCGTTGATGCGGATCAAATGCCGCCGCGGTCACGGTATTTGATTCAGCGCAATGAACGCATCGGGCAGCCTCGCTAATGACTGAAACCACGACTGATCCTTCAATCGAAATCAGGAGTTGCCGCCGTGACTTTCAGGACCTTGCTTACGGTTACCGGGCCGAACCAGGGTGAAGGTGATCTCAAGCTAGCCGCCTCGCTGTGCGAACAGGTCGGCGCCCATCTCTCCGTGCTCGTTCTCGAGCTTGCCGCGCCGCCCTCAGGCGGCGAGTATGCCGCTGTCGTTTCGCCTGCCTGGCTGGAGGAACGCCAGGCCGAGCTGAAAAGGCTCGAGAAGAGAATTTCGGATGTCGCCGGCTTTCTCTCCCAGAGCGCCGTATCGGCCGATCTGAGCGACGACTATCCCGACACGGGGTGGGCGGACGACGTCATCGGAAGGCGTGCCCGCTACGCCGATCTGACCATTCTCGGGCCAGATTTGCTGGCAAGCCATACGCTGAAGGATAAAGTCATCGAGGGCACGCTGTTCTCGTCGGGAAAGCCTATTCTGCTCGTTCCCGAGGGCACGCGGCCGACGCTGAAGCCGAAACGCGTCCTCGTTGCATGGGACGCCCGCCTTGAGTCATCGCGCGCCGTCCGCGAGTCCCTCGATATGCTGAAGGGCGCCGAAGATGTGCGCCTTGTCATCGTCGATCCTATTGAAGATGAGTTCCATCATGGCGAGGAGCCGGGTGCAGATGCCGCGGCCTATCTTGCCCGGCATGGCGTGAAGGTTACGGTCGACCGGCTGCCGAGCGCGAACCATTCGGTTGCCGATGTGCTTCGCCAGCATGCCGGCGACGTTGCGGCTGAGCTGATGGTCATGGGCGCCTACGGTCATTCCCGGTTGCGCGAACGGATTTTCGGTGGGGTCACCAAGTCGATGCTTGAAGGTCAATCGTTGCCGGTCTTCATGGCGCGATAGCAATTCACAGGGAAGAGCGGGCCGGCGCAGCTTGCGCCGGCCCGCTCTCGTTCCTGTAGCGAAGGGTTGCGGACTTACTCGCTCGCCTCTCGACCGGACACCTGCTCGATCAGAATCCGGAAGAAGACATGCGGTGCATTGTCGGCCGCGGGAGGAGTGATCGGCTTGAGTGCGCCGGGCTCCCACCAGTCGGTGTGCTTGCTCAACACCGACCAGGCATGGTCCCTTTGAAGCTTGTGGCCGATCCGGTCGGGCAGCTCTTCATATCGGCCATCGACAATGACACTTCTCCATCCTCGGCCCTGGCCATGTTCGTCCACCTGGACGGACACCAGCGGATTGGACCGCATCCATTCGATCTTTTTGCCCGGCATGGAAAACGCGTAAAGATGAGCGTCCGAATGGGCGTAGTGGAAGGGCACGACATAGGGCTGCCCATCCTTAGCGCATGCCAGATGGCCAACACGATTGGCCGTCAGCAATTTGGTACATTCCAAAGCCGAAAGCGTGCTGATCTGCATTAGTGCGATCTCCTGTTCTTTACGGCTAGGCCGGAAACGTGCCGCTGGCCAGTTTTGTACAGTTGGGCAGCCTCGTCCATAGCGAAGACAACGTCGTTGTCAGAGAGCCGCGGGAACCGCAGATAGTGGTGGCCCAAGGCCCGGAACTGTCCTGGCTGACTAAGGCAAACCACACGGTCCGCTTCCTGTTCCAGTTCAACGACCGTCTCTTGCGGTGAAACAGGAATTGCCACGACGATTTCCCTCGGTGACCGGCGCTTGAGGGCGCGGATCGCGATTTTCATGGTCGTACCGGTCGCGGCCCCGTCATCGACGATGATCGCGGTCTTTCCCGCAATCGAGATCGGTCTGGTCTTCCAGCGATAGGCAGCGCGCCGGCGCTCGAGTTCTGGTCGCTCATTTGCAATCAAGACACGTAGCTCGCATTCGTCGAGTGCATAGGTCTCGACAATCTCACGGTTCAGCACGACCTCCCCAGGGTCGCCATCGACGATTGCGGCAACAGCCAGCTCGGGATTGCCCGGGGCGCCCACCTTGCGGATGATAAGCAGATCAAGAGGAGCGTGGAGGGCTTTGGCCACTTCCACTGCGACGGGCACGCCGCCGCGCGGTAATGCCAGTACGATCGGGTGATGCAATTGAAGCCTGCTCAGTTCCAGGCCAAGCTTGACTCCAGCGTCTTCCCGGTCGCGGAACATCGGTCAATCCACCGGCCACAGTTTTCGCAGCGACTTCTTCATCGAGTTTCTGACCTGTACGATCTCGCCATGCGAAATGTGACGGTCGAGAAGCTTGAAAACGGCACTGATCGCGACATCGAAATCGATCTCCTCATCGTAGCCGAAACTGTTTCTAACGCTGATAATAAAGTCGCGCTTGGTGCGCTCATGCGCAGGCACCGCGGGGTTCCAGCCTTCGAAATAGATGCCGCGGACCAAAACAGGCAGTTGCGCCGAGAGATCGGCCATTTCTGCTGGCGAAAGCCAATCCCGCACCGTGTGTAGAACGGATCTCAGGAGACGGCACGCGCTCGGTTCGCTCCAGCAGAGGTCCTTGGCGAGCTCCTTGACCCATTGTTGCGCCTGCTGGCCAGCGTGCGTGAAGTCAGCAAAGGACGTGTGGGAAATATGACCCATGGCGGATGCTCCTCGAAGATTTGAACTCCATTCTCAGGCATCGAAAGGCTTTGAGCATTGAGCAGGATCAAATCGTTCAAAAGTGCGTCGCCCCGATTGTTTTCTACAGCCGCCTCGACCAGTTCGAGGAGGCCGCGCACCCGCTGGCAAAGGGGACGAACACCGTTTGCGCAAGCGGCGGGTTTCAGCCGCCGGATTTTTGCACCAGCAGCGGAATGATCCGGTCGCTTTTCGCGACGGCCGGCCGTCCCGCCGAACCGTAGGGGATGCCGAGCGCGTCCCAGGTTTCGACCAGCGCGTCCTGCAGTTCGGCGATCAGCGCATCCGAATGGAATGGCGTCGGCGTGATGCGCAGCCGCTCGGTGCCGCGCGGCACGGTCGGGTAGTTGATCGGCTGGATATAGAGGCCGTGCACGCCAAGCAGCCGGTCGCTGGCCATCTTGCACAGCTCCGGGTCGCCGACCAGAACCGGCACGATGTGGGTCGGCGATTCCATCACCGGCAGGCCGGCGGCGGACAGGATCTGCTTGGTTCGGCTCGCCTGCTGCTGCTGGGCGTCGCGTTCGGCCTGCGAGCGCTTCAGGTGACGGATCGACGTGGTGGCCGCGGCGGCGATGGCCGGCGGCAGCGCGGTGGTGAAGATGAAGCCCGGCGCATAGGAGCGCACCGCGTCGATGACGGCACTGGTGCCGGTGATGTAGCCGCCCAGCGTGCCGAACGCCTTGGCCAGCGTGCCCTCGATGATGTCGATGCGGTCGGCGAGGCCCTCGCGCTCGGTGATGCCGCCGCCGCGCGGCCCGTACATGCCCACCGCATGGACCTCGTCGATATAGGTCATGGCGTTGTAGCGCTCGGCGAGCTCGACGATCTCCTTGATCGGCGCGATGTCGCCATCCATCGAATAGACGCTTTCGAAGACGATCAGCTTGGCGCGTTCGCGCCCGGCCGTCTGCAAAAGGCTTTCCAGATGCGCGACGTCATTGTGCCGGAATATCTTCTTCTCGGCGCCCGAGCGCCGCACGCCTTCGATCATCGAGGCATGGTTCAACTCGTCCGAGATGATCAGGCAATTGGGCAAAAGCCGTGCGATGGTCGAGATCGAGGCTTCGTTCGAGACGAAACCGGAGGTGAAGACCAGGGCGGCTTCCTTGCCGTGCAGGTCGGCCAGCTCATGCTCGAGTTCGACCAACGGGTTGGACGTGCCGGAAATGTTGCGGGTGCCGCCGGCGCCAGAGCCCA
>NZ_SRTV01000139.1:0-337 GCF_004792025.1 Mesorhizobium sp. M8A.F.Ca.ET.181.01.1.1 | reverse complement strand
ACCCAAGGTGCCGCGAAAATCGAGATCGCCTTCGGCCTCCACGGTGGCGGCGCCGAGCTTGAACTCCAGCGCCGTCGCCACTGCCTTCAGCGTCACGCCGGCGCAAGCGACCAGCGCCTCCAGCAGCATGTCGCCCGAGCATAGCTCGAGCCCCGAGCCGCCGGTGGCCGGATGAAGCCCGGCGACGGCAAGCGCCCTGCCGGTCTCCACCTTGCAGGCGATCGACTGATCGTCGAGCGTGCCTCGGGCTCTCAGCGTGATCAGCGCCCGCGCGGCGTCGTCGCGATAGGCTTCCTTCAGCCGCACTCAAGGCCATGCAGGCGCCGCTGAAGGAAGC
>NZ_SRTV01000138.1:0-337 GCF_004792025.1 Mesorhizobium sp. M8A.F.Ca.ET.181.01.1.1 | reverse complement strand
GGGCGTGGGCACCCGCCCGCTCAAGGACATGGACGCGTATCGCGAAGAGCTCGGCACCACCGTGTATCGCACGGGCATGGGGATGCGTCGGGTGTGCGCCGCGGCGAAGTCGGAGGCGGCGCGCATCGTGTTTGCCGAAGGCGAGGACGAGCGCGTGCTGCGCGCCGCGCAATTCGTGCTGCTGGAAAAGATCGCCAAGCCGATTCTGGTCGGCCGTCCGTCGGTGATCGAAATGCGTCTGAAGAAGATGGGCTCGAAGCTCAAGTGCGGCGAAGACTTCGAGATTGTCGATCCCGAAGACGATCCGCGCTATCAACAATGCTGGCTGGCGTATCAC
>NZ_SRTV01000137.1:0-338 GCF_004792025.1 Mesorhizobium sp. M8A.F.Ca.ET.181.01.1.1 | reverse complement strand
CATGACGATGCGGCCGTTGCTGACCGTGACGCGGCTGTCGGGATTGGGCAGATCCTCGCTGGTTAGGAACCAGCCATAGCAATTGCGGGCTATCAGACCGGCCAGCCAGCGCGGCAGTAGTGGTGCGTTGGCCTTCAGGATGTTTCCCGTAATGTGTCCAAGCAACTGGACGTTTCCCAGCGGAAATCCGGTCTCCGGATCGGCATTGTAGAAGTCGTTGAACGCAAGCGTCTTCTGGTAAACCGATGTGTTGGCGGATAGCGGATCGATCGTCAGCATGGCGGTGGTGTTGTGGTTCATGAAATTTCGGCCGAGTTGGTCGGAGCCATTGGCCAGCC
>NZ_SRTV01000136.1:0-338 GCF_004792025.1 Mesorhizobium sp. M8A.F.Ca.ET.181.01.1.1 | reverse complement strand
ACAAGAGCATCATGCAGCGCTGGCCCGACAGTATCGCGAAGGGCGCCGAATTCACGATGCCGGTCGCGAAGTAACTACGGACGTTAGCCTTCGGCGGCGCGGACCGAACAGCGCGCCGAAGGCGTCGATCAGGCCGGGCGTCACGCCATCGGCAAAAAAAATGATTAGGAGACTGAACGATGAGCCACGTGCAAGCCGCGTCGTCGGCGTCGGAGCGGCGTCTCGAAGGCGAATTCGACTACATTGTCGTCGGCGCGGGGACAGCAGGCTGCGTGCTCGCCAATCGCCTGACCGAAGATCCGGACGTGCAGGTGCTTTTGCTCGAAGCGGGCGGCAAG
>NZ_SRTV01000135.1:0-338 GCF_004792025.1 Mesorhizobium sp. M8A.F.Ca.ET.181.01.1.1 | reverse complement strand
CCGATTTCCTGGGCCGACCGTTCGAGGCAAAAAAGCCGATCAGGGCAGAAGCCTTGACGAATGTGGCACTGTGCTCGTTTCCCAAGGTGATCATCGACCGGATGGCAAACGAGATGCCGGAGCTTGGACGTCTGCTGCTGAAACATACGCTGAACGAGCTTGACGAAGCACGCGACTGGATGCTGACGCTGGGGCGCAAGACCGCTGCGGAAAAGGTGGCAAGCTTTTTACTGATGATCGCCAGGAATATCGATCCCACGGTTGACCCCACCGCAAAATCGGCGACCTTCGACCTGCCGCTCACACGCGCCGATATCGCCGACTTCCTTGGCCTGACG
>NZ_SRTV01000134.1:0-338 GCF_004792025.1 Mesorhizobium sp. M8A.F.Ca.ET.181.01.1.1 | reverse complement strand
AGTTCATTCCCGGTGCGGTTCACTCACCAAGCTGCCCTACCCCAAAAGGGGACTGCGCTGGCTCGCAAAAACACGCCTCTAGTGGAGGTAAGTTGTCTCGGCCGTCGATTCGCCGCCTGCGTTCGGATGTCGCGTCGTTTCCGCGGTGCCAAACTGCTGATTTCTCGCCAGTGTCACCAAAACGAGTGCGGCGATCGAACCGCCCACGAGCATGACACTACTACCCGTTACCCAGCCCAAATGGCGCGTGAGTACTGCCAGGATGTAACCAGCGAAGGCGGCAGGAATATAAAACGACGACACGAACAGCGACGCACCGAACGACGTCGAGATTCTTG
>NZ_SRTV01000133.1:0-338 GCF_004792025.1 Mesorhizobium sp. M8A.F.Ca.ET.181.01.1.1 | reverse complement strand
GATGATGCGGGTGAAATCCTCGGCCCCTGCGATGACGAGGACGACGATTTCGACGGCAAGCTCAATCGCATGATCATGGTTGTCGATGATGCCGGCCGCTGCATCGGCTGCGGAGCCTGCGGCCGCGTCTGCCCCAAGAACTGCCAGACGCATGTTGCGGCCGACGAGCTCGCAACATGATCTGGCGAAAACCAGGGGAGCGGCGTGCACTTCATCTTTTTGTCGGCTCGTGGGGCTGGTCCTGTGCAGCAATGCGTCGATGGTTTACTTCGCTTTGGATTCGCTCCGTGTGGCAGTCGTCACGACGCTGGCCTGTTCGCTGCTGCTTCAGGCCGGCT
>NZ_SRTV01000132.1:0-340 GCF_004792025.1 Mesorhizobium sp. M8A.F.Ca.ET.181.01.1.1 | reverse complement strand
CTCGATCAGGGGATCGTCGGTTTCGAGGAGACGGTCGCGGCGCTCGACCGGCTTGGAATTCGCACCATCGGCACGGTTGCCGGCGGACCTGTCCGGCGCCATGCCGCCGGATCGCTGACGATCGGTTTTGCTGCCTTCACGTTCTGGCGCAACACCGCCGCCGCGCCCTTTGAGGAACGCATCTCCATGTGTGCCGCCGATTGGCCGCGCGAGGCTGCTTCCGATATCGACCTCACCTGCGCGGTGCCGCATTGGGATTGGGAGTTTCGGCATTTTCCGAGGCCGGCGACGCTGGCGGTGGCGAGGCGGCTGGCGGATACGGGCGCCGGGCTGATCGTCG
>NZ_SRTV01000131.1:0-340 GCF_004792025.1 Mesorhizobium sp. M8A.F.Ca.ET.181.01.1.1 | reverse complement strand
GAAAGAGACGGCCCCCCTGGCCGCCCTGAGCCGCCGCGCCTTTGACGACTATGGCGATGCTTATTGCGGCGGGCAGATTGAAAAATCGCTACGGAAAGTAGCTGGCTGAGGACCGGGGCATCATCGTCCCCCGGTCAGAAGGCGACCCGGCCACAGCTAGGGTTGCTCCAGCCTTTTTAGCGATTCCTGCGCAGTCGCGAGTCCCTGATCGGCGGCCTTGCGGAACCATGTGATGCCCTCGGCCCGATCCTGCGCAATGCAATGACCCATTGCATACATGTTCACTAGATTGCACTGGGCGACGGCAAACCCCTGATCCGCCGCTTTTTTATACCAGCTA
>NZ_SRTV01000130.1:0-342 GCF_004792025.1 Mesorhizobium sp. M8A.F.Ca.ET.181.01.1.1 | reverse complement strand
CTTTATTCTCGAGCGCAACCCCAAACTACGCGAAGTACTGGACGAACGCATTCGTTATGGCGACCGGGAATTGCAACGCCAGAAGCGGGTCGAGCAACGCCGCAAGCTGCCCCTTCTGCTCGATTTGCAGAGCAAACCCGAGTTCGGCGAGAAGGTGATCAGGCGCTTTCCGCTTGTGGAGCAGGCGGAAGAAATGGATTGCGGCGCTGCATGCCTCGCTATGATCTGCCGCCACTACAGCATTCCGATGACGCTCGGAAAATTGCGCGAACTCGCCAATGTGACGACTCAGGGCGCGACGCTGGACAGTCTCGCGCGCGCGGGCGAATCGCTCGGTTTTAC
>NZ_SRTV01000012.1:0-147742 GCF_004792025.1 Mesorhizobium sp. M8A.F.Ca.ET.181.01.1.1 | reverse complement strand
AGAAACGCACCGTCGAGGAAACTTGGCGTCACATCGGCCACCTCGTCGAAACCATCGAGGCAGCCGAATGCAAGAACTACTTCGAAAACGCCGGATACGCTTCCGTCAAAACATGAAACGCTCTAGGTGTGCCGATACTCAGGTGATGCCTGCCTGCGTTCTCGACTCGCCCTGACCTGAATCCCAACACGCCTTTGGCCTACTGCACTCACTTATACGGCTGGTTTGCGCTGCTGGAACTGGCCGGCGGCGCGGAAGCGCCAGAGGTAGCTGGGCAGGATCGTCGCGATCGATTGCGGCTGAATGCCGAGCCCCGCCAGTGTCCGGTTCGCCTTGGCGGCTTCGTCCGAAACGATGTTGTGCTCGCGCAACTGCATCACCTGGTCCTTGGTCAGCAGCGGATTGGGCAGGAGCCCGAGGATCGAGGCCTGGATGTTTGCCACCCACCACGGCACCGGCACCAGCATGCGCTTGCGCTCGATCACGGTGAGCAGTTCCTGCATGCACTCCTTGAAAGTGAGCACGTTGGGGCCGCCAAGCTCGTAGACTTGGCCGCCATCGATCTTGCCGTCGACCGAGCGCGCCACCGCCTCGGCGACGTCGCCGACATAGACCGGCTGGAACTTGGTGTGGCCGCCGCCGATCAGCGGCAGCACCGGAGAATAACGCGCCATATTGGCGAAACGGTTGAAGAAGCTGTCTTCCGGCCCGAAATTGATCGACGGCCGGAAGATCACGGCATCGGCGATCGTCTCCAGCACCGCCTTCTCGCCCAGCGCCTTGGTGCGCGCATAATCCGATTCGGAGTCCAGATCGGCGCCGAGCGCCGAAATATGGGTGAGCCCGGCGCCGACGGAGCGCGCCGCCTCGGCGATCGCGCGAGCACCGAAATCATGCACGGCGGAGAATTTCTGCCGGCCGCTCTGATGCAGGATGGCGACGAGATTGACGACATGGTCGGCGCCTTGCACGGCGCGGTCGACCGACCAGCGCACGCGCACATTGGCCTGCACCGGCTGGATCTGGCCGACATTGCCGAGCGGCTGCAGATGGCCGGCAAGATCGGGCCTCCGGCAGGCGACCCGGATGCGATAGCCGCGCTTGGCCAGCGCCCGCACGACATGGCGGCCGACAAAGCCTGACCCGCCAAAGACGACGACAAGCTTTGGGGTCTGCAGGATTTCGGTCATGACGGGCTCCGGCGCGCGTTCCAGATGGCTTAGCTGAGCCGTTTCATAGTCCGTTTTGCGCCAAAGGCAAAGGGTGACGCGTCGTCGCTGCCGCCCTTCTTTCGGGCGTGTCAGAACGCCTTGCCGAGGCGGGCATCGACCGAGTGCCGGTTGCCGCCGCGAATGACGAAGAACAGCAGGATCGAACGACAAACGCAGAAAACCCCGCCGAAGCGGGGTTTTCCGGGTGAGTTTCGTGTCGAAACCAGGGCCAACGAGGCGGCCTGACCTGAGACGGTATCAGCATGGGCGTGAAGCAAGTACGCCCGCCTCGGCCCTGGACGCATCCGACAGAAGACACCGACCGGGCAAACCCGACCCGGATAGCTATTCGTCGTCGGGACGCGCGGGAAGGTTCACCGAGGCGCGGGAAAAAATTCGCCGATTTCTTCAGGCCGAATAGCGCTCGGCGAATTCGGAGATGCGCTGGATCACTGCCTTGGGCGCGGTGATGCCGCGCGCCTGCGCCTTCTCGGCCGCTTCGGCCCGGGCACGGCCGGGCACATGCACGCCATAGCGCCGGCGCAGTCGGTCGAGCTGGTCTTTCATGCGCTGCTCGAAATCGGGATCGAGCAGCTTGGGCTCGACCGCAAGCACGAACAGGCCGGTTCCCGGACTGTCGGGGCCGCCACTGAACCACGGCGCGTCGAGCGACCAGTTGGCGCCCGACAGGCCCGCCGCCAGCACCTCGACCATCAGGGCGATGTTGGCGCCGCGCTGGCCGCCAAAGGCAAGCATGGCGCCCTTCATGGCGGCGGCCGGGTCGGTCGTCGAATTGCCGCTGGCGTCCAGCGCCCAGCCTTCGGGGATCTTCTTGCCGTCTTCCGCGGCCTTGCGGATGTTGACGAAAGCGGTGGCGCTCGACGACTGGTCGATGACCAGCGGCGCGCCGTCGGCGGCGGGCGCGGCGAACGACATCGGATTGGTGCAGTAGACCGGCTTGACCGAGCCCGAGCCGGCCAGGACGGCCGGTCCATTGGTGGCGGCAAAGGACACCAGCCCCTGCGCCGCCAGCCGGCCGGTAAAGTAGCCGAGCGCCCCACACGTATAGGCGTTCTTCTGCGAGAAGATGGCGACGCCGAACAGTCTTGCCGCCTTGGCGAGGTCGTCGATGGTGCGGTCGAAGCCGGTATGCGCCAGCCCGCCGCGTGCGTCCGAGAGATAGACGGCCAGTGCCGGCCGGGTGATCACCGGATCGGCATTGCCGTCGATGCGCCCGGCCTCGAGCGCTTCGAGGTAATCGATGAAATGCGACAGCCCGACGGCTGCAAGTCCTTCGGCCTCGGCGGCGATGATCGAGGCGGTGAGCGATTGCGCCGCCTCCTCATTGGCGCCGGCCCCAAGTGCCGCCATCCGGCACAGTCCTTTTGCCTGGTCGAGACTGAGTTGCATCATGACGGTCCTAAGGAATTAGGGAATAGGGAATTGTGCGCAGTGAATAGCGAACGGGGATGGAAATGTGAATGCGGAAGTGGCTGGCTACTCCCCTACTCCCCTACTCCCCTACTCCGGTCTTATGTAGCAAACGCACCAAGGATTTTAGCCGACAGTTGCAATAGCTGCCAACCTCATCCTAGTGTTGAACACATGCGAGGGGGGAAACGCATGGATCAGCACATAAATTTATATCTAGATTTGGAGCCGGGCGAGCTGGCCGATCTGGAAGTTGTGGCGAGAGCTAGCCTGGCGTTTGCCGGGGCAGTTCGCGAGATAGCCTATATCGTCGATCCGTCCCTTGTAATCAGGCTTGAACTTGAAAGCGGAACGGAGGGTAGTCTTAGCCTCAATTCTGTCATCCGCTTCGTTAGACAGCAGGTGAGTGACCCTGTAACCAGAAAGGTCATTATCATCGGCATTGTGATGTGGTTTGCCAAAGAAACCGGCTCTGCCTTACTCGGGGTGGCGGTAAACGACCTCATTGCACACGAGACGACGATATCCGAGCAGGATGCGCAGCGGATAGCCGAAAAGGTCCAAGAGCTTCTCGACAAGAAAGTCGCCGCCAAGCCAGTGCAGGAGGTCTACAAAGAGCTTCAAAAGGACAAGAGCATCAAAGGCGTTGGCGTAAGCACCGAAAAGGGTGCAAGGCCGCGTTCAGTGGTACCCAGAGAGCAATTCCCCGAGCGCAGTCAGGCAGAGGCGGAGGACGTTCAGGAAGGCGAACCACGCAACCACACAGAGCGCATGATCCTCACGTTGATCAGCCCTGTTTTGCAGAACAACAAGAACAAGTGGCGCTTCCTATCGAAGGACGGGAACATCAACGCGGGCATAAAGGATGAGAAGTTTCTCAACAGCATACTGTCGGGTCAGTCCGACCTCAAAATGCGCAGTGGGATCATTTTGATTGCTGATGTTGAAATTACAGAGAGAAAGAAAGATGGCGTTTGGCAGGTTACCGAACGAAACGTCTCTAACGTTGTCGAAATAAGAACCGAAGACGACATAAACGATCTATTTTCGTCTGAGTGAGACGATTAATGAAATCAAAGCTATTAATCCTAGCGAATAGGCCATTGTAGGACCGATACGAAATTTTACCAAATCGAGCATAAGGTAAGTCGCAGAAAACACAGCAACCAAGAACAATATTTGCTGGATCTTCATATTCGCTATCATCTTATGATGATAGCATTTGCGTCGATTGCGGTCAAGCATTGCAGCAGAAAAGCAGCAGTAAACTTTCCACGCGACAGCTTATTTCTTATGTTCACTTCCTTCTCGTCAACACCTATTGATGACAGCCGGTCAACAAGCTGGCTGTATGTGACGCCTTTCCGCTTCAATTCGGCCTTCAGGAGGTTGGCCGCCATGGCTTCGTAGTCGGTTCTCTCTGTCATACGTATCGCCTTTGGATCGAAAAGTATCGCATACGATGACATAGGGCCTTGTATGCAGTGCGTCAACGTACTATATCCGTTACATAAGTAACGGATTTGATACGTCATGGCACAGCACTTCCTCCTTTCTGCCGAAAGCCGCACCCTCTCTCTCAAAGAGATTTACAAGGGTGGCGAGGAAAAGGCGTATGACACGTTCAGGCTCCTTCGCTGGGCTTCGACGCAAGGCGAGCCTGTTTGCCCAAAATGCGGGTGCCTGGATCACTACGACATTCCGACCCGCCGCAAGTTCAAGTGCGCCGCCTGCGGTGCGCAGTTCTCCGTAACGTCCGGCACGATCTTCGCTTCGCGCAAGCTAGCGTTTGTCGATCTGCTCGCCGCGATCTGCTTGTTCGTCAACGGCGCCAAGGGCATGTCGGCTGTCCAGTTCTCCCGCGATCTGGACGTTCAATACAAGACCGCCTTTGTGCTGGCTCACAAGCTGCGCGAAGCCCTTTCGGCTGAAACCAAGAACGAAACCCTTGAAGGCGAGGTGGAAATCGACGGCGCTTACTTTGGTGGCGTGGTGCGCCCTGAGAACCGCGTGGAAGACCGTAAGGACCGCCGCGTGAAGGCAAACCAGTCAGACCGCCGCCGCGTTGTGATCGCCCTGCGCGAGCGCGCTGGCCGCACCTTGACGTTCATCCGTCATCGCGAAGCCGAAGGCGTCGATATCGCCCGCGCTCGTATGCTGGCCGGCACGAAGCTGTTTGCCGATGAGGCGAGCCATTGGGACGTGCTGGAAGGCGAATTTGCTTCGACTCGCATCAACCATTCGGAAAGCTACAGCGACGGTCACGGCAAGCACACCAACATGGTGGAAAGCTATTTCAGCCGCCTGCGCCGGATGGTTGCCGGCCAGCATCACCACGTCTCGCACCACTACCTCTACCAGTACGCCAATCACGCCGCATGGCTGGAGGATCACCGCCGCCGGTCGAATGGCGGCAACGCCTTCGCCCTGCTTGGCGGTGCGCTCAACCATTCCGTGAGTCGCGTTTGGGCTGGCTACTGGCAGCGCTAGGCTGGCATCGAATCAGGTTGCAATTTGTGCGGTGCACAATCTAGACGAGTCGACTAGAATCAGGCTAGATGGCACGAAAATATGCGAAAATCGCAAGATAGGCACGGTGGGAGGAACCAACCAAGCCTTTGAATTCAAATAGCTTTTTTGCACCCACAATATAATGTGGCAGCATTCGTCGCTGCCTTGACTCCTGCGGGCCGCGAGACTCATATCGATCTCGTGAGGGGAAGAATCCTTTCGCCCAATACGACAAAGCCGGGGCTCGCAACCCCGGCTCCGTATCGGTAACCGCAGTGCTTTGGACGGCTTGCGGCTAGTCGGTATGTACAGGCGGGACCCTACTCGCAATCGACTCGCTGTCAAGTCGTCCAAACATCCTAAAAGGAGTTTTAGGATAATGACGACAAACAATAAACCACCATACCAGCTCACATATGATGACGCAGTCGACGTTTGGCTGCGCCACTGGGCTGGGCAATACCAGCACCACATTGCCGCCGTCTATGGCGTCAATCCGGGCCGCGTGAATGACGTTCTCAAAGGACGGAAACATGCAGGTGCCGAACAGGTAGCCGCTTCGAAAAGGAGGGCTGCCTAATGGCTAGTAGTTCCGTGAAAATCCTTTGCGGCTCTTGCAAGGTCGGCCTTGAAGGACCCGCGAATGCGAAGGACCACGATGTGGTTGCATGTCCCCGGTGCGGGCGTAGTGACACACTCAAAAACGTCATGCGGGAAGTTGCCAAGCATGTCGAGGAAACGGCTGCGCGCGGTTTGCAGGAAAGCATGCGCAGCGCTCTCCGTGGGAGCAAGAATGTCAAGTTCAGTAGCAACCCCATCCCACATCGAAGCTATCGCTTCATCAGCGACTTGAAACTTTGACATAGCTTCTACTCCTGCGGTCGGCTGTCGTGGCCGACCGCCACCAGCCTACGGCGGCACGCCGCCCATTTCTTCGCACCCTTGACGCTTCCGATCACTTTGGCGACTAGGTTGCGGTCGGCGGCATCCCAAGCCTTGACTGCCATAATACGCAACGCGACTTCCCTATTCGTGCCGTGACAGCCATCCTTGCGCAGTAACCTTGCCAGTTCGTTTCGCTTGAACAGGCGGACAGACGTTACCTTGGGCTCGATGTCGCCAGGCGAGCCCGCATAGCCGAAGATCGCTAGCGCCTCGTCAATGGTCTGTAGCTGCGACTTCAGGACGGCTTTCTGACGGTCCAAGTCGATAACCTGGCCCGACAGTTCCGCCCGCTTGGCGATCAATGCGTGAATGACGATTGGCTGTCCCATACCCCGGATTTTATGGGAACCCACCCTTTAGGTCGTGCGAGAAGTTGGTGCGTTTGCTACATAAGACCGCCCTACTCCCCTACTCCCCTACTCCCCTACTCCCCTACTCCCCTAACCTATCTTGACCGGGATCCGCGCCTCGATCCGGCTGAAGGCGAAGACCAGAATGCCGGTGATCGCCATATAGATCAACGCCAAGAGCAGCAGGGGCTCGTAGGTGAGGTAGGTGTCCTGCCGCACCTTGGACGAGACCGCGAAGATATCGATCACGCTGATCGTCGCCACCAGCGGCGTCGATTTCAGCTGCAGCACGGTCTCGCCGGTCAGTGTTGGCAGCGCCCGGTAGAAGGCTTGTTGCAGCCAGATGCGCCGGAAAATCTTCCAGCGGCTCATGCCGAAGGCGCGGGCCGCTTCCAACTGCCCCTTGGGCACGCCGGCAAAGGCGCCGCGCATCACTTCGCCCTCATAGCCGGCGAAGGACAAAGTCAACGCCAGCACGCCGTATGGCCATGCCTGCCTGAGATAGGGCCACATCCAGGATTCGCGGATCCATGGATATTGCGGGAACAGCGAGCCCAGCCCGTAATAAAGCAGCCATAGCTGCAGCAGCAGCGGCGTGCCGCGAATGATGGTGCAGAAGACTTTCGCCGGAGCTGCGACCCAGATCGAGCCGGCCGCCTGCGCCAGCCCGACGGGCACGGCGATCATGAAGCCGAGCGCGCAGGTGACGGCCAGGATCCACAGGGCACGCCAGATGCCCATCAGTCCCATTTCCCAATATTGCGGCAGCCAGTCCCAGCGCATGAAGAAGGCGGCCGACGCCACCAGTCCAAGCGCGATGAGGATCAGCACGATGCGATGCGGCTGCAGCCAGAGCGAAGCGCGCGCCGCCGTGTCGATGATGACTGTTTCACCGGTCATCAACGGGCATCCTTGATCGAAGGCATGCCGCGCCGCGCCCATTTCTCGGCGCGGCCAAGCAGGAAGTTCGAAACCAGCGTCACGCAGAGATAGAGCACGCCGGCGGCGAGGAAGAAAATCAGATAGGCCTTGGTGACGCCTGCCGCCTGTCGTGTCGCCAACGTCAGCTCGAAGAAGCCGACGACGGCCAGCAGCGCGGTGTCCTTGGTGGCGATCAGCCACAGATTGGCGAGGCCCGGAATGGCGAAAGGCAACATCGCCGGCAGCGTGATGCGCCGCAACAGAAGGCCGGGAGACATGCCGAAGGCGCGGGCGGCTTCGATCTGGCCCTGCGGAATGGCGAGGATCGCGCCGCGGATGACTTCCGTCGAATAGGCGCCCTGGACGAAGCCGAGCACGGCGATGCCGGCCACCAGCCCGCTTATGTCGACACGTTGGTAGCCCATGGCGGCCAGCATCTGGTTTATCAGGTCGGTGCCGGCATAATAGAGCAGCAGGATCAGCACCAGTTCCGGCACGGCCCGCACCACGGTGGTGTAGACCGCGAACAGGTCGCGCACCACGGGTCCGCCGTAAAGCTTGCCATAGGCACCCCAGGTTCCAATAAGCAGGCCGACGATGGTGGCGCCGACGGCGATCTCCAGCGAATGCAGGAGCCCGACCAGGAGCGTCCCGCCCCAGCCGACGGGCGCGGGCGAGAGAAGTTCGACGATGCCGGCCGCCGAGGCCGGAAGAAAGGATTCGATCAGCGTCGCCCCCGGATTGCTGGCTCGATCCGCCGGCACCTGCGGCCGGCGGCAAGCATGCGTGGACAGGCCGGCTGGAGGATGGGGGCGTCAACGCCCTGTCCTCCAGCCATACGAGGGTGGTCAGTTCGACTGCGTGGCGCCGCCGTAAATGTCGAAATCGAAGTATTTCTTCGAGATTTCGTCATATTTGCCGTTGGCGCGGATCGCCTTGATGCCGGCGTTGATCTTCTCTTTCAGATCGGTGTCTTCCTTGCGCACGCCGGCGCCGACGCCCGGTCCGAGCACCTCGTCGTCAGGGGCCACCATGCCCTTGAGATCGCAGCAGGCCTTGCCCTGGTCGGTCTTGAGGAACTCCTTGAGCGCGATGGAATCGGCCTGCACCGCGTCGAGGCGGCCGGCGGCAAGGTCATTGTTGGCTTCGTCCTGCGTCTGGTATTCCTTGATCTCGGATGCGGTCGGGCCGAAGTGCTTCTTGGCGTAGACGGCATGCACCGTCGACACCTGGACGCCCAGGACCTTGCCCTTGAGATCGTCGGGCGTGGCGCCGAACTTCTGGTCCTTGGGGCCGATGATCGCGGTCGGCGTGTTGTAGTACTTGTCGGAGAAGTCGATGGTCTTCTTGCGTTCGTCGGTGATCGACATCGACGAGACGATAAGGTCGATCTTCTTGGTGGTCAGCGCCGGGATGATGCCGTCCCAGGCGACAGGGGTGATGACGCAGTCGAGTTTTTCCTCGGCGCACACGGCGTCGATGAAGTCGATTTCCCAGCCGACCCATTTGCCCGAAGCATCGGGCGAGGTGAAGGGCGCGTAGGGTTCGGCGGCGACGCCGATCTTGACCGGATCGGCCTTGGCCACGCCCATGGCGGCGACGCCGAGCAGCAGTGCCGCGGCGAATGTCTTCAGAACAGTCTTCATTTTCAGAACTCCCAGTTTGTTGTTGGTTCCCGGTTTTCTTCCGTCCCGGCCTGTCCCTAGCCGATGTTGCGGATGAACTGCTTGAGCCTTTCGGATTTGGGCGCGCCAAAGATCTGCTCCGGCGGGCCTTCCTCCTCGACCAGCCCGTTGTAGAGGTAGACGACGTGGGTCGCGACCTCGCGGGCGAATTTCATTTCGTGGGTGACCAGCACCATGGTGCGGCCTTCGCGAGCCAGATCGCCGATCACCTTCAGCACTTCGCCCACCAGTTCGGGATCGAGGGCCGAGGTCGGTTCGTCGAACAGCATGACGCGCGGATTGATGGCCAAGGCGCGAGCGATCGCGGCGCGCTGCTGCTGACCACCGGAGAGATAGGCCGGATAGACATCGCGTTTCTCGGCGAGCCCGACCCGCGCCAGCAGCTTTTCGGCCTGGGCGATTGCCTGGTCGCGCTTGACGCCCAGCACGTGCACGGGAACCTCGATGACGTTTTCGATCAGCGTCATATGGCTCCACAGGTTGAAGTTCTGGAACACCATGCCGAGCTTGGAGCGGATGCGTTCGATCTGCCTGCGGTCGGCCGGGATGGTGTGGCCGTGGCTGTCCGCCTTGAGCTTGATCTCCTCGCCATTGACCCGGATGATGCCGCTGGTCGGATTTTCCAGGCAGTTGATGCAGCGCAGCAGCGTCGATTTACCCGAGCCCGAGCCGCCGATGATGGCGATGACCTCGCCGTCGCGCGCCGACAGCGATACGCCCTTCAGCACATGCAGTTGACCGAATTTCTTGTGCAGGTTCTCGACATGGATGGCTTCTGCGGCGCTGTCCTGCACCTCGCCTGATGGGACTTTGGCAGCTGCCACAGCGCTCACCAAAAGACCTCCATATGGCCGCCGGCGGTTCGTCGAACGTCTATCCGGCTAATCAACATACGCTGTACTGCCCCGCTCCAGACTTCAAGCATGGACCCAACAGAGCGAGCCCGTCAATCCCGCTCATTACGGCACTTGCGGCCTTGTTGTGCAAGTGTATAAATAACCTCTCATGAAATTTTCCCGATTTTTTTCAGCTTAAAAAGGGCATCGATGAGCGCTTTCGGATCACAGTCCATGGCGGCGCCGCTGCGGCGCGTGCTGATGCGGTCGGCGGCCAACGCCATGCGTGACGCCGACAGGGCCGCTTGGCACTATGGTCCGGGATTCAACCCGGCGAAAGCAGCCTCGCAGCACGCGGTCCTTGCTGAACTGGTGGCGGCTTCCGGCGCCGAGATCGAATGGATCGAGGACAGGGCGGACGGCCTTTCGGATTCGGTGTTCACGCACGACCCCTCGCTGATGACCGACCGCGGCGCGCTGATCCTGTCCATGGGTAAGCCGTTGCGCGCCAGCGAGCCCTCGCTGCATGAGGAAACCTACAGAAGACTGGGCATTCCGATCCTTGGCCGCGTCGAGGCTCCCGGCCAGGTCGAAGGTGGCGACTGTGTATGGGTGGATGCCCGCACGCTGGCGATCGGGCGCGGTGTCCGCTCCAACCAGGAAGGCATCCAGCAGGTTTCCAACCTGCTGACGCCGTTGGGCATTTCCGTCTACGGCTTTGATCTGCCGCTGTGGCAGGGCGAAGAAGCGTGCCTGCATCTGATGTCGGTGATCAGCCCGCTGGCCGACGACCTCGCCTTGGTCTATTCGCCGCTTTTGCCTGCCCCGTTCTACCAGACGCTGAAGACGCGCGGCATCCGGCTGGTCGAAGGCGACGCCGAAGAATTCGCCGCTTCCAACGGCCTCAGCCTGAACGTCCTGCCGACCAGCCCGCACAAGGTCATTGCCGTCGCGGGCTTTCCCAGGACCAAGGCAGCCATGGAAGCCGCCGGCTGCACGGTTGAAATCTTCGAGGCGGATGCGCTCTGCATCGCCTGCGAAGGCGGGCCGACATGCCTGACGCGACCGATCCTGCGTCAATGAATGCGCGCCGTAAGTTCCGTCGCGAGGGCGAGGGGCGGCGGCGGCAGGATCTGATTGAAGCGACTTTGGACAGCGTGGCGGAATATGGCCTGCAGGGTGCCACCTTGCGTACCATCGCATTGCGCGCCGGCGTCACCGCCGGGCTGATCCGGCATTATTTCCCGGGCAAGGAAGAATTGCTGCAGGAAGCCTATACGGCGCTGGTCGGCCGCATGACCGAGCAGGCGAAAGCGGCACTGGTCATGGATGATGCCTCGCCGCGCCAACGCCTCGCGGCCTTCGTCACCGCCAACCTCAATGCGCCGATCATCGACGCGCGGGTGTTTTCGCTCTGGGCAACCTTCCTCGGCCGCGCCGGTGCCGATCCTGCCTTGGCCCGCGCCCACCGCGACGGCTACCTTGGCTTTCGCAACGAGGTGGAAGCGGTCGTGGCCGAAGTGCTCGCCGCCGAACAGCACAAGCCGGACGCAGGCGAGCTGCGCCACCATGCTATCGCGATCAACGCGATCATCGACGGGCTCTGGATAGAAGGCTGCCTGGCCGGCGAGATGTTTTCGCCCGGCGAATTGGCGGCGATTGGCATCAAGGCTGTCGAGGCCGAGCTCGGCCTCGCGCCGCTCAAGCAATTCCAGGAAAAATGAGAAGCGTTTTCCCTTGGGAATTGCGTAAGAAACAAAGAGAGAGGGGAGAAAACAAATGACCACCATCGGCGAAGCGCTCATTTCGCTACTCGAGGCCCATGGTGTCGACACCGTCTTCGGCATCCCCGGCGTCCACACGGTCGAGCTCTATCGCGGCCTGGCGAGGTCTAGGATCCGCCATGTCACGCCGCGCCACGAACAGGGCGCCGGCTTCATGGCCGACGGCTATGCCCGCGCCAGCGGCAGGCCGGGCGTCGCCTTCGTCATCACCGGGCCGGGGTTGACCAACACCATCACCGCCATGGGCCAGGCGCGCGCCGATTCGGTGCCTATGCTGGTGATCTCTGGCGTCAACGCCACCGACACGCTCGGCAAGGGGCTCGGCTTCCTGCATGAATTGCCCGACCAGCGCGGCATGATGGAGAAGGTGGCGCTGTTCTCGGAGCGCATCACCGAGGCCGCCGAACTGCCGGGTGCGCTCGCCCGTGCCTTCGCCTTGTTTTCGTCCGCGCGTCCAGGACCGGTGCACATCGAAATTCCGACCGACGTCATGGTGAAGCCCGCCGACGGTCTTGCGGCTGCGTTGAGCAATGCCACCCCGCCCGCTCCGGACGCCGGGGCAATTGCCGGGGCGGCGAAGCTAATCAAGGTAGCGCGCCGTCCGATGATCCTTGCCGGCGGCGGCGCCAGGAAGGCGGAAGCTCCACTGCGGCGGCTTGCCGAAAGACTGGGCGCGCCGGTTGTCGAGACCACCAACGCACGCGGCCTGATGCATGGTCATCCGCTTTGCGTGCCGGCAAGCCCAAGCCTGAAAGCGGTTCGCGCACTGATGGCCGAGGCAGATCTGGTGATCGCCGCCGGCACCGAATTCGGCCCGACCGACTATGACGGCTATGGCGACGGCGGCTTTGTGTTGCCTTCGAACCTGATCCGTATCGACATCGGCGCCGACCAGCTTGCGCGGCGCCCGGTGACGGTCGCCATCCAGGCCGATTGCGCCGTGGCGATCGAGGCCCTGCTTGCGGCGATCGATCCCGCCCACAGCGCCGGCGAAGACGGCCATGGCCGCGCCGCGGCGGGGCGAAAGGCTGCCTTTGCCGAGTTGAGTCCGGCCTATGCGGCGCAGGTGCATGCCGTGGAAATGATCCGCGATGCCTTGCCTGGTGCCATCATCGTCGGCGACTCCACCCAGCCGATTTACGCCGCCAACCTCTATTACGACCATGACCGGCCCGGCGGCTGGTTCAATGCCGCGACCGGATTCGGCGCGCTGGGCTATGGCCCTCCGGCGGCGATCGGCGCGGCACTCGCCGTGCCCGATGCCCCGGTTGTCTGCCTGACCGGCGACGGCGGCTTCCAGTTCACCTTGCCGGAGATAGCCGTAGCGCTGGATTCCGAAGCGCCCGTCATCTTCGTCGTCTGGAACAACAGGGGCTATCGCGAGATCGAAACCTCGATGCTCGATGTCGGCGTGGAACCTGTCGGCGTGTCGCCGGCGCCGCCGGATTTCTGCAAGCTTGCCGAAGCCTATGGCATATCAGCCGAAAGGCTGGCCGACATCGACGCCTTGCCACAGGCGTTGAGGCACGCCCGGGCAACGGGACTGCCACGTGTCATCGAAATCACGGTCGTTTGAACCATCCAGGCCGGCCTTGGTCCCCGACCGGAAGCGGACCATTTGCCGGCTTGGTCTTGGAAGGCATGAGGCTTCGCTATTCGACGGTGCGCTGACGCATGCAAAGACGTGACGGCTGCCATGTCGAGATATCGGTTGAGTGATCGACTGAAAGGCGCGACGCTTCGCGTCGGCGCGGCTAACCAACGACAAAAGTCATAAAAATGACAGGAGCGGTCCAGGATGACGGAAACACTTGAAGGCAGGCATATCGTTGTGACCGGTGGAACCGGCGCGCTCGGTGGGGCGGTGGTCGGCAGGCTGCTGGAGCAGGGCGCGATCTGTCATGTGCCGAACGCGCACGCTGCGGCACCTCAGCACTTCCCCTTCACCGCGCACGACAATGTGAAGCTGGCGCACAATGTCGACCTGTCGGACTCCGCCAAGGTCGAAGCCTTCTATTCTCAGGTCCCTGCCTTGTGGGGATCGATCCATCTGGCGGGCGGCTTTGCCATGGCACCGGTGGAAAAGATCGAATCGGCATCCTTCGCCGAGATGATGGACACCAACGCCCGCACCACCTTCCTGTGCAGCCGTGCGGCTATCCGCTCGATGCTGGCGTCGGGCTCTGCCGGCCGCATCGTCAATGTCACCGCGCGCGCCGGGCTCGACCCCAGGCGCGGCGCCGGGATGGTCGCCTACACCGCCAGCAAGGCGGCGGTCGCTGCCATGACCGTGGCCATGGCGGAAGAGCTCAAGGCCAATGGCATCCTGGTCAATGCCGTGGCCCCCTCGACGCTCGACACGCCGGCGAACCGCGCCGACATGCCGGATGCCGATTTCACCAAATGGGTCAGCCTCGAAGCTGCGGCCGAATCAATCGCCTATCTCGTCTCGCCCACCAACCGGGCAATGAGCGGAACGCTGGTGCCGCTCTACGGCAGGGCCTGAACTTCAAGAGCATTTCGCCGAGAGCAATTCCAGGAAAAGTGCGTAACGGTTTTCCCGGGAAGAACGCGTAGCGGTTTCCCTTGGGAATTGCGTGAAAACAAAGAGTTGGAGCGGGTCGGCGAATCTATCAAGCGCTGAACCGCTCCAAAGAAAAACCCCGCCGGAGCGATCCGGCGGGGTTTTGTTTTTGGGCTCTGGAAGAGCTTCGCGTTGCGAAGGACTTAGTTGCCCTGCTTCTTCAGCGCGGCGCCCAGGATGTCGCCCAGCGAAGCGCCGGAGTCGGTCGAGCCGTACTGTGCGACCGCTTCCTTCTCTTCGGCGATTTCCAGCGCCTTGATCGAGACCTGCAGCTTGCGGGTCTTCTTGTCGAAGGCGATGACGCGGGCGTCGACCTTCTGGCCGACGGTGAAGCGCTCGGGGCGCTGCTCGTCGCGATCACGGCTGAGGTCGGAGCGCTTGATGAAGGTCTCGATGCCGCTGTCGACCAGCCGCACTTCCAGACCGCCATCCTTGACGCCGATGACTTCGCAGGTGACGACCGCGTTCTTGCGCAGTTCGCCTGACGTCGCGGCTTCGCCGACCGAGTCCTTGGCCAGCTGCTTGATGCCGAGCGAGATGCGCTCCTTGTCGATGTCGACGTCGAGCACCTGCGCCTTGACCATGTCGCCGCGATTGTACTCTTCGATGACCTGCTCGCCCGGACGGGTCCAGTCGAGGTCGGAGAGGTGGACCATGCCATCCACGTCGCCTTCGAGGCCGATGAACAGGCCGAACTCGGTCTTGTTCTTGACCTCGCCCTCGACCTGGCTGCCGACCGGATGGCTCGAGGCGAAAGCCTGCCACGGATTCTCCAGCGTCTGCTTGAGGCCGAGCGAGATGCGGCGCTTGGCCGGATCGACCTCGAGCACCACCACGTCGACTTCCTGCGTCGTCGACAGGATCTTGCCGGGGTGCACGTTCTTCTTCGTCCACGACATTTCCGAAACGTGGATGAGACCCTCGATGCCCGGCTCCAGCTCGACGAACGCGCCGTAGTCGGTGATGTTGGTGACGGTGCCCTTGATCTTCTTGCCGATCGGGAACTTGGTGCCGATCTCGGACCACGGATCGCTCTCGAGCTGCTTCATGCCGAGCGAGATGCGGTGGGTTTCCTGGTTGATGCGGATGATCTGCACCTTGACCGTCTGACCGATGTTGAGGATTTCGGTCGGATGGTTGACGCGGCGCCATGCCATGTCGGTGACGTGCAGCAGGCCGTCGATGCCGCCGAGGTCGACGAACGCACCGTAGTCGGTGATGTTCTTGACGACGCCTTCGACCACCTGGCCTTCTTCAAGGTTCTGCACGATTTCCGAACGCTGTTCGGCGCGGCTCTCCTCGAGCACGGTGCGGCGCGAAACCACGATGTTGCCGCGGCGGCGATCCATCTTGAGGATCTCGAAGGGCTGCGGGTTGTGCATCAGCGGGGAAACGTCGCGGATCGGGCGGATATCGACCTGGCTGCGCGGCAGGAAGGCCACGGCGCCGTCGAGGTCGACGGTGAAGCCGCCCTTGACCTGGTTGAAGATGACGCCTTCGACGCGCTCACCCTTGGTGAACTTCTCTTCGAGGCGGACCCAGCTCTCTTCGCGGCGGGCCTTCTCACGGGAAAGCATGGCTTCGCCAAGCGCGTTCTCGATGCGCTCGACATAGACTTCGACGGTGTCACCGACCTTGAGGGTGGTGTCCTTGCCCTTGACGCCGAATTCCTTCAGCGGCACGCGGCCTTCGACCTTCAGGCCGACGTCGATGATGGCCATGTCCTTTTCGATCGCCGTGATCGTACCCTTGACGACCTGACCTTCGCCGGAATGGCCGGTGGTGAATGATTCTTCGAGCAGGCTCGCGAAATCATCGCGAGTGGGATTTGCAGCTGACATTGTTTCTCCTGGAGTGCCCCGCATCTCGAGCGGGACGGGCGCCGTGGGTTAGCGTTGCGTTGGCCTGCCGGCGTTCCGGGCTAAAAAGCCCTGGGCCGCTTTTCGAGCGGCAATTCCGGCGCATGAAGAATGCTGGCAGGCTGGTTCGTGCCCGATATGGGTATTTTCTTCGCCTCCGGCAACGGAAACGCGGGAGAAAACCCGGATCAGGCCTTGTTTCTCTTGGCCAGCACGTCGTCGATAACAGACATGGCCGCGAGAAACGCGGCTTCTATAGCCATTTCGCTGGTATCAAGCAAGTGCGCGTCGGCGGCCGGCTTCAGCGGCGAGTCGGCCCGGCCCATGTCGCGCTCGTCGCGGCGTTGGATATCGGCAAGGATTTCGGCGAAATCGGCGGTGCCGCCGATGCTTTCGATCTCGGCCAGCCGGCGGCGTGCCCGCACTTCGGCACTCGCCGTCACATAGAGTTTGATGTCGGCGTCGGGACACACGACGGTGCCGATATCGCGCCCGTCAAGCACCGCGCCCGGCGGCGTCCTGGCGAAATCGCGCTGCTTTTCGACCAGGATGCGGCGTACGGTCGGGAAAACCGCGACCTTCGAAGCCGCTTCGCCAACCGCATGCGCCGACAGCACCGCGCGGTCGAGCTTTGCCAGGTCGACCTGGCGCGCCGCGGTCTCTGCCGCTGAGACATTGTCGAGCGGCAAGCCGAGCCGCAGCAGCGCATGGGCCACCGCGCGATAGGTGAGGCCGGTGTCGAGCAGGTTCAGCCGGTAATGGTCGGCCAGCCGGCGGGCGAGCGTGCCCTTGCCGGCGCCAGCTGGGCCGTCGATGGCGATGGTGAAGGGGTGGGTCATTGGCAGGCCGTCGATCCCAACGCGTTCGTCATCCTAGGGCGGAGCAGGAGCGAAGCTCCGTCGCGGAGACCCTGGGATCCATGCCGTGTCCTCAACCGAAGGATGCCGCGGACCAGAATATTGCACCGTTGCGGAGCGTTGAACTCACGGCATGGATCCTGGGGTCTGCGCGGCGTCGCTCCGCTCCTTGCTTCGCCCCGGGATGACGAAGGGAGGGATGTCGGCATCCAATCTCCGAGGTTTGCAATTGCCATCGACAATCACCCGATCTCCGCGCCCAGCCCCTTCATCAATCCCATGAACTCCGGAAAACTCGTCGCGATCATCGCCTGGTCGTCGATGGTGACCGGCTTTTCCGTCGCCAGCCCCATGACCAGGAAGCTCATGGCGATGCGGTGGTCGAGATGCGTCTTGACCGTCGTATCCAGGCCGTTGGGATGGCCTCCCAGGCCCTTGCCGCCGGGTTTTCCGCGCACGGCGAGCGAAGCCTCGCCCTCGGTGCAGTCGACGCCGTTGAGCTTGAGCCCGTTGGCCACCGCCGACAGCCGGTCGGATTCCTTCACCCGCAGTTCCTCCAGCCCCTGCATCAGCGTTTCGCCTTCGGCGAAGCTCGCGGCAACGGCGAGCACCGGATATTCGTCGATCATCGACGGCGCCCGCTCCGGCGGCACGGTGACGCCTTTCAGCTCGGAGTAACGCACGCGCAGGTCGGCGACATCCTCGCCGCCGGCATTGCGCCGGTTCAAAATGTCGATCTGGCCGCCCATTTCCTGCAGCGTCAGAAGCAGGCCGGTGCGGGTCGGGTTCATCAGCACGTTCTCGATCGTGATATCCGAGCCCGGCACGATCAGCGCCGCCACCAGCGGGAAACCGGCCGAGGAAGGGTCGCCCGGCACCGCGATGGTCTGGCCGGTGAGCTTGCCCTGGCCTTCGATAAAAATGTGGCGCACGCCGCGCTCGTCGGTCTCGACCGACAGATTGGCGCCAAAGCCTTTCAGCATCTTTTCGGTGTGGTCGCGCGTCATCACCGGCTCGATCACGGTGGTGATGCCCGGCGTGTTGAGGCCGGCCAGCAGCACCGCCGACTTCACCTGTGCCGAGGCCATCGGCACGCGGTAGCTGATCGGGGCTGCGTGCTTTGGGCCATGCAGCGTGATCGGCATGCGGTCGCCGGGTGTCGCCTTCAGCACCTGCACGCCCATCTGGCGCAGGGGTTCCAGCACGCGGCCCATCGGCCGGCCGGACAGCGAGGCATCGCCGATGAAGGTCGTTTCCATGTCGTAGGTGCCGACAAGCCCCATGGTCAGCCGCGAACCGGTGCCGGCATTGCCGAAGTCGAGCGGGCCTTCCGGCTGCACCAGCGCGCCGTTGCCGGTGCCGCGGATCACCCATTCGGCACCGTGCTTCTCTATATGCGCGCCCATCGCCTTCATGGCCGCGCCCGTGCGCATCACGTCCTCGCCCTCGAGCAGGCCGGTGATGCGCGTTTCGCCGGAGGCAAGCCCCCCGAACATGAAGGAGCGGTGCGAGATCGATTTGTCGCCCGGCACACGGGCCGTGCCGGAAAGGGCGGATGATTTGCGGGCGGTGGCCGGCTTGGCAGCGGCGGCGTGTGACATGGAATTTCCCTGGACGGAATGCCGGCGGTCCGGCGCTTTTCATTTGTTGCGGCGGTCTCCTATCACGGCGAGGCGAAATGGTCATCCCCATGGTCGTCACTTGGCGCGAGGCCTTTGAATGCTTGGTTTTGTGACGCCGGCTTTTCGCTTTGACAGCGCTGCAAACTGTGGTTAAGGGGACCACTCTTTTATTGACGAGGCTTGCCGTGGCAAAAACCGAACTTGGCACAAAACGCATCGACCCTGAAACGGGCCGGAAATTCTACGACCTGAACAAAGACCCGATCGTCTCGCCCTATACCGGCAAGAGCTATCCGCGTTCCTATTTCGACGAAGGCAAGATCGCCGCCGTCGAGGAGGAGGAGGAAGTGGCCGAGAAGGAAGTGGACGCCGAGGACGAAGAGGGCGCCGAAGTCGTTTCGCTGGAAGAGGCCGATGACGAGGCCAAGGGCGGCGACGATCTTCCCGATCTCGGCGACGACGAGGATGATGTCGATCTCGGCGACGACGAGGATGACACCTTCCTTGCCGACGAAGAGGAAGAAGACGACGACGTTGCCGACATGATCGGCGTCGGCGACGACGACGACGAGGTCTGACAAGGTCTCGAACGCAAGCGTTTGCCGGCTTTCACGGCCTGTGAAGAAAAAGCCGCCGATGAAGGCTTGATATCTGGGAAAGGCGGGGTTAGAAGCCGCCTGCACTAACGGCGCGGTCTTCCAACCCGCGCCGATCTCTCGCCGGAAACGGCGCCGGCAGACTGCCGGGAGTGGGGCCATAGCTCAGTTGGGAGAGCGCTTGAATGGCATTCAAGAGGTCGTCGGTTCGATCCCGATTGGCTCCACCAAGTTCTCTAGAGTTTCAGCTTTTTTGTCAGCGCGCATGCTAACTGGTCCGTCTCCGTTTCAGCGGGGTGGGATAGGTCAATGCGGAACGGCAGTCTGATTACACTCGCTCTTGCTGGGTTGGCGCTGGCACTTACCGCATGCGACCCTCCGCCGGGCATCGTCAGGATGCGCCGCGATAGCGACAACAAACAGGCTCTATGCTTCATCGGGGCGGATAACTCTGGACGCAACTCGCTTGGGAACAACGCATCGATTTCCGTCGTTCGATGCGTTGCCGCTTGTGAGAAGCTGGGTTTCGTTATCGAAAAGAGTTTCCCGTCTGATCTCATCGTGAACACGGACGGCGTTGGTGACGTGTCAGAAGACCGTTGCTCGATAATGCTGAGAAAAAAATGTGGTAGCTTGGCTGCTGACCTCGCTGCTCACCACTCGGCGAAGGAGCCGTCCTTGTGGCGCCAGATCGGGTTGCGCCAGCGGTGGCCTTCCTTGGCCCGCTCCTTGACATAGTCCTCGTCGATCTCGACGCCGAGCCCCGGGCCGTCGGGGATGGCGACATAGCCATCCTCGTAGCGGAAGACGTCCTTGTTGGCGGCGTAGTCGAGCAGGTCGTTGGCGGCGTTGTAGTGGATGCCCAGGCTCTGCTCCTGGATGAAACAGTTGTAGCTCACGGCATCGAGCTGCAGGCAGGCGGCGAGCGCGATCGGTCCGAGCGGGCAGTGCGGCGCCACCGCCACGTCATACGCCTCCGCCATAGCCGCGATCTTGCGGCACTCGGTGATGCCGCCGGCATGCGACAGATCGGGCTGGATGATGTCGACGACGCCTTCCTCGAACACGGATTTGAAGTCCCAGCGGCTGTAGAGCCGCTCGCCGAGCGCGATCGGCGTCGAGCCAAGGGCGGCGATCTCCTTCAGCGCCTCGCGGTTTTCGCTGAGCACCGGCTCCTCGATGAACATCAGGCGGTAGGGCTCCAATTCCTTGACGAGGATGCGGGCCATCGGCCGGTGGACGCGGCCATGGAAATCGACGGCGATGCCGATATTGGGCCCGACCGCCTCGCGCACCATCGCGACGCGTTCGACGGCGGCATCTATTCTGTCGTGGCTGTCGACAATCTGCAGTTCCTCCGTACCGTTCATCTTGAGCGCCAGGAAGCCGCGGGCCACGACTTCCTTGGCGCCAGCCGCCACTTCCGCCGGCCGGTCGCCGCCGATCCAGGAATAGACCTTGATGGTGTCGCGCAGTCTGCCGCCGAGCAGTTCATGCACGGGCACGCCGAGCGCCTTGCCCTTGATGTCCCACAGCGCCTGGTCGATGCCTGCAATGGCGCTCATCAGGATCGGCCCGCCGCGGTAGAAGCCGCCGCGATGCATCACCGTCCAATGATCCTCGATCAGGCGAGGATCCTTGCCGATGAGATAATCGCCAAGCTCCTTGACCGCCGCTTCGACGGTCAACGCGCGGCCTTCGACCACCGGCTCGCCCCAGCCGGTGACGCCGGCATCTGTCTCGATCTTCAGGAACAGCCAGCGTGGCGGAACGATGTAGGTGGTGAGCGAGATGATTTTCATGCGCGGTCTCAGTTGTTCTTGAGTTTCTTGGCGCTGACGAGGTCGCGCGCCGCAAGGTCGAGGATCCGGTTGGCAGCACCACGCGCCGCCTCGGCGTCGCGCATGCGCAGCGCCTCCACCACTTCGCGGTGTGCCGCCACGGCTTCCATGCGGCGGTCGAGCGAGATGGTTGCCGTCGCTTCCAGCGAGAATTTCAGCCCGGTGTCGATCAGGTTGCCGATCTGGCGGAAGATCGGGTTGTGGCTGGCGGCATAGACGATCTGGTGGAAAGCAATGTCGCTGCGCGAGAAGGCGGCGAGGTCCTCGCCGGCATCAGCCATGCCGCGCCACGCGGCCTCCAGATCGGCGATCTCCTGCAGCGTCGCACGCGTGGCGGCCAACTCGGCGACCAGCGGCTCGATGGCCCGGCGTGTCTCCAGGATGGCATCGAACAGCTTGTCGTCAAGCGCATGCGGCGCGTGCCAGGCCAGCACTTGCGGGTCGATGATGTTCCAGTCGTCCTCGTTGCACACGATGGTGCCGACGCGCGGCCGCGATAGCACCAGCCCCTTGGCGGCCAGCACCTTCAGGGCTTCGCGGATGACGGTGCGGCTGACGCCATACTCGACGCCGAGTTCGTTTTCGGTGGGCAGGGAAGAGCCGGCCGGATAGCGCCCGGAAAAGATGTCGGAGGCGATCGCCTTCGTCACATCGGGCATGACGCGCGGGCGGCGCGTGGCCGTGTCGGCTGAAGCCTTCTTAGACGTTTCGGTCACCTCAGCCCTCCTCCAAGGCGGCGAACCCACTGGTTTCGCACAACCGGCCCGGCCTTACCGGATGCGGATGATTTGCGCCAGCGATCCCTGGTCAGAGCATGTATCTTAATTATCATACCAGATCAATTGACGAGTATGATAAAAACAATTAGAGACTCCTGCATCCGGGCTGAGCGCCCGGCCATCGCTGGGAGGTAATCATGCGACTTCTGAAGACCGCGCTCGTCGCGGGCGCGCTTGCCGTGCTGTCCGTCACGACCATCGCTGCATATGCTCAGGACACCAAGATCGGCTTCATCGTCAAACAGCCCGAGGAGCCGTGGTTCCAGGACGAATGGAAGTTCGCCGACCAGGCCGCCAAGGAAAAGGGTTTTACCCTCGTCAAGATCGGCGCCGAGGACGGTGAGAAGCTGATGTCGGCGATCGACAATCTCGGCGCGCAAGGCGCCCAGGGCTTCATCGTCTGCACGCCGGACGTAAAGCTTGGCCCCGGCATCGTCGCCAAGGCCACCGCCAACAATCTCAAGCTGATGACCGTCGACGACCGTCTGGTCGGCGCCGACGGCAAGGCGCTCGAAGACGTGCCGCATATGGGCATCTCGGCCACCAAGATCGGTGAGGCCGTCGGCCAGGCGATCGTCGATGAGATGAAGGCGCGCGGCTGGAAGGCCGACGAAGTCGGTGCGATCCGCGTTTCCTATGACCAGTTGCCGACCGCCGTCGACCGTGTCGAAGGCGCCATCTCGGTGCTGAAGGCCAACGGCTTCAAGGCCGAGAACATTTTCGACGCTCCCCAGGCCAAGACCGACACCGAAGCAGCCCTCAATGCCGCGACGGTGGTGCTCAACGCCCATGCCGACATCAAGAAGTGGGTCTCTTTCGGCCTCAACGACGAAGCGGTGCTCGGTGCAGTGCGCGCATCCGAAAGCGTCGGCATTGCTGCTGACGGCATGATCGGCGTCGGCATCGGCGGCGCGGATTCGGCGATCAACGAATTCAAGAAGCCGACCGCCACTGGCTTTGTCGGCACCGTGATCATCTCGCCGAAGCGCCATGGCTACGAGACGGCGCTCAACATGTATGACTGGGTCGCCAACAACAAGGAACCGGAGAAGCTGATCCTGACCTCCGGCGCGCTGGCCAAACGCGACGACTACCAGAAGGTCCGCCAGGGCCTCGGCATCGAATAATCCTCCCTGTACAAACAGGCGGCGGCTCATGCCGCCGCCTGTTTGCCGTGGCACAAGAAGGATCGACGCCCGTGTCCTTTCTCGACTTCTCGCACATCACCAAGACCTATCCGGGTGTCAAGGCGCTGTCGGACGTCTCGTTCGGCGTCGACAGGGGCGCAGTGCATGGCCTGATGGGCGAAAACGGCGCCGGTAAATCGACCCTGATCAAGATCCTGTCGGGCGACCAGCATGCGGACGAAGGCGAGATCCGCATCGACGGCAAGGTCCAGGCCTATGCCTCGACAAGGGATGCCTTCGACAATGGGGTCATCGTCATTCATCAGGAATTGCAGCTCGTGCCGGAACTCACCGTCGCCGAGAACCTTAGCCTCGGCCGCTTTCCCGCCAGCGCCGGCGTCATCGCGCGCGGCAAGATGCTGGAGGACGTCGGCGCCAAGCTGAAATCGGCCGGCATCGACATCGATATCAGCCGCAAGGTCAAGACGCTGTCGATCGGCGAGCGCCAGATGATCGAGATCGCCAAGGCAATCATGCTCGACGCGCGCGTCATCGCGCTGGACGAGCCGACCTCGTCGCTGTCGTCGCGCGAGAGCGAAATCCTGTTTGCCCTGATCGACCGCCTGCGCGGCGAGGGCAAGGTCATCATCTATGTCTCGCACCGGCTCGACGAGGTGTTCCGCCTCTGCGACAGCCTGACCGTGCTGCGCGACGGCAAGCTCGCGGCGCACCACGCATCGCTGAAAGGCGTCACCCGCGACCAGGTTGTCGCCGAAATGGTCGGCCGCGAAATCTCCGACATCTGGGGGTTTCGGCCACGCAAGGCCGGCGACATCAGGCTAGAGGTCGAAGCCATCTCCGGAGCAAAACTGAAGACACCGGCCAGTTTCGAGGCAAGGGCCGGCGAGATCGTCGGCTTCTTCGGCCTCATCGGTGCAGGCCGCTCGGAACTGATGCGGCTGGTCTTCGGCGCCGACCCGCGCTCGGGCGGCACCATCACGGTGGATGGCAAGGCGATCCATGCCGCCGACCCGCATGGCGCGATCCGCGCCGGCATCGTGCTGTGTTCGGAAGACCGCAAGCATGACGGCATCATCCAGGGCCGCTCGATCGAGGAGAACATCAACATCTCGTCGCGGCGCCATCACGCGCGCTTCGGCATCCTGAACCGCGCCAGCGAGATCGCCACGGCCGAAACCTTCATCAAGAAGCTCAAGGTGCGTACGCCATCGCGCAAGCAGGACATCATCAATCTCTCCGGCGGCAACCAGCAGAAGGTCATCCTTGGCCGCTGGCTGTCGGAGCAGGGCGTACGCGTCCTCATCGTCGATGAGCCGACACGCGGCATCGACGTCGGCGCCAAGTCGGAAATCTACGAACTGCTCTACCAGCTTGCCGAGGATGGCATGGCGATCGTCGTCGTCTCGTCCGACCTGCCGGAGGTGATGGGCATTTGCGACCGTATCCTGGTGATGTGCGGCGGGCGCATCAATGCCGAGCTTGCACGCAACCAGTTCGCCGAGAAGGCGATCCTGGCCGCAGCACTTCCCGACACCAAAACCCCCGACGCCATCGCATCCTGAGGACCTGACATGACCGATCAGCTGAAGAAGATTGTGCTCGGCGAACAGGGCCTCGTCGTCATCTTCGTCGTTGCCTTCGCGCTGGTCTCGCTGCTGGTTCCCAATTTCCTCACCGATCGCAATATGCTTGGCCTGCTGCAGTCGGTGGTAACCGTCGGCATCGTTGCCTGCACCATGATGTTCTGTCTCGCGGCGCGCGACTTCGACCTGTCGGTTGGCTCCATCGTTGCCTTCGCCGGCATGGTCGCGGTGATGGCATCGAACTACACAGGCTCGATCCTGCTCGGGCTGCTGGCGGCGATCGCCTGCGGTGCCTTTGTCGGCTTCATCAACGGTGTCGTCATCGCCAAATTCCGTATCAACGCGCTGATCACGACGCTGGCAACCATGCAGATCGTGCGCGGCCTTGCACTCATCGCATCCGACGGGCGGGCCGTCGGCATCAACAGCCCGGATTTCTATCAGCTCGCGCTGTCGAAATTCCTCGGCATACCGACGCCCGTCTGGGTGCTGGCGGTTCTGTTCGGCATTTTTGGCTTCGTGCTCAACCGCACCGTGTTCGGCAAGAACACGCTGGCCATTGGCGGCAATCCTGAAGCGTCACGGCTGGCCGGCGTCAATGTCGACCGCACGCGCATCTGGATTTTCGCCCTGCAAGGCGTCGTCTGCGGCATCGCCGGCATCCTGCTGGCGTCCCGCATCACCTCCGGACAGCCCAACGCGGCGGTCGGGCTCGAACTCTCGGTCATCTCGGCCTGCGTGCTCGGCGGCGTGTCGCTTGCCGGCGGACGTGCGACAATGTCCGGCGTCATCGTCGGCGTGCTGATCATGGGCATCGCCGAGAACGCCATGAACCTGCTCAACATCCCGGCCTTTTACCAGTACATCGTGCGCGGCGTGATCCTGCTGCTCGCCGTGCTGCTCGACAATCTGCGTTCGTCGGCCTTGGGCCGGCGTTGACCCGTCTTCGACTGGAGTGACACCCATGGCTGAGCGCCTGTCCGGCAAACGCATCTTCCTGACGGGCGCCGCGCAAGGCATCGGGCTGGCCATCGCCGAGGCTTGTCTTGCCGAGGGTGCGAAATTGTTCATCGTCGACCAGGACGGCGCGTTGCTGGAGAAGACCGTCGCGGGCCTCGTGGCGCCCAAGGGGCATGTCGGGCATGCGACAGCCGACATCAGCGACGGGGCGGCGATAAAAGCAGCCGTTGTCCGCGCGAACGCCGAGATAGGTCCGGTTAACGCATTGATCAACAATGCCGGAATGAACGTTTTCTCGACGCCGCTGGAGGCCACCGAAGAAGAGTGGACCCGCAATTTCGACGTCAACGTCAAGGGCGCCTGGAACTGCAGCAAGGCGGTGCTGCCGGGCATGCTGGCGAATGGCGGCGGGGCGATCCTCAACATCGCCTCGACCCACGGCTTCACCATCATCCCACACACTTTTCCCTATCCTGTCGCCAAGCACGCCCTGCTTGGGCTGACCAAATCGCTGGCGCTCGAATATGCCGGGCAGGGCGTGCGCGTGAACGCGCTGGCGCCCGGTTATGTCGAGACACAGAAGGCCATCGACTACTGGAACGGTTTTCCTGATCCGGCGGCGGCGCGCGCCAATACCATGGCGCTGCATCCCGGTGGCCGCATTGCCTCGGCGGGCGAGATCGCCCTTGCCGCCGTGTTCATGATTTCCGACGAGTGCCCGTTCATGAACGCGGCGACCCTCGTCGTCGATGGCGGGCTGAGCCAGCTTCAGCATCCCGCCTGAGCACCGGGAAAAGACCATGACCAGGAGACGATCGCAGCATTGGTTCGGTGGCCAAGGCAAGGATGCCTTCATCCACCGCAGCTGGATGAAGAACAACGGCCTGCCCGACGATGCTTTCGACAGCCGCCCGGTGATCGGCATCTGCAACACCTTCTCCGAATTCACCCCGTGTCATGTGCATTTTCGCGGTCTGGTCGAGCACATCAAGGCCGGTGTGTTGGAGGCCGGCGGCCTGCCTCTGGAATTCCCCGTGTTCTCCTGCGGCGAATCCAATCTGCGGCCGACGGCGATGCTGTTCCGCAACCTCGCCTCGATGGATGTCGAGGAGGCGATCCGCGGCAATCCGATGGATGGCGTCGTGCTGATGGCCGGATGCGACAAGACCACGCCGTCACTGGTCATGGGGGCCGCCTCCTGCGACCTGCCGTCGATCGTCATTTCCGGTGGGCCGATGCTCAATGGCCGCTTCCAGGGTCGTCAGATCGGCTCCGGCACCGATGTGTGGAAATTCTCCGAGGATGTGCGAGCCGGCATCATGAGCGAGCAGGATTTCGCCAATGCCGAGAGCGCCATGTCGCGCTCGCCAGGGCACTGCATGACCATGGGTACGGCCTCGACCATGGCCTCGATGGTCGAAGCGCTCGGGCTGGCGTTGCCCGGCAACGCCGCCTATCCCGCCGTCGACGCACGTCGCAATCGCATCGCCCGGATGACCGGGCGGCGTATCGTCGAGATGGTCAATGACGATCTGCGCCCCTCGGCCATTCTTACCAAGCAGGCTTTCGCCAACGCCATCCGCGTCAACGGCGCCATCGGTGGCTCGACCAATGCGGTCGTGCATCTGCTGGCGATTGCAGGCCGCGTCGGCACCGAACTCAGCCTCGATGACTGGGATGCCTTCGGTCGCGACGTGCCGACCATCCTCGACCTGATGCCATCAGGCCGTTTCCTGATGGAGGATTTCTGCTACGCCGGCGGCATTCCGGCGGTCATGAAAGAGATCGCCGACATGCTCGATCTCGACGCGCTGACGGTCACCGGCAAGAGCGTACGCGACAACATCGCCGACGCCCGGAATGACAATCCCGAGGTCATCCGTCCGCGCAACAGGGCGCTGACGCTGCATGGCGGTATCGCGGTGCTGCGTGGCAATCTGGCACCCGATGGCGCCATCATCAAACCGTCGGCCGCTTCACCATCCCTGATGAAGCATCGCGGCCGCGCCGTCGTCTTCGAGGACATAGACGACTACAAGGCGCGCATCGACGATCCCGCACTCGACATCGACGAGACCTCGATCATGGTGCTCAGGAATTGCGGCCCCAAGGGCTATCCGGGCATGGCCGAGGTCGGCAACATGGCGCTGCCGCAAAAGCTCCTGAAAAAGGGCGTCCGCGACATGATCCGCATTTCCGACGCCCGCATGTCCGGCACCGCCTTCGGCACGGTCGTGCTGCATGCCGCACCCGAAGCCGCCGTCGGTGGTCCGCTGGCGCTGGTCAGGAGCGGCGACATGATCGAACTCGATGTCGAGGCGCGGAAGCTGCATCTCGACGTGTCGGAACAGGAGCTGGCGCGGCGGCGCCAATCCTGGCAGCCGCCCGAGCCGGCGATGCGCGGCGGCTATCAGGGCCTCTATGTCGACCATGTCCTGCAGGCCGACCGTGGCGCCGATCTCGACTTTCTGGTCGGCAACCGTGGCCACGCCATTCCGCGCGAAAGCCATTGAGGGCGCGTGGGATGCCAAAATTCCAGCCCGATGATTTCCACGGCATTCACGCCATCCTCTACGCCCTGTTCGACGCCCAGGAAAAACTCGACCGCGCGGCGATGCGCAGGCAGGTCGAGATCTGCCTGGCGAGCGGCGTGCATGGGATGGTGGCGCTTGGCCTCGCGACAGAAGTCGCCAAGCTGACCGAGGCGGAGCGCCGCACGATCATGGAGTGGACGGCGCAGGACACCGCCGGCAAGGTACCGCTCGCCTTCACCATCTTCGGGTCTTCCGTTGCCGAGCAGATATCCCAGGTCCGGCATGCGGAAAGCCTCGGCGCAGATTGGGTCATCCTGCAGCCGCCGCCAGTTGGATCTTATGGAGCGCCCGAATACATCCGCTTTTTTGGCCGCGTCGCCGAGGCAACCGACCTGCCGGTGGCGATCCAGAACGCGCCGGCCTTTTTCGGCCGTGGCCTGACATCGGACGAGATTCGCGAGCTCGTCACGCTCCACCCCAACATCAGGCTGATCAAGGGCGAAGGCCCGGTCACCGACATGCCGGCCTGATCGAGCGCACCGAAGGCCGCATCCCCGTCTTCAACGGGCGGGGCGGGCTGGAATTGACCGACAATTTCCGCATCGGTTGCCGTGGCATGATCCTGGCGCCTGATGGCATCGACCACGCCGTGCGCGCCTATCAGGCGTTCCGCGCCGAAGACGAAGCAGCGGCCGAGGCGGCCTACGAAAGAATGTTGCCGGCGGCGGTCTTCGTCATGCAAGGCATCGAGAACCTGATCTGCTACGGCAAGCGGCTGTTCGGCGCCCGCGCCGGTATCCAGATTCACGACCGTGCGCCAGCGATGCGGCCAAACGAGACCGGGCTTGCGATGGTGCAGCGCTTCGCCGCCAGCCTTGGTCGGCTGCCCGCCTGAACAGCGTCTTTTCGTCAGTAGGTCGTTCGCCCACCCGACAGGTCGAAGGTGGAAGCGGTTGTAAAACTGTTTTCCTTGGAGACGAGCCAGGCGACCATGGCGGCGGCCTCGTCGACCTCCAGCAGGCGGCCGCGCGGGATGCGCGAGCGCATGTATTCGATGTGCTCGGCCGTCAGCTGTTCGAGGATGCGCGTCTGCGCAGTGGCCGGCGAGATGCAGTTGACGGCGATGTCGTACTGCGCCAGCTCCTTGCCGAGCGACTTGGTCATGCCGATGACGGCGGCCTTCGAGGCCGAATAGGCGGCGGCGTTGGGGTTGCCCTCCTTGCCTGCGACCGAGGCGATGTTGACGATGCGCCCGTAATTGCGCTCCTTCATCCCCGGCACCACGGCGCGGTTGACGTAGAAGGTGCCGTTGACGTTGACGTCGATGATTTTCTTCCACACATCGACGTCGTAGGTGTCGAGCGGGGCGGCGGGGCCGGCAATGCCCGCCGAATTGACGAGGATGGAGATCTTGTTCGCGATCTCCTCCGTCCTGGCACGCGCGGCGTCCACCGAACCCCAGTCGGCTATGTCCACGACCAGCGTCGTGGCTGCCTTGCCGAGTTCCCGCTTGGCCGTATCGAGGCGCGCCTCGTCGAGGTCCCACAAGGTGACCGTCGCGCCCGAGGTGACAAAACGCTTTGCCATCGCGAAGCCGAGGCCTTGCGCGCCTCCGGTAACCACGGCGTGTTGGCCGTCAAGGTCTATCCTGTTCATGCCGAGCGGTTCTTTCCGTCTGAGATACTGGGGGGTACGTGTTGAAAGTGAGCGGTACTGCTACATCGTCGCGCCGAGGCTCCAGGGCACGAACTCATTGTCGCCATAGCCGAGCGCTTCCGACTTGGTGCGCCCGCCCGATGCCACGCGCAGGATCTCGGCGAAGATCTCCTCGCCCTTGTCCGCCAGCGTCACGCCGTCGAGGATGTCGCCGCAATTGATGTCCATGTCGTCGGGCATCTGCTCGAAGATGAAGGAGTTGGAGGCGAGCTTGATCGACGGCGTCGGCTTGCAGCCGAAGGCCGAACCGCGCCCGGTGGTGAAGCACAATATGTTGGCGCCGCCCGCCACCTGACCGGTCGCCGAGACCGGGTCGTAGCCTGGCGTGTCCATGAAGACGAGGCCGCGCTCGTTGATAGGCTCGGCATATTCCAGCACCGCGCGCAGATTGGTCGTGCCGCCCTTGGCGGAGGCGCCCAGCGACTTCTCCAGGATGGTGGTCAGCCCGCCGAGCTTGTTGCCGGGAGACGGATTGTTGTTCATCTCCATGTCGTGCCTGGCGGTATAGTCCTCCCACCAGCGGATACGCTCGACCAGCTTTTCGCCGACGGCCCGGCTTTCGGCTCGACGCGTCAAGAGATGCTCCGCGCCGTAGATTTCGGGTGTTTCAGAAAGGATGGCGGTCCCTCCCTGGGCGACCAGCAGATCCACTGCCGCGCCCAGTGCCGGATTGGCGCTGATACCGGAATAGCCGTCCGAGCCGCCGCATTGCAGCGCCAGCACCAGCTCGGAAGCCGGCTGTGGCGTCCGCTCCGCGGCATTGACGATCGGCAGCATCTCGACGATGGCCTTGACCCCGGCATCGACGGTCTTGCGGGTGCCGCCGGTTTCCTGAATCGTCATCGTGCGGAACGTGGTGCTTTCCTCGATGTTATAAGATTGCATCCAACGCGGGATCTGGAAAGCTTCGCAGCCAAGTCCGACCATCAGCACGCCGCCGACATTGGGATTGGTGGCAAAACCCCACTGCGTGCGCTTCAGCAGATCGTAGGCCGGGCCCTTGGTGTCGATGCCGCATCCGGTGCCGTGCACGAGCGCAATGGCGCCGTCGACATTGGGATAGTCGCGCAGCATGCCTGAGCGGTTGACCTCTTCCACGATGAAGCGGGCGACGCTGGCCGAGCAGTTTACCGAGGTCAGGACGGCGATGAAATTGCGCGTGCCGACTTTGCCGTTGGACCTGCGGTAGCCCATGAAAGTCGCCCGTTCGCCATCGGGAAGGAACGGCGTTTCCCTGACGTCGGTGCCATGCTCGTAGTCGCGCTCGAAATCGCGCAGGTAGACATTGTGCTCGTGCACCCAATCTCCGGCCGCGATCGGCCCACGCGCGAAGCCGATGGTTTGGCCATACTTTACGATCGGTTCATCCGCCCCGATGTCGAGCATGGCCATCTTGTGGCCGCGCGGGATGCGAGCCCTCGCAGCCACGTCGCCGGCCTTTTCGCCGGCCGCCAATGGATCGACCGCCAGGAGGATGTTGTCGGCGTGCGATAGCTTGATGAAGCGCGTCATTACCCAAACTCTGAAAAGGCCACCCCGAACAAAGCCGGGGGGCGAAAGGCGTAAGGAATACTAATATAATAGAATGTTAGTGGTCAAGCGTCGCCTGGATAAGCTGCGTTCGCCGGGCGTTAAGGAAGAGAGTTGGTGGCGGAACGGATGACGGCCAGCACCTCCGGCCAGACCGCGGCGTGCGCGCTGTCCGCGATCGCCTATGCCTTCAGGCCGATACAAAGTCCCATTCTTCGCATGCGCCAATCATGTCCCGGTTGCGGTGCCGTCCGGCTTCAGCCGAGAAGCTCGGCGGCGACTTCGAGCGTGTTGCGGAAGGACGTTTCGAGGTGGTGCTCCATCGCCCGCGCGGCGCCTTCGGCATCGTGACGCTTCAGCGCGTCGAGGATGGCTTCGTGCTGCTCGATCGTCTGTTCGCCGTAGCCGGGCTTTGGAATGGCGAGGTAGCGGCCGCGATCCATCTGCGCCTTGGAAATATCGACGGCGCGCCAAATCATCGGCAGGCCGCAAATCTCGGCAATGGTGCGATGAAAAACGTCGTCGAGCTGGATCGCGGTGGCGTATCGACCGCGCGATATGGCAAGCCGATGTGCCGCCATATTGTCCTCCAGCAGTTCCGCAGACGCCGGTGTGAGCTTGACGGCCGCGCGCCGTGCGCTCTCCATCTCCAGTGCCCGCCGGATGACATAGGCTTCTTCCAGATCGGCACGACTGATCGGCGCGACATAGGTGCCGGTCTGCGCCAGGATCTTCACCAGGCCTTCGTCGCTGATGCGCTTGACGGCTTCCCGCACCGGCGTGCGCGAGACGCCGAGCGCTTCGGCGATCGCCACCTCGTTGATCACTTCCCCCGGCTTCATCTGCCCGACGACGATCAGGTTGCGGATCTTGTGATAGATCTGATCGCGGAGCGGCAGAGCCCGATTGAGGGTCGAAGGGTCAAGGTCCATTGCAAATCCGTAGCTTCTTTCACCGGAAATGATTAGATTATATTAGAATGTAAATCGGAATGCACCCGATGCGAGGGGTGGTCTCTATCGACAATGGGATGGTCGCGCAGGTCATCGGAATCCAGCTTGCCAGAACTGTTATATTAGTGCAATAGATCCTCGATAGTGATGAATTTCACCGCGAAGTGAAGGCCTGAACCAAGCTGCACGCCGAGAGGCATGCCTTCTGGCCGCATTGGTTCGCGCTCTAGAATGGAAATTATACTAAAATAACACAACAGCTCGATGCCAGGGACAACGGGCCGGCCTGCCGGGAGGAACCTAGCCAGACATGACTGTCGCCGCCGACTGCGCCTTGGACATGAGAGGCATCAGCAAGACGTTTCCGGGCGTGAAGGCTCTGTCAAACGTCAATTTTGCCGTCAGGTTCGGCACCGTGCATGCGGTCGTGGGCGAGAACGGCGCCGGCAAATCGACGCTGATGAAAGTGCTCAACGGCTCTTACGCGCCGACCAGCGGCACCATCAAGGTCGGTGGCGCCGAGGTGCGCATGCGCCGTCCCGCCGACGCCCAGGCTCTCGGCATCCGCATGGTGCACCAGGAAATCAATCTGGTGCCGGACCTGACTGTCGCGGAAAACGTCTATCTCGGCCGCATGCCCGGCAAATGGACCTTTCTGCGCAAGGGCGAGATGGTCAGGAAGGCCGGCGCCGTCCTTGCCGAACTCGGAGCGGCCATCAATCCGCGCGAGCGGTTGGGCAATCTGTCGATCAGCCAGCAGCAGCTCGTCGAGATCGCCAAGGCCTATGCCGCGCAACCCCGGATCATCGTGCTGGATGAGCCGACATCGAGCCTCAGCGAGCATGAAACAACAGCGCTGTTCAGGATCCTGCGCAAGATGCGCGATGACGGCATCGCCATCATCTACATCAGTCATCGCTTGAAGGACGTGCTCGAGATCGCCGACGAGGTGACCGTGCTGCGCGACGGCTCCATGATCGAGACGCGCCCGATCGAAGGCATCACCGCCGCGCAGATGATCAGGCTGATGGTCGGCCGCGAGGTCAGCAACGTCTTTCCCAAAAGCCAGGCCGAGATCGGCAAGTCGGTGCTGCGCGTCGAGCGCATCAGCGACGGCACGCGCTTCCGCAATGTCAGCTTCCAGGTGCGAGCCGGCGAGATACTGGGCCTGACCGGCCTGGTCGGTGCCGGCCGCACCGAGGTGGCGCGCGCAATCTTCGGCCTGTCGCGCCTCGTCGAGGGCACGGTCAGCGTCAACGGCCGCGAGGTCTCGATCAATTCCCCATCGCAGGCCGTTAAGGCCGGGATTGCGTACGTTCCGGAGGACCGCAAGGGCGATGGCATCGTGCCTGGCATGTCGATCCGGGAGAACATCAGCCTGCCCATCCTGCGGCGCCTGAGCCGTTTCGGGCGCATCAGGCGAAGTGCCGACCGGGCATTGGCGGCGGACTACGTGAAGCAGTTTTCGATTTCGCCGCCCGATGGCGAACGGCGCATCAATCTCCTTTCCGGCGGCAATCAGCAGAAGGCGGTCATCGCCAAATGGCTTGCCGCCAGGCCGTCGGCGCTGATCCTCGACGAGCCGACGCGCGGCGTCGACGTCGGCGCCAAGGCCGAGATCCACAACATCATCGGCCAGCTCGTCGCAAGCGGCATGGCGGTGGTGATGATCTCGTCCGAACTGCCCGAGATCCTGGGCGTCTGCGACCGTGTCGTGGTCATGCGCGACGGACATGCCTGCGAGCCGCTGGAGCGCGCCGAACTCAGCGAAGAGCGCATCATGGCCCTGGCGACCGGGGAGGAAATGGCGTGACCGACGCGGCCGTGGAGATCGTCACCCCCGACCGTTTTACGCGCGGCAGCAAGCTTGTCGATGCCCTGTCTAAGGCGGGCCTCGCTTTCGCCATCCTGGCCGTCATGCTCTACGGCTCCTCTGTCAGTCCCGCTTTTTTCACGTCAGGCAATTTGCTCAATGTACTGACGTCGATGTCCATCGTCGGCATCGTCGTCATTGGCATGACCTTCGTGCTGGTGGTCGGTGGCCTGGCTGACCTGTCGGTGCCGGCCACGATAGCCTGCGGCGCCATCCTGTCGCTCGGCCTGCAGCCGATGATCGGGCCTCTGCCCGCCTTTGTCCTTGCGGTCGGCCTCGCCGGTCTGATCGGCCTGCTCAACGGCGTGCTGGTCGGCTATGTCGGCATCAACCCCATCATCGCCACACTCGGCATCGGCACCATCGGGCTGGGCATCGTCCAGGCTGCCGTTGGCGGCGTCATCGTCTATGGCAGCAATCCCGCCTCGGCCGAATTCGCCAAGGGCCGCCTGTTCGGCATTCCGGTCGTGGTGCTGATCTTCCTGGTCATTGCCCTCATCGGCCATTTCGTCCTGTCGCGCTCCTTCTGGGGCCGATGGACGCTCGCCACCGGCGGCAATTACAGCGCCGCCGAGGCAAGTGCCGTCCCCGTGCAGGCCGTGAAGGCCGGCGCCTTTGTGATCACGGCACTCGCCTCTGGCATTTCAGGCGGGCTGCTCGGCCTGACCTTGCAAAGCGCACGACCGCTCATCGGCGCCGGCTATGAATTCAGCGCCATCACCGCGGTGGTGGTCGGCGGCGTCTCGATCATCGGCGGCTTCGGCTCCGTGCCGCGGGCGATCGCCGGGCTGATCTTCGTGCAGCTTCTGACCAACGTCATGGTGCTCGACGGCGTGCGCACGCCGATCCAGGGTTTCGTGCTCGGCATCCTGATTGTCGGGGCTGTCGGCATGGATGCCGCGTTGCGCAAGCGGGGAGTGGCTTGATGCGTCTTCTCGTCCTCGCCTCGCGATACCGGGTCGTGATCATCCTCGGCCTTACCCTGGTCGCTTCCGCGCTGCTCGTTCCGGGTTATCTGTCGGCTTCGACGCTCAGCCTCGGCCTCGACAGGGCGGCCACGATCGGCCTGATCGCCATTGGGCTTACCGTGCTTCTGATATCGGGCCAGATCGACCTATCCGGTGGCGCGGTGTTCGCGCTGGCCGGGATCGTATCCGTCATCCTGCAGCGAGAGATCGGCATCCTGCCCGCCGCGATCGTCGCCATCCTTGCCGGCACGCTGGCGGGCGCCATCAACGGCGCCCTGGTCGTCGGGCTGAAGGTGAATTCGCTCGTCCTGACACTGGCCACGATGCTGATCTTCCGCTCGCTGGCGCACTGGATCACCAACAGCCAGCCGGTGTCGGGCACTGACATCATGCTTTCGCTGGCTCTGGCCAAGATCTACCTCGATGTCTTCACCATTCGCAGCGCACTGTTCATCATCCTGATCGTACTGCTGCATTTCTGGCTGACGCGCACCATTCCGGGCCGCAATGTCTTTGCCGTCGGCTCCAATCCGGCGGCCGCCAAGGAGAGCGGCATCGCTTCGGACCGCATCGTCTTTCTCGGCTTTGTCTTTGCCGGCACGCTTGCTGGCTTCGCCGGGGTTCTCCAGAGCCTCGTCACCAACACCGGGTCGCCCGTCTTCGGCTCGGAACTGACGGTTGCCGTCATCGCCGCGGTCGTTGTCGGCGGTACCCGCCTCGAAGGCGGCAGGGGATCCGCGCTCGGCACGCTTGGCGGCGTGCTGACGATCGGCTCGCTGACCATCGCGATGGAGTTCCAGTCCGTTCCCGCATACGTCCAGCAGGTCGTATCGGGGCTCATCCTGATCCTGCTCGTCATGCTCGATCGGGCCGTTACCACCACGGGGAGGGCTCAGGGCACACGCCCCGCGCTCGTTCGCGACAATCCAATCACTCAAGGAGGAAAAGCATGATTGGGAGGAAAAGCATGATTGGGAGGAAAGATATGATTGGCAAGAGAAGCATGCTCCAGATCGCCGCCGTGGCGTTGCTGGCGTCGACAGGCTGGGCCAATGCCAAGACGGTCTGCTATGTGACGGCGGCGGATTCGCACGCCTATGCGACGCCGGCCAACAAGGCGCTCGAGGCCCGTGCCAAGGAACTCGGCGTCGAGATTCTCAGCCTGAGTCAGGACTTCGACGTCCAGAAGGGCACCGAGCAGCTCAACACCTGCGTGGCGCGCAAGGTTGACGGCATCATCCTGTGGCCGCTCGACCCGCAGGCCTACATCCCTGGCCTGGCCCGCGCGCAGCAGGCCAACATCCCGGCGATCCTCATCAATTCGCCGATGAGCGACGACGCCAAGCCGTTCATCAAGTCCTTCACCGGACCTGACGTCTACGAGGAAGGCAAGCTGGCGGCGGATTCGCTGAGCAAGGCGCTCGGCGGCAAGGGCTCTGTCGTGATCATCGCCGGCCAGGCCGGCAACGGCACGACGATCGGCCGTGTCAGCGGCTTCACCGACCGCCTCAAGGAAACCAGCGCCGACATCAAGGTGCTCGACACCGTCAATGCCGACTTCGACCAGCAGAAGGCGCTGGTCGTGAGCCGCGACCTCATCACTCGCTTCGGTGACCAGATCAGCGGCGTCTATGCCAATGACGACACCATGGCACGCGGCTTCATCGACGCCTGGAAGGAGGCCAATCCCTCCAAGGCGGCGCCGCCGATCGTCGGCATCAACGGCCAGAAGGACGCGTTCGAATCGATCCGCACCAACGAAATGTATTCGACCATCGTGCAGTCGCCGGTCGAGGACGGCCGCCTGGCAATCGACACCATGGCCGAGATCATCGACGGCAAGGAGGTCAAGGACCGGCTGCCGATCCCGCTGACCGTCGTCACCAAGGACAATGTCAACGCGGTGGAACCGGCGTTCTGACAAGGCCAAGGCCGGCCCTGCATAGTTGGCCGGCCTCTCCGCTCGTTGCGGACGGCGCAGCATGAGGAAGAATTTCTAATTGCGGCGGAGGATTTGGAATAAACTAACTCTACAGAATTTATAGAATAAGCAATCTGCATCGGCGATCTGTTTCCCGGACAGGACCACGCCATGCCCGACCTTTTGCGCCTGCCTTCAACCGCCCCAGACCTAGGCCGTCACCGCCGCCATCCAGCGGGAGGCAGGTCATGAGCCGCGATGTCGCCGACCGCATCAAGGTGCTCTGGTTCCTGCCGACACATGGCGACAGCCGCTATCTCGGCACGACCGAAGGCGGCAGGGCTGTTGACCTGCCCTATCTGACGCAGGTGGCGAAAGCGGCCGACACGCTGGGCTATTACGGCGTGCTGTTGCCGACCGGCCGGGCCTGCGAGGATTCCTGGGTGATTGCCTCGGCGTTGGCGCCGCTGACCGAGCAGCTGCGTTTCCTCGTAGCCGTGCGGCCCGGCCTGCAGTCCCCAACGCTTGCCGCGCGCATGACCGCCACGCTCGACCGCATCTCCAACGGCCGCCTGCTGATCAACGTCGTCACCGGCGGCGATCCGCTGGAGAACAAGGGCGACGGCATTTTTCTCTCGCATGCCGAGCGCTACGAGGTGACGCAGGAATTCCTCCACATCTACAAGCGCGTGCTGAGCGGCGAGACGGTCGAGCACCAGGGCAAGCATTTCCGCATCGAGGACGGTCGCCTGCTGTTCCCGCCAGTGCAGACGCCGTATCCGCCGCTCTATTTCGGTGGCTCGTCGGACGCCGGATCGCAAGTGGCGGCGCAGGAAATCGATAAATATCTGACCTGGGGGGAACCCCCGGCCGATGTCGAACGCAAGCTCGACGCCGTGCGCGAGTTGGCCGAAAAGGCCGGCCGCAAACTTTCCTTTGGCATTCGCCTGCATGTCATCGCCCGCGAGACGACCGAACAGGCCTGGGCCGCCGCCGACCGCCTGATCAGCCGGCTCGACGACGCGACCATCGCCTCGGCGCAGAAGGTTTTTGCCCGCATGGATTCGGTCGGCCAGGCGCGCATGAGCGCGCTGCATGGCGGCCGCCGCGACAAGCTCGAGATCGCGCCCAATCTGTGGGCCGGCGTCGGCTTGGTGCGCGGCGGCGCCGGAACCGCACTGGTCGGCGACCCGGACACGGTCGCCGAGCGCATCGACGAATACCGGCGCCTCGGCATCGACACCTTCATCCTGTCCGGCTACCCGCATCTGGAGGAAGCCTACCGTTTTGGCGAACTGGTGCTGCCGAGACTGCCGACCGATCATCCGGTCAAGGCCGCCAGCTCTTCGGTCAACACCGGACCGTTCGGCGAGACCATCGCCGGCGACCATCGGCCGAAGTCGCTCGCCAGCGCCTCGTGAACGCGCTGCCTCCGGCCCGCCGATTGCGCATCGCCATCATCGGCGGCGGTTTTTCCGGTGCCGCCGTGGCCTGGCACCTTGCGCGGACAAATCGGCCGGAGCGCCTGTCGATCTCGGTGATCGAGCCGCGTTCCGCGCTTGGCGGCGGCCTTGCCTATTCCAGCGAAGAACCATCCCACCGCGTCAACGTCCCGGCCATCCGCATGAGCATGGCTCCTGAAGACCCGCAGCATTTTGCGCGCTGGTTGGCCGGCAGTGGCGAAATCGAACGGGACCCGGATGCCTTGTGGAAGAACGGCGATGTGTTTCCGCGCCGGCGTGTGTTCGGCCGCTATGTCGCCGAGCACCTTGCACCCTGGCTCGACTCCGGTGCTATCCGCCATGTCGAAGCTCAGGCTACGCAGGTAATACGAGAAGCCAATGGCGCGGCCTGGACCGTGCAGACCTCCGCCGGACCTGTCGCGGCGGACATCGTCGTGCTTGCCGCGACGCATCCTCTGCCGGCGATCCCAACTCCACTTGCCTCCTTGGCTGAAGCACCTGGCTTCATCGCCGATCCCTATGCACCGTCGGCACTTGCCGGGATCGGCCCGGAGGCGTGGGTCCTGATCGTCGGCTCCGGGCTGACCTCGGCCGACATGGTGGCCGAACTTGATCGCCGCGGCCATCGCGGCCGCATCCTGGCACTGTCGCGCCGCGGCCTGCGCTCGCGCGGCCACCCGGATATCAGACATGAGCCTTTCGGCGACTTTGCGTCGGCACCGGCCACATCGGCGCTCGGCCTGCTGAAGAACATTCGCGGCACACTGGCGGCGGCGCAGGCCGCCAGGGTCAACTGGCAGTCGGTCTTCGACCAGCTGCGCCTGCAGGGGCCGGCGCTGTGGGCGGCCCTTTCTCCGCCGGAGCGTGCAAGGCTGGTCCGCCAGCTGCGCGTGTTCTGGGACGTGCATCGCTTCAGGATCGCCCCCCAGGTCGCTGCCGTGCTCGACCGCCGCCAGACGGACGGCGCGTTCGACACCATCGCCGCCAGGCTTGTCGCGTCGAACGACGAGGGCGAGAGCCTCGCGGTCAGCTTCCAACGGCGCGGACAGACGCGGATCGAGACGGCACGCTTCGATGCCGTCATCAACACGACAGGGCCGGCTCATGGCCAGGCGCTCCAGTCAAACCCGGCGCTGCTTTCGCTGACTGAGGCCGGGCTGATCAGGGCCGACACATACGGGCTCGGTATCGAGACCAGCCTCGATAGCCTTGCGATCGGCAGCGATGCCAAGCCGGTTGCCGGGCTTTTCGTCGCCGGTCCGTTGGCGCGGGGCACGTTTGGCGAACTCATGGGCCTGCCGGAGGTCGCTCGTCATGCACAAAGGGTCGCGGCCGAAATCACTGGGTTGTTCGACACGCTCCCCTCAGCCGAGCCGGTTGGCGCCAATGCCGGGAGCGTTGCGGTCGCGCGCTGACAAGCGCAAGCCGGCCCGGCCGGCGAAAATTGGTATTTCCGTCCCGCAAGGGCTCCAAAAACGGAAAATCCTTCTTTGTATATAAATTCCATAAACATAATAAATATTGAAGAAACCCGGCTACGCGCCGGACCGATCAACGACACGGCCTGGAATGGGAGACAGTTCATGGCACATGCAGGAACCGACGCGGTCAAATTCGCCTATTGGGTGCCCAATGTTTCGGGCGGCCTGGTGATTTCCAACATCGAGCAGCGCACCAACCATTCGGCCGAGTACAACCGCAAGCTGGCCCAGATCGCCGAAAAGGCGGGCTTCGACTACGCGCTGAGCCAGATCCGTTTCACCGCCGGCTACGGTGCCGACGAGCAGCATGAATCGGTCGCGTTCAGCCATGATCTGCTGGCGGCCACCACCACGCTGAAAGTCATCGCCGCGATCCTGCCTGGCCCCTGGAACCCGGCGCTGGCGGCCAAGCAGCTTGCCACCATCAGCTATCTGACCAATGGCCGTGTCGCCATCAACCTCGTCTCCGGCTGGTTCCGTGGCGAATTCCACGCCATCGGCGAACACTGGCTCGACCATGACGAGCGCTATCGCCGCTCGGAGGAATTCATCCGCGCGCTGCGCGGAATATGGACGCAGGACAGCTTCACCTTCCGGGGTGATTTCTACCGCTTCAACGAATACTCCCTGAAGCCGAAGCCGCCGCAGCCCCTGCCCGAAATCTTCCAGGGCGGTTCCTCGCGCGCCGCCCGCGACATGGCATCGCGTGTTTCGGACTGGTACTTCACCAACGGCAACTCGCCGGCCGAAATCGCCAAGCAGGTCGATGATCTCAAGACCAAGGCACAGGCCAGCAATCATTCCGTCAAGGTCGGCGTCAACGCCTTCGCCATCGTCCGCGAGACCGAGGACGAGGCCAAGGCGGTGCTCGCCGAAATTATCGCCAAGGCTAACCCCGAGGCTGTCAACGCCTTCGGCCACGAGGTCAAGAATGCCGGCAAGGCCTCGCCGGAAGGCGAGGGCAACTGGGCAAAATCCTCCTTCGACGATCTGGTCCAGTACAATGACGGTTTTCGTTCGAACCTGATCGGCACGCCGAGGCAGGTCGCCGAGCGCATCGTCGACCTGAAGCGCGCCGGCGCCGATCTCATCCTGCTCGGCTTCCTGCACTTCCAGGAGGAGGTCGAGTATTTCGGCAAGCACGTCATTCCGCTCGTTCGCGAGCTGGAAAACGCCGAGCAGGCAGCGTCGCTGGCAGCGGAATAGTCATCTCCCCCAAAAGCTGGCCGGGCAGCCCGGCCAGCACAGGTTTTCAAGCGCGCTCGATCTTTCGGGCGGCATCGAGAATTCGTGCGCCTGCGGGCGAAATCGAGGACGATTGGAATGCCGTTGCCCAGCTATGCCTTAGGAGCGATGGAAGCCTCGGTCTACGCGCCGGAAGTCTTTGCGCGCGGCCTGCCCTCCGTGCTCCAGCCTGCACAGTTGTCCGAAGGCGACGCTGGGGCGGCCGGATCTACTGCCAATGCAACTGCTCCGCTGCTGTCGCTTCAGGGCATCGCCCTGTCGTTCGGCGGTGTCGTCGCGCTGGCCGATATCGACCTATCGGTTCGATCAGGTGAAATCCGCGCCATCATCGGCCCGAACGGCGCCGGCAAGAGCTCGCTGATCAACGTCATTAGCGGCGTCTACCGCCCAGATCGTGGCCAGGTCCGGCTCGCCGGCGTCGGCTATACCCAGGTGCCGACGCAGCGGCTGGCGCATTTGGGCGTCGCCAGGACCTTCCAGAACCTCGCTCTGTTCAAAGGGCTCAGCGTCCTCGACAATGTTGCCTCCGGCCTCGCCTACAAGGTCCGTTCCAACTTCGCCGGCCAGGTGCTCGGCATCGGCCGCTCGCGCGGCGAGCGGCGCGACGCCTTGAGCCGCTCCGCCCAGATCCTGGAATTTCTCGACCTCGCCGCCGTTCGCGATCGTCTTGCCGGCACGCTGCCCTATGGATTGCAGAAACGGGTCGAACTCGCCCGGGCGCTGGTGGCGGAACCGCGCCTGCTGCTGCTCGACGAACCGATGGCCGGCATGACAGCGAGTGAGAAAAGCGAAATGGCTGATTTCGTCCGCGCCGCGCGCGACCGCTTTGCCACCACGGTCGTCCTGATCGAGCATGATGTCGGCGTCGTCATGGGCCTGTCCGACCGTATCGCCGTTCTGGACTATGGCCGCAAGATCGCTGACGGCACCCCCGAAGAGGTCCGCAACGACCAGCGCGTCATCGATGCCTATCTCGGCATCGCCTCCGACAATGAGGCCCTCTCCTGTGATGAAGGAAGGGCGGGCATATGATCGCCGATTTCGACTACCAGTTTTTCATCGAAGTGCTCGTCGGCGGCCTGCTGTCGGGCGTCATGTATTCGCTGGTCGCGATCGGCTTCGTGCTGATCTACAAGACCTCGGGCGTGCTCAACTTCGCCCAAGGCGCGATGCTGCTGTTCGCCGCACTGACTTTCGTCAGTCTTGTCGAACGCGGTGTTCCGTTTGCACTGGCATTGGTGGCAACCTTCGCCATCATGGTGGTGATCAGCATCGCCATCGAGCGCACGGTGCTCAGGCCGCTCACCAACAAGCCGCCGATTACCCTGTTCATGGCGACGCTTGGCCTGTCCTACATCATCGAGGGCGCTGCCCAATTGATCTGGGGTACGCAGGTCCACGGTCTCGACCTCGGCATCGAGGACGTGCCGCTGGAAATCGGCGGCGTGCTGATCAGCCAGTTCGACATCTTCGCGGCGGTGGTCGCGGCCGGCATGGTTGTCGTGTTGTCGCTGTTCTTCCGCTACACCCGCATCGGCCTCGCCTTCCGCGCCGTCGCCGACGACCAGTTCGCCGCACTCGCGGTCGGCCTCAGGCTGCCGCTGATCTGGGCGACCGTCTGGGCGGCGGCCGGCCTCGTCGCGCTGGTCGCCGGGCTGCTCTGGGGTGCCCGCCTCGGCGTGCAGTTCTCGCTGTCGCTGGTGGTGCTCAAGGCGCTGCCGGTGCTGGTGCTGGGCGGCTTCGATTCCATCCTTGGCGCCATTGCCGGCGGGCTCCTGATCGGCGCCAGTGAGAAGCTCGCCGAGGTCTATATCGGCGACTATTTCGGCGGCGGCATCGAGAGCTGGTTCGCCTATGTCGTCGCGCTGGTCTTCCTCTTGATCCGTCCCTCCGGCCTGTTCGGCCAGAAGCTCGTGGAAAGGGTCTGACCATGGCCGCTATTGCAGCCGACTTCTCCGCGCCGGTGCTGCCGAAATGGATCGCGCCCGTCCTGTTGCTTGCCTTCGCCTATGGCGTCGTGCCGCTGATCGGATCGAGCTATTTGTTCGAGGCCATACTGCTGCCGTTCCTGGCGCTCGGTCTCGCCGGTGTGGGGTTGAACATCCTCACAGGCTATGCCGGCCAGGTCTCGCTGGGCAGCGCCGCCTTCATGGCGGCCGGCGCCTTCGCCGCCTATAATTTCAACTTGCGCGTCGAGGGCCTGCCGCTGATCGGCAGTATCGTTCTCGCCGGCATCGTCGCCGCTTCGATCGGCATCGTCTTCGGCCTGCCGAGCCTGCGGTTGAAGGGCTTTTATCTCGCCGTCTCGACGCTTGCCGCACAGTTCTTCGTGCAATGGGCGCTGACCAAGTTCAGTTGGTTCTCGAACAACTCCGCCTCCGGCGTCATAGACGCGCCGAGGCTTTCGATAGGAGGCTTCGCGCTCGACGGCGCCGTCGGCCGCTATCTCTTCGCGTTGACCATCGTCAGCATCCTCACCTTCCTTGCCTATCGGCTGGTCAGTTCGCAGACGGGACGAAACTTCATCGCCATCCGCGACAATGAAACCGCCGCCCGCATCATCGGCATACCGGTGCTGAAGACCAAGCTGCTGGCATTCGCCATCTCCTCCTTCATCATCGGCGTCGCCGGCGTCATCTGGGCCTTCGCTTATCTCAGGACAGTCGAGCCTGATGGCTTCGACCTCGACCGCTCGTTCCAGATCCTGTTCATCATCATCATCGGCGGCCTGGCCTCGATCCGTGGCGCCTTCTTCGGTGCCGCCCTCATCGTCGTGTTCCCGCTCGCCCTGTCGCGCCTTGGCGGCTTCCTGCTTGGAGACGTCTTTGACTCGGGCGTGCTCGACATGAGCCAGCGCATCGTGCTCGGCGCCCTCATCATCCTGTTTCTGATCCTGGAACCCGATGGGCTGGTGGCCCTGTGGGACAGGGTCCGAAGACGGCTCCTGTTCGCCTGGCAGTCGACCTGAGCCCCGCATTCACGCCTGAAAATGAACCAGAGGCCGAACCCAAGACGGCCCATACCGGGAGTACCCCAACCATGACCTTCCTCAGCACACTCAAGGCGGCGGCTTTGTCCGCGGCGATGATCGTGTCGGTGGCCTTGCCATCAGCCCATGCCGACGAACAATATTTCCCGCTGCAGAGCTATCGCGTCGGGCCTTATGCGGCCGGCGGCACCGGCTTCTTCGGCGGCTTCATCGACTATCTCAACCTCATCAACATCCGCGACGGCGGCGTCAACGGCGTCAAGCTGACCTGGGACGAATGCGAGACCCAGTATGAGGTCGAGCGCGGCGTCGAATGCTATGAGCGCCAGAAGAGCCATGCCGGCGCGGCCGCCTGGAACCCGCTCTCGGTCGGCATCGCCTACGCCATGATCGACCGCATCACCGCCGACAAGGTGCCGCTGATAACGGTCAACCACGGCCGCACCGATTCCACCGACGGGCGTGTTTTCCCCTACGTCTTCCCGCTGCTGCTCAACCCCTACAGCGAGACGTCGGGCATCGTGAACTACATCGCCTCGAAGGAGGGCGGCATCGACAAGCTCAAGGGCAAGAAGATCGTCGTGCTCTATCACGGCTCGCCCTATGGCAAGGAGACCATACCGATCTACGAACTGCTGGCGCAGAAATACGGCTTCGCCGTGCAGCAGATCGAAGTGCCGCATCCCGGCAACGAGCAGCAGTCGCAGTGGCTGACCATCCGCCGCGCCAAGCCTGATTTCGTCGTCCTGCGCGGCTGGGGCGTCATGAACCCGGTGGCGCTGAAGACCGCCGTTAAGGTCGGCTACCCCGTCGATCACATCGTCGGCAATGTCTGGTCGAACTCGGAAGAGGACGTCATTCCCGCCGGCGACGCCGCCAAGGGCTACACCGCCATCACCACCCAGGCTTCGGGCAATTCCTATCCCGTGGTGAAGGAAATCGTGAAGACCGTCTACGGCGCCGGCAAAGGCAACCTCGAGGACAAGTCCCGTATCGGCTCGGTCTACCACAATCTCGGCATCGTCAACGGCATTCTCAACGTCGAGGCGATCCGCGTCGCCCAGGAGAAGTTCGGCCACCGCACGCTGACCGGCGACGAGGTCCGCTGGGGTTTCGAGCATCTCAAGCTCGATCCGGCCAAGGTCGAGGCGCTCGGCGCCAAGGACCTGTTCCACTCGATCAATGTCAGCTGGGACAACCATGAGGGCGAGGGCTACGTCACCTTCCAGCAGTGGGACGGCAAGAAGTGGAACGTCGTCTCCGACTGGATCGCCCCGGACTGGGCGCTGCTGCGGCCGATTATCGAAAAGTCCGCCGAAGCCTATGCCGCCGAGAAGGGCATCAAGCTACGCACCGCCGACGATGCCAACGCAGTGACCACCAACTGATCAACAGGCCGGGTGCCGCGGATGCCTTCCGCGGCGCCGGGCCGGTTCGGTTCCGACAAGTACGGAAGACAGTCATGCCCGACACCGAAATCATCCTTGCTGTCGACGCGGTCCACGCCACCTACAACCACGCCATCACGGCGCTGCACGGCGTCAGCTTCGAGATCAGGCGCGGTGAGATCCTGGCGCTGCTCGGCGCCAATGGCGCGGGCAAGACCACCACGCTGAAGGCCGTCTCCAACCTGCTGCCGGCCGAACGGGGCCAGGTCAACGCCGGCACCATCCGCTATGAGGGCTCGGATGTCGCGCGCCGCAAGCCCGGCGATCTGGTGCGTGCCGGCCTGGTGCCGGTACTGGAAGGCCGCCACTGCTTCAAGAGCCTCACCGTCGAGGACAATCTGGTCGCCGGCGGCATCGGCCGCGGCGGCCGCCGCGCCGAGATCAGCGCCGACCTCGAACGGATCTATGCCTTTTTCCCACGTCTGAAGGAAAAGCGCCGGACCTTGTCGGGCCTGACCTCTGGCGGCGAACAGCAGATGACGGCAATAGGCCGGGCGCTGATGTCGCGGCCGCGCTTGCTCGTGCTGGACGAACCGTCGATGGGGCTCGCCCCGCTCATCGTGCAGGATATTTTCCAGACGTTGAGGAAACTCAACAGCGAGACCGGCCTGTCGATCCTGGTCGCCGAGCAGAACTCGGCGGTAGCACTTCGCTATGCCGACCACGCCACCGTGCTCGAAAACGGCGTCTCCGTGCTCTCCGGCACAGCCGCCGATCTCCGCCAGCGCGAGGATATCAGGGCGCTCTATCTCGGCCAGCAGCCGACGCCCGCCCCCAAGTCCCCCCATCTCCATGCCGTTGCCTGAACCGAAATTTGAAGGAGCAATGAAATGACCGTCTCGACCGTCAAGACCGACCATGCTTCCGCCGCCGTACCGCCGGTCGCAAGGCCCTCGGCGCCGGCACATATCATCAGGGACGACGCCGAAGCGATCGCCGTCGCCCACGCTCTGGCCGCCGAATTCGTCAAGGATTCGTCGAAGCGCGACCGCGAGCGAATTTGGCCGGTAGCCGAACTCGACGCCTTTTCGCAAAGCGGCCTCTGGTCGATCAACGTGCCCAGGGCATTCGGCGGTCCCGAAGTCTCCTATGCAACGCTGGCCAAGGTGATCGAGATCATCTCGGCGGCCGATTCTTCGATCGGCCAGGTCGCGCAGAACCATCTCGGCGTCGTCGCCGCCATCCGCACCGTCTCCGACATCGAGCAGCAGAAGCTGCTTTTCGCCGAGGCGCTGAAGGGCACGCGGTTCGGCAACGCCTTTTCCGAGTTCGGCTCCAAACGCGCCGCCGATTTCGAAACCCGCTTCACCGATGCCGGCGACCATGTCGTCGTCAATGGCCGCAAATTCTATTCCTCTGGCGCGCTGCTCGCCCATCTGGTGCCGATCGTCGCGCTCGATGACGAGGGCCGTGCCTGGTATGCTATCGCCGATCGCGGCGCGCCGGGCCTGACGGTCGTCGACGACTGGTCGAGCTTCGGCCAGCGCACGACGCTGTCGGGCACTGTCATCATCGACAATGTCAAGGTGCCGAAGACGCATCTGGTGCCCGGCTACAAGGGCTACGACAAGCCGACCGCCGACGGCGCCATCTTCCAGATCATCCAGGTGGCGGTGGATACCGGTATCGCCCAGGCGGCGATCGACGAGACGGTCCACTTCGTCAGGACCAGGAGCCGCGCCTGGATCGACAGCGGTGTCGACAATGCCTGGGACGATCCCTACACCATCCAGGCGATCGGCGACCTGACGCTGCGCCTGCACGCGGCGCAGGCGCTGCTCGAAAAGGCTGGCCACGCGATCGACAAGGCGGTGGCCGAGCCGACCGCCGAGATCGTGGCGCACGCCCAGATCGTCACCGCGGAAGCAAAAATCCTGTCGACCGAGATCGCCATTGCGGCGACGAACAAGCTGTTCGAACTGGCCGGCACGCGCTCGACATTGGCCGAGCACAATCTCGACCGCCATTGGCGCAACGCCCGGACGCACACGCTGCACGATCCGGTGCGCTGGAAATATTCGATCCTCGGCAAATATTTCCTCAATGGCGAGAATCCGCCGCTGCACGCCTGGAGCTGATTTCCCACCGGCGGCCGGACGCGCGCCATCGTCGATACGGTCATCGCCAAGTGATTTCGCCCTGCCGGTTACCCCCTTCGGGGTGCCGGTGGCGGGGAAAGCTTACGCGCAATTTACGACCATCGGCTACACCGGTTCCTGTCTGATTCGCCCGGGACAGGAACATCATGAGCAAAGCCCTCACATCCTTCGCACTGGTCGCGGTGCTGACCGCCTTGCTCATGGCGCTCAGCCTGGCGGTGGCCAGGCACGGCTATCCCTATGGCGCCATCGGTGTGAGACGGCTTGACGGCATCGCCGATGCCGGCACGTTCATTCCACTTGCCGCGGTCTATTTCTTCAGCGCCCTGCTGATGATGCTCCTGCCGATCAGGGCAGCCAGCATTGTGCTGACCAACGCCGCGGACGCGATCTTCTGGACCGTCATCGTACTGTTTGCGGCTATCCTTGGCTGCCTCGTCGCCAGATGGGCTTTCGGTCAGCGGGATGTCTTGTGGGCGGTGCTGAACTGGCGTTTCCTGTTTGCGGCCGCGATCATCGGCTGCCACTTCGTCATGAACGAGCTGCGCCGCAACGTGCTGCTGCGCAGCCTGTTCTTCGTGATCTTTGCCGTCGCGACGCTGGCCTGCCTGTTCTGGTCTTTCACGCTCTGAGCGTGAATGTCGCCGCCTGCCTAACTCGGTGATTCGGCGGCGATGTTGGCGGCAGCCGTCTCCATCCACGTCCAGAGATAGGCGGCGAGACCGCGATCGACGTGGATGCGCAGCTTGCCGTCATGGCGATAGACGATGGCGCTGATGCCGGCGAAGGATAGCGCCGCGCTGGCACTTGGCTGCCTTGGGTGGAGCGTCGTTCCACGCGCGATGAAAGCATCGAGTGCCGGGCCTTCGGCCTCGAACACCTGCAGCCCGGCGCCGATCGCCGTCACCGCGAAGCCTTCCGCGTGCCAACCGGCGGCAAGGGCAAGCGGCGTGTTCGACACGGCGAGCAGCCGGTCGCGCGCCAGCCGCGCGCCATAGCGGTCACCCTGAGCCGCGCCAAGGGCGCCCACGCCAGTCCCGTCCATGTCGGACAGGCGAGCCCAGGCGTCGAGGTCGCCGCTGACCAATATCTGGTCGAGGCCAGGGACAGCGCGCACCGCCAGGCCGGGTGAATTGATGGTCGCCGACGGCCAGTCCGGCGCGACAGACCATTTTTCCGCGAGATCACGCATTGAGCCGGTCTCCCGACGGGTCGTAGGCGCAAGGGGCGGCGATCGTCGCCGTCCCGAGCTTGCCGAGATGTTGGATTTCGATCGTTTCGCCGTGCCGCGCCGCACCCCGTTCGATCAGGCCAAGCGCAATCGGCTGGCCGAGGGTGGGGCTCTGATAACTGGAGGTGACAAAGCCCTGACTGTGCAGTCTGCCATCGCTCCGCTTGACGCCATGCGCGCCGGTTGGCAGAGGCGCTTCGCCTTGCGGCACCGTCAGGCCTACAAGCTGCAGGCGGTCGCCGCGCGAAGCCTCCTCGGTGAACAGCGAGCGGCGGCCGACGAACTCGCTCTGGCGCTTCGTCCGGGGACCCGCCACACCGAGATCGTGCGGCAGCGTGGTGCCGTCAGTGTCCTTGCCGATGACGATGAAGCCCTTCTCGGCACGCAGGATCATCAGTGCTTCGAGCCCGATGAGAACGGCATCGAACGCCTGGCCGGCCTGGCGCAGATGCGCCCACAAAGGTTCGGCGCGGTCGGCCCGGATAGAGACTTCATAGCTCCTGTCGCCGGTGAAACTGACGCGGGCAATCCGAACCGCGTCTCCCGCATAGCTGCCATGGCCGACCGCCATATGCGGAAGGTCGGCGTCGGCGAGTGAAAGGCCGAGCCCCACCGTTTCGAGCAGCTTGCGGGCGTTCGGCCCGGAGACGGTCAGCGTCGCCATCTCCGAAGTGGCGTTGTGGATGTAGACGGCGCCGCGCCCGAACCGGTCCTGGCGCCATTCCTCCAGCCTGGCATGCACGGCGGCGACATGCGAGGACGAGCACGACACGACGAAACGGTGCTCGTCCAGCCGCACCAGCACGCCGTCATCGAAGACCACGCCGTTCTCCGACAGCATGAAGCCGTAGCGGCAGCGGCCCGGCTTCAGCGTCGACATGGTGTTGTAGTAGAGGAAATCGACGAATTCGGCCGCCCGGGGTCCGATCACCTCGATCTTGCCGAGCGTCGAACCGTCGAACAGCGCGACCGACTGGCGCGCGCGAAACGCCTCGTCCTGGATGGCGCGTTCCGCGTCCGCATTGCGACCGCCATAGTGCGCCGGGCGCAGCCAGCCGCCATATTCCTGGAAGACGGCGCCGCTGGCGCGGTGGACGTTTTCCAGCGGCAGCCGGCGCACCGGCGCCATTAACTCGCCAACGCGCGCGCCGGCGAAACTCGCCAACGGCACCGGCGTGAAGGGTGGGCGATAGGTGGTGGTGCCGACTTCCGGCACCGTTCGGCCGGTGATCCCGGCCATCAGCGCCAGTCCGGGCAGGTTGGAGGTCTTGCCCTGATCGGTCGCCATGCCGAGCGTGGTGTAGCGCTTCAGATGTTCGACCGAGACGAAGTTTTCGCGGGCCGCCAGTTCCACGTCCTTCACCGTGACGTCGTTCTGGTAGTCGATCCAGATTCGTCCTTTCGAGCCGGGCACCGGCCAGGCGGCTACAATCCCGGCTGTCGCTTCCGGACCGGTGCTGCGCGGGGTTACCGCCTCCGTCTGGCCGAGCGATGCGCCGGCTTTCTCCGCGGAGGCGAACACGTCCGACAAGGAAACCGCGCCGGCGGCGGCGCCCGCCACGGAAATGCCGTCAACCGGATTGCCAGGCAGGAAGGCGGCGCGGGCCTCGCTCCAAGCAAGCTTGCCCTTGGCCTGGCCAAAGAGATGAATGGTCGGCGTCCAGCCCCCCGAGACCAGCACGCAATCGGCGTCGAGCCTGGTGCCGTCGTCCAGCGTCACACCTTCAACGCGTAGCCTGCCGGTGGCGGAGGCGAGCGCCCGCCCCTTGGACAACCGTATCGTGGCGGGCGCGGCGGGCATCCCGTCACGCCTGATGTCGATAAGCGTCACTTCGGCGCCGGCCTCGGCGATCGCCTCCGCGACCTCATAGGCACTGTCATTGTTGGTGGCGACGACGACGCGCCGGCCAACCAGCACCGCATGGCGTCTGAGATAGGCGAGCGCGGCATCGGCCGACAGGATTCCCGGCAGATCATTGTTGGCGAAAGGCAGCGGCCGCTCGATGGCGCCGGTAGCCAGCACGATCCGGCGCGGCCGGACCCGCCATAGCGTGTCGGGCCGGCCATCGAAATGGCGCTGGTTCAGGCCGACCAGATTGTGGTCGTAGATGCCAAAGGCCGTGGTCGAGGGCAGGATCAGATGCCCCCCGGCGGCAAGTGTCGCGAGCGTCTCCTCGAGCCATCCGGCAGCTGGCCTGCCGTCGATCTCGCCGGCGCGGTGGCCGAGCGACCCGCCCGGCTTCTGCTGGTCGTCGACCAGCGTCACGGAGAGGCCCACGCCGGCCGCGAGCTTGGCCGCCGCCAGTCCGGCCGGCCCGGCGCCCACCACCAGCACGTCGCAATGATGATTGATCTGGTCCGGCGGGCCTGATGAGATCCAGTCCGTGTCGACCTTGCCCAGTCCGGCCATGGCGCGGATGCGTGGCTCGAACATGTGCCAGTCCGGCCACATGAAGGTCTTGTAATAGAACGCCGCCGGAATGAAGCGCGCAAAACGGTCAAGGAAGGCGTTGCGGTCGCTCAATGCATTGGGCGTCGCATTGACGCTTTTGGCCGCCAGCCCATCGTGTGCCGGCTCGGTCGTGGCGCGCGTGTTCGGCGTCGCGCGTGAGCCGCCTATATCGACCAGCGCGTTGGGCTCCTCGACGCCGGCGCCCCAGATGCCGCGCGGCCTGTGGTATTTGAAACTGCGGCCGACGACCGCGACGTCGTTGGCGAGCAGCGCGGAGGCGATGGTGTCGCCGGCAAAGCCGTCCACGCTTGTGCCGTCGAAGCTGAAGCGGAGCGGGCGCGAGCGGTCGATGGCGCTGCCGCCGGTGGCAAGACGCGAGGCGGTCATGCCGCGTGCTCCTCGCCCAGCGCGGACGAGGACTGCACCTCGTGCGTGAGCGTGTCGCGCTCCATGACGAAGAACTCGCCGCAGTTCATGTGCACCCAGATTTCGCGCGCCGCGCCTTTCGGATTGGAGCGCAGGTAGAGATAGTTGGCCCAGCGATCGATGGGCACATCTCCGCCATCCGGCCTGGTATTGCCGGCATCGCCGCCATAGTGGAATTCGGTCTCGTCGCGCGGGCCGCAGAACGGGCAAGGAAAGAGCTGCATGACGCCTAGTCCTGGTCTCTGTGCATATCAGTGCGCGATGCCGGAGCCGGCCGCTTCGTCGATCAGCCGCCCGCTGGCGAAGCGGTCGAGATCGAAGGGCCGGCTGATGTCGTTGTGCTTGCCGCTCGCCAGCAGGTTCGCCAGCAGCGTGCCGCCGGCGGGGATCGCCTTGAAGCCGCCCGTGCCCCAGCCGCAATTGAGGAACAGATTGGGCAGCGGCGATTCCCCGATGATCGGCGAGGAATCCGGCACGACGTCGACAATGCCCGCCCATTGCCGCATCAGCTTCAACTGGCCGAAGATTGGGAACATCTCCAGCACCCCCGCGATCACCGTCTCCAGCGTCGGCAAATTGCCGCGCTGTGCATAGGAAGGGATGCGGTCGAGCCCGCCGCCAATGACGATCTCGCCCTTGTCCGACTGACTGACATAGACGCCGGTGCCGGGCGACAGGACCACCGTGTCGAGGATCGGCTTCACCGGTTCGGAAACGCAGGCTTGCAGCGCGTAGGAGTTGATCGGCAGCCGGAAGCCGGCTTTTTCAGCCAGAACCGAGGAGTGCCCGGCCACCGCCATGCCGATGCGCTCGGCACGGAACATGCCGCGCGTCGTCTGGACACCGCGGCAGCGGCCGCCCTCGACGATGAAATCAGTGATCTCGCAATTCTGGATGATGTCGACGCCGAGCCGGCTCGCCGCGCGCGCATAACCCCAGGCGACCGCGTCATGGCGCGCCGTGCCGGCCCTGCCTTGCCAGATGCCGCCGAACACCGGAAACCGCGCGCCGGCCGAGAAATTATAGATCGGCGCCACCCGGCGCACGTCCTCGGGCGAAAACAGCTCCGCATCGATGCCGCTGATCTGCATGGCGTTGACGGTGCGCACGCCGACTTCCATTTCGGCGGTCGAGTGACACAGATTGACCATGCCGCGCTGCGACAGCATGACGTTGTAATTCAGATCCTTGGACAGGCCTTCGTAGAGCCGGTGCGCCAGCCCGTAGAGCTCGACGCTCTGAGGATAGTAATAATTGGAGCGCACCACGGTGGTGTTGCGGCCGGTGTTGCCGCCGCCGATCCACCCTTTTTCCAGCACGGCCACTCGGGCGATGCCGTGATTCTTGGCCAGGTAATAGGCCGTCGCCAGTCCATGGCCACCGCCGCCGATGACGATCGCGTCGTAGGACGGCTTCGGCTCGGGCGAGCGCCAGGCCTGTTTCCAGCCGGTCTGGCCGGCCAGGCCTTCCTTGAACAGCGACAAAGCGGAATAGATGCGGGTCATTGTGTGGGCGACAAGCCTGGTTGATCAGGGCAAAGCTAGTGGTAATGGACATGTATGTCTAGTTGCCGGTCCTCCCGGCTTGCGGCAGCCAACGCTAACGGTTACGCGAGATGGTCTCCTCCACGTAACGTGAAAAATCCTCGACATCGCCCGCCGTAGGCTCTCGGCCTGTGAAGCTGCGCAGATACGCGGCAACATGCGGCAGGCGGCTGCTCATCGGCTCGTCGAGTTCGAGCGAATAGTAGCCGATCTGCATGAAATAGAGCACCCGGGCCCGCACGAACGCGTCTTCCTCCTCGTAGCCATGACGCATGAACATGCCGCGGATGGCATTGACTCGTTCTTCGTCAGCCTCGTCCAGCGCGCGCCTTGTCGCGGGGGAGCGGCGAGCCCATGCCCGGATCGCGAAATCCAGCCGCGGGTCGAACAGCTTTTCGTCCACCCAGCATTCGAAAATGCTCATCACCCCGCGAATGACAGTCGCGGAAGGGCGTTCGGCGCGCTCGACGATGAATCGGGTATTGGTCTGCCGCCAGTGGTCCAGCAACTGGTCGAGCAGGTCTTGGCGGCTCTTGAAATACCAGTAGAAGCTCGAGCGCGAGACGTCGAGCTGTTGGCCAAGCGTCAGCACGCGGACGCGTTCGACGCCGTCCGAGATCAGAGTTTCAAGCGCGAGCTTCAGCCAGTCTTCGCGAGTGGCCTTGATGTTGCCGGTGGCGCCGGCACGTTGGATCGTCGTCTCGAGTGCTGTCATCGCCACGACGCATGACATGCCGGATCAGGCAAATCAAGTTCGTGGACATATGTGTACATGGCAATTCGACCTTGACCCGGCGAGCCATCCACCGATGTTAGCTGGAGTGGTTGTCGACGCGCACTGCCGCCGCTGCACCGGAGGCATGAGCGCAGGCCCGGGGACTTTTGTCGCGGCCTTCGAGCCCAGTGCGTGCTTTCCCGCAAGGCAATTGTCTGGCAAATACCACTTCAGACGGATGCCGCCGCGCGGCCAACAGCCAGGGAAGGCAAGGACATGACAGCGTTTCGAAAGAACCTCATCGACGGCGAATGGGTCGGCGATGCCGGATCCCGCAACATCAACCCCTCGGATACCGGCGACGTCGTCGGCGAATATGCCTCGGCGGGGGTCGAACAGGCGGGCCAGGCGATCGCGGCGGCCAAGGCGGCGTTTCCGGCATGGTCCCGCTCCGGCCCGCTGGCGCGCCATGCGGTGCTGAAAAAGGCCGCCGACGAGATCATGGCGCGCAAGGACGAACTCGGCCGCAACCTGGCGCGCGAGGAAGGCAAGACGCTGGCCGAGGGCATTGGCGAGACCATCCGCGCCGCCCAGATATTCGATTTCTTTGCCGGCGAAACACTGCGCTTGTCGGGAGAGGTGGTGCCAAGCGTGCGGCCGGGCGTCGGCGTCGAGATCACGCGCGAAGCGGTTGGCGTTGTCGGCATCATCACGCCATGGAATTTCCCGATCGCCATCCCCGCCTGGAAGATCGCTCCGGCGCTGGCTCACGGCAACACCGTCGTCTTCAAGCCGGCCGAACTCGTTCCCGAAAGCGCGTGGTCCATCGTCGACATCCTGCATCGCGCCGGCCTGCCCAAGGGCGTGCTGAACCTCGTCATGGGCAAGGGCTCGGTGGTCGGCCAGGCAATGCTCGACAGCCCCGACGTCAACGCCATCTCCTTCACCGGCTCGGTCGGAACCGGCAAACGCGTCGCCGCGGCAAGTGTCGAGCACATGCGCAAGTTCCAGCTCGAAATGGGCGGCAAGAACCCGCTGGTCGTGCTCGACGACGCCGATCTCGCGGTCGCTGTCGATTGCGCGCTGAACGGCGCCTTCTTCTCGACCGGCCAGCGCTGCACGGCCTCGTCGCGTTTGATCGTCACCAACGGCATCCACGACCGCTTCGTCGACGCGCTCAAGGAGCGCATGGAAAAGCTGGTGATCGGCGACGCGCTCGACGCGCAGACGCAGATCGGCCCGGTGGTCGACGCGACCCAGCTCAAGCAGGACGAGGACTATATCGCCATCGGTGTGCGGGAAGGCGCCACGCTCGCCTTCGGTGGTGAACGGCTCGACCGCAAGACGCCGGGTTTCTATCTCAAGCCGGCGCTGCTGACCGAGGCCACCAATGCCATGCGCAGTTCGCGCGAGGAGATCTTCGGCCCCGTCGCCAGCGTCATCCGCGTCCAGGACTATGACGAAGCGCTTGCCGTCGCCAATGACACGCCGTTCGGCCTGACCTCGGGCATCTGCACCACGAGCCTCAAGCACGCCACGCATTTCAAGCGCAACTCCGAAGCCGGCATGGTCATGGTCAACCTGCCGACGGCGGGGGTGGACTTCCACGTTCCCTTCGGCGGGCGCAAGGGTTCGAGCTTCGGCCCGCGCGAACAGGGCCGCTATGCCATGGAGTTCTACACCACGGTAAAGACCGCTTATACGTTCGCGGGATGATCCGGCGCCGGCTTGCCGGCCGGCGAACCGTCACCTCCTCGAAAAACCGACCGGTGCAAGCGATGACATTGCAGGACCTGACCTGGCTCAACCCGCCGCCGCACCATGCCGTCGACGGTGATGCCGTGCGCGTGCGCACCGGCAAGGAGACCGATTTCTGGCGCGAGACCTTCTATGGCTTCTGGCGCGACAACGGCCACTTCCTCTATCGGCGGGTCGAGGGCGATTTCACCGCCGAGGTCACCGTCAAGGGCGACTACAAGGTGCTCTACGACCAGGCCGGGCTGATGATCCGGCTTGGCGAAACGCACTGGATCAAGGCCGGCATCGAATACACGGACGGCCTTGCCTATTTTTCCGTCGTCGTCACCAACGACACCTCAGACTGGTCGCTGGTGGCCATTGCCGCCGGCCCGGACGGCGTCAGGATCCGCCTGACCCGCCATAGCGAGGCGATCCGCGTGCAGTATCTCGACGCTTCCGACGGTCGTTGGAAGCCGGTGCGGCTCGCCTATTTCCCGATCTCGAAGCTGGTCGATGTCGGTATGATGTGCTGTTCGCCGCAGCGTGAGGGTTTCGAGGTCACGTTCTCCGGATTTTCGGTCGGCCCGCCGATTGCGCGGGACCTGCACGACTGACGCCACGAGCCCGCCTTGGCCTGTGTGAGCAAGCAGGCCGGACGTTGCGGCCATAACGGCGTCTGGGCTAAGGGTTGCCCATGGGCATGTCGCGTTGGCGGGCAAAACTCAATAAACCCGTCCGTTCCGGGGCGCTGAGGTTTTTCGGGGTTCCTTCCGTGCTTTGGTCGCAAGGGATCGGGCGTTTCTGCGACTTCGCTGGACCCGATTGGTATCGCTGGGCGCCGACCGAATCGACGCAAAGCGAGGCTTTTTTCCGCGACCATTATAGCGGCGCGCATGGCATCGTTTGGGTGCGGCTGAGCACCCTGGCCAGGCTTGCGCGAAATTGCGATCTCGACATTTTCGCCAGGATAGCCCTGCCCACCATCAAGGCTCCCTTCATCCTGCTGACGACCGACGGTGATTCCTCGGTGCCTTCGGATCTGCCCAAGGACACCGTCGAGCGGCTTCTCGCCAGCCCCTATCTGGTCTCCTGGTACAGCCAGAACTGCGACGGCGGTCATCCCAGGATCAAGCCGTTCCCGATCGGGCTGGATCTCCACACCCCACGTTCCCTGGCGACGCCTGGCGGACTGGTGAGGCAACTGAAAACCCTGCGCGGGCAGGGGAGTGCGGATCGTCGTCCGGCCAGGATATTCTGCGATTTCAGCGTCAGCAGAGAGTCTGGCGAGCGTCGGGAATTGCTTGAGGCTCTGGACGGATGCCCGCATGTCGATTTTCTAGGGCAACGCGTATCGCAGCGCTCGATCTGGCAGCTCTATTCGCAATATCCGCTCGTGCTGTCGACCGTCGGAAACGGCCTGGACTGTCATCGGACATGGGAACTGCTTTATCTCGGCTGCATCGTGGTGACCAAGACTTCACCGCTCGATCCGCTTTACGAAGGCCTGCCTGTCATCATCGTCGACGATTGGCGCGAGGTGCGGGACCCCGATGCCCCGGGGCGCTGGATCAGGCAGGCCGCGCATTTGACGGACCGGAACTATGTATGGGGGCGTCTGCGCCCGCAAGCCTATCTGCAGCCTCTGCGCGAAGAGCTTCGGCGGGCGGCGGCCTTACCAGGGGACGTGTAGGATTTCCAGCTTGGGCAGGCCGACCGGCCGGATGCCGAGGTCGTTGGCAAGGAGGCCAAAAGCTTCGGTCTCGATCAGATCGCGGTATGGAATTTCGGGGAAACGAAGACCGCCGCGATGCAGGGCGGCATCGACCAGCAGCATGGTTCCGCCGACCGCATCGAGGCCGATGATGTCGAGATGCCTGACATCGCTGAGATGATACCGGCTTGGCGTTTGCACGGGAGGCTGGTGAAGGCCGCCGCGTATCTCGCGGTAATAGCGATAGTCCCTGGTCTGTCGCCTGATGACAAAGCTGTTGAGGTCGAAACTGGCGCCACCGGCGATCTTCACGCAGTTGGGCACCGCGATGCGATGTCCCGTGGCGATCAGGCGGTTCAGCACATCGCCGGGAAAGCGCCAGACGTCGATATCGATCCACAAGGCCCAGTCATCGTCCTCGCTGAGCCCGTGATCGATCAGGTAATTTCGCACCTTGGCGATCGCGCCGCGCCTGACGCGCTGCATTCTGGGCTTTGCCCGTTTTGCCCTGTCGAGGCGGGTGCCGACCTGTCTCTGCAACAGGACGATGTCACGATATCTGCCGGCCAATCCAGCTGTTGCGGCCTGCAGTCGCTCCCAGCTTCCGTCCTGGCTGTCGCCTTCGCAGAAGACCAGCTTGATCCGGTCCTTGGGATAGTCGAGCCCATCCAGCGCATCAAGAAAGGGCTGGATGAGGTCGGCGGCGTCGCGAAGCGGCACCAGCACAGCGACGTTTCGGCCCGATGGCGGCGGCCCCGACAGGACCGCTCTGTCGACGCCTGCTTTCGCCTGCGCCTCATCCAGATACGCGCCGCGCGTCAGGTGATACCGGAGCCGATAGGCCCGATTGCGAAGCTTGGTCCACCAGTTCGGCGGCGGTTCCGGGGTCCACCATGTGCCGGCCCAGTGGTGGATCGAAAGCGCGGCCGTGTCGTCGCCGGCGTCGCGCTCCGTGCTCCCGGCCGACGTCACCGGCACGAACAGGGCGGAAGGATGAATGGCGAAGGCCGCCTGATCGCTGTACCCGCGCTGCGCGGAGGTGAGCAGGCAAGGGCCGGTCGCGTCGAGCACGTCCTTGGCGGCGGCGAGCCCGGGCATCATCGACAGGAGATGCGCCCAGAATGGATGACCGGGCGGGCTCGCTATCGTCCCGTTGAACAGAAGGTAGGGCAGGCCCCGGAAATCCGCCTGGACGGCCGCATGCGAAGCCGGCTCCTTGCACAGTACGACCCGGGTCTCGCTCATGATCGCATCGAAGGGCGCGACGCATTCGCAGTCGATGTCGGCATAGACCCCGCCGAAGTGATGCAGAAGCATGTAGCGGGCCGCATCCGACCGCTGCACGCCGTTGGTGTAGCCACAGAACATCGGCAGGTAATCCGGGTAGTGCTCGGCCACGAATTCGAGCAGCATCCGGTCGCTCCAGAGCATGACCGTCCAGTGTGGATTGTGCCGCTTCCAGCTGTCGGCATAGGCCTGGAAGCGTGCGGGAACGCTGTCGGTCTTCCAGGTCTGGTGCAGGATCGGCGGAATCATCGACGGCTCATGGGGTGATGGAGGTGGCCTGGTGTCACTTGCCGTCATTGTCCAGTGCAAGTCCGGCGCGGACCGCATCGCGGATCGCTTGCGGGCCAAACCTTGCCCATACGGCCTGATGCGCGCGCTTGCGCTGCCGCGCCCGGCGTTCGGCGTCTAGAGAGAGTTCGATGGCCATGTCGGCCAGTCCTTCGTCGCTGGTCGACAGCAACACCTGGTCATTCTCGACCATGTCCAGCCCCTCGGCAGCGAGCGGCGTCGCGATCACCGGCACCCCCCAGGCCATCGCCTCCAGAATCTTGATGCGCGTGCCCCCGCCGGCCCTGAGCGGGATGATGCTGAGATGCGCGCCGGACAGGAGTGGCGACACGCTTTCGGGATCTTCGACAAGCGCCACACCAGGCAATCTGGTCAGCGCCCGTACCGCCGCCTTCGGGCTTCGTCCGGCAAGAGTAAGTCTTGCACCCGGCAAGACTTGCCGAATGCGAGGCAATATGGTGCCCGTCAGGCGCTCGGCCGCATCGACGTTCGGCGGATAGCCGAGATGCCCGATAAACACGATCGTCGGATAACCGCTGTCGGTAGCGGCTTCGGCGGGCAGCACCCGCGGAATGTCCTCGACGTTGGGGATTCCATTGGGAACGACATCGATCGGCACCTTGTGCCGGGATGCGGCCATCAACCTTTCGCGATCCTGGTTCGAGCAGACCCACACCCTGTCGACGAGGGATTGCGCTTTTCTCTCCAGCCGCCGGATGCCAAGCACCGCCGGGGATCGCGCTGGACTGATATGCCGCAGCTGTGCCGCCAGGTCGGATTCGACATTGTGCATGTCGAGGACGAGCTGCTTCGTCAGCGGCCGCAAATGTCGCAGCAGCTTGAACAGGCCGGTCCCTTCGACGATGACCGTATCGGGTTTGAAGGTTTGCATCAGTTTCCGCAGCCGCGCCAATGCCGTGCGCGGGATACGGTTCTCCCCCGCGATCCTCCACCAGCCGAGTGAGGCCGAACGCGGTTCTCCATCGGTCACCAGGCCAACCGCGTTGATGCGCGAGTCGGAGGGTTGTCGCGCGTCGCCCAGCGGCCTGATCGAGGCAAGCTGGACCGGGCCGAACTCGGCCGCAAGGCTGGCATTGTTGAAATTTCTCAGGTCCGCACCGGAAACCGGCGGAAATGCCGGGTCGAAGGACACGACCAGCGTACGTCTTTCCGTGACCGCGCCAGCGCTCGACGAGTGGTCAGGCCGTTCCATCATGGCTCCGATGCGAATCCGTATGCGATATTGCGACGCCTTCCAGCTCCGCCCCAGGCTTTTGTGGGCGCGAACGGCACGCATCATGCTCATCGCATAGCTGTATCGGTTGTGTTTGATAAGCTGTCTTGAAATCCGCAAGGCTATCCAGGCCTTCCTCCACTGCAGAACGTCCCTTGCAATGGCTGAACCGGCAAGCTTGTCCAGCTCCAGTGCTATCGCGAGAAACGTGGCCCGCGGGGTCTCGACAAATCGCCGCGCCATTCTCTCTTCGTCATGGTGGTAGAGAAGCACCGGAGAAGAGATCGTTGTCACGTCGGCCTGGGCGACCATGGCCGCCCAATAGCACGTGTCCTCATCCAGGCTGGTGGTTTCCGGAAAGCGGACGGTGGCCGTTGCAGAGGCTGCGACCAACGCGCTGCCCATCGCGATCGGCCATACCTCGTTAAGAAGGTAGCGGCGGGCGTTCGATGCCCGGTCGCTCGTGTACCCATGCGGAACCTTTAGCTTGTCCGGCCTCCCCCTGGTGCGGCGAATGCTGGCTCCTATCGACAGGCCGGCCTCGGGATTGCGCAGGAGCGCGTCATGCAGCAGTCCCAACCCTCCCGCCATCACCTCATCGTCGGCATCGAGGAAAAGTATGAACTTGCCTTTGGCTCGCGCAATTCCGGCGTTGCGGGCAGCGCCCGCGCTGCCCAGCCGCACGGCGAGGATCTCCAGCGGCAATCCGTGCCTCCGGGCGCTTTGCATCGAAATCGCCGTAGTCTGGTCGATGGAGCCATCGTCGACGAGAAGAATCTCGCTGATCAGACCCCTCTCCGGCAGAAGGCTTCGCAGCGTGGCGTCGATCGTCGCGGCGGCATTTCTTGCCGGGATGACGATGCTGATGTCGGGTTGCTCACGCCCCGAAATGCTCATTGCGGCACGAAAAAACCGCGCTTCAGAACGCGGTCATAGCAATGTTTGAATGGCGAGACCGCGCGAAGTGAAAGACTGGCCAGGCTTTCGACTGGCTGCGGCTCGACGTCGAATGGCGACTGGTCCTTCAACCAGCTGTAGCAGCAGCCATCCTTGAGTACGGAAGGACTTCCAACGACGTAACCGCCAAGCGCCTTCAGGTGGCCGATCCGCCGCATGCCGAAATATAGGCTGGATGAAACCGCCGGTTCGCGCGTCCTGAGATAGATGTGGAATCCATTCGGCGTTTTCGCGACCGGCGTGCAACTTGAAAGGTGAGCGTGCTTGCCAGACCAGGCGCGATAGTCTGCTGAATCGTCGAAATCCAGGATGAGAAGGTTGCAGTATCCTCCGATGATCCCGACATTTCCAGCAAAGTCCCGAAACCAGCGCCGGAGTTCCTCCGGTGTTGGTGGCTTCTGCGACAACTGAAAGGCAATCGACCGGAACGCCAATTCCTTCAGATCCTTTCGACGGGCCTTCAAATGCAGCGGATGATATTCCATCGCCTCAAGATCGAGATGCTTGCCACCTTCGCGCAGAGGCACACAGATGTAACCCTTGGACAAGAGCTCGATTGCGTATTCCGTTTCGACTAAAGGCTGCATCCACGAATGTTCCGCGGCCGAAGGCGTCGTCTCGATTTCATTAGCCTCGCAGGGATCCGTCAAGCGCCGCCGCGCACTTGGTTGCGTATTTGTGAGCATTTCGGCATATGTGATGGCTTTGGGCTTATCGTCTGGACCACGCCAGCCAGTGCGCCGCAAGGCGCCTGCGCAACGAGGTGAGGCGTGTCCGCCTATAGGCGTCGCCCGCCATCTTGATGCCTTGCGCCTGTGTCGGGAAGGGATGGATGACGTCGGCCAACGCATGCAGTCCCATGCCGGACCGGATGGCGAGGGTCACCGCGTTGATCATCTCGCCCGCATGGCTGGCGACGACCGTCGCGCCCAGGATGCGGTCGGACCCCTCCCTGACATGGATCTTGACGAATCCTTCCTCCTCGCCGTCCATCACGGCGCGGGCGACATCGTGCATCAGTATCGTATAGGTTTTGACCGGAATGCCATTGCGGCGCGCTTCCAGGGGATAGAGGCCGACATGGGCGATCTCCGGATCGGTATAGGTGCACCAGGGAACGACGAGGTCGCTGAGCCTTTCGCGGCCGCGAAACAAGGCATTGCGCACGACAATGCGCGCCGTTGCCTCGGCGGTATGGGTGAACTTGTATTCGAGGCAGACGTCGCCCGCCGCATAGATGTGCGGGTTGCTGGTTCGCAGATAATCATCCACCTTGATGCCGTCGGCGTCATGGGCCACGTCCGCCTCTTCGAGGCCGAGACCATCGACATTGGGTGAACGGCCGACGCCGGTGATGATCTCGTCGACGGAGATCGTCGTCGTGTCACCATCCCGCATCAGGTCGGCGAACTTGGCGGCACCTTCCCTGCGCACCGCCACAACTTCGGTGTTCAGGCGCACCTCCACCCCCTCGCGCGCCAAGGCGTCTGAAAGAATCTGCGCGGCGTCGCGCTCCTCGCCGGGCAGGAACATCGGATCGCTCTGCGCCAGGATGACCTTGGCGCCGAGCATGCAGAAAGCCTGCGCCGTCTCGCAGCCAAGCGGCCCGCCGCCGATGACGAGGAGCCGCGGCGGGCATTGCGTCAGGTCGAACATCGTCTCATTGCTGAGATAACCGGCTTCGACCAGCCCCGGAATAGCAGGGAAGGCCGGGTGTGCGCCCGTTGCAATCAGCGCCTTCTTGAAATGCAGCGTGCTTTCCTCGACCGTGACCGTATCGGGGCCGGCAAATCGCGCCGCACCGAAATAGAGGTCGATGCCTTCCGAAACCAGGCTCGCGGCGGAATCGGCACGGCTGATCCGCTGCCGGATCTGCCGCATCCGTGTCATCGCCCGTTGAAAATCGACACGAAGATGATCTGGCGGGTCGCCGCCGAAGCTCTCGGCATCGCGCATGTCGGCATAGAGCCTGGCTGTGCGAATGATCGACTTCGACGGAATGCCGCCGACATTGATGCACGCACCGCCAATCAGCCCACGCTCGATCAGCGCGACCTTCGCGCCAAGGCTCGCCGCGTCGCGCGCGGCGGTCAATCCAGCCGGCCCGGCGCCGATGACGACGAGATTGTAGGGACCGTTCGGGGTCGGGTTCTTCCAGTGCGGGGGATGCGCGCCCCTGATCAGCTCGGCGTCGTTGTGGTCGACGGGGAAGGCGGCGGCTCTCGCCGGTTCACGTGACATCGCGCCCCCCGGATGCCGGGCTTGCCGGCCGCGCCAGCCATCCGCCGGTAAAGCCAGCCTTGTCCAGCCCACGACGGATATGGGGATTGGAACGCATGAGCTCCCAGATCATGCCGGAACGGTGGTTTTCGATCATCATCACCGCAATGCCCTGGTCCAGTCCGTAATGGCCTTCCGACACCCAGCCGTTGCGGCCGAAATTTCGCCGGTTGGCCAATGTCGGGTTGAAACCGCTCGGCAGCCGGAAATTGTCGATCACCTCAGGGTAACGATCGGCGAGGTGGCGCATCGCCGCCAGGCAAATGTCAGGCGCGAAAGGCAGCGACGCCGGATAGGACCATGGCGCGATCGTGCCGTCATCCGGACCGAAAGGCGCGCCGCGCGCCGCGTAACCGGAAAACCGGTGGCGCCGTCGCTCCACGCTGACGCGGAAGCCGCCTGGTCCGTCCCCTGCCGAAAGACCCCACAGGTTCTCGCCATAGCCGTCAAAGCCGTAGGGATTGTGCCGGGCATAGTCGCGGTGAAGGTATGTCGAGCGGCGGCTGTTTTCGAAATAGTCCGAATTCTTCTCGCGCATGAAAGCATCGCGGATGCCGGCGAAATCGATCCAGGCATGCGAGAATTGGTGCATGAACAGCGGCCCACCATAGAGCACGTCATGGCCGTAGATGTTTTCCCACTGGTAGGTCGCCGTCCAGGCCTCGTAGCTGTCGTCGGAGGTCGGGCGGTCCGGTGAGGCCATGGACAGCACATAGAGGATCGTCGCCTCGTTGTAGCCTTCCCAGCCATAGTGCAGAAAGCCGGTCCTGGCCTTCCAGCCCTGGCGGAGCGTCGGGCTGCTGCCTTGCGCCCATCGCCAGTCGACGCGCCTGTAGAGCGCCTCGGCCAGTTGGCGGATTTCGGCCTCGTCGTCATTGTCGCCGGAAAAATAGGCGCCCGCCACCAGCATGCCGGCAATCAGCAGGGCGGTATCGACCATCGACAACTCGCAGCGCCAGACGCGCAAACCAGTGCGCATGTCGAGGAAGTGGTAGTAAAAACCCTTGTGGCCGGTAACGTCGGGGCCGCTGCCTTGCGTGCTGGCCTGGAAAAAGCGCAGCGCCGCAAGGGTCAGCCTGGCAGCCGCGTCGCGCGCCATCCAGCCACGTTCGACGCCGATCGGATAGCAGGACAGGGCGAAACCGACCACGGCGATGCTGCACGGTGAATTCGGCCGCGAGGTGTCGGCGACCAGCCCGTTGTCGGGGTTCACATTCTCCAGGAAATAGCCGAAGGCGGCGCGCTGATAGCGGTCCAGAAGCTCGTCATCGGCCAGCGCGGTGGGATCTGCTCTAAGCAAACGAAGCAAACTCCGGCCTGGTGATCGCCGCTTCCGTCGATCGCAGGCCACCGGCACAGTGGCCGGGGGACATCGCACCTGCCGGGCTCTCTCGTCGTGTCATGGCTTTCCCCTGTTGTGGCACGCTCATTCAGACGCCAGCTACCATAAGCCTGTCCAGCTCCAATCGTTGCTTCGTCACGCGGAATTGTAGTTGGCTCGGGCGAACTCGGAACTGCCTCGACCCGGCTCAATACGTAGCGCGGCCGCCCGAAACGTCGAACACGGCGGCCGTGGTGAACGAGCATTCCTCGGAAGCGATCCATGAGATCAGCGCAGCCACTTCTTCGACCTCGCCGAAGCGCGCCATCGGTATCTTCGACAGCATGAAGTCGATGTGCTCCTGGCTCATCTGCTTGAAGATCGCCGTGCGTACAGCTGCCGGCGTCACGCAATTGACCGTCACCTTGGTCTTGGCGAGTTCCTTGCCGAGCGACTTGGTCAGGCCGATCACCGCCGCCTTCGAGGTGCTGTAGGCGGAAGCGTTGGGATTGCCTTCCTTGCCGGCGATCGAGGCGATGTTGACGATGCGGCCGTAGTCGCGCTCGAGCATGTGCGGCACCAGCGCCTTGTTGCAGTAGAAGACGCCGTTGATGTTGATATTGATGACCCTTTGCCAATCCTCGGCCGAATAGGCCCAGGTCGTCATGTTGGGGCCGGTTATGGCCGCGCTGGTGACCAGTATGTCGACGCCGCCGAGGACTTCGATCGTCGATTGTGCGGCGGCCTCCACACTTGCCGCATCCGCAACGTCCATCGTCACCCCCTGCAGGCTGGGAATGACGGCTTTCGCCTGTTCGATCTGTGCGGGATCGCGATCCCAGACGCTGACGCGCCCGCCTTCGTTGACGATCCTGTGTGCGACCGCCAGGCCGATGCCCGAGGCGCCGCCGGTAATCACCGCCGACCGGCCGGCGAATCGTCCCGCGAAATTCATCGGCATGTCACTCCCCTGTCCATCCCGGTCCATGTGATGGCTCGTCGGGAACTGTGAGGTGACCGCCGATCGAGTTCAAGCCGGCATGTGGCCGGATCGTCTGGGCCAACACCGGCCGGATTATGGGGTTGCGATCTCTCGGCGATCGCTTCGCTGTAAGACAAGGTGACCGGATTTGCCATTGAGCAAGGGGTGCGATAGGTTATATTGCACTGCACAATGGAGACGCCGTTTCTTGTACGCCCCTGTTTGCGGATATGCCGGCTGGTTTGCGGCCTGCCGGTTCTGGGTCGTGTTGACGGGACCCTTTAGATGAAAATTCCCAAATCCCTGCTCGTCGATCCCGAGAAGAATTCGGTCTATGGCAGTTTTGCCGTTGCCGTCTCGATCTGGGCGTTCTCCTATTCCGTCATTTTCGGCCAGGTGCTGATCCTGGCCTACTATGTCGTCTGGCTTCCGCTCATCCTGGTCGACTACCGGCGGTTCCTGCGGCAATTGTCCAGTGCCTGGTTGCCGCTGCTGTTCGCTGCCTATGTCTGCTTCTCCGTGTTCTGGTCGCAGGCACCCGGCACCACCGCCAGAACGGCGGTCCAGTACCTTTCCCATATCGCCTGTGCCTATGTCGCGGCGCGCACCGTCAGCGTGCGCACCCTGACGATAGGCGCCTTGGTCGGCATATTCTTCGTCCTGATCTATTCGCTGAAGGTCGGAGCTTATTCCGAGGACGTCCTCGACGGCACCTATAATTTCGTCGGCGCCTTCGCCTCCAAGAACCAGATCGGCTTCGTCGGCTCGCTCGGCATCTATTTCTCCGTCGTTTTCCTTGCTTTCCTTCGGCGTGGCCGCCTGAGCTTCATGCTGACCGTGCCGGTCGTGCTGCTGTCGGCCTATGTGCTGGTCGTCTCGCATTCCGCCACCTCGATGGCCTCGATACCGGCGGTTCTGGCGCTGGTGGCGCTGCTTGCGATGAGCAAGCTTCTGTCGCGGCGCTATCGCCGGGTGATCTTCCTGATCGGCGCCGGCATGATCGTCGTGGTGGCCATCGTCGCCCTCAATCTCGGGCTCATGGACTTCGTGCTTGGCATCTTCGGTAAGGATTCGACGCTCACCGGGCGGACCTATCTGTGGGAGCAGGGCTGGAACGCCGCGATGCGATCGCCGATCCTCGGCGTCGGCTATGCCGCCTATTGGGTGCAGGGCTTTGCCGAGGCCGAGCGGCTGTGGAACGAATTCTACATCACCACCCGCACCGGCTTCCATTTCCACAACACCTATGTCGAGGCCCTTGTCGAACTCGGCTTCACCGGGGCGGTGCTGATATCGCTGATCATGCTGCGCACGCTCTTCGGCCATATCGCGGCGGTGGTCTTCAAGACATGGCAGGCCGAATCGGTGGTTCTCATCGGCGTGATGGTGCTGCTGCTCATCCGCTCCTTCGTCGAGGTCGAGATTCTCAACCCCTACATCATGGGCTCCTTCCTGATGTATTTCAGCTTCTTCAAGCTGGCCCGGTTGCCGGTCACGCGCACGCGGTGGTCGCCGGCCTTCGAGCCAGCGGATGCGAAGGGTGGGGAGCCAGCCTGGCCGCACCGTCCGGCGGCGGCCGAGTAATGATGAGGGTCCGCCAGGGCAATTCCAGGAAAGTGTGTAACGGTTTCCCGGGAGAAGCGCATAGCGCTTCCCCTTGGGAATTGCGTGAAAACAAGAAGTTAGAGCGGGTCAGAGATTCTATCAAACACTAAACCGTTCTTGGAGCAATGCCGGGAAAAGTGCGTAGCGGTTTTCCCGTCCGCAATTGCGTCAACAACCGTTCTGGTTTTCCGGTTCTGGAAACCCTGTCAGCAAAAACCTCCGCCAGGCAGGCCAGGCGGAGGTTCAAAGTCTTTGTGTTAGAGGATCGAAGCGGCGGGTCGTGCGAACTTCCGCGTCCCTACTGGCTCGCCAGCGGCGCCAGCTTGATCTTGATCACATCGCCGGGCAGCACCGGCGTGTCTTCCTTGGCGGCGATTTCGCTGGTCTTGCCGTCGACATTGCGCACCAGCGAATAGAGCAAGGTAGGCTGCTGGTCGTTGGTGATGGCGGCCGTCGTCGCCGGATCAGTGGCCTGAGCGATCAGGCCTTTCTGCATATTCACCTTCAGCGCGGCCTCGTTCAGGTCGGCTTCGGTCTGTTGCCGGGCGGCGGCGAGGCTCGAGCTCAAGGTGTTCTGGGCGTCGATGGCGTCCTGCGTCGCCTTGCTGATCGCCTGCTTGGCGGTGAGGATGGCCGTCTCATAGTCCAGGATCTTGCCTTGCAGGTCGGTGACGGACTGCTGCGAATCCAGAAGTCTCGCATTGGCGACCAGACCCTTCTGCGCCAGCGGACCGATGCTGGCCAGCTGTTGCTGCGCAAGATCGACCTGCTTCTGCTGGTTGACGATCTTCTTCTCCAGCGATTCGATTTCGGCCTGCAGCACACCCTTGAGATCGTCGAGTGACTCGAGCTTCAGCTTCAGCGCCTTCTGGTCGGCGGTCAGGATCGTCATCTCGTCGTTGACGATGGTCGGCAGCCGAGGATCGCCCTCGACCTCCTTCGGCGCTTCGAAGCTCGTCTTGCCGGCCATATCGGCGTCGATGCGGGCGCGCTTGACGATCAGCCGCACACGCAGGTCGTCGGAGATATCGAAATTACCCTTGGCGGTGACCAGGTCCTTGCCGAGCTGGGGACCGTAGTCGGCGCTGCGCCTGATGCCGCCGGCGACGCTGATCGCCTTCAGCACCGTAAGGTCGGGCACATAGGGAAACTGGCCGGGATTCTGCACTTCGCCCGAAATATAGAACGGCCGGAATTGCGCCATTTCGACCGAGGCTTCGGGCTTGTCCGACAAAGCGAGCTTGTGCTGCAGCGCCTCGCCGATCGCCGCGGCGACCTCTGCCGTGGTCTTGCCGGCCGCCGGCAGTTCGCCGACGAAAGGCACCGACAGCGTGCCGGCCGGACCGACCGTGTATTGGCCATTGACCGACGACCAGTCGCGGAACGTGCTTTCGACGGTCTGCCATTCGGCGATGCGGATGGTGAGTTTGTCCTGGGAGCCCAGACGGTAGTCGTCGGCGGCGGCCAGCTGGGGAAAAGCGAGCGACATCGCAAGGCACGTCGCCACGAGCCGCGAGCGGCCGAAAAACGGGCCGCCGCCAAAGGCTTCGAACATGTCTGTTTTCAACTGAACGTTCCGATCCGTTTTAGCCCCATCGCCCGATGAGCTTGCCGCCGGATGGCTGGGTCAGCCCGGCCGATCAATAAGAACCGCGTGACATCCAGACGGCCGGCACGGTCCTGATGATGATGCGAACGTCCTCGAACAGCGACCAGTTCTCGACATAGTGGCGATCGAACGCGACGCGGCTGTCATAAGAGACATCGTTGCGGCCGCTGACCTGCCACAGGCCGGTCAGGCCGGGCCGGGACTTCAGATAATAGACAGCCGCGCTGCCGTAGATTTCCAGTTCGTCGCGGACCACCGGGCGAGGCCCGACAAGGCTCATGTCGCCCTGGAGGATGTTGATGATCTGCGGCAACTCATCGAGGCTGAGCTTGCGCAGGACCGCTCCGACGCGGGTGACGCGTGGATCGTTCTTCAGCTTGCGGGTCGCTATCCATTCCGCATTGGCGTCTGGATTGGTCGCAAGATAGGCGGCCAGCACCTTGTCCCCGTCGGGAACCATGGTGCGGAACTTGAGGCAGGAGAACAGCCGTCCGCCGCGCCCGATTCGGCGGTGGCCGTAAAAAATCGATCCGCCGTCGGAGAACTTGACCAGCAATGCTATCATGATGAACAGCGGGCTGAGCGCGATCAGCCCAGCCAGCGAACCGGCGACATCAAAACTCCGCTTGATGAGACCGCCGATCGGCGGCGGAAAGTCGGTGTCAGCCTGCGAAAAGCCCGCCGTGGCCGACTTGGCAATATCCCTCATACGGAAACTCCATGCGGTGAACGAATGGTTGACCGCACGATATCAAAAAAATGCTGCAGCGCAACACACAATTTCCCATCCCATTGAAATAGTCGCGTCATGAATTGACTAAATAGTAAGCTCGCTCTGCACAAATTTCGAAATTTTTAGCACATTTGTGACAATAAATGGGCAAGGATAAAAAAACCCGGACATTTTTGAGGCGATTCCTAGGCGACGCGTTCTCGGCGTCGAGGGGCGGAACATATAAGTGCTTTAGGAAGGTGCCATATTTGGAACTATTCACATAAAATACTGCTTAATATTATGGATTGTACTCGCACCTTATAACGGCTGCAGGTTGAGTGAAATGCGGCCGTGTGCGTTGCAGCATGGCAGAGTCGAGCGCGTAAGCTGATTCAAAAATATGTGCGGTTGCCCTTGCCGCCTTCTGCTCGCCTTAATAGAATTGCAAATTATACCTGTCATGGTGGCGACAGGTTGAAAGGCCGGAAGCAACCGGTCGGCAGCGGGTGACTTAACAAGCCCGCATGACAAGGGACGGCGCTCGGGTGGGGCTATCGTTGGATATAACCCGAGCCGGTTTATGGGCTGTTGGGTATGTCGCTTCCAAAATTCATCCTTGGGATGCTTTTCGCGCTCTCGATCGTCGTTGCCTGGTCGTGGCTGGGTGGGGCTTCGCTCGGCACGACACTGCTGCGTGTCATGATCTGCGCGGTGGTCATCCAGGCCGGCTATTTCGCGGTCGTCTACGCCATGATCGCCAGGAGCGAGCCGACGCCGGCCGACAGGCTGCGCGAAGCCGAGAGAAAGAAGAAATCCACCGAAGTGCCCGAGGGCGAGAAACTTGGCAGCGCCCGGCGGAGCCTGCATTAGGCGCAAGGCGCACGCCGGGTCAGGCCACGTCCGCTGGTTCGGTCTCCGACTGTTCTCCCGACAGCATCCTGGACAGTCGGCTCCCCGGCTTCGCCTTCAGGCGCCGATATTGCCCAACTTCCACGACACGGCCGTCCTCCATTGCCACCACCCAGTCGGCGAAGGCGATCATCGACGGCCGGTGAGCGATTGTCAGGATCGTCATTGAGCCGCGCAGGCCGTCGATCGACTTGGCGATAAGTGACTGGTTCTGCCAGTCGAGCGCGCTTGTTGCCTCATCCAGGATGAGCAGTGAAGGCTTGCGCAGCAGCGCGCGCGCCAGCGCGATGCGCTGACGCTCGCCGCCCGACATGCGCACGCCGCGGTCGCCGACCACCGTCTCCAGTCTGAGGTCAAGCCGTTCTACGAATTCGCCGGCATGCGCGGCGCGGAGTGCCGTCCACAATTCGTCGTTGCTGGCCTGCGGTGCGGCAAGCCGCAGGTTCGCCGCGATCGTGTCATGCAGCAGGAATACGTCCTGCGGCACATAGGCCACCTGATCGCGCCAGCGGCGGCGGTTGGCGGCATCGACCTCGACGCCATCGACGAGGATCTTGCCCGCGGTCGGCTCGAGCAGCCCGAGCAGCATGTCGGCGATCGTACTCTTGCCTGATCCGGACGGGCCAATCAGGGCGGTGACCTTGCCGGCCGGAAGGCCGAAGGTGACGTCGCTCACCACCGCCTTGCCGGCGCCGCCGTCATAGGCAAAGGAGACGTCGCGAATGTTCAGCTCCGTATCGAGGGCCAGCTTGCGGGCATCCCCGGATTCGATATGGCCCGGCTCGCGCTCGGCGTCGAAACGTGCCTGCAGGCTGCGCATTGCCGTATAGGCGGGCAGGTTGATCAGCACCTGCTGGGCCTGCGTCTGCATGTCCATGAAGCGCGGCGCGATGCGCATGAAGACCAGGAGCAGCACGACGATCTCGGCCAGCGACAGGTTGAAGCGGACCAGCGCCACATAGATGAAGACGCTCAGGCCCACGACGCTCGCCACCTGGAACACGGCGGTGCCGATCGAGCTGTTCCGCACATAAGCGATGTTATCGGCCTTCATCTTTTCGAGCGTGGCCTGCAGCTGCGCGAAATAGCTGCCCTCGACATTCAGGCTCTTGGCCACCTTGATGCCGCCGAGAAATTCCGAAACCGTACGGTACTGGTCCTGGCGATTGCTCGTCAGGATGCGGCCGAAGGCCGTGGCCCGCGAGCGAAACGGCTGCAGCGCTATGAACATCACGATGCCGATGACGACGGCAAACGCCGTCATAACCGGGGAGATGAACATGGAAATCACGAGATAGCCCGCCAGCAGCACGGCGATCTGCACCAACATCAGCAGGGAAAAGGCGGCCCCCTGGACGCGGTCGATGTCACCGGTCAGGGCATGGTCGAGATCGGAGCCGCGCATGCGCGTGAACACGCCCCACCGCGCCTTGCCGATGCTCTCGAACAGGTTCATGCGCAGGCGGTTGATGAAATCGAAGAGCAGCCTTGCCATGTAGACCGACTTGAAGCGGTTGAAGGCTGCCTGCACGGCAACAAGCCCGACCAGCGCGCAAAGCACCGTCGTCAGTTGCAGCGTTCCGCCGGGCACCAGCCAGCGGACGAAATCGATATTCGGCAGCCTGACCGCGAAATCCTGGTCGGCGCGCCCAACCAGGTGCAGCAGCGGAATCAGCAGCAGGATCGAGATGCCTTCGGTCAGGCTGCCGAGGATCAGGAACAACAGCGCCGTCCAGGTCCGCCGCCCGCCGATCTGGGCAATGACGGCGCCAAATGCCGCGACATCGCGAAACAGCGACAGGCTGAAGACCGATGACCTAGGCATCTCCGGCCAATTCCTTTTCGATCAGCGCCACAGCCTCGCCGATCCTGTCGATGCCCGTTGGAACGTCCAGCCGGCACACGCCGACATGGTTAGCGATTGCTGAACAGTGACGAAGGTGCATCGCGGCGAAATCGCCGGAGAGCGCCGCGCGGCCGAAACGCGTCACGTAGGAGAATTTGATGATGGCCGGCAAGGCGGCAATGGAAGGCAAGGGGGTGATCCCAGCCCTTTCGCCACGCTCGAGTATGTAGATCCTGGCCGCCGGCACCCTGTTGCCGGAGAAGGCGCCGTGCAGGCGATGCTGCATCTTCTCGATCGCGGGATGCACTTGCGGCCGCACTTGCGCCTGCCCAAGCGAGATTGCCGCTGCGGCATCGGCGGCAAGCTTGATCTGCGGAAACCCCGGAACGATCATCGGCTGGTTCGGGTTTGCCAGGTCGAGCGCGACGACATCGTCGGTAAGCAGATCGTGTCCGGCCCGGATCAGCGCGCTTGCCGTCGTCGATTTGCCGGCGCCCTTGTCGCCCATGAAGATGGCGCCCCTGCCGGTTACCGCAATGGCGCTGGCATGAAGAACCAGCAGGCCGCGCTGGTGCAGAAGCAGCGCCAGCACCGGCCCCAGCAACGGAAAGGCAAGCAAGGCGTCGTCGACGCCGGGCGCCGGCTGGACATCGATGCGGCGGGCGTCGCTGATCAGGAATGCGCCGACGGCCTCCCAGGCCAAATACTGCCGGCCGGGCTCGAAGCGGAAGACGGTCGCGGCCTCCGCCGAAGGCTTGGGCATATCGATCGGGCCGATGGCGATCTCGATGTCGGCCGACGCCGGGTCCGCCGGCTCCAGTTCGGGCAGGGACACGCCGGATGCGATGATCAGGCCGTAGGCGCGGTAGTAACGTCGTTCTCCCGCGATCCCGCCGCGCCGGGGAAGATGGTCGAGATCGCCGGCGAACGGCTCTTGGCGGGACATCATGCCGGGCTCCCGCCATGCTGGACCTGCCGCAGCCACAGCGACAATGACGCCGAGCGCCAGACATACTGGACATCGAGCGGCGCCACCTGGTCCGGCTGGCGCAACAGCCGCGCATAGGCAGCGGTTACTTCCGGCAGGTTGACATAGGGCGCGATGCGACCCGCGTCGCCAACCAGCAACTGGTCCAGCAGGTCGCGATGGTTGCGCACCATGCCGTTGACGAGATTGGCGGTGAAATCGATCTTGTCGCGCCGCCACTGGACCGCCGCCGGCAGGATGCCCTCCATGGCCCGGCGCAACACGTAGCGGCCAAAGCCGTGACTGAGCTTCTGCTCGCCCGGCAGCCCCAGGCAGAATTCGACCAGCGGCTTGTCCCAGAACGGATAACGCGGCTCGACGCCGAAATTGGCGGCGGCCTTGTCCAGAACCTCGAAAGAGTGCGGGACATAACCGTTGGACAGGATCCAGCGGTGACTGAGAGCATCGCTGGCCTGGACGCCGGGTGGCATATAGCCGGCTCGGTGGAACCGGTCGATGAGCTCGGTTCGCCTGGCAAGGTCCGGATTGATCAGGTCGCGCCAGCTCCGGCCACGCCGCGATTGGGCAGGTTTGCGTATTTTGTTCAGGGCTCGGTTCCCCAACTGCCGCAGCCTGGCGATGCGCCAGGCCGGCCCGTAAATAGTGAGGAACTGGAAATAGAGGCCGAGCGTGCTGTCGCCATAGGTGTTGGAGGCGCTGCGAACCTCGCGCCAGAGGTCCAGCCATCTGCCGCCATTGGCAAGCTCGTGCAGATGGCCATGTCCCTGCGAAACGACCTCGTCGCCGCCATGGCCATCGAGCAGCACCTTGATGCCCTTGGCGCCCGCCGTCCGGTAGATACCGCGTGTCAGCGTCAGGCCCGGCGCCAGGAAGGTGCCTTCCTGTTCCTCCAGCACCCGTTCGAATTCGGCGAAAGGCGCATAATTGCCGACAGGGATCAAGGTCGGGTCGGTCTTCTGCTGATCCAGCACGGCATCGATGAAGGAGCGCTCGTCCATCGACGACCCCTTCTCGAAAACTAGGGAGAAGGTCGGCAGCTTCGGTTTGCGCCCGGCCGCATTTTGCAGCCCGGCAACGCAGGCGATCGAGGAGGAATCGAGGCCGCCGCTCAGCATCGCGCCGACCGACGGACTTCCCCGCATGCGATTGCGGACCGATTGCGAGAACAGATGGGCGAATTCCTCCGCGGCATCCGACCGCGGCACTCGCTGCGATGGCTCGATCTGCCAATACCGGCGCAGCACCAGGCGTTGCGCGGTGACGGTAAGGCTGTGACGCGCCGGCAGGGCGAAGATGTCGCGGTAGGGCGTGGACTGCGGGTCGTCGGGCAACCCGGCCAGGAAGCCCGAAATCCGGTGCTCGCTGAGGTGCGCACCAACCCCGTCGAGGCCGAGCATTGGTCCGATCTCGGAGGCAAAGGCAAAGCGTCGTTCCGCCGCGTGGTAATAGAATGGCTTGACCCCGAAATGGTCTCGCGCGCAGAACAGAAGCTGCCGCTCGGCATCCCAGACGGCAAAGGCAAAATCGCCTTGCAGATGCACGGGGCAGGCTTCACCCCAACGCAGATAGGCCCGCATCAGCAATGCAGCATCGGCGACTGAGCTGTCCCTGATGCCGAGCCTGGCGAGCAGCTCGTCGCGGTTGTCGAGCCGGCAGTCGGCGGTGATGGCGAGCTTGCCGCCGGCCATGGTCAGCGGGCCGGGGCCGGCTTCGTCGGTCGTGTTCAGCCAGGCGTGGCCAAGCGCGATGCCGCTGTCCAGCCACCATGAACTTCCGTCGGGACCACGATGGCGCATGCGCGCCAGCATCTGCTGGATGCCGCTCGCCGCCTCAGCCGGCGCTGGGCCTCGGACCGCTACGGCGTGGCCCTGCCGCAACAGGATTCCGGCCACGCCGCTCATCGGCTGCCGTGGTCGACCAGATGGGCGAAGCCATCAATGGATCCGCCGAGCACGATGTGGTTGTCGCTGACCAGCCAGGCATGCGCCTTCAATTGCTCGCCCGTGCCGCGCTCGATGCCGATGCGGATATTCGACGCATTGCCCTTGCGCGCGAGAAGATATTGGCCCGAAAGCGCCTGGGTCAGGCATGTGGCGCCCGGCACGAACCGCGCGGCCGCTGCGACCCCCCAGGCGACAAGCCGCAACTCGCCCATGCTGGCACATTGGCGCGCGTTGAGCCGTGTCACCATCCCGCGGACGCGGTTGTAGGAGAACACTGTCAGCCCGAGCCGCACGGTCGCGACCACCAGCAGGCAATGGGCCAGGAAAAACGCTTCCGAACCGCTCAAGGCCAAAATCCTGGCCAGGCTCCGCCTGCCAGGCCGCTTCATCGGCGCGGGGGGTCTCTGCGTCACAGGTCTTTGCCGCGCAACCATGGCCTTCTGCGACACCTGCCTAGACGACGGCCTCATGCTCAAGCCTCGCAAGCCCGTTTTCCGCCAGGCCTTTCAGCAATGCGTCGACGTCGCCCTTGCAGCGCTCGGCGTCGACATTGTAGCGAGCGAGGACGGCGCTGCGGATATCGGCGACCGGCTTGGGCTCCTGGATCAGGTCCCAGATGAAAGCGCCGACACCGTTGAGGCTGTAGTAGATATTGGATTTCAGGTTGAGAAGCGCGAGGCCTTCGCCGAATTCGCAGGCCACGGCATCCTTGGTCGCGCTTACGCAATCGCGGTCGGATGGGTTCCAGTTCATCCTAAAACCTCTTTCGCAACACGTTGCCCCGCATCGACAGGCTGGAGGAGTCGGGGATTTTCACCCCCGGCTCCTTCTTATGATTTTTGGATACTGGAGGTTCCAACGTCATCCTCCGGGATCAGGATAGTCTCAAGAGAACGTGAGGTCGCCAATTGGCGTATGTGCGGGGAACGACGCATCGATCGCCGTGCTGCCGCCGCCGCCCTGGGTGATGGTCTCGATCGAACCATGCACGGTCAGGTTTGGCGTTTCGTACTCTTGCTTTTCAACATTCTGTTCCATTGTACTCTCCTATCAAGGACTGGAAACGGCCTGTCGATTACCGTCAGCACTTTCATGCTGCGGCGCAATAGCTGCATAGCAGCATTTATGAGTCAAGTCTCATTTACCCGCCGTTAATCAATTATGGGTTGCGAACGTCACTCCCCGTGTGAGAAATCCGCCCTTTATGAAGGGAAGCTGCTTCACTTCGGCGTTTGCTAGTGACAACACTTTAAATCATTGATTTGGTCATTTTTAAGGGGAATTCCTGAAGGGAAATTCACGCAAGCGATTGATTTTAGATAGCGCTAAACTATATCCCTCTTTCATCTGGCCACCGCCGATAGCACCGCGACGGGGTGTTCCGTCCATCACCTCGTCACCTTCGGAGGAAGCCGGCAAACGCTATGGTTGCAAAATCTTGCACCGCGAAAGGAAAGGCTTTACGGCGCCGCGGTTTTTAAGGATGCTTTGTTTCGCACTTGCAGCATACGCGACGCGCAAACCGTTTTTTGGAGACTGTGCGCTCAATGGCCTTGCCGGAAAGCTCTTATGAACGACTGCGCGCAACCGACTGCGCCGACGAGATCGCCTATGTGCGGGCCTGCTTACGTTTGTATTTCGCGGCGCCCGCCGCCCCGGCCGCCGAGGCGTTGCCCTCGGGCCTTTCGGTCGAGGCCGTCACCGATATCGCCAGGCTGAACAAGGTCGGTGTCTTCGTTCTGAAGGCGCTGGCGCGTGCGCCGGCGCATGAGAGGCCGGGCGAGCTCTTCCAGTGGCTCGAAACCTATCGCAGAAGGACGGTTTCGATGAACGCCGCCTGCCTGATGGATTCGATGGCCATCAACGAGGCGCTGTCCGACCGGCGGATCAATTTCGTCTTCCTGAAGGGGCCGTTCCAGCAGCATCTGCTTTACGACGATCACTTCATGAAGCCTGCGGGCGATGTCGACATCCTGGTCGCGCCGGCCGGGTTCCTGAAGACGCGCGAAGCGTTGCGCTTGATTGGCTACGAGGTGTCGGGCAAGTCGCGTTCGGTCTGGTGGATCCGCTTCCTCGGCGAACAGCACATGGTTCGCGGCAGCGGGCCGAGATCATCCACGGTCGATCTTCATTACCGGCTCCAGCAGCCCGGCTCGCCCAGCCCGCGCGATGCCGACGGGTTCCTGCGGCGGAAACGGTTGGTCGAGATCACCGGCGTCGAGGTCCCTTTCACTTCGGCCGCCGACACACTGATGCTGTCGTGCATCAGCGTCGCCAAGGCCCTGTTCAACCGCGAGCCCTGCGCCGGCTATGTCTGCGATATCAGGGCCAGCGCCGCTCGCCTCGGCGAGGCCGATCAGCAGCGTGTGCTCGATGCCGCGATAGGCCAGGGACTGGACGACACCTTGCTGCTCGGCCTGCGCGCCGCCGACGTGCTGCTGGGCGGCACCGGCACGCTTCTATCGGAGCGGGCCAAGCCGATCCTGTCGCGCATCGGCAATGAGGACCTGCTCAACATGGTCATCGCGCCATGGCTGTCGTCGCTGCGCTGGCCGCAGCGGCGGACTGTGTTGTGGGAATTGTGCGGCCGGGCTCCCGTCCGCTACCTGGCCGAGGCTGGCTGGGCCGCGTCGGCGGACATCAGCCGCCGCATCTTCGAACGGCCGGCCAGTCCATGAGGGCAATGGATATCGAACGTGTACAGGGCGAGGGCAGAACGAAACCTGTGCAAGAGGCAAATTCCATGTCGATGACGAAATCCGAGGTTTGCGTGATCATCGCGGCCAAAAACGCGGCGCGCACGATCGCGGTTGCCATCGCATCCGCGCTGCGCGAACCGGAAGTGGCGGAGGTCGTCGTCGTCGACGATGGCTCTACCGACAATACCGCCGAGGTCGCCCGCTCGGCCGACGACGGCAGCGGCCGGCTCTCGGTGATGCGCCTCGACGTCAATCGCGGTCCATCCTTTGCCCGCAACGCCGCGATCGCCCGCTCACGAGCGCCGTTCGTCAGCATTCTGGACGCCGACGATTTCTTCCTCAATGGCCGGTTTCGCAACCTGTTTGCCGGCGCCGATTGGGATTTCGCCGCCGACAACATCATGCTCATCAGGGATGACGCGACCGGCGACGCGACCAAGATCGTCGCCCCGGATTTTGCCGCCGATCCCGAATTCCTCAATCTCGAACGGTTCGTGGAAGGCAACATCTCCAGGCGCCGCGTGCAAAGAGGCGAACTCGGTTTCTTGAAGCCCGTGATCAGCCGTGCCTTCCTCGACGGCCATGGATTGCGCTACGACGAAAGCCTGCGACTGGGTGAGGACTATGAGCTTTACGCGCGGGCGGTCGCCCACGGGGCCCGGTTCAAGGTCATCCGTTCCTGTGGCTACGGCGCTATCGTGCGAGCCGATTCGCTCAGCGGCCGCCACGAGACGCAGGATCTGAAGCGACTGGCCGATGCCGATCTGGCGCTGCTGGCCATCGACAGCCTGCCGGAAGGGTCCAAGGCGGTATTGCGGCGGCACGAGAGGCATGTGCGCGACAAATATCGGCTGCGCAATTTCCTCGACGTGAAGGCCGAGCGGGGCCTGGCTTCGGCCGCGGCCTATGCCTTCGCAAGCCAATCCAACTTCTTTCCCATCGTCCAGGGCGTGGCATCCGACAAACTCGAGGCGCTGTTTCGCAGCGTTGGCCTCGTGTCCAGGAACAAACACGTGCCGCCGCTGCGTTTCCTGATGGCCGGAACCAGCACGGGCAAGGCACGGTAAGGTGCGGGAGCGTTGGCTCTTGCCGGCCCGCCGCCCGCCCACCACGCAACCATTTCGATCGGATTTATGAGTTTACGAATTGGGTGGTTGCCTCGCGGCTCCGGGGATGGCAGTCTATGTTGCGGTGCAGCAAACTGAACGACCAGCCGAACTGGCCCCCGATCGGACTGGTCCGAAGTCTCTCTTCGGCGGAGGAGTGGACGACGCGGTACGAGTTTTCAGCCCCGGTTGCGGGGATTGGCCAGTGGCCCGGCCAGAAAGCCGGCCCAAAAAGCCAGCGATGACGGGAATTTAAGTTCATGGCCTCGATATTCGGCTTCAGATCAAGGGATCCGGTCCGCGACAGGCAGACCGATGTTGCGCGTCTCGACCGGCTGGCGAAGCTGTTCGAGCAGATCGCGGCCGAAATCGATGCCGAGAAAACCGGCCTGGAGAGCCGCTATCAGAAGGAGGCGACCAACGCGGCTTTCCTCGTTGAAGCCATGGAAAATGGTTCCGCCTCCGACCGCCGCTCGTCCGAGGTCAGCGCGTTGACGCAGTCGATCTTGAACAGCGAGCGCCGCATCGCGGCATTGGCGCGCCAGGGCGGCATGATGCGCGAGCTCCGTCATTCGCTGGATGCGGTCTTCGACGAGAATGCGGACGCCGATTCGCCGGCTGCGGTCGAATCGGCCAGGCAGACGGGAGCCGGCCGAGGGTGAAGGTGGCGGCACGGGACCGTTACGACGGAGGTAATGCAAGTTTGGCAGTCGGGAGGGTGATTGAAGAGGTCAAGGTTGGCCCGTTTGGAAGCGGTTCAAACGTCGACTTTGGGTTGGGGACACAGCGCAAAGGTGAGTTTGTCATGAGTTCGGAACCAAAAACCATGTCCACGACAGCAATCGACGCCCCTTCAATCCGGCATTTCGGCTGCCGGTCCGGTCTGGCGGCCGCTTTGCTGCTCGCCGCTCTTGGCAGCCTGCCGGCAACCCCGTCTCATGCGCAGGATATCCAGTCCGCGCCCTCTTTCGTCGACGATTTCAAAAGTTTCGACCGTGAGCGCTGGTACGTTTCAGACGGCTGGACAAACGGCAGCCATCAAAATTGCACCTGGTCGAAAGGCTTGGTCGAGCTTTCCGACGGCGTTCTTTCGCTCGGTTTCGCGAAGCAGAAGACCAAGGATCGCGAGTTCGCTTGCGGCGAGATCCAGACCAAGCAGCGCTTCGGCTATGGTACCTATGAGGCACGGATGAAAACCGATACGGGCCCCGGCCTCAACGCGGCTTTCTTCTCCTATATCGGCCCGTCCGACAAGCAGCCTTGGGATGAGATCGATTTCGAGATCCTGACCAAGGACACGTCCAAGGTGCAGGTCAACGCCTACATCAACGGCAAGGGCAAGAACGAGAAACTGGTCGACGTGGCCGGCGGCACCGACAGTGCCTTCAACGACTATGCCTTCGTATGGGAGAAGGATAGTCTGCGCTGGTACCTCAACGGTCAGTTGGTGAACACCATCACCTCTCCCGCCAAGCTGCCCAGCCATGCGCAGAAGATTTTCTTCAGCCTTTGGGGCAGCGAGACGATGAAGGGCTGGATGGGAGCGTTCGCCGATCCGGGCCGCAAGCTTTCGCTGCAGGTAGAGCGCGTTGCCTTCACCGCGCTCGGCCAGCCCTGCCAGTTTCCGGAATCGCTGGTCTGCAGCCTAAAAGAGTTGGGAAAGACGAATTGAACCGGCCGGACCGAAAACGGCTCCAGGCCCTGGATGGGAATGAAACCGAATGAACTTGACGGTGTTTGGAATTGGCTATGTCGGCCTCGTACAGGCGGCGGTGCTTGCCGAGGTTGGTCACCAGGTTGTCTGCGTCGACATTGACGCTAGCAAGGTGGAGCGGCTCAACCAGGGCTTCGTCCCGATCTTCGAGCCAGGCCTTGAAAGCATCGTCAGGGAGAACCATGCCGCTGGCCGCATCAAGTTCACCACCGATGCGGCGGCTGCCGTCAGGCACGGCGAAATCCAGATGATCGCGGTCGGTACGCCGCCCGGCGAGGACGGTTCGGCCGACCTCAAATATGTGCTGGCGGTCGCCGAGACCATCGGCCGCGAGATGGATGCCGCCAAGATCGTCGTCGGCAAGTCGACCGTACCGGTCGGGACCTGTGAAAAGGTGAAGGCCAGGATCGCCGAGACGCTGAAGAAAAGAGGCCGCGACGATTTGAGCTTCGACGTCGCCTCGAATCCTGAATTCCTCAAGGAGGGCTCTGCCGTCGCCGACTGCATGAGGCCGGATCGCATTATCGTCGGCACCGACAGCGAGGAAACCGAGGCGGTGATGCGCGAACTCTACGCGCCCTTCAACCGCAACCACGAGAAGATGATCGTGATGGACGTGCGCAGCGCCGAATTCACGAAGTACGCCGCCAACTGCATGCTGGCGACCAAGATCAGCTTCATGAACGAGATGGCGAACCTCGCCGAACAGCTCGGCGCCGACATCGAGGAGGTGCGCAAGGGCATCGGCAGCGATCCGCGCATCGGCTATCACTTCATCTATCCGGGTCTCGGCTATGGCGGCTCGTGTTTCCCCAAGGACGTACGCGCCCTGATCAAGACCGCCGAGGGCGTCAAGTTCGACGCCAAGCTGCTGCGCGCCGTCGAGGAGCGCAACAACGACCAGAAATCCATCCTGTTCGACAAGGTGCATCGCTATTTCAAGGGTAGCCTCAAGGGCAAGACCTTCGCGCTGTGGGGCCTGGCCTTCAAGCCCAACACCGATGACATGCGCGAGGCGCCAGCGCGTGTGCTGATGGAAGCGCTCTGGAAGGCCGGCGCGAACGTGCAGGCCTATGACCCCGAGGCCATGCAGGAATGCCAGGCCATCTACGGGCTGCGCGACGACCTGATGCTGTGCGGTACCAAGGAAGCGGCCCTGCGCGGCGCCGATGCGCTGCTGATCGCCACCGAATGGAAGAGTTTTCGCGCACCGTCCTTCGATGCGCTGAAGGATGCACTGACCACGCCGGTCATCTTCGACGGCCGCAACCTCTACGATCCCAAGGTCGTGGCGCGCCACGGCATCGAATATCACTCGATCGGCAGAATGGCGGCATGAGACCGCTCGACCCTACGGCTGCGCCCGGCGCGGAAAGGAGTTGCAACTGATGGTGCTGGACGTCAAGCCCGAGCAAGTCACCAAGGATCATTTCGATGTTGTCGCGATCGGTTCCGGCTTCGGTTCGGCTTTCTTCCTGCATGAATTCGCCAGGCGGCGTAAGGCGCGCATACTCGTCCTCGAATGGGGCCGTCACAACACGCATCAATGGCAGCTCGACCAGAACGTCAACACCGACATCGACGACGAGACGACCTACAAGACCAATTCCGACAAGCCGTGGAATTACACGATCGGGCTGGGCGGCGGGACCAATTGCTGGTTCGCGCAGACGCCACGCTTCCATCCCAACGACTTCAGGCTGAAAAGCACCTACGGCATCGGCAATGACTGGCCGATCAGCTACGACGATGTCGAGCCGTTCTATTGCGACGCCGAAGACATCATGTCGATCTCGGGCGATCCGGACATGGCGGCGATGCTGCCGCGCTCAAGGCCGTTTCCGCAGCCGCCGCATCGCATGTCGACGCCGGACAGGATGATGAAGGCGGCCCAGCCCGACCAGCATTTCGTCATGCCGACCGCGCGGGCCCGCGTGCCGACCGCGCAACGCAGCTCCTGCTGCGCCAATCTGCGTTGCTGGCTGTGCCCGGCCGATGCCAAGTTCACCGCCAATAATGGCCTGATGCATGTCTTCGAGCATCCCGACGTATCGGTCTGCCTCGGCTCCGAGGTGCGGCGGCTCGACCATGTCGGCGGCACGGTGCGTTCGGTCGCCTTCGTCCATGAGGGCAAGGAATATCAGGCCAGCGGCGACCTCTTCGTTCTCGGCGCCAATGCCATCCAGAGCGCGGCGATCATGCTGCGCTCCGGCCTCGGAGATGAATTCGTCGGGCGCGGCCTGCATGAATCCTATGGCTGGAATTTCGAGGTCTATCTCGACGGCGTCGACAATTTCGACGGCAGCACCATCACCACCGGCCTGAATTTCGGCCTCTATGACGGTCCGCACCGGTCCGAGCATGCGGCGGCCCTGGTCTATTTCGAGAACCGCTGGCAGCACGGGATGCGCGCCGAGAAGGGGCGGCTGCGCCAGGCGCTGCCGCTGGTCGTGGTCACCGAAAACCTGCTCGACCACGAGAATTTCGTCACTCTCGACGAGGACGACAATGCTTTCGTCAGCTTCAAGGCACCGTCGGACTACGCGGTCAAAGGCATGGCCCGGGCGCTTGAGAAATTGCCTGGACTGCTTGCCCCGCTACCGGTGGAGCGGTTGTTCGACCGCGGGATCCGGCCAACGGAATCGCATGTCCAGGGCACGTTGCGGATGGGCACCGGCCCGGCCGATTCGGTGATCGACAGCAACATGATCCATCACCGGTTGAGAAACCTGGTTGTCGTCGGCACCAGTACCTATCCCAGCTGTTCCTGCGCCAATCCGAGCCTGACCGCGGCAGCTCTGTCCTTGCGGGCAGCGAGCCGGATGGCGTGAGGGGAGGTATGCGATGATCGAAATCACGCGGCGTTCGGCACTGGCCATCATGGCAGGCGGAGTTGCATCGACGGGCGTGGCCTACGCGGCCGTGTCCTCGTTCTCGGACGAGGACCTGGTTCGCGTCACGCTCGAAAAATACCTCGGCAGGCTGAACATGCGCATCGAGCACCTGCAGCAGTTCGTGCTCGAGTTCCGCAACCGCAATCCGGGAATGTTTCCCAGCGAAAAACTGAGCGATGCCGTCACCTTGCTCGAGAAGGCGAAGCTCGGTCAGGCACGCCAGTTGCTGCCAAAACAGAAGCAGCGCGACCTCGGGCATTTCGACCGCTGGGTTGTTGCCGAATTCCACATGCTGACGGACTACGCCTGGCGCGGTTCGCCCAATGATCCCATCCGGTTCACCGGATGGCAGTCATGCACAAATCCGTTCGCGACGCTTGATCCGCCAAAGACTGCCTGAAGCGGCCTTGGACGCGGGCCTTCATGGGCCGAGGCATTGAAATGGATAGACGAGGAGCCGGGATCATGAAAGTTCTCTTTGCAGGCGGCAATGGCTACCCACCGGAGTTCAGCGGCGGCGTCCAGTCGAGCACTCACCATCTGGCACAGCAGTTGATCGAGCATGGGCATGAGACCGCGGTGCTCGCCGCTCTGTTTGGCGATGGTGTCTTCGGCTTCAAGGCGCGTGCAAAGATGAAGCTGTTGCGCCAGCCCGCGGTCGTCGACAGTTTTCCCGGCTACCCGGTGATCCGGGCATGGTTCCCCTGGGAGGCGGCGGCCTTCGCCGTCAACAGGGTGAAGCCGGATGTCGCGGTGGTCCAGTGTCACAAATCGGTTCCGCTCGGCAAGGCGTTGCAGGCCAAGGGCGTGCCGCTGGTCGTCTATCTCCGCAATGTCGAGTTTCACGAACTGGGAGGCGACCTGCGCGAATTGGGCTCGGCGCTCTATATCGCCAATTCCGAGTTCACCGCGCGCACCTACGCCAGGGAGTTCGGCATCGAGACAACCGTAATCCCGCCGACCATCAATCCGACGCACTACAGCACGCCGACGTCGGGCCAGTTCGTCACCCTGATCAACCCATATGAGGAAAAGGGCTTCGAGCTTGCGGTGCGCATCGCCGGCGCGTGCCCCGAAATCCCTTTCCTGTTCGTCGAAAGCTGGAAACTGGCGGACGATCACCGGGCACGCATCGAGCAGACGATCGCGCCGCTCGGCAATGTCACGCTGGAAAGCCGCACCAGCGACATGAAGACGGTCTATGGCCGCACCCGGATCCTGCTGGCGCCCAGCAAATGGGAAGAGGCCTGGGGGCGGGTGGCCTCGGAGGCCCATTGCAGCGGCATTCCCGTCGTCGGCTCCCGCCGCGGCGGCCTGCCCGAAGCGATCGGCCCTGGCGGCGCGGTGCTCGACTATGATGCTCCGCTCGCCGACTGGGTCGCCGCCGTCAGGCTTTTGTGGAATGACAACAAGGAATATGAGCGGGTCTCGGCCCTCGCGCGCAGCTTCGCCGGGCGGCCGGAGCTCGACCCCGACCGTCAGTTCGTCACCTTCTTCTCGATATTGGACAGGGCGGCACAGCAGAGCGCGCGCCAGGCCGCTTAGTCAAACAGCGACCCGATCGCGCCGCGTCAGGCTGGGCGCTTGACCCGGTTCTTCAGCGTTTCATAGCCGCGCGCGCCAAGCAGGGCGCGGGCGATGGTCTTGGCGGCGCTCTTGCGGCCTTCTTGCGAGTTGACCTGGCGCAGCCTTGCCGGCAGGTTCCGCGCGGCTTGGCCCAGGGCCGGAAGCGACAGCGCATCGGGAAAACTGACCATGTGCGTTTCGACACACAGGACCGGTTTGCCCGACAGTTCCGTGATCCTCAGCGCCTGGGCATGCTCGCTTTCGATGAACAGGATGGCATCGGATTTGCGATAGAAATCGGCCTTGAAACTGCCATGCGCGCCAAGCCGCTGGCGCTCCGCCTTGCTCGGCAGATCGAGCATGATGAGCTTGTCGTACTGGATCTCGTGCTTGGCCAACCACGCCTCGGTCAACGCACGGTATTTCTCGAGCCGGCTGGTGACCAACCAGCCGATCTTTTGGGTCACGGCATGAAGCGGCCGCGCCTCGCTCAGGAATTTTTCATAGGCCGGCCCGTCGTCGTTCTCGGCCTCGGTCGGATCGAGACACAGCACCCCGTCTATGTCGACGCAGCATTGCGCCAGGAATTTGTGATGCATGAAGTTCCACTGGAACATGCGCGGATGCGGAACGACCTCGAACACCAGATCGGTCTCCTGATGCTCGGGCTCCAGACCGAAGACGGCGGCAAAGGTGTAGTCGGCCTCGATGCCGGCGCCCTTGATGCGGGCACGGGCGTCGCGCATGGCATTGCCGCCGGAAACGCTGTCGTCGATCACCAGCACCTTGCGCATGTCCGAGACTTTGCGGTCGAGTGCGGCCCTGCGCTTGGTGATGCCTGACGTGTAGACCCGGCCTTCCAGGAAGCTATCCAGGTCGGTCATCGGAATGTTCGCCGCAAGGCTGACCAGCGTCGCGGCCAGCACGCCGCTTCTGGGAACGCCGACCACCAGGTCGATGTCGCGCGGCAGCCGGTGAAGGTTGCTCACAATCGCGTCGTTCATGTCGGAGATCGATCGGTAGTGCATGGATCAGGCCTGATGCTCGGGTGGGATAGGGTTAGACGACAAAGGCGCCGAAATTATTGCGCCTCACGCGGCGTCGCCGCCGGCGTTCTTGCAGGCAGCATTTTCAAGGCCTCCCGCAAGGCTTCGCGTCCGGCCGCGAATGCCAGCGCGACGACGATGGTGATCGCGTAGGCCAGGATGGCGCCGCTGGCCAGGGCAACGACATGCTGCTGCGGCAGCATCGGCTTGACCAGCCAGACCGCGCCCAGCGCCAGATGCGCGCCAAGCACGAACGGCGTTGCCGCGCGCAGCACATGGCCGGCTTGCAGCGGTCCGCTCCTGCCGACATAGAGCCACAGGAAGGGCGTGCGCAGATACTCGCTGACCGCATAGGCGACCGCCACGCCGAGCGCGCCGTAGGGTAGGCCGAGCGCGAAGGCAAGCACCGAGGTCACCGCCGTGATGATGCCCCAGCGCATGAAGTCTCCGGAGCGGCCCTGGCTGACGAAAAGCCAGCCCGCCGGATTGTTGAGCGGCTGCAGCAGGCCGGCAAAGCCGAGCGCCAGGAAGATCGAGGCGCTGGCGCGCCACTGCTCGCCGAGCACGAAGGGAATCAGCACATCGGACATGGCGGTGGCGAAAGCGACGCCGGGCAGCGCTACCAAAAGGATCAGCGGCATGACGCGCAGATAGGCGCTGCGATAGCGGTCCGGCTCGTCCTTCAGCCGCGACAGCGCCGGCACCATCACCTTCGACAGCGGATTGGTGATCTGGCTGAGCGGGAACAGGAGCAGCTTGTAGGCACGGTCGTAAAGGCCGAGCTGGGCCTCGCCCCAGTATTTGCCGATCAGCACGTTGTCGAGATTGCGGGCAAAGAAATTGGCGAAATTGAAACCGGTGATGCCGGCGCCGAAATTGATCAGCTCGCTGATGCCCGCGACCTTGCGCGGCATGCCCGGGCGCCAGCGCGAGCTTGCCCAGTAACAGAGCGTCGGAAGCACCGCCCCGGTCAGCGTGCCGGCAAACAGCGCCCAGTAGGAGCGGTCGATGAAGGTCCAGGCAATCGATACCGCCAGACCCGCCACGGCCCCGGCGACGTCGATGATCGCCAGGCGGCCGAACTGCATGCGGCGCGTCAGCAGCGCCAGATGCTGTGCGCCCAGGCCGTAAGCCAGGATCTGCAGCCCCAATGCCGCCACCAGGCCAGCGACACGCGGCTCGCCGTAGAAGGCAGCGACCAGGGGTGCCGCGCCCGCGAGCACGCAGGCCAGGATGGCGCTGACGGCGACGTTGATCCAGAAGAGGTAGTTCACCTCCTCGTGCCGGATGCCTGTCTTCTGGATCGTCGCCTGGGTCAGGCCGAAATCCTGGAACAGGGCGATGAAGGCGAGCACCGGCGCACACATGGCCACGACACCGAAATCCTGCGGCGACAAGAGCCGCGACAGCACGATGACGGATATGATCTGCGTGGCGACCCGCACCGACTGCGCCATGGCGGTCACGACGGCGCCGCGGCCGACCGATTTGCGCAGAGAGCCTTCCGGCGGATCGAATGGATTGGCTTCCAAATTCAGGATTCCTGATCTTTGCGCGGATTCCGGGGCCCGAAATCCACAACCGCCGCCGACCACAAACTACGGCAATAATTTTGCAGTGCAACAGAAAACGTGGATCGCCGTGCCAAAAATGTTGCGATGCAGCAAGAGCTGTACTAGGCTTTCCCTGGGTGGGTCAAACAGCGGTCGAGTTTTCATGCTGCATGTCTTGTACCTGGTGCACGATATTTCCGACCCGGCGGTTCGCCGACGGATCACGATGCTCCGGACAGGTGGCGCCCGGGTCACCCTGGCGGGCTTCCGCCGTACCGCCGCCCCTGTCGCCGATATCGAAGGATTGCGGCCCATCGACCTTGGCGCGACGCGTGATGGCCGATTCGCGCAGCGCCTGACGGCGGTGGCGAAAGCAGCGGTATCGATAGGTTCGAAGCTCAAGCGCATGCCGAAGCCGGATCTCATCATCGCGCGCAATCTGGAAATGCTGGCGCTGGCGCGCCGGGCAAGGTCGGCTTTCGGCGCCGCGGTCCCGATCGTCTATGAATGCCTCGACATTCACCGCCTGGTGCTCCGCGATGATGCTCTGGGCAAGGCGCTGCGCGCCACCGAGCGCCATCTGGCGCGCGACGTGAAGCTGCTGGTGACCAGTTCGCCCGCCTTCATCGCCAATTATTTCAGGCCCTTCCGCCAGGTCGCGGCACCGGTGGAACTGGTCGAGAACAAATATTTCGAGGCAGCGGCTGTTCTGCCTGGCGAGCCTGAGGCGGTCGAAGGACCCGTAGCCCCGCCATGGCGGATCGGCTGGTTCGGGGCGCTGCGCTGCCGCCGCTCGCTCGAACTGCTTGCCGGGTTCACGCGCCGCATGGAGGGCCGGTTCGAGATCGTGCTGCGCGGCCGTCCGGCACTTTCCGAATTCCCGGATTTCCATGCCTTCGTTGAGGCCGAACCTTACCTGTCGTTTGGCGGGCCGTATCGCAATCCGGAGGACATGGCGGCGATCTATCAGGACGTCCATTTCTCCTGGGCGATCGATTTCTTCGAGGAGGGACAGAACTCCGAATGGCTGCTGCCCAACCGCCTTTATGAAGGCTGCCGCTTCGGCGCGGTGCCGATCTCGATGGACAACACCGAGACCGGACGGTTCCTGCGGCAGCGCGATATCGGCGTTTTGTTGCCGCAGGCCACGCCCGAGGCGTTGGAAACCGCGCTTGGCGGGATGGAGCAGCACCGTTTCGGCAGGCTGAAGATGCGCGTGCTGGCCCACAATCCGAGGATGTGGAGCTACGATCGCGGCGACTGCAGCGCCCTGGTCGAAAAACTGCGCCGCCTGACCACCATGCGCGAGCCCCTCGCAGCCGAAGCCTTGGCATAGGATGGACATCGCCCGATGACGCAAGCGCTTGCCCCCAGCCTGATCGTGATCCCATGTCTCAACGAGGCAACACATATCGGTGCGCTGCTCGACCAGCTCTGCCCGGCGGCGGAACGGCTTGGCGCGCGGATCGTCGTTGCCGATGGCGGCAGCACCGACGGCACGCTCGCCATTGTCGGCGAGCGCCAGAAGAACGATCCGCGCATCGTGCTGCTTCACAATGAAAAGCGCATCCAGAGCGCCGCGATCAACCTGGCGGTGGCCAGATTTGGCGAGGGCGCGCACTATCTGATCCGCATCGATGCCCATGGCGGCTATCCGGAAGACTATTGCGACCGGCTGGTCGAGGAGGCGCAGGCCACCGGTGCCGATTCGGTCGTGGTTTCGATGCTGACCAGCGGCAGCGGCACCGTGCAGAAAGCGGCGGCGGCGGCGCAGAATTCCAAGCTCGGCACCGGTGGCTCGAAGCACCGCCACCTCTCCGCCGGAGAATGGGTCGACCACGGCCATCACGCGCTGATGCGGATATCGGCCTTCCAGGCCGTCGGTGGCTATGACGAGACGTTCAGCCACAACGAGGATGCGGAACTCGACTATCGGCTGAGGCAGGCCGGCTACAGGATCTGGATGAGCGGCAGGACGCAGATGGTCTATTATCCGCGCACCTCGCTGCGCGGCCTCTATTTCCAGTATCTCGGCTATGGCCGCGGTCGGGCCAAGAACGTGCTGAAACATCGGGTGATCCCGAAGGTCAGGCAGATGGTGCCGCTGGCGGTCTTCCCGGTGGTCCTTCTCGCGGCCTTCTCGTTCGTGCACTGGATTGCGGCGCTGCCGCTGCTGCTGTGGGTGGCGGTGTGCCTGGGCTACGGCCTGGTGACGGCCATCGGCCAGCGCAATGCCGATATCGCGCTTGCCGGCGTCTCGGCGATGGTCATGCATTTCGGCTGGTCCGTCGGCTTCTGGCTGCAGCTTCTCGGCCTCGGCGCACGGCGGAGGGCGGTGTGATGGCGGTTGAGACCAGGAACCGCCGCATCGACATCGGCGTGTGCACGTTCCGGCGGCCGGAACTGGCCGAGACGCTGCGCTCGCTTGCGGCGCTTGCCATGCCTGACGGCTTCGAGGTCGGCGTCATCGTCGCCGACAATGACGACACGCCAAGCGCCAGGGAGTTGGTGGCGACGCTGTCACGGGACTTGAAGCTGACGGTCCGCTACCGGCATTGCCCGGCGCGCAACATCTCGATTGCCCGCAACGCTTGCCTCGATGCCAGCGAAGCGGATTTCCTGGCCTTCATCGACGACGACGAAACCGCCACCGCCCGCTGGCTGGCCGAGCTGGTCGCGACAGCTGAGGAAAGCGGTGCAACAGCCGTGCTCGGCCCGGTGCGCGCGCTTTACCGTCCGGATGCGCCGGACTGGATGCGCCGCGGCGATTTCCATTCCACCTTGCCGGTACGAGTGCGCGGCGAAATCCGCACCGGCTACACCTGCAACGTCCTGCTGCGCATGGGGTCGGACAGCCTGCGCGGCCGCCGCTTCAGCCTGGCGCGCGGCCAGACCGGCGGCGAGGACACCGAATTCTTCGACCAGATGCACAAGGCAGGCGGCCGGATCGCGTTTGCGCCGGAGGCATGGGTGGATGAGGCCGTGCCACGGGCCAGGGCGGCATTCGACTGGCTCAGCCGCCGCCGTTTCCGGGTCGGCCAGACGCACGGCCATCTCCTGGGCCGCGACGCCGGCGGCATTGCACGGGTGAAGCAGGCCGCCCTTGCCGCGGCAAAGGCCGCTTATTGCTTTGCCGCCGCCCTTCCGGTTGTCGCCAGCCCGATACGCAGGAACCGCAGCGTGCTGCGCGGCATCATGCATGTCGGCGTCGTCAGCGGCCTTGTCGGTGTCCGCGAACTGCGCCTCTACGGCCAGCCTTCACCAGGGGAAGGAGGCAAGCGTGCCGCCTGACGTTTCCTCCGTTCCCGATGTTTCTTTTGTGATTGCCGCCTACAACGCCGAGGCAACCCTCGATCGGGCGATCGCCAGCGCCATCGCCCAGAAGGGTGTCAGCCTCGAGATCATCGTCGTCGACGACAAGTCGCGTGACGGCACGCTCGATGCGGCGCGGGCCTATCCCGAGCACATCGTGCGCGTCCTGGCGCTGGACAAGAACAGGGGCCCCGGCGGGGCCAGGAATGCCGGGCTCGACGCCGCCCGGGGCAGGTGGATCGCGGTTCTCGATTCCGACGACGCCGTCTTTCCCGGCCGTATCGCCGCCATGATCGGCCGCGCCGAAAGGGCGAACGCCGAGATCGCCGTCGACAATCTCGAGGTCGTCCGTGAGGACGGCGTGGTCGAGGACGCGATGTTCCCGCGCCAGTATCTGGAAGGCCTGGGCGAGATTTCGTTGGCCACCTACATCGCCGGCAATGTCGTCTTCGAATCGAAATTCAATCTCGGCTACCTCAAGCCGATCTTCCTGCGCAGTTTCCTCGACGAAAACCGGCTGCGTTATGACGAGGAACTGAGGATCGGCGAAGACTACATCCTTTTTGCCGAAGCCCTGGCCATGGGCGGCAGATGCGTGGTCGAGCCTGATATCGGCTATGCCTATCATATCCGCAGTGGTTCGATCTCGCGCGTGCTCGAGCCTCATCATGTCGAGGCGATGCGCAAGGCGGATGCCGAATTCGCGCAAACCCATCGGATGGACGAGGAGGCCCAGGCAGCCTTCGCCCGGCGCGGCCGCAGCTTGCGCAAGGCGGCCTCGTTCCTGGCGATGGTCCAGCACATCAAGGCGCGGTCCCCGCTCAAGGCGATCCGGACGGCGCTCAGCGACCCGGCGGCGGTCAGGCACATGGGCATGCCGATCGCCGTGCGGTTGCGACGAGTAGCGGCACAGTTTGCCGTGGGGGTGGGGAGGTGAAGATGCAGGCACATGGAGGGATTTTTCGTGGCCTGTGAATGGACTGAAGTCGATCTCCTCAGAAGGAATTTGCGATGAAGAAAATCAGGAAGGCCGTGATACCGGTGGCGGGGCTTGGAACAAGGTTTCTGCCGGCGACCAAGTCGATGCCGAAGGAAATGCTTCCGGTGGTCGACAGGCCCGTCGTGCAATATGCGGTGGACGAGGCCTTCGAGGCCGGGATCGAGCACATCGTCTTCGTCACCGGCCGCAACAAGGCGGTCATCGAGGATTATTTCGACCTTCATCCGGAACTGATCGGAACCCTGGAGCAGACCGGCAAGAAGACACAGCTGGAAGCGCTCGAAAGCATGCTGCCGGTGGCCGGCGCCACCTCTTTCATCCGGCAGCAATCGCCGCAAGGCCTCGGCCATGCCGTCTGGTGCGCGCGCGAGGTCATCGGCAACGAGCCCTTCGCCCTGCTTTTGCCTGACATGGTCTCCTTCGGCGGTCGCGGATGCCTGGCCGAGATCACCGACCTCTATGCCGAGACCGGCGGCAACGTCATCGCCGTCGAGCGCTGCGATCCCACCGAGACCAACAAATATGGCATCGTCGGCCGTGGCGCCGACATTGGCGGCGGCTTCGAGGTGACGGCCATGGTCGAAAAGCCCGCGCCGGCCAACGCGCCGTCGAACTTCTACATCAACGGCCGCTACATCCTGCAGCCCGAGATTTTCCAGCTTCTGGGCAACCAGCAACGCGGCGCCGGCAATGAAATCCAGCTGACCGACGCCATGGTCCGCCTGTCGCAGGAGCAGCCATTCTTTGCCCAGCCTTTCAAGGGCCGCATGTTCGACTGCGGTTCCAAGGAAGGGTTCATCCAGGCCAATATCGCCTTCGCGCTGGCGCGCGACGACATGAAGGGCCCGGTTTTCGAGATGCTCCGGGAGTTCGTCCGGACGCATGAACGCCAGGAAGAAGCCGCATAATGCCCATCTTTCGGGAGTATTGTCGGGTGGCTGACGGCGGAAGGGCCGGCCGGCTCCGCGCTGTCCGGCACCAAGCGTGTGTCGCGTCCGCCAATGCTCCCGATCTTTCTGGGGCCTGCGAGCGAGACAAGCCAGAATTGGACCGAAGATGAATTATGCCAACTTTCCTCTCGACAAGAGGATGCCATTGCCGAATTCGGACGCAGGAGACGGCGACGACTTCATCGATATCGAGCGGCTGCTTGGCATGGCCGCACGGCAGGCCAAGGTGGTTGGCGTGTGCGCCGTCATCGGCCTTTTCCTGGGCATGCTCTATCTGCAGACCACGCCGCCAAAATTCGTGTCGGTCTCCAGCGTGCTGATCGATGAGGGGCTGAACAAGATCGTCGACGACATTTCGGCGGCGTCGACGACCATGCAGACCGATTCGGCGATTCTCAGCCAGATCGAGATCCTGACCTCGACGCGGCTCGCCGCCGTGGTCGTCGACAAGCTCAAGCTCGATCAGAACGAAGCGTTCATGAACCCGCCGCAATCGGCGCTTGCCCAGGGCATCGGCTTGATCCGCGGACTGATCCAATATGTCCGGCCAAGCCCGGTCATGCCGGGCGTCGGCGATATCAGCAAGCTCGACCCCGCCGCGCGCGACGCGTTGATTGCCGCATCCGGCCGTGACTACGCCATCCTCAAGCTGCAGAACGAGATCCAGGCGGATCGCGTCGGACGAAGCTACGTCATCGCGCTTGGCTACCAGGCGACGGATCCGGCGCTGGCGAAGGCCATCACGAAGGCCTATGCCGACGCCTATCTCGCCGACCAGCTCGATGCCAGCTTCGACGCCACCGAGCGCGCGGCGGTCTGGCTGCAGGGCCGGCTGACCGAACTGCGCGAAAGCTCGCAGCAGGCATCGCTGGCGGTCGAGAAATTCAGGGCCGAACATGGCCTGTCCGCCAGCAGCGACGGCCAGCTGATGAGCGCCAAGCAACTCGCCGACCTGAATGCCCAGCTCATCGTGGCGCAGGCCGACACCGCGCGTGCCAGCGCCCGTTACCAGCAATACAAGTCGATCGTCGACAGCGGTTCGGAGAACGCTTTCAAGGACGCCGCAATATCCAGCGACCAGCCAAGCAGCTCCGTCATCGCGGCGCTGAAGACACGCTACCTCACCGTCGCCAAACGGCAGCAGGATGTCGAGGCGAATTTCGGCCCGCAGCATCCGCAAGCGGTGGCGCTCGCCAAGGAGAAGGCCGACATATCGGCGCAGATCTTCGGCGAACTGAAGCAGCTGACCGAAAGCTACCGGAACGAGTATGAGGTGGCGCTGGCGCGCGAAACCGCGCTCAGGGCCAATGTCGCCGCCGCGCAGGGCAAGAGCTCCATCGACAACCAGTCGCAGGTCCAGTTGCGTGATCTCGACCAGAAGGCGACGGCGCTGACCACGCTCTACCAGACGTTCCTCGGCCGCTACGAGGAAGCCGCCCAGCAGCAGTCCTTCCCGGTCGGCAAGATCCGCATCATCTCGGATGCGTCGACCCCGCTTGCCGCCTCGAGCCCGCGCACCATCATCGTGCTCGGTCTTTCGCTGGTGCTCGGCGTTCTCATGGGCGCGGGCTTCGGCGGCCTCAACGAGTTCAACGAACGGTTCTTCAGGACCGGCGAGGAGGTGCGCGACCGCGTCGGCCTCAAATTCCTCGGTTACCTGCCCACCATCGGTAGCAAACCGACGAAGGAAGACAAGCCGGCCGAGCCCGATCTCAAGGTCGCCAGATCGCCGGCCGCCATCGAAAGGCGGGCGCGAATGCGGGTGAGTATCGACGCTCCGGCATCGATGTTCTCCGAAACGCTGCGCAGTGCCAAGATCGCCTTCGATGTCGTCATGGAAGGGCAAGGCAGCCGCGTCATCGGCGTGATCTCGGTCCTGCCCGGCGAAGGCAAGTCGACGGTCGCGGCCAATCTCGCCGGGTTGCTCGCCGCCAATGGCGCCAGGACGCTGCTCATCGACGGCGACCTGCGCAATCCGGGCCTCAGCCGCAGCCTCGGCATGGAAGCCGAGCAAGGGTTGATGGAAGCGGTGGTGAGCGGCCAGACATGGCAGTCCGTTGGCAAGATCGACAGGCAGACCAAGCTGGCCATCATCCCGGCCGTGTCGCGTGGGCATTTCTCGCACACCAGCGAGCTTCTCTCCTCGGCCGGCATGCGGCGCTTCATCGAGAACGCCAAGGAGACGTTCGAATACATCGTCGTCGATCTGCCGCCGCTCGGGCCGGTGGTCGACGCGAAGGCCTTCGCGCCGCTCGTCGACGGCTTCGTGCTGGTCACCGAATGGGGCCGCACGCCGCGCGCCATGGTGCGCTCGATGCTGGAATCCGAACCCTATGTCGCCAACAAGATCGTCGGCGCGGTGCTGAACAAGGTCGACCTGAAGAAGCTGGCCAAATACGGATCGTTCGGCGCATCGGAGAAATTCTTCGACAAGTACTCGAGCTACTATCTCGACAAGTCGGAAGTGCGGTCGAAGACAGCGGTCTGAGATAGGCCGTTGCCTACCATCTCCTGAGAGCGCGCTGCGCTTCTTGTTTCGAGACTACGCAAAGTTCCGTCTGTCGCCGCCTTTATGCGGCTGGACAAGAAGCGCGGCGGCGAAGCTGGACGGCTACGCTGCCTTAAGCCGGTAGCGGAAAACCGTGTGGTCGAGCAGTAGCCGGATGCGCGGCTCGGCTTCGGTCGCCACCAGCCAGCTCGCCGCGATCATGGTCGCGGCGACCATCGCCATCGAGAAGAGATATGGCAGCCCGGCGCGGACCATGGCGCCGAGCATCGCCGCGCCGATGACGTCGTGGATCAGATAGAGCGGATAGGTCATCAGGCCTATCCGGCGCCAGCCGCTCCAGCTGAGGTCGAGCCTGAGGGACCATGCCATCAGCGCGATGGCCACGAGGAAGATCAGGATTGGCGGTGCGTAGGGCATCATGGCTCCGACCTTGATGCTGTGGACGTCGACGGAACTGGCGATCTGCAGCACGCCGCCGCCGAGGAACAGCAGGCAGAAGCCAAGGCGCGAAGGCGTCACCGCCTTGAACCGCATCAGCCAGATGAGCACGCCGACCGCGAAGAAACAGCCATGATGCACCAGGATGAGCTGCAGCCAGCGCGTCTCGGCGAAGTCCGACCAGCCGAGCGGATAGTACAGGCACCAGAACAGCGTGCTGACCAGGCCGATGACGATGGCAACCGCTTCCATCAGATGGAAGCGGCCGAGCCGCAACAGCACCCAGACGACGGCGTAGAAGGCGATCTCGATGCCGAGCGTCCAGTAGACGCTGTCCACCCACGGACCATAGGGCGCGAACAGGGCCGTCCGGGCGAGCCTTACCACCGCGTCGGTCGGCCAGCTCAAGCCGATGAGCAACAGCAGCGCCGCGGTGATCGGCGCACAGATCCACACCGCCGGCGCCAGCCTTTTGACCCTTGCCTCGAAGAACCGCAGCGGCGTCGAATTCTCGGCGCTGAAGGCAATGACGAAACCACTGATGACGAAGAAGATCTCGACGCCGACCCAGCCGGATTCGACCCAGGCGCCGATACCAGGTTGCGCCGGAACGCCGCCGGTCGCTTGCGCCGAGATGCCGTCGGGATAGGCCCACACCCAGAAGCCGTAGTGGTAGACCATGACCAGCACGGCGGCGAGAAACCGCAGGATGTCGATGCCGCCGAACGTTGTTTTCTGCTGAGCCATGCGATCCCATCGAATGGCCCCCCACGCGAACTGTAAGTCGGAATGTTGCATCGCACAATCAACGATTGTGCGATGCGTCCATCACAAAGTTCGCCGCGCCGCAACATCGCGGAACTGAATCTCCACTCATCTGCCGGCAGTGCTCCTCAGACGCCGATACCGCGCGCCTTCAGAGCCGCCGTGATTTCCTCGAGGATGGCGGGGTCGTCGATGGTCGCCGGCATCGTCCACGCTTCCTTGTCGGCGATCTTCTGAATGGTGCCGCGCAGGATCTTGCCCGACCGTGTCTTGGGCAGCCGCTTGATCGTTATCACCGTCTTGAAGGCGGCGACCGGGCCGATGCGCTCGCGCACCAGCGCGACGACCTCCTTCTCGATGGCGCCGCCGTCGCGCGCGACACCGGCGTTCAGCACCACCAAGCCGAGCGGAATTTGCCCCTTCATCGCGTCGGCGATGCCGACGACGGCACATTCGGCGACGTCGGGATGGGCGGCCAGCACCTCTTCCATCGCGCCGGTCGACAGCCGGTGGCCGGCGACGTTGATGATGTCGTCGGTGCGGGCCATCACGTAGAGATAGCCGTCCTCGTCGACCATGCCGGCATCGGCCGTCTTGTAGAAGCCGGGGAACTCATCGAGATAGGCTTGGCGGAAGCGGTCGTCGGCATTCCATAGCCTTGGCAGGCAGCCGGCCGGCAGCGGCAGCTTGACCACGACATTGCCCAGCGTCCCGCGGGGCACTTCATGGCCGGCATCGTCGAGCACGCGGATGTCGTAGCCCGGCATCGGCACCCCGGGCGAGCCGTATTTTACCGGCAAGAGGCCGAGCCCGGCGGGGTTGATCGTCATCGGCGAGCCGGTCTCGGTCTGCCACCAATGGTCGACCACCGGCACGTTGAGCTTTTGCTCCGCCCATTTGATGGTTTCGGGGTCGGCGCGTTCGCCGGCGAGGAACAGCGTGCGGAATTTCGACAGATCGTATTTCGGCACGAACTCGCCCTTGGGGTCCTGTCCCTTGATGGCGCGGAAGGCGGTCGGCGCGGTGAACAGCGCGACCACGCCGTGCTCCGAGATCACCCGCCAGTAGGTGCCGGCATCTGGCGTGCCGATCGGCTTGCCTTCGAAGAGCACGCTGGTGCAGCCATGCAGCAGCGGTCCGTAGACGATGTAGGAATGCCCGACCACCCAGCCGACATCGGACGCTGCCCAGAATACTTCTCCCGGCTTGACGCCGAACTCGTTGTCCATCGTCCATTTCAGCGCGACCATGTGGCCGCCATTGTCGCGCACGATGCCCTTGGGCTGGCCGGTCGTGCCCGAGGTGTAGATGATGTAGAGCGGGTCGGTGGCCAGCACCGGCACGCAGTCGACATTGGCGCCGGCCGCCCGTTCGCGGGCGACCGCGTCGGCATAGTCGATGTCGAAATGGTCCTTCAAATCGCAGCGCAACTGGTCGCGCTGCAGGATCAGGCAGGCGTCCGGCTTATGGCGGGACATCTCGATCGCCTTGTCGAGCAGCGGCTTGTAGGCGACGACCCGGCCCGGCTCCAGGCCGCAGGAGGCCGAGATTATCAGTTTCGGCTTCGCGTCGTCGATGCGGGTGGCAAGCTCATGTGAGGCAAAGCCACCGAACACGACCGAATGCACGGCGCCGATGCGGGCGCAGGCGAGCATGGCGATGGCCGCCTCCGCCACCATCGGCATGTAGATGATGACGCGGTCGCCCTTGCCGATACCGCGGTTCTTCAGCACCGAGGTCAGCGCCACCACTTCGCGTTTGAGTTCGGCATAGGTGAACTTCTTCACCGTTCCGGTGATGGCGCTGTCATGGATCAGTGCGATCTGATCGGCCCGCCCGCCGGCGACATGCCTGTCTAGGGCGTTGTAGCAGGTGTTGCAGGTCGCGCCGGTGAACCAGCGGCCATAGACGCCGGCTGCTGCATCGAACACCTTGTCCCAGGGCGAATACCAGTCGATGGCCTCGGCCGCGTCGGCCCAGAATTTTTCCGGGTCGCGTTTCCAGCCGTCATAGACCTCGTGATAGCGTGAAGCCATCCATATCCTCCCCAGGAACCATCTGCCGTCCTCGCCAGTAGCCTATGTTGTTTCTTCGGGCGTTGTCTCCCTGCATTTTCGTCTCAGTTGGCCGCGTCTTGAGCTGATAGGCGCGGTGTCGTGAAGCGCGCCATCGAGGGGTGAACGAATGCACCATCGGTGGCGTATCGCGGCAGGGCCCGCGATTGTGCTGGTTCAAGACCCTGCATGAGGACAAGGCCGTGCCGGGCTACAGCCTGTCGGAATCCTATGAAAAACAGACCGGCCGGCAAGCCGGCGGTGATCGTTGTGCTGGTGCAGCGCTTCAGCCAGGGCTTTGAGGGGCGCGATCGCCGCTTCATCGCGGTGACCGGACAACCCCGCTGAGCAACCCGTCGATAGCCGTCTAAAGAACCGTATTTGCTGGACAAAAGTCGATCACGCTAGATCGGCAAGGCCACCAGCATGAGGCCGACGCCGCCGAAGATCAAAATGGCTGTCGCAAGCGCTTTTCGATGACGTTCGAAAGTCGTCGGAGCCCGCTCCCAATTGTAACGCATACCCTATCTCCCCAAGATACGGGGAGTTCTTACCTTACCTAAGGGAAGAAAAGCAACGGTCCTGCCGGTCCACGCGCTTGCCTAGCGTGTCATTCCGGCGGCTGGGAGGATTTCAGCTGTGGATGGATGTTGCGACTGACAAGGATCTGTCGCTCACACAGAGCTGCGCGGGCCATCCCCCCAGCCGGTCGATAGACAGAGCCCCACCACCGCGCTATCTCATTCCGGGGTTTCGCATGGCTTTTGGGGTTCGTGATGGAAATTGCCTCTGGAACGGTTCTGAGATTGGCGGAAGATGCCTCGGTCCAGCATGTCGGCGACGGCGCGGTCGTGCTTTTGGCCCGGAGCGGCCAGCTCTATACCTGCAACGGCACGACCGAAGCCTTTCTCGACAAGGTGGATGGCGCGCGCAGCCTCGGCCAGATCGTCGGCCTGCTTTGCGAGGAGTTCGAAGTCGACAAGGGCACGCTTGACGAGGACATGGCGGCACTGGCCGCCGATCTGGTCTCGGAAGGCATTCTGGCCGCTCCGGGACTTGATAGCTGAAGGTACTGTTTGATGGCGGACAGTCCTCTCCTGCGCGCCTTGTTCCGCTGCCATCTCTGGGCAAGCGCGCGGCTGATGCCGGTCCTTATTGCCAACCGCAGCTTCGAGGAGGTGCTGGAATGGGCGCCGCTTGCCTCGCCGACGCCCTATCGTGGCTTGCCAGCCGCCTACATTGTCGCTCGCGTCAACCGCATTGTCCGCCATCCCTGGCTGATGCGTGACCGCAGATGCCTGCGGGAAGGGCTGCTCGGCCACCGTTTCCTGCGCCTTGCCGGCTTCGATCCGGAGTTGCGTTTCGGCGTCGATCCGAAGTCGCTGCAAGCGTCCCGGCTGTCGGCGCATTGCTGGGTCTGCCTCGACGGCAGGCCGGTGGTCAGCCACAGCCTTCCCGGCATGGTCGAAATCTATCGCCACCATGACCGCGCCACGAAGGTGCGCCCCGCTTGACCAGACCTTGCGTCTTCTATGATCTCAACGGCCAGGTGCTCGGCATTTCGGCCGAACGGGCCGAACTATGGCTAGACTTCGACAGGATGCTCGCCGGCCTGCGCGTCGAAGGTTCGACCGAAGCGGATTTTCGTTTCGACATCGCCGACGCGGAAGCATTGGACGAGACACCCGCCGGATCCCTGGTTTTCGAGGGCGAGATACCGGACGACGGCTACTGCCGGATGATCACCCACGGCGCCAGCGTCCATCTGGTCTTGCCAGGACGCCAGACCGTCGAGATCAGCGAGAAGGGCTGGGCTCGGCTTTGCATCGTGCCCGACAGCAAGGCCGCCTGGACGCCGTCGATGCTGATGCTGGACGCCGCGCTCGATGCCGGCGGCCAGCATATGCTGCATACCGCGGGCCTGACGCTGCCGGGCCGGGATGCCGTCGTGCTGATCCATGCCCCGAGCGGTACCGGCAAGACCACGACCTCGCTGGCCCTGGCAACGCATGGTTTCGGCCTGTGCTCCGACGACGCCATGATCCTGAATGTCGCTGGCGCCACGCCGGTTGCCTGGGGTTTGCCACGCCACGTCAAGATCCATGAGAAGACCGCGCGAATGATCCCGCAGGTGGCGCCATGCCTCGGGCCATCCTGGGACCGCAATGGCGAACAGGCTGTTTCGCTGGAAAAGCTGGGCGGGATCGTGAAAATCGAAACCCCGACCGCCCGTCCGGTGGCCGCGCTCCTGCACCTCGCGCGATCCGCCGACGAAGAGACCCGGCTCGTGCCGATGGCCAGGACCGACGCCATGGTGGCGCTGGCGATGGACAACGTCCGAACCGGCGCGACCGGCCTGCTGCCGCTGCAGAAGCGCCGGCTGGCGACGATCGGCAGACTGGTCTCGTCGGTGCCGACCTTCACGCTGGAAGTAGGCGCGCGCCCGGCCGATGCGGCGGCGCTGATAAGCGCCACGTTGACATCACGGGACTGACGGCCACTTCAAGCGGCGTATGGCCTGGCCTTGGCCAGGCGCTGGATCCAGCGAAAGGCATCGCGGCGCAGGCGCGAGCCGATCTTCTCCCTGGAATTGACTCTGAGCAGCGTGTTCGTCGTGATCAGCTTCTTGGCCAACCGTATCGACAGGTCGGGTTTGATCCGCCCGGCAAGTTCGAGCGCATGCGGTTCGCCGAACAGGCGGCCGGTCACGTTGAGCACGATCGCCAGTTCGAGTTCGATGCCGGTCATGCGGGCGGCGTCGAGCAGGCGGGCTTCCGATTCGGGTGATCGCAGCGCGCGTACGCCTTGCAGCACGTCGACACAAAGCTGCAGCCGGTGGAATTTATGCCCGCCGGCGGCATGCACGATGGCGATCGTCAAAAGGGCTGCCGGCGTGTCCATAGCCTCGCCGTCGATGATGCCCAGCTCGCGAAACCCCAGCGACAGGCGGCGACGCATGCCGGTGTCGTGCACAAGGTCGCCATGCAGCTCGACCAGCAGGCTGGAATTCTCCTTTTCCAGCCATTTGAATTCCTGCAGCTGGTAGGATTCCGCCTCGTTGCTGCCAAGCTCGAAGCCTGACGCCGCGATCACCTGGTTTGCCCGTGCAAGGTTGGCGGGCTCGACGAGGATGTCGATGTCGGTGAACGGCCGGTCGGATGCGTTACGGTAGAGTTTTCGCGCGAACACCGGCCCCTTGACGATCCGCGCTGGAATGCCTTCCGCCGCCATCCCCTTCATGATGCGGTCGCCATGATACTGCAGCAGCATCGACTGGCCGGTAGCGATCGTCGCCTTCTGGCGCAGATCGTCGAGTTTGTCCTGCAAGCCAGCGTTCGACGGAAGGTGCGCGTCGCCGCGCTCCCTGAGCTTGCGCAGCATGATCGGCAGGACGCCGTGGAATTCGGCATTGTCGAGCAGAGCCGACAGCGCCTTTGCCGACAAATTGTCCTCGACCGCCGCGGCCTCCGGGTCGGCGAAGCGCAGCAGCAACTTTTCCTCGGCGGGCGTAAGGGATGGCAGCATCAATCCGGACAGGTGTTACCGATAGCGGGATCGCCCGGATGGTCGCAGAAAAGCCAAGGGGAAGCCAGCGTTACATGCCCCAGCGCAGCGCCGCCGTGTGGACAGGTGCGTCCCACCAGCCCGTCAATTCGTCGTCAAGCAGGGTCAGCGTGACCGAGCAGCCGGCCATGTCGAGCGAGGTGACATAGGTGCCAACCAGCGAGCGGGCAATCGTCACGCCATGCTGCTCGAAAATCCGGCGGGCGCTGTTGTACATCAAATAGAGCTCCATCAGCGGCGTGCCGCCGAAGCCGTTGACGAACAGCAGCGCCGGGCCGTTCGCCCTGTCGCCGAGATCGCCCAGGATCGCGGCGCAGATCTCGTGCGCGATCGCATCGGCGCTCCTCAAGGTGTCGCGGCGGCGGCCGGGCTCGCCATGGATGCCGACGCCGAATTCCATCTCGCCATCGCCGATGTCGAAGGTCGGTTTGCCGGCCGCCGGCACGGTGCCGCTGGTCAGTGCCACGCCCATCGAGCGGGTCGCCTCGTTGACGCGGTCGCCCAGCGCCTTCAACGCCGGCAACGCCAGGCCGTGCTCGGCGGCAGCGCCGACGATCTTTTCCACCACCAATGTGCCGGCGACGCCGCGCCGTCCGGTCGTATAGGACGAATTCTCGACGGCGACGTCGTCATTGGTCACCACCTGCAGGACGCCTTCCGACATCTCCGCCGCCATGTCGAAATTCATCACGTCGCCCTCATAGTTCTTGACGATGAACAGGCAGCCGGCGCCGGTGTCGACAGCTTGCGCGGCTGCCAGCATCTGGTCCGGCGTCGGCGAGGTGAACACCTGGCCGGGACAGGCGGCGTCCAGCATGCCATGGCCGACAAAGCCGCCATGCAGCGGCTCGTGGCCGGAGCCGCCGCCGGAGATCAGCGCCACCTTGCCCGGCTCGAGGGCCTTGCGGCGGATGAATTTGTGCTCCTCGCCAAGCACGAGGATGTCGGCATGGGCGGCCACGAAACCGTCGAGGCTCTCGGTCAGCACCGTGTCCACCGAGTTCATGAATTTCTTCACGGCCGTCTCCTCCCGAAATAGCCTGGCATCAAGGGTCGATCAGCCACTCTTGCCGGTGATGCTGGTGACCTTCTGGATGAATTCGTTGATCGCGCGGTCGAGCGCTGCATTCTGCTTGTCATCGCCGAAATCCGGCACGATGAGCGAAACGTGCCTTGTCTTGCGTGCGCCCGCGGCGACCGAGATCTTCCCGGGATGTGCCTGGTGATAGGCGGCGAGAAACTGGTCGCGCTCGGCTGGGCTGAAATGGCAGACGGAAAAGATGGCGGGCAGATGCTTTGACGGGATCGGGATCGAATAGGCGGGGCTCGAAATCTGCGTGACGAAGCTGCGGTGCTTGCCGAGCGCGTCGGCGAGGCGCTGGCGCATGCCCGACGGGCGCTGGTCGATGACCTGCGACAGGATCGTCTTGTAGGCGCGGATCGCCTCCTCGGAGCCGGGTTGGTATGCGTTGTCGATCATGCCAGCCGCCTAGACCGGGACGTCCGCGATGGCCGCCTTGGCCATGGCGAGTTGCGCCGGCGCGACCGAGAGATCGCGCAGGCCGGCCTCGAGCAGCGACGGGATCGAAGCGGGGTCGCCGCCGGCGTCGCCGCACAGGCTGACGGGGATACCGTTTTCCTGTCCGAAGGCCGCGACCGCACCGATCAACCGCAGGACGGCCGGATGGCGCACGGAGTTGAGATGCGCGACCGCGGCATTGTCGCGGGCAGCCGCCATCACATATTGCGTGAGGTCGTTGGAGCCGATCGAGAAGAAGGCGACGCCGGCGAACGCCTCCGGCGCGATGGCCACCGAGGGCACCTCGACCATGATGCCGAGCGGCGGCATTTTGTGCGCGACGCCGCGCGCGGCGAGCGCCGCCCGCTCCTCGGCGAACAGGGCGGCGGCGCGTTCATACTCTTCTGATGTGGCGATCATCGGAAACATGACTTTGAGATTGCCGTGTGGTGCGGCGCGCAGCAATGCCCTGATTTGAACACGGAATATATCCAGCCTGGCCAGCGACAGCCTGATGCCGCGCAGGCCGAGGAACGGATTTCCTTCCTCGACGGTGAAGCCCGGCACCGGCTTGTCGCCTCCGGCATCGACGGTGCGGATCGTCACCGGTTTTTCGCCGGCCCATTCCAGCACCTTGCGATAGGCGCGATACTGCGTCTCTTCATCCGGCAGCGTCTTGCCGAACAGGAATTCCGTACGCATCAGGCCGACACCATCGCAGGTCGCGATGTCGATGGCATCGACATCGCGGGGGTCGGCGATGTTGACCTGCACGCGCACCGCGGTGCCGCGCTTCGTCGCTGCCGGCCGCGCCAGAAATGTCTGTGCCTTGCCCTGTCGAGCCGCGAAGGAAGACGACGCCTGTCGGAACGAGCCGATCTCCGTGGGCGAGGGCGTCAGAACGATAGTCCCGTGCTCGGCGTCGAGCAGCGCCATGACGGCACCAGCGGTGAGCGGCTCGCGCAGACCCACGACCATCGGCACGCCACGCGAGCGCGCCAGCATGGCGACGTGGCTGGCAGTGCTGCCTGCCTTCAGCGCGATGCCGCCGCCATGGCTCCAGTCGGTTTCGAGAAACCGCGTCGGCGCGATATCCTCGCCGCAGAGAATGGCGCCGGCCGGTGCCGTGCTGTCACCGTCCTCGGTGAGCGCGCGCAGCACCTGGTCCCTGATATCGCGCAGGTCCGCGGCGCGGGCGCGGAAATAATCCTGGTCCGAGGCGTCGTAACCGGCGATCTCGGCATCGAGTGCCTGCCGCCAGGCCGCGTCGGCGGTTTTTCCGGAAGCGATCGATGCGAAGGCCGGCCTGCTCAGCGCATCGTCTTCCAGCATGGCGATGTGGAATTCGAGTATGCCGGCGGCATCGCTGTCGGCGGTCCCGACCATGGCCACGAGCCGGCTCACCGCCTTGCCGATCGCGGCTTCCAGCGACAACGTCTCCTCGGCGGAGCTTGCCTTGCTTGCATAGACGCCGGCAGGCCGGTCCAGTTCGAACAGGGGCCCCTCGGCATAGCCGGCCGAGGCCGGAACACCTTCAATGCGCATGGCCCGCATTCCCTGCGGGCCGGCCAAGGCATGCAACGGCCTCAAGCCGAGCGGACATGGCCGGCGTCCTCGTCGAAATCGCGCTGCACCAGTTCGATCAGCGCGCGGATCGCATCATCGGCGCCATCGCCTTTGGCCCTGATATGCAGCACCGTGCCCTTCGGCGCCTTGGCTGCCATCACCTTGACGATGCTTTTTGCGTCGAACCACGGGCCGTTGGCGGCGAGTGCAATTTCCACATCGGCGGCAAAGCTCTTGGCCAGCTTGGTGAACTTCACCGAAGGACGCGCATGCAGGCCCACATCGTGGGTGATCAGGACGGTCGCTTCTGCGGTTGCGGACATGTCTTCAAAAACCCCGTTCACTCACGACGGCGACAATTCGTGCGCCGTCGCCACCACTTCCCGGAGCGAGGCGCCGCCGGAGGCCTCGGTCGCCGCCATTACCGCGCCCTCGACGATCGGCGCGTTGCAGACGATGATCTTCTGCGCGCGCGGTTCGCCGATCATCTCCACCGCCATCTCCGAATTGGTCTCGGCGCCGCCGAGATCGACAAGGATGGCGACACCGGCTTCCGACCAGGCCTTGTCGATGGCGCCCATGATCGCCTCGACACTGGTGCCGAGCCCGCCATGGCCGTTTCCGCCGCACCATGCAAGCGGCACTTCGTCGCCCACCATCTGGCGTACCATGTCGGCTGTGCCCTCCGCGACCAGCGGCGAATGCGAGACGATCACGATCCCGACATTGCTCATGCGCTTTCCCCGATCGCCTGTCCCACCGTGCGCACCAGCAGCGCGGTCGAGCGCGCGCCGGCATCCATATGGCCGATCGAGCGGTCGCCGAGGAACGAGGCACGCCCACGCAGCGCCTTCATCGGCACGGTCGCTTCGGCGGCGGCGTCGGCGATGTCGACTATTTCAGCTACCGTCTTTCCCCCGGCTAACGCGTCATGCACCGGTTGCAGCACATCGAGCATGGTTTTCTGGCCAACCTGTGACTTGCCGCGCGCGGCCACCGCTTCGATCGCCTTGCCGAAGGCAGTCGTCAGGTTGGCGCGATCAGGTTCCGCCGAAATCTCCTTGCCGAGCGCCATGAACAACGTGCCGAAGAGTGGGCCGGACGCACCGCCCACCGTCATCACCAGCTTGGTGCCGATCGCCTTCAGTGTGTCTGGCAGCGGCTTTGCCGCGAACACATCCGCCTCGGCGCGCACGGCCTCGAAGCCGCGCTTCATGTTCAGTCCATGGTCGCCGTCGCCGATCGCCTGGTCGAGCGCCGTCAATTCCTCGGCGTGCTCGGCAATCGTATCCGCGGCGGCCGTGATCAGCTTCGAAAGATTCAGCGCCGTCATGTCGCCCGAATTCCCGGTTTGCACCTTGCCGGCAGTAGCGAAAGAACGGTCGTTCGGCAACTGGAGCATGCGTCAGGCCGTGGCATGCTGCGCGGCGGCGGCCGCGAACACTTCGGCCACGGCATGAGCACCGGGGTCGACCACACCTTGCAATTTGGTGCCGACATAAGCCGACCGGCCGGCCTTCGCCCTCTCCATCGCGGCCGTGGCTTCGGCGCCGCGCGCGGCCACTATCGCGGCTTCCTCCAGGCCCTTGGCGTCGAGCGCCCTCAGGGCCGGCTCCAGCGCGTCGACCATAGTGCGATCGCCGGGTTTTGCGCCGCCGTAGAAGGTCATTCGTTCAAGCCCGGCAAGCAAGGCCTTGGGCACATCAGTGCCGCCATCGAGGGCCCGCGACGCCGCTGTGAAGAAGATCGACAACAACACCCCACTGGAGCCGCCCATCGAGGCGCTCAGAAGGTCGCCGACGGCGCCAAGCGTCGCTGCGGGGTCGGCAAGCGGCAGCGTATCGAGCCGTTCGAGGATGCTGCGTGCGCCGGTCGCTGCCGTCGAGCCGGTGTCACCGTCGCCTGCCTTGGCGTCCAGGCCGTTCAATGTCGCTTCAAGCGAAATCAGCTTTTCACAGACCGTCACGATCAAGCGCCTTGTGCCTGCGTCGTGGCTGGCCTTGCGTGCCGCGCCTTCGTGCGCTGGTTTGACCAGCGGCACGACATAAGGCTCCACGACCGGCTTTGCCGGCATCCAGGCGTGCGGGCCGACCGGCGCCAGCAGGGCCGCTTGGCGCGCCGCATCGAGCCGGATCAGCGACAGCGAGAACCCGTTCATGTTGAGCGCCGTCATCAGCGGGCCGGGACCGATCGTCAACTTGACGGCCCTGGCGAGCGGCGAGGCAAGTACCGCATTGGCGACCAAGGACATTTCGAGCGGTGGCACCGAACCGAGATTGTTGATCAGCAAGGCATAGGTGGCCTTCGGGTCGAGCCGCACTGCCAAGCGCTCCGCCATGATCGCCACCAGCCGGTCGACGCTCTGCACCGCGATGCGCTCGACGCCAGGCTCGCCATGGATGCCAAGGCCGAGTTCGCCATCATCGGCTCCAAACCTGTCTTCATGCGGCTGGCCCGGGATCGAACAGGACGACAGCGATATGCCGAGCGAAATGATATCCTTCGCCGCCGTCCGCGCCGCGGCCGCGATCTCGGCCAGATCCCGGCCGGCTTCCGACAGATGGCCTGCAATCTTGTGCACGAACAGGGTGCCCGCGACACCGCGCGGCTGGGCGATGTCAGGCAGCGCGATGTCGTCGGCGACGATCACCATCTCGACTCGAAAGCCTTCGGCGCGCGCCTTTTCCGCAGCGAGGCCGAAATTGAGCCGGTCACCGGTGTAGTTCTTGACGATCAGCAGGCAGCCGGCCGGTCCGGTGACCGCGCGAATGGCCGCCAGCACCGCTTCGACGCTCGGCGAGGCAAAGATCTCGCCCGAGACGGCAGCTGTCAGCATGCCCTTGCCGACGAAGCCGGCATGCGACGGCTCGTGCCCGGCGCCGCCGCCGGAGACGACGCTGACCTTGGACTTGTCCCAATCGGCGCGCAGCACGACCTTGATCTCGGGATAGCCGTCGAGGCGCGCGAGGTTGCCTGAGCCAATGGTGCGCAACAATCCGTCCAGCGCCTCGGTGACGATCGTTGCCCTGCGGTTGAAAAAGTGCTTCATCGAATTGGTCCCGTATTTCGTCAATCAGAAGCCGGCATCACCTTGGCGAGGGACGCCGAAAAACCATTCACGTCAGTCGTTGTCCGTCAGCGCCGAAATAGAGCGGCGAGCGATAGCGGATCACCACTTTGTCGCCTTGCCCCAGATCCGTGTCGGGATCGGTCAGCGTCACCAGTTTCTTCGGCCCCACCGTCACATGCAGATGGTTCTGGTCGCCGAGATGCTCGACCCAGTCGACGACGCCGTCGGCATGGCCATTCACGGCTTTCTCGATCGCCAGGTGCTCGGTCCGCGCGCCGATCGTCTTGGTGCCGGCCGGCGCGCTGCCATCCGGCAGCAGCCCCGTCGGTAGAAGATTGATGGCGGGCTGGCCGAGCCGTGCCGCGACGTGCAGATTTGCCGGCTCGGAGTAGATGGTTCGCGGCGTGCCGATCTGCACCAGCACGCCATCGGCCAGGATGCCGATGCGATCGGCCATGGTCATGGCCTCGATCTGGTCGTGGGTGACGTAGAGCATGGTGGCGCCGAGTTCGGACTGGATGCGTTTCAGCTCGAGCCTGAGATCCGCGCGCAGCTTGGCGTCCAGCGACGACAGCGGTTCGTCCATCAGGTAGATGGACGGCTTGCGCACCAGCGCGCGGCCGATGGCGACGCGCTGCATTTCGCCGCCCGACAATTTGGTCGAACGGTTGGCGAGCTTGTGATGGATGCGCACCATCTTCGCCACCTCCTCGACCCGGCGGCGAATCTGGTCTTCCGGTATTTTTCGTGCCGGCGAGCGCAGGGGAAAGGCGAGATTGTCGAACACCGACAGATGCGGATAGAGCGAATATTGCTGGAAAACGAAAGCGGTGTCGCGCTCGGCCGGTGACAGGCTGGTGGCATTGTGGCCGCCGATCTCGATCGTACCGGTATCCGGCCGCTCCAGTCCGGCGATCAGGCGCAATGTCGTCGTCTTGCCGGCGCCGGTCGGCCCGAGCAGCACGACGAATTCGCCGTCTGATATATGCAGGTCGAGACCGTTGACGGCGACATGCTCGCCGAAACTCTTGGTCACGCCTTTGATGCGCACATCAGCCATGCTGCACTCTCCCCTGAGAGGCGGTATCGTGGATCGCCGTCTTCACCGCGCGCCCTGAGCCTTTTTCGAACAGCGACAGCCGCGCGCTGTTCAGCGTCAGGCCGACATGGTCGCCGGCGTTGAGCCGGATTTCGGCCGGCACACGCGCCTTGATGATGCCGTCCGATGTCTCCACCGCGACGATCTGCGTGGTGCCGAGATATTCGGTGCCGTAGATTGCGCCGCGCAGTTTCGATGCGTCGTCGAAGCGGATGTGTTCGGGGCGGATGCCGAGCGCCATGTCGGCCGGCGCCACATCCTCGCGCACCTCCGGCACCGTGACTTTGGCGCCCTGCACGACGATCTCCTTCGCGCCCTTGGCGAGCCCGCCGCCGAAGCCCAGAAAGTTCATCGGCGGCGAGCCGATGAAGTCGGCGACGAACATGGACGCCGGGCGGTCGTAGATCTCGCGTGGCGTGCCGAACTGCTCGATGACGCCATGGTTCATGACGGCGATCTTGTCGGCCATCGACATCGCTTCCATCTGGTCATGCGTGACATAGACCGTGGTGGCGTGGATGCGGTTGTGCAGTTCGCGCAATTCATGGACCATCAAATCGCGGAATTCGGTGTCGAGCGTCCCCAGCGGTTCGTCCATCAGGAAGCATTTTGGCCGCCGCACGATGGCGCGGCCGAGCGCGACGCGCTGGCGGTCGCCACCGGCGAGGCCGGAGACGGATTTGTCGAGCAGATGGTCGATGCGCAGAAGCTTCGCGGTTTCCTCGACGCGGCTGCGGATTTCGGCGGAGGACATGCCTTGCGCCAGCAGCGGGAAGCCGATGTTCTTGCGTACATTCATGTGCGGGTAGAGCGCGAACAGCTGGAAGACGAAGGCGATGTCGCGCTCGCGCGCCCTGAGCATGGTAACGTCGTCGCCGCCGAGCAGGATCTGGCCGCCGGTCGGCAGCTCCAGCCCGGCGATCATGCGCAAGGTGGTGGTCTTGCCGCAACCGGACGGTCCGAGCATGACGAAGAACTCGCCATCCTCGACGACGAAGTTGGAGTCTTGCACGGCGACGAAATCGCCGAAGGCCTTTCTCAGATGCTGGACGCGGATTTCGGCCATGATTATTCCGGGAACTTGGAGACGATGATGAACATCACCGTGCCGGCAAGCATGGTGATGAAGGAATAGGTGTAGAGCGACAGCGCGAAAGGCTGGAACAGCATCAGGAAGCCGATGGCGATCAGTGCCGTCGCTATGTTTTCCATCAGCCCGCGCCTTGCCCAGCGTGGCCAAGATGGGCGCTTGGAGATAACCGAGCGGCTCATGCGTTCCTCCCCTCCTTCTCCCCGTTCACAGGGAGAGATGGTTGCCAGGTGGTTCCCCTACTCCGTCGCTGCTTTACAGCGCCACCTCTCCCCCCTCCGGAGGGAGAGGAAGGGAGCCTGGCTGAATGAAGTTCGCGCCCTTCCTCTACCCCGTCGATCGGGGGGTCCGAAGGACGGGCGAGACCCGCGGCTCGCCCCGGCAAGGTGTCGAGCGAAGCTCGACGGAGTGGGGGGCGACTTTGTGCCAAGGCCATCATTTGCGCACCGCGCCGAAGGTGATGCCGCGCAGCAATTGCTTGCGGAGCAGGATGGTGAAGACAAGGATCGGCACCAGGAAGATCGTCGTGCCGGCTGCCACCGCCGGCCAGTCCTGGCCGCCTTCGCCGATGATGGTCGGGATGAAGGGCGGCGCGGTCTGTGCCGTGCCCGAGGTCAGCAGCGCGGCGAACGCATACTCGTTCCAGGCGAAGATCAGGCAGAAGATGGCGGTCGCGGCGATGCCGGTCGTGGCCTGCGGCAGCACGGTGCGCCAGAATGCCTGCAGCCGCGTATAGCCGTCGATCATCGCCGCTTCCTCGTATTCTCGCGGGATCTCGTCGATGAAGCCTTTGAGCAGCCATACCGCCAGCGACACATTGACCGCCGTGTAGAGCAGGATCATGCCGAGCGCGGTGTCGGACAGGCCGAGTTCGCGGTACATCAGGTAGATGGGAATAGCGACCGCGATAGGCGGCATGAAGCGTGTCGACAGGATGAAGAACAGAAGGTCGTCGGCGAGCGGCACCTTGAAGCGCGAGAAGCCATAGGCCGACAGCGTGCCGAGAAAGACGGCGCAGAAGGTCGAGCCGAAGGCGATGACCAGCGAATTGATGAAGCGCGGCAGGAAGTTGGATGGTCCGGCGATCACCATGTTGCGCTTGCGCACGGTCTCGTCGCAGAAGCCAGTCGCCGGCCCCAGCGAATTGATGTATTCCGGCGTCTGCCTCGTGCGCGTGGTGAACAGGTTGCAGTAGCCCTCGATGCTCGGCTGGAACACGATCTTGGGCGGATAGGCGATCGAATCCGGCGGCGTCTTGAAGCTGGTGGCGAAGATCCACAAGAGCGGCACGATCGAGATCAGCGCATAGGCGATGATGATCGCGCCGGCGATGCGCTTCGAACTTGCCGAGGGGGCGACGACCGAATGGGCTGTGGTCAGGCTCATCTCTGCTTCACCTTGTTGAGCGCCTTGACGTAGATGTTGGCGAGACCGAACACCGCGACGAACAGGATGATGGCGAAGGCCGAGGAATAGCCGGTGCGCCAGCTTTCGAAGGCTTGCCGTTTCAGCGTGATCGAGGCCACCTCGGTGGTCGAGCCCGGCCCGCCGCCGGTCAGCAGATTGACCATGTCGAACATCTTGAAGTTCTCGATGCCGCGAAACAGCACCGCCAGCATGATGAAGGGCAGCGCCATCGGCAGTGTGATCGACCAGAACTGCCGCCAGTTGGAGGCGCGGTCGACCTCGGCCGCCTCATAGATATATTCGGGGATCGAACGCAGGCCCGCGAGGCAGATCAGCATCACGTAGGGCGTCCACATCCAGGTGTCGACGATGATGATCGACCACGGTGCCAGCGAGACGTTGGAAAGCATCTGGATGCTTGTCGGCGGGATGCCCGACACGAACGAGATGACATAGGAAAACAGGCCGATCTGGGGTTCGTAGAGGAAGCGCCAGAAATTGCCGACCACTGCGGGCGACAGCATCATCGGCACCAGGATCAGCGTCGTCCAGAAAGCGTGGCCGCGGAACTTCCTGTCGATCAGCCAGGCCAGCGTGAAGCCGATCAGCGTCTGCAACAGGATGGTCCAGAACACGAAATGCGCTGTCGTTTGCATGGCGATCCAAATGTCCTGGTCGCCGAGGATGCGCTGGTAGTTGGCGAAACCGAGGTTCTTCACCACCTCGTTCGGGCGGTTGGCGCGAAAATTGGTGAACGACAGATAGATCGCCCAGAACAGCGGGAAGATATTGATGGCGAGCAGCAACAGGATCGTCGGCGAGATGAACAGCCAGGCGAGGCCCTTGTCGCTGATGCCCCGGACCTTGCGCGCCAACGGTTCCGGGGTCGCCCGGGCAACGTTCTCCGCGGTCCGATTGAGCATGGTAAGTCCTGCTTCGGTCACTTGGGTCGTCTCTATCATGGAATTTATCTGAACTGCGTCCCGTGCCAAGGGCGGCACGGGACGCTTGGGCCTGGCTCGGGAGGAGCCGGTTACATCTTGCCCCAGTTACATCTTGCCATCGTCCTGGAACACTTGCGTCCAGTCCTTGACCAGCCCGTCGAGCGCATCCTTGGCCGAACCCTGGCCGGCGACGACATAGTCGTGGAAGCGCTTCTGCGAGGCCTGCAGCAGCGGCGCGTAGCTCGGCTCGGCCCAGAAGTCCTTCACGATGGCCATCGAGTCGAGGAAGGTCTGAGCATAGGGCTGGCTTGCGGGGAATTTCGGATCCTTCACCACCGCGTTCAGGCAGGAATAGCCGCCGAGCGACCACCACTTGGCCTGCACGTCCTTGTTGGCGAACCACTTGATGTATTTCAGCGCCGCTTCCTGCTTGTCGGAATAGGACACCACCGAAATGCCCTGGCCGCCGAGCTGGGCGAACTGGTCGCCGTCAGGACCCTTCGGGTTGACGAAATAGCCGATCTTGTCGCCGCCGACATTCTCGTCCTTCTGCAGGCCCGGCCATGTGAAGGCGAAGTTCATGTGCATCGCCACCTGGCCGGATTTGAAGGCATCGACGCCTTCACCCATGTAGCTGTTCGAGGCGCCGGGTGGGGTGCAGCAGTCATAGAGAGCCTTGTAGAATTCCAGCCCCTTGACCGATTTCTCGGAGTTGACGAAGCCTTCCATCTCGTAGGGCTTCTTCGGGTTTTCGTACTGGAAGCCATAGCTGTAGAGCACGTCCATCGCGCCCATGGTGATGCCTTCGGAACCGCGCTCGGTGTAGATCGAGGCGCCGTAGACCGTCTTGCCGTCGATCTGCCGCTTCTGGAAGAATTCGGCGATCTGCTTCAACTGGTCGAAGGTGGCAGGCGGGCCGAGATCCCAGCCATACTTCTCCTTGAACTCCTTCTGCAGTTCGGGCTTGGAGAACCAGTCCTTGCGATAGGTCCAGCCGACGACGTCGCCCATGGCCGGTAGCGCCCAGTAATTCGGCGTGTTCTTCGGCCATTCGGAATAGCCCACCACGGTCGCCGGTACGAAGTCGTCCATGCTGATCTTCTCCTTGTCGAAGAAGTCGTTCAGCTTGACGTAGTGGCCGTTCTCGGCCGCGCCGCCGATCCACTGGCTGTCGCCGATGATCAGGTCGCAGAGCTTGCCGTGCGAGTTCAGCTCATTGAGGAAACGGTCTGCATAGTTGGTCCACGGCACGAATTCGAATTTCATGCCGATGCCGGTTTCCTTGGTGAAATCCTTCGACAGTTCGACAAGCGCGTTGGCCGGGTCCCAGGCGGCCCAGCACAGCGTCAGGTCTTCAGCGTGCGCGGCGTTCGAGACGGCTGTCGACGCTGCAATCGCAGAGGTCAGTCCCAAAGCCAGTTTAAAGCTCGATTTCATGCCTTCCTCCCATTTGTGAAACACGTCCGGATGACGGTTTCAAGAACTCTCAACCTCTCTCCTCAGAGGCCCAAACATGGCGGCATCGTCGCGCCGCAGATGTTTAGTAATTTGTTTAGTGATGCTCTTTTTACTAAACAACGCAAGCGAATTCGTTGCTGCGCCGCAGCATGTTTGCGCCGGTATCTGAAAACGTTGGGAAAAGCGCCGAGCGCCGGTCGGATGATCGCGGAGTGTGGACGTGCTCCGAGGGGTCAGTCGACCCGCCTGGTGCTCATCATCACCGTCCGGATCGGGGGCGCCGGCGGCAGCAGCGCGCGGATATCCCCGAAGGGAAACATCGGTTCGAAGCGAAAGGCTTCAGCCTGCGACCCCGGTGCGCCATTGCATTGGCCTGAGCGAAAAAGGTTTTGCGTCCGGGCGATATCTACGAAGCGATCCGGGTCCTGCGACTGGTGCATGCGGATTGCCCTGGCCTTGATCTCGGCATGGGCGGAAACATCGACATAGTGCGTCGGCGAGAATCCGGTGCCGCCCATCGTGTCGGCATGCAGCACGGGGACGCCGAACGACGCCGCGATGCGCACCCCGTCCGACAATGCGCGGTGGTCGGCGTGGTAGTCGTTGGGCGCGTGCGTGATCACGAGGTCCGGCCCGATTTCGCTGATCAGCGTTTTCAGCGCATCGATCAGGGCGGCATCCGCCACTAGGCCGCCATCGGGAAAGTCGAGAAAGCGCGGCGCGGCCCCGAGCAGCGCGGCCGAGGCCATCGCTTCCTCGCGGCGGACACGAGCCAGAACGGAGGGATCGCTCTTGCCGCCCCTGGCACCATGGGTGGCCACGGCAAAAGTGAGTGCTGCGCCTTGCGCGGCATAGGCGGCCATCGTACCGAACATGAAGATCTCGATGTCGTCCGGATGCGCACCGAGCGCCAGTATTTTCAACTATTCTCTCCCGGAAATGAAAAAACGTGCCGAACGGAATCCTGCTCGCCCTCATCGCCTATGCAAGCTATTCGTGCAGCGATGCCGTTATCAAGAGCCTGGGCGGCCAATTCACGGTGTTCGAGATCGGCTTCTTCTCGACATTGTTCGCCGGCTGCTTCCTTTTCTTCAGCCGGCCGGCCAGCGAGCGCTGGCGTGATTTCTGGCGCACCAAACGTCCCTGGGCGGTGCAGGCGCGGGCCTGGGCCGGCATCGCATCAGGCGTGCTCAGCGTCTATGCCTTCACCACCATTCCGCTGGCCGAGGCCTATGCGCTTATCTTTCTGGCGCCGCTCTGCGTCACCATTCTTTCCACCGTGATCCTCAAGGAGAAGGTTGGCCCCTGGCGCTGGCTGGCGGTGGTCGCCGGCTTCGCCGGCGTCATGCTGGTGGTCAGGCCAGGCTTTCGCGAGTTGCACCTAGGCCACCTTGCCGCTTTCATCATCGCTTTCCTCGCCGCCACCAACGTCATCCTGATGCGTTCGCTGGCGCAGCGGGAAAAACGCACAACCATTCTCGGCGTACTGATCGGGTACGGACTGCTGTTCAACGGCATCGGTGCCGCCGCGACCTCCTTCACCGTTCCGGATGGAAAGCAGCTGGTCTGGCTGGTGATGGCGGGCGCCTTCACCGCAGGCGGACAATTGCTGCAATTGCTGGCCGCCAAATACGCCCCCGCCAACCGGATCGCGCCGACGCATTATTCGCAGATCGTCTGGGCGGTGATCCTCGGCGCGCTGTTCTTCCACGAATACCCGGACTGGCTGTCGCTTGTCGGCCTCGCGGTCGTCGGCGGCTCCGGCCTGCTGACCATGGTGCGCGAAGAAGTGCGGCTGGGTACGGTGCGCTGGAACCCGTTTTCGCGCGCCCGGCTTTGAGTTGCCGCGGTCCGATAAGTTGCACCGCCCCCGTGACGGCTGATATGCGGGCCCAATGACGACCAAATCCTTGCCGGAGCTTCCAGTATCCGCCGTGCTGCCCGCGCTGAGCGAGGCGCTCGGCTCCGGCAACAGCGCCGTGCTGGTGGCGCCACCCGGTGCCGGCAAGACCACGCTGGTGCCGTTGGCGCTGCTCGACGCGCCCTGGCTGGGCACGGGCAAGATCGTGTTGCTCGAACCGCGCCGGCTGGCCGCCCGCGCCGCCGCGCGGCGCATGGCCGAATTGCTGGGCGAGGAACCGGGCGCCACGGTGGGCTACGCCATGCGGATGGAAAACCGCACCTCGGCACGGACCAAAATTCTGGTCGTCACCGAAGGCGTTCTGTCGCGGATGGTTCTTGACGACCCTGAACTGCCCGGCGTTTCGGCAATCATTTTCGACGAATTCCACGAGCGCTCGCTCGACGGCGATTTCGGTCTCTCTCTCGCCCTCGACGTGCAGGGCGCACTACGGCCGGATTTGCGTCTGCTGGTGATGTCGGCGACGCTGGACGGCGCACGGGTCGCGAAACTCCTGTCGGGCGCGCCGGTGATCGAAAGCCAGGGCCGCGCCTTCCCCGTCGATGTCAGCTATGATGAACGGCCGGCTGGCATCGCCATCGAGGATGCCATGGCCAGAGCGATCCGAGCGGCGCTTGCCGAGGAGAGCGGCAGCGTGCTTGCCTTCCTGCCCGGCCAGCGCGAGATCGAGCGCACCGCCGAGCGGCTGTCCGGCCAGGTCGGCGCCGACACCGATATCGTCCCGCTCTATGGTCAACTCGACGGCAAGGCGCAGGACGCGGCGATTAAGCCGGCACCGGCGGGCCGCCGCAAGGTGGTGCTGGCGACCTCGATCGCCGAGACCTCGATCACCATCGACGGCGTGCGCGTCGTCATCGATTCCGGCCTGTCGCGGCTGCCGCGCTATGAACCGGCCAGCGGCCTGACACGTCTGGAGACAGTTCGCGTCAGCAAGGCTTCCGCCGACCAGCGCGCCGGCCGCGCCGGGCGCACACAGGCCGGCGTCGCCATCCGGCTGTGGCGGGCCGAGCAGACGGCGGCACTGCCCGCCTTCACGCCGCCGGAAATCCTCGAGGCGGACCTTTCCGGCCTGCTGCTCGACTGCGCCGCCTTCGGCGTCGCCGATCCAACCAGACTTGCCTTCCTCGATCCGCCGCCGGCGCCGGCGCTCAATGAAGCAAGGGCGCTGCTGCGCGCGCTCGATGCCATCGACGAGGCCGGGCGCTTGACGGAAGCGGGCGCTTCGATCCGCAAGCTCGCCTTGCCGGTGCGGCTGGCGCATATGGTCGCCGAGGCGGCCGGCAGCGGTCATGCCGGCGAGGCGGCCATGCTTGCGGTGTTGCTCACCGAACGCGGCCTTGGCGGCGACGGTGCCGATCTCGAACGGAGGCTGATGCGCTTTCGCGGCGAGAAATCGCCACGTGCCACGTCGGCGCGCCAGCTTGCCGAGCGCCTGGCCAGGCAGGTCGGCGATGCGAAGACCAGCGGAGCTGTTCACGCCGGGACCCTGCTCATCCATGCCTGGCCGGACCGCGTCGCCAAGGCGCGCGGCGAGCGCGGCCGTTTCGTGCTGGCCAATGGCTCCGGCGCCATGCTCGACGCCGCCGATCCGTTGGCGGGCGAACCCTTTCTGGTCGTCGCCGACCTCCAGGGCAAGGCGCAGAATGCCCGCATCACGGCGGCGGCGGCAATCAGCGAGGAGGATATCCGGTCAGCCCTTGGCGGCAAGATCGAAACGCGCAGGCAGACGAGTTTCGATCGCGAGCGCCGCGCCGTGCGGGTGCGCGAAACCGTGCGCCTCGGCGCCATCACACTCGCCGAACGTATGCTGCCGGCGCCGGTCGGCGCCGATGCCGACCGCGCTATTCTTGAGGCGTTGCGCGAGCATGGGCTTTCCCTTTTGACCTGGAGCAAGGAGGCCCAGACGCTGCGCCAGCGGCTGTCCTGGCTTCACAAGGGCTTAGGCGCGCCCTGGCCAGACATGTCGGATGAAACGCTCATCGAGCGCCTCGATGACTGGCTGCTGCCGTTTCTGTCCGGTGCGGCGTCCCTGGCTGCCATCGATGCTGGTGTGATCCCGGCCGGGCTGTCGTCGCTCGTGCCGCATGACCTGCAGCGCAAGGTCGATGCGCTGGCGCCGACCCATTTCGACGTCCCGTCGGGCAGTCACGTGCCGATCCGCTATGACGGCGAATGGCCGGTTCTGGCGGTCCGCGTCCAGGAACTGTTCGGCCTCGACCGCCATCCTTCGATCGCCAACGGCACCGTGCCGTTGACACTCGAACTGTTGTCCCCCGCGCACCGGCCGATCCAGACGACGCGCGACCTGCCCGGCTTCTGGCGCGGCTCCTGGGCCGATGTGCGCGCCGACATGCGCGGCCGCTATCCCAAGCATGTCTGGCCGGAGAATCCGCTGCTCGCCGCCGCGACCGCCCGCGCCAAACCGCGCGGGACCTAGCCATGGGCGCTTTGGCGGGCCGCTTGGGTCAGCGGGACTTCCCTCGAAAATTTCGCGAAAGCATCAATCACTTCGTCATCCACGGGCGAAGCAAGGAGCGTAGCGACGCGGCGCAGACCCGAGGATCTATGCCGCGACTTCAAGGTGGCTACGTCGGCGCGGAATCCTGCCCAGCCGCACCAGGTCGAAGGTCACGGAATGGATCCCAGGGTCTCCGCGACGGAGCTACGCTCCTGCTCCGCCCTGGGATGACGAAGTTTTGAGGCCTCGGCCAATCCCGAATGTCCCTTTGCGCCGCTACTAGCGCTGTCCATCCCGCGGCTGTAATCCATGGCCATGATCAACATCCTGAACACGCCCGATTTCCAGCAGAGCCAGCGGCTGCGCCTCAACACGCTGATCCGGCTGCGCTGGCTTGCCATTGTCGGCCAGAGCCTGACGGTTCTTGTCGTCGCCTACGGCCTGAAATTCCCGCTGCCGGTCAGCCTGTGTTTTGCGCTGGTCGCCTGTTCGGCCTGGATGAACCTGTTTCTGGCCTTCCGGTTTCCGGCCGCGCATAGACTCACCCCGTTCGCCGCCTTCGGCATCCTGATCTTCGACAGCCTGCAGCTTGCCGGCCTGCTCTACATGACCGGTGGCCTGACCAACCCGTTCTCGCTGCTGATGACCGTGCCGGTCGTCATTTCGGCGACGTCTCTTCCCCTTCGGCTCACCGCCATCCTTGGTGGGCTGGTGATGATAGCGGCGACCTTGCTGGTCTTCCGCCATCTGCCGCTGCCCTGGCATGAGGACGCGCCGCTGGCCATGCCCTTCGTGTATGTTGCAGGCATGTGGATGGCGGTGCTGTCGTCCATCGCCTTCACCGCCATGTACGCCTTTCGGGTGGCCGCCGAGGCCCGGCTTCTGGCCAACGCCCTGGCCGCCACCGAACTGGTGCTGCAGCGCGAGCAGCATCTTTCCGCGCTCGACGGGTTGGCTGCCGCCGCCGCGCACGAACTCGGCACGCCGCTCGCCACCATCACGCTGGTCGCCAAGGAAATGGAGAAGGCGCTCGGCACCGATCCGAAATACGGGGAAGACGTGAAGCTGCTGCGCTCGCAGAGCGAGCGCTGCCGCGAAATCCTGAAACGCCTGACCAGCCTGTCGTCGGAGGGCGAGGCGCATCTGTCGCGCCTGCCGCTGACCTCGCTGGTCGAGGAGGTCACCGCGCCGCATCGCGACTTCGGCATTTCGATCAAGCTCCGCCCCGGCGACCGGACCGGGCCGGAGCCTGTCGGGCGGCGCAATCCGGGTGTCATCTACGGCCTCGGCAACCTGGTCGAGAATGCCGTCGATTTCGCCCGCAACAGCGTCACCGTGCGCTGGAGCTGGGACGAGGCGATGGTCTCCTTCTCGATCACCGATGACGGCCCGGGTTTTCCGCCCGAGATCATCGACCGCATTGGCGAGCCCTATATGTCGACACGCCAGGGTACGGAAGCTGGCGGCGGCCTCGGGCTCGGCCTGTTCATCGCCAAGACTTTGCTCGAACGGTCTGGCGCCACGCTCGATTTTCGCAATTCGAGCGGCCTCGGCGAAGGGGCGGTGGTGCGGATTTCGTGGCCGAGAAATGTCTTCCTGAACCCGCAATCGTCCCCGGCGACCATGTTTGACACTGCGTAAATTGGACAATAGCCCCGCAAAACTATATCTGCGTAAAAATAAGGCAGCAGGAATTTTTTAAGACGATGACAGGCGATGAAAACAGTGGGCCTATGGTTGAAGGCGAGGACACCTCGCTTCTGATCGTCGACGACGACAAGCCGTTCCTGACCCGTCTGGCCCGTGCCATGGAAACCAGGGGCTTCGTGGTCGAGACGGCGGAGAGCGTCGAGGAGGCCGTGGGCAAAGCCCGCGCCAATCCGCCCGCCTATGCCGTGGTCGACATGCGGCTGGGCGACGGTAACGGCCTCGACGTGGTCGCCGCCATCCGCGAGAAGCGCGAGGATTCCCGCACCATCATCCTGACCGGCTACGGCAACATCGCCACCGCGGTGACGGCGGTGAAACTCGGCGCCGTCGACTATCTTTCGAAGCCCGCCGATGCCGACGATGTCTTTGCCGCACTGACCCGCACCACCGGCGAGCGCGCCGCCCCGCCGGAAAACCCGATGTCGGCCGACCGTGTCCGCTGGGAACATATCCAGCGCGTCTACGAAATGTGCGAACGCAACGTCTCCGAGACCGCGCGCCGGCTCAACATGCATCGCCGCACGCTGCAGCGGATCCTGGCCAAGCGCGCGCCGCGCTGAGGCGCGTCAACCACGCGGAGCATCAGACCAATACCAGTTTACAACGCGCAGCGGAGACCGCCTATTAGACAGGTCAGTGCCGCCCCTCATTGCCCTGCCGGGCTTTCTCCCCGTACGGGGAGAAAGCGGCCCGCCGCAACGCGGCGCCATGTTGCGACATCGGCGGTTGGCGAAATCGGCGATAACAGCGCCCCTCTCCCCGTCACTATACGGGGAGAGGATGCCGGCAGGCAGGTGAGGGGCAGCGCCGACGCTTGGACAATGAAAATCCGCCGAGCAGGCGGCATGACGGAGGCGACATGCAGGATCAGAAGCAGCGGCCGGTTTCCGTCTTCCGCGAATTCCTCGACAGCGAGGCGGCCGGCGGCATCATCCTGATGGCAGCGGCCGCCCTTGCCCTGATCGTCGCCAATTCGCCGCTCGCCGAAACCTATTTCGCCGTTCTCCACGCCTATCTCGGGCCGCTCAGTGTCTCGCACTGGGTCAATGACGGGCTGATGGCGGTGTTCTTCCTGCTCGTCGGGCTGGAGATCAAGCGCGAGATGCTGGATGGCCAGCTCTCGACCTGGCCGCGCAGGGTGCTGCCCGGCATCGCCGCGGCAGGCGGCATGGTGGTGCCGGCGCTGGTCTATGTCGCTGTCAACAGCAACAATCCGGCCGCACTGTCCGGCTGGGCGATCCCGACCGCCACCGATATCGCCTTCGCGCTCGGCGTGCTGTCGCTGCTCGGCAGCCGCGTGCCGGCTTCGCTGAAGGTCTTCCTGACCGCGCTTGCCATCATCGACGACCTCGGCGCGGTCATCATCATCGCCATATTCTACACCAGCGGCCTGTCGCTGGCCTATCTCGGCGCGGCCTTCGCCGTCATTGCCGTGCTTGTCGTGCTCAACCGCATGCGGATGATGAGCCTGGTGCCCTATCTCGTGCTTGGCGCCATCCTGTGGGTGCTGGTGCTGAAGTCGGGCGTCCATGCCACGCTGGCCGGCGTTGCGTTGGCGCTCACCATTCCGCTCGAACGCTCCGCCGGGATCGGCCACGATCTCGACCATTCGCCGCTGCACCGGCTCGAGCATGGCCTGCACAAGCTGGTGGCGTTCATCGTCATCCCGATCTTCGGCTTTGCCAATGCCGGCGTTTCGCTCGCCGGCCTGAGTTTCGGCGCCCTGATCGAGCCGTTGACGCTGGGCGTCGCGGCCGGTCTCGTCGTCGGCAAGTTGGTCGGCGTGTTCGGCTCCTCCGCGCTCGCCATCCGCTTCGGCCTTGCGGACCTGCCGGCCCATGCAGGCTGGATGCACATGCTGGGCATCTCGCTGCTGTGCGGCATCGGCTTCACCATGAGCCTGTTCATCGGCCTGCTCGCCTTCGCCAGCGACATGGCGCTGCAGGACGCGGTCAAGGTTGGCATTCTCGCGGGTTCATTCGTTGCCGCGCTGCTTGGCGCCGCCCTATTGCTGATGGCGCCGGCGGCGGGTGGGGAGGAAGTGGGGGAGTAGAGCGGGTTTTGCAGGCCTTGGTTCTGCGAAGCTGCCGTTGACACTTGGCGCAATTGCCAGCCGCTACTCGCTTTCCCCCTCGAGCACCGGCACCGCGACACCCGCAAGCTCCGCCGAGAGCAGCCGCGAAGCACCGGCGCGCGCGATGCGCAGCATCAGCGCCTTGCGCGTTGCCGCCGCCATGCGGTGTTCGGGTGCGTCGCGCAGGATTTCAGCGCCATAGCCGTCGGAGAGGATGAACCCGCACTCTTCCGGAAAAATCTCCGCCGGCACGCCGGGATGGGTGGCGAAGAAAAAACGGTCGGAATGTAGCCGGTAATCAGGCCATTTGCGGTCGACGCGAAAATCCTCGATCGAGGATTTGATCTCGATGATCCAGATGTCGCCCTGCCGGGTCAGCGCCACGAGGTCGGCTCGGCGGCCGGTGGCCAGCGACAGCTCAGGCAGTACATGCGCGCCCATTTGCATCAGCAACCGCTGCACGCCGCGCCGCACCAGCATGGCGCGCTCGGACTGGCGGCCGTCGATCAGAGGATTCAGGGGAATCGGGGAGATGATTGGCATGCCAGGCACCATGCCAGATTTTGTTCACGGTTTGAACCCGGCGATTGGATATTTGACAACCCACCCCTTGGGCGCGAAGAACCACTACCGCTGCCAGAAGCCACGGTGCACCGAGACCAGTTCGTCCGCAATTTCGGGGAAGGGGCCGTGAACCTCGATCTTCTTCTGTCCAGAGCCGAGCACAATGCGCGAGGACAGGCTCATCGTCGGGTTTTCGGGATGGTCGCCAGTCAGCGCGAGGAGTTCGGTTTCCTCGAAGCCGTAGACCAGCCGGCCGATATTTGCCCAGTAGAGCGTTCCGGTGCACATCGCACAGGGCTCGCCGGTCGAGACCAGCGTGCATGTCCAGAGAAACTCCGGCGAATAGGCTGCCGCCGCGCGCCGCGCAAGTTCGGTTTCGGCGTGATGCACGGTGTCGATGTTGCCTTGGCGCATGAGGATCGCGCCATCGGGGCCAACCAGCACCGCACCGAACGGATGGTGGCCGTGCGCGGCAGCCTCGCGAGCGACCGCATCGGCGGCGCGAAGGTGGGCGAGCATCTGGTCGCGGGTCATGCGGTCTCTCCGATCACCGGGGTCACCGGTCAGTGGGACAGCGGCAGTGCCTATATCCTACGCTCATATTAGAGCATGCAATATACCACACGAACCAATGCTGGCGGCCTTCACGGAGAAGTAGCAAGGCCGCTCGCACCGCCAACACCTATCCGGCTTGTCGCCCTTCGGCACCCTGGCGTTGATCACCGTCTTCAACACGTTGTCCATCGATCCTGCGCTGGGGTTTGTCGCCGACTAACGCCGCCCCCGCCATATCATCCAGGATCGGACAATCCGGCCGCTCGTCGCCATGGCAGGCGTGGACGAGCTTCTGCAGCGTCGAGCGCATCGATTGCAATTCGCGCACTTTCTCCTCGATGGCCGTGACATGGGCGGCGGCGATCGCGCGCACATCGTGGCTGGCGCGGCCGCGATCCCTGTAGAGCGCCATCAGCTGACGGCAATCGTCTATGGAAAAGCCGAGATTGCGCGCGCGGCGCAGGAAGGCCAGCCGGTGGATGTCGTCGCCCGAATAATCGCGGTAGCCATTGGCGGCGCGCGCGGGCGCGATCAGGCCGATCTCCTCGTAGTAGCGGATGGTCTTGGCAGGCAGGCCTGAGCGGTGGGCGGCGTCGCCGACATTCATGGCGGGTCCTCGATTTTGCGGGGCCCGTGATTCAGGCCCCATTGAATTTCCTTCACAATCCGGTGAAGTATGTTGCCGAAATACCATAGTGATACGCATACCAGCACGTAAGTCCCCGCATATAGGCATCGTGTGCTTGGCAAGCAAAGCAAATGCCAGCATGAATGATGGCGAGAAAGCGGCCGACTCGTGCCGCTCCAGTTTGGGCAGGGCACCGGATCACCACATGCGCATGAAGTCGCTTGCAATACTTGCCGCATTGGCGCTGTCCACCGCTATTGCCGGTTGCAGCACCATCGGCGGGCAGATCTTTTCCAACGACTATGGCGCGGTGACCGATGCCGGTTACCAGCTGCCGCGCATCCCGATCGAGAAGGTTCCCTCGAAGTACCATCGCCAGGAAGTCAGCTACGACACCAAGGAAAAGCCGGGCACCATCATCGTCGATACGCAGAACAAGTTTCTGTACTTCGTCGAGGGTGACGGCCGGGCCATCCGCTACGGCATCGGCGTCGGCCGCGAGGGCTTCGAATGGCACGGCACCGCCCATATCGCCATCAAGCGCGAATGGCCGACCTGGACGCCGCCCTCGCAGATGATCAAGCGCCAGCCCGAACTCGCCAAGTTCGCCGGCGGCATGGATCCAGGCCTGAAGAACCCGCTCGGCGCGCGCGCCATGTACCTGTTCAACAAGGGCGGCGACATGGGCTACCGCCTGCACGGCAGCCCGGAATGGAACTCGATCGGCAAGGCCATGTCGTCGGGCTGCATCCGCCTGATGAACCAGGATGTCATCGACCTCTATGATCGCGCCGAGGTCGGCGCCAAGGTCATCGTTCTTTAGGCCATGGTGCCGGAAAGCCTGTCCGCTTTTTCGGCATATCGTGGTTAAATTGGAAGTCACCTTTCATACGCGGACCGTCTAGGCAACAACGGACGTCCCAAACAGAAAACCGGGCAATTCGGCCCGGTTTTTTGTTGTTCGCGGATAGGATGTTTCAGGCCGCGCTCGCAGATCGACTGGCGGCGCGGAAGAAGAATCAGGAAACCTGTTCGACCTGCTGTACTTCCGGCACGAAATGGCGAAGCAGGTTCTGGATGCCGTGCTTCAACGTCGCCGTCGAGGACGGGCAACCGGCACAGGCACCTTTCATGTGCAGGAACACGGTGCCGTTCTCGAAGCCACGGAAGGTGATGTCGCCGCCGTCCTGGGCGACCGCCGGGCGCACGCGCGTGTCGAGCAACTCCTTGATGGTGATGACGAGCTCCTCGTCGGCCTTGTCGTAGAATTCGCCCGTCTGGCTGGTCTCGGCGGCGGGGCCGGCCTTGGCCATGACAGGCGCGCCGGACATGAAATGCTCCATGATGGCGCCGAGGATCGCCGGCTTCAGGTGCTGCCAGTCCGGACCGTCCTTCGACACGGTGATGAAATCATAGCCGAAGAACACGCCAGTGACGCCAGGGATTTCGAACAGCCGCCCAGCCAGCGGCGAGGCCGTCGCCGCACTGTCAGCATCGCGGAAATCGGCGGTGCCTTCGAGCAGCACTTCCTTGCCAGGCAGGAACTTCAACGTCGCCGGATTGGGCGTCGACTCGGTCTGGATGAACATGGCCGTCTCCATGCCCGTTTTGGGCAACTAGTTTGGAATAGTTCTAAATAGGCTCTATCGGCGGGACATTCAAGCGAAACGCATCGCCGGAACGGCCGGCCGGCGGAATGTTTTTGCTGGCTGGGGGGCTGAATCCCGGGCGGGCTCAGGCGAGGCTGTCGATTTCCTCATCCGACAGATTCTGCGGCACCACGGTCACCGGGATCGGAAAGGCCGCACCCTTGCCGGCCACGGCGCCGACCAGCGGGCCCGGCCCTTCCTTGCCGGCGCCGGCCGCCAGCACGAGAATGGCTATGTCCTGGTCTTCCTCGATCAGCTTGTGGATCTCTTCGGTCGGCTTGCCTTCGCGCACGACCATCTCCGGTTCGATGCCCAGCTTCTGGCGCACCTTGTTGGCGTAGCCGTCCAGCGCCGCGCGCGCCGTGGCGTTCGCCTCCTCGCGCATGATCTTCTCGACGCCCAGCCAGTGCTGGAAGTCGTCCGGCACGATGACATAGAGCAGCACCAGCGTGCCGCTGGTGCTCTGCGCCCGCTTCGAAGCGTAGGCGACGGCGCGTTCGCATTCCGGCGTGTCATCGATGATCGTCAGGAATTTCCTGCGATGACCGGCTTCGCGGCTGAGGCGTTTGGAGACCATGTCTACTACTCGGTATCTTTTCGGCCGCAATCTGCCACCGCGGCAGGCCGGCGGCAAGCCGCCGGCCATAGGCCAGTATGTCTTGGGCCGGTACGAGGCGGCGCATTGACGATCGGGCTCAGCCCTGCAGCAGCCCGATAATGTCGCGCACCGTCTTCATAGTCGTCTCGGCGAGCACGCCGGCGCGTTCGCCGCCATCCCGGAGCACCGCGTCGACATAGGCGCGGTCGCCCTGGATGCGGCGCATCTCGCTGGCGATCGGCGCCAGTTTCTCCACCGCGAGATCGGCCAGCGCCGGCTTGAACACGGAGAATTGCTGGCCGCCGAATTGCTTCAGCACATCGGCCTTCGACATCTCGGCGAGGCCCGCATAGATGCCGACCAGGTTCTCCGCCTCGGGCCGGCTTTCCAGTCCGTCGACCTCGCTCGGCAAGGCCTCCGGGTCGGTCTTTGCCTTGCGGATCTTCTTCGAGATGGTGTCGGCATCGTCGGTCAGGTTGATGCGCGACAGATCCGACGGGTCCGACTTCGACATTTTCTTCGACCCGTCGCGCAGGCTCATGATGCGCGCCGCCGGGCCGCCGATGACCGGTTCGGTGATCGGGAAGAAGCCGTTCACCGTCTCCTCGCCAACCTGCATCTCGACGCCGACACCAAGACCGGCGATGCGGTTGGAGAAATCGTTGTTGAATTTCTGGGCGATGTCGCGGGTCAATTCCAGGTGCTGCTTCTGGTCCTCGCCCACCGGCACATGGGTGGCGCGATAAAGCAGGATGTCGGCCGCCATCAGCGAGGGATAGGCGAGCAGGCCCAGCGAGGCGTTCTCGCGGTCCTTGCCGGCCTTGTCCTTGAACTGCGTCATCTTGTTCATCCAGCCGATGCGCGCGACGCAATTGAAGATCCAGGCGAGCTCTGCATGCTGCATCACCCGCGACTGGTTGAAGACGATGTGCTTCTTCGGGTCGATGCCGGAGGCGAGGAACGCCGCGGTGATTGACCGCGTCTGGTCGGCAAGGTCGTCATGGACGAGTTGCGCGGTCAGCGAATGCAGGTCGACGACGCAGTAGATGCAGTCCGACGTATCCTGCAGGGCGACGAATTTCTTGATGGCGCCGAGATAGTTGCCGAGATGCAGATTGCCGGTCGGCTGGACGCCGGAGAAGACGAGTGGCTTGAAGGCGGACATGGATTTCCTCGTGGCTTGTGGAGGGCCGTTTCGCACGCGGCGAAAGTCTTTCGACGGCGCGCTTATGAACGAAGGGGCGGACGGGATCAAGAGGCGGAAGTTGGGCCGCTGGGCGGATGACTTCGTCCTGACAGGTTCGCGCCGCCCCTCATTGTCCTGCCGGACATTTCTCCCCGTATAGTGACGGGGAGAAAAAGCGCCGTAGCCCGCTCAGCCTCTTTCTCCCCGTTCTACGGGGAGAAATGCCCGGCAGGGCAATGATGGGCGGCGCAGACACTATAAATCCTGGGACGGGTCCTTGACCGCCGCCTTGCCTGAGCCACGTTTCACATTCCTGCGGATCATGCCGAAATCGGCGCCGCCCGTGGCGAACGCCGTGACGAAATAGAGCGTCGCCCCGCCGGCCACCAGGGCCAGCACGGTCGTTGCCTTGATCACAAGCGGCGAGCCCGGTCCGAGCCTGACGGCGAAATAATGCTCGGCGAAATAGAGGGCGACCCCCATTACCACCGCTGACAGCACGAGGCGCGGAATGCGTTTCAAGAGCGGAACGTCGCGACCCCAATGGCCGCGCCGGATCAGCACGGCAAGCAGCATCAGCGCGTTGACCCAGCCGGCGACGGCCGACGCCACGGCGATGCCGGGCGCGCCCATCCTCGGGAACAGCGTCAGCGCGGTGGCGACGTTCACCGCCACGGAGATTGCGGCGAAGATCATCGGCGTGCGCGTGTCCTCGCGGGCGAAATAGCCTGGGGTGAAGGCCTTGATCAGGACGAAGGCCGGCAGGCCGAGACCGAAGATCGCAAGGATCGCCGCCACGACAGGGGTCGAATGGTTGGCGGCGAAGGCGCCGCGCTCGTAGACCAGCCGCACGATCGGCTCCGACATCACCAACAGCGCCGCCGCCGCAGGCAGGGTCATGAAAAGGGTGAATTCGACGGAGCGGTTCTGCAGATTGGCAGCCTCGATCAGGTTGCCCGACTTCAGCGCCCGCGACAGCTCGGGCAGCAGCACGATCGCCACCGCGACGCCGACGACACCGAGCGGCAGCTGGTAGACGCGGTCGGCATAGGCCAGCGAGGAGACGGCACTGTCCTGCGCCGAGGCGATGGCCGTGCCGATCAGCTGGTTGATCTGGGTGATGCCGCCGGTGATCGCCGCCGGCAGCGCCAGGATCAGGAGCCGTTTCACGTTCGGCGTCATCTTCGGCCGGCGGAAGCCGATCGAGATGCCGGCATTGCGCACCGCCACCCAGACGATGGCGAGTTGCACCATGCCCGCCGCCAGTACGCCCCAGGACAGGGCGAAGCCGACAGCATGTGCATCAAGCCCATGGTACCACGCGTAGCCAAGCACGCTGATCAGGATGATGTTGAGGAAAGCCGGCGCGATCGCCGCCGCGAAATAGCGGCGCAGCGAGTTCAGCATGCCCGCCATCATGGCGGCGAGCGACATGCAGATGAGATAGGGGAACATGATCGTCGCAAGCGTGACGGTCGTCTCGAACTTGCCCGGCGTGTCGGCGAAGCCCGGCGCCACCAGGTAGCGCACGATCAGCGGCATCGCCAGTTCCATGGCGATGGTCAGCACCAAGAGCGCCGAGAACAGGACCCCGAACACTTCTTCCGAGAAACGCTTGGCGCCGTCGGTGCCGTGCGTCTCGATTTCCTTGGCGAACAGCGGCACGAAGGCGGCGTTGAAGGCGCCCTCGGCGAACAGCCGGCGAAACGTGTTGGGGAACTGGAAGGCGGCGTTGAAGGCGTCCGCGACCGGTCCGGTGCCCAGAGCGGCTGCCATCAGCATCTCGCGGCCGAAACCGAGCGCACGGCTCATCAACGTGCCGGAAGCGACGGTAGCGAATTTCTTGACGAGACTCATGCGTTCGCAGACTGCCTGTGGGAATGGAAGAAGGAGATGATGGCCGTCACTCGGCGGCTGCCCTGGCCTTGCCGCCGCGTTCGAGTGCCGCGCCTTCGAGCGTCGCTATCAATCTGTTGCGAATGGTGGCGATGCGGGCCGGGCTGTCGATCTTCTGGCCGGTGAGGTCGGTGACATAGAAGGTGTCGATGACCTTCTCGCCGAAAGTGGTGATGTGCGCCGAGGCGATGTCGAGCGACAGGTCGGACAGCGTCCCGGTGATTTCCGACAGCAGGCCGGGCCGGTCGAGCCCCTCGACCTCGATGACCGAAAACCGGTTCGACAACGCGTTGCGGATTTCGGCGCGCGGCGGGATCTTGAACACCTTGGATCCGCGCCTTGGCTTGGTCCGTTTCTCGATCATTTCCGGCAGCCAGCTCTTGCCCGACAGCACGTCCTCGATCAGCTTGCCGACGCGCTCGGCGCGCCGGCGCTCGTCCTCGTCGCGGTCGAACTCCCTCGATATCAGGATCGTGTCCAGCGCGCGGCCGTCCGACGTGGTGAAGATCTGCGCGTCGACGATGTTGCCGCCGGCGCCGGCGCATGCCCCGGCAATGACCGAGAGAAGACGGGGATGGTCCTGCGCCAGCACGGTGATTTCGGTCACCGCCTCGAACTGGTGGGTCTTGACCATGGTGGCGAGCTTGTTGCCCGCCGCGTCCGCCTCGCGGATGAATTCGGCGTGGCGAAGCTGGTCCGGCAGGTCCACGGTCAGCAGGTAGTTTTCATAATGCAGTCCGACATAGCGCTTGCGCGCCTTGTCGGGCCAGTCGGCGAGCGCCTCCGCCAGGCGTTCGCGTGCCGCCGCCGTGCGCTGGGCGCGCGAGACTTCCGAAAAGCCGCCGGTCAGCAGCAGTTCGGTCTCGTAGTAGAGCGTACGCAGCAACTGGCCCTTCCAGCCGTTCCACACGCCCGGTCCGACGCCCCGGATGTCGCAGACGGTTAGGATCAACAGCATCTTCAGCCGCTCGACCGACTGCACGATCGAGGCGAAGTCCTCGATCGTCTTGCGATCGTTGAGGTCGCGGGTCTGCGCCGTCATCGACATGACGAGGTGGTTCTCGACCAGCCAGGCGACGGTTTCCGTATCGGCCGGCGAAAGCCCCATATGCGGGCAGATCCGCCTTGCGATCCTGGCGCCGGCCTCGGAATGGTCTTCAGGCCTGCCCTTGGCGATGTCGTGCAGCAGCACGGCGACATAAAGCGCCTCGCGGCTCTTCTTCAGGCCCGGCATCAGCGAATGCGACAGCGGATGCACCTTCTCGCCATCGCCGCGCTCGATCTCGGCCAGCACGCCGATGCAGCGGATCAGGTGCTCGTCGACCGTGTAGTGGTGGTACATCGAGAACTGCATCATGGCGACGATCTTGCCGAAATCCGGGATCAGCCGGCCCAGCAGCCCCGCCTCGTTCATGCGCCGCAGGTTGAGTTCGGCGTTGCGGTCCGAGGTCAATATGTCGAGAAACAGCCGGTTGGCTTCCTCGTCGCGCCTGAGCGACTTGTTGACCAGGCCGAGCGAACGGGTGAGCAGTTTCAGCGCATCGGGATGGAATTCCAGCCCGTGCTTGTCGGCGAACCAGAACAGCCTGAGAAGATTGACCGGATCGCGCTCGAACACCTGGTCGTCGGCGATGTTGATGCGATGGTTGTCGACGATGAAGTCTGACGTCCCGGCCAGCTTGCGCTTGCGGCGCTGGAAGGTCAGGAAGATGCGGTTGAAGCCGGGAACGTGCTTGGCCTGCTCCTCTTCCAGCGCGGCGCAGAAGATGCGGGTCAGGTCGCCGACATCCTTGGCAACGAGGAAATAGTGCTTCATGAAGCGTTCGACCGCCGACAGGCCGGGATGGGTCGTATAGCCGAGCCGTTCGGCGATCTCGCGCTGGATGTCGAAATGCAGCCGCTCCTCGGCCTTCCCGGTGAGGAAATGCATGTGGCAGCGCACCGCCCACAGGAAATCCTCGGCCTTCTGGAACTCGCGATACTCGGCCTCGGTGAAGACGCCTTTCTCGACCAGTTCCTCGCCGGTGCGCACGCGGTAAAAATACTTGCCGATCCAGAACAGCGTCTGCAGATCGCGCAACCCACCCTTGCCGTCCTTGACGTTGGGCTCGACCAGATAGCGGCTTTCGCCGGCCTTGGCATGGCGCTCGTCGCGTTCGGCGAGCTTGGCCTGCACATATTCCGGGCCGGTCGTGCGCACCACCTCGTGGTCGAAGCGCAGCATCAGCTCATCATAGAGCTTGCGTTCGCCCCACAGGAATCGCGCCTCCAGGATCGAGGTGCGGATGGTGATGTCGGTGCGCGACAGCCTGAGGCACTCATCGATGTTGCGGGTGGCATGGCCGACCTTCAGCCCCATGTCCCACAGCATGTAGAGCATGTACTCGACCGTTTGTTCGCCCCACGGCGTCTGCTTGTAGGGCAGCAGGAACAACAGGTCGATGTCGGATCCCGGCGCCAGCGTGCCGCGGCCATAGCCGCCGACGGCAACGACCGCCATGCGTTCGGCCGAGGACCGGTTCTTCACCCGGTAGACATGCGTCGCGGCAAAATCGTAGAGCGCCCGGATCAGCTCGTCCATCAGGTGCGACAGCCGTTCGGCGCAGGCGTTGCCGCCGCCATCTTGCATCAGCATGGCCTCGGCTGTCTTGCGGCCCTCGGCGAGGCGCCCCTTGAGAAGCTGAAGAACGGCGGCACGGATGGCCTGGCTGGAACCGTCGCCAGCGCTGGCCGCGGTCAGCGCCGTCATCTCGCGGCGCAAAGCGTCGCCGTCGATCAGTTCATCGAGCTTCAGGGAGATTTTCGCCATGGATACCGGTCGGCCTTGCCTTTTGGGCGGCGTCTATAGCGTGTTTTCTCGGCGCTGGGTATGGCCTGCTGTCAATCCGGCAAACGCTCTAGTCGTTTGCCTCGACTGGAGCGAGCGGGACGACAATCCGCCGCCGCAGCTTAAAGAAATCGGTGATCCGCCGCGCTGCCCGCCCGGCTTCCCTGCTGATTCTCGCGGTTGTCGGCTTCCTGTGCTTTGTCATAAGTCCACTCGCGGTCCGCGCGGCATCCCGTTCCGGGGCAAGCAGGCTTGGCAGCCCGTCGCCAATGAACTGGTCCTGCGCGCAGAGCGCTGGAACGAGTTGGTAGACGGTTTTGCCGGCTGAAATGGTGGGGTCGAAGATGAGATCATCGACAGCTATGTTGACCTGCGCCGTTGCTTCCAGGAAGTCGCATGCGGTTTGCCGCGAGAGGAGATAACCCCCGGCCCCGGGATGGCCCTTGCGGAGCCGGACCACGGAAAAACCGTTCCTGGCGGAAGTCCTTCTCCTTTGAATGACGGTTCTGGAAAAGAACGTCTCGAGCTTCACCACGTCCGCGTCTGCTGGCACCCAACTCGTATCGCCAAGCAATGCACCGGCTTTGCCGGAGAAGACCATGTCGTCCTCGAACACAACACCGTACGGGGCGTCGCCCTTGGCAATGATCGTCCAGCAGGCGCGATGGCTGTGCAGGCAGGCGATCTCGCTGCCGGAAAGAGGCCGGATGGCGTGTATCGCGTGCTGCGGCTGCAGCACCAGGTCGGGATGTTGCCTGGCATCGATCCCGGCGACTCGCTCAAACCCGATGCCGATGCGGGCAAATTCGGCGGTCATATGGGCAAGCCGCTCGGGAGAACGATCGAGATTGATGACAAGGCACTTCATATCGGACGCAGGCTTTACCTTCAGCGGATCGCCAGAGCCGTCTAGCACGTGAAGGTCTAGGGATTGCTGATCATTTCTGGGGCTAATTTGCGGTGCGACGAAATGAGCGCGGCTAAAACAGGGCGTGAGCCTTCATTCGAAGCAGCGTCAGAGATCAATCCTGGCGAGCTTCAGCAGGAATTTCGACACGGGCACCGAAAGGCCTGCCTCAAGCCTGCTTTCGCGGCGTGGGCACGGGCACGCCGGCGGTAGCGGCAAGAGATCTAACGTCCGGCTTCGGGCGGATCGAGCGGGATAACCGCGTGTCGCCGCAACTGGCAGTAGTCGAGGATCCACTCGGCGACCCGCCTGGTCTCCACCGCTACCTTTTTCGACAATGGCCTTCGGCGTTTTTCGGCCTGCCCGCTCGCGGTCCACTCGGCTTGCCGTTCCTGATGGAGCAGGCTTGGCAATCTGTTGCGCAGGAACTGGTCCTGCGCGCAGAGCGCGGGAACAAGCTGGTAGATCGTCTTGCCTGCTGCCGTTGCGAATGCGGGGTCGAAGATAAGGCTGTCCACCGCCACGTTGACCTCCGCGCTTGCCCGCAGAAGGGCGCGGGCCGCTTGCCTGGAAAGCAGGTAGCCTCCGGATCCTATGTGGTTCTTGCGCAGCCTGGACACGGAAAATCCCGGGCCGACGGAGATGCCGGCCCGATGGATGACCGTTCTGTGGAAGAATGTCTCCAGCTTGACGATGTCGGCGTCGGCCGGAACCCAGCCCGTATCGGCAAGCAGCACACCGGCTTTCGCGGAAAACACAATGTCGTCCTCGAACACGGCGCCGTAGGGCGCGTCGTCCCGCGCAATGATGGTCCAGCAGGCGCGGTGACTGTGCAGGCAAGCGATCTCGCTGCCGAATAGGCGTCGCTCGGCGTACCGGGCATGCTGGGGTTGCAGCACCAGGTCGGGATGTTGTCTTGCATCGACCGCCGCGACGCGCTCGAACGCGATGCCGATGCGGGCAAACTCGGCGGTGATATGGGCAAGTCGATCCGGGGATCGATCAAGATTGATGACCAGGTACTTCATTTTCGGATAAAATCTATACTTCCAGGAGACTGTCGCCGCCCTCTAGCACAGATGGTGCCCGGTCGCATGATTATTTCGTCAGGAATCCCGAAGGTGCAATGCAACGAGCAGCGACGAAGCGGCTCTTGAGCTTCCGGTTACTAGATCGATGACCCGTTTCTGGACACAGGACAGGGTTTCTATTCCGCGACATCGGACGCGAAACGGAATTCGATTCGGTTGCTCGACAGCATCTTGGCGAGCTGGGTGGAGCTGCCCTGTGGCGGCATTTACGCCCGGTTTCGGCGGCGCTGTGAGTGGGTCCCGGAGAAGCCTGGTTAATCCCTTGGCCCCGGCGAAGCGAGAGGGATGACGGTCCGTCGCCGCAACTTGCAGAAATCGACGATCCATTCCACGACCCGCCCGATCTCGATCCTGATCTTCTCGGTCATCGGCCGCCGGCGTTTTGTCATCAAGCCGCTGGCGAGCCATTTGCATTCGCGTCCGTGGTCGAGCAGGCTTGGCATCCCCAGCGCCCTATCGCCGAGGACTTGATCCTGTGCGCACAGTGCCGGGACAAGTTGGTAGATCGCGTTGCTCGACCATGTCGCGAACGCCGGGTTGAAGATCAGGTCATCGGCGGTCAGGTTGATCCTTTCGGTCGCTTCGAGAAGATCGCGCGCGGCCTGCCTGGAGATGATGTAGCCCCCGGTTCCCGGATGGAACTTGCAGAGCCTTGACACGGAAAAACCATGACCGGCGGAAATCCTCATCCGCTGGATTATGGTCTTGCTGAAGTACGTCTCCAGCTTGACGATGTCGGCGTCGGCCGGGATCCAGCCGCAGTCGGCAAGCAGGCAGCTGGCATTCGCGGAAAAGACCACGTCGTCCTCGAAGATGGCGCCGTAGCGCGCCTCGCCCCGCGCCAGGATCGACCAGCAGGCACGATGGCTGTGCAGGCAGGCGATTTCGCTGCTCGATAGTTGCCGGGGTCCATACATTGGATGCTGAGGTTGCTGTTCGAGTTCGGGATGGCTGTGTCCGTCGACCGCCACGACGCGCTCGAACGCGACGCCGATACGGCCGAATTCTGCTCTCATATGGGCAAGTCGGTCCGAGGACCGATCGAGGTTTATGACCAGGCACTTCATTGTCGACCGAAATCTAGCGAGATGAACGTGATGCGGCGAGTAATATTAGCAAGCAAAGTTTTAGCACGAGATGTACCTTTGTGCAGGGGGTGTTCGATCGATTTCACGGCGCCCGAATCGGAAAATCAAAACAGCCCTTGACCTTCCAGTTACTGGAAGCACTACCTCGACCTCGAAGCAGTGACATCAAGGCATTTTCGAAATGAAGCATTCAGATCACCATCATCACACGCATGGCTCGCACGGCGGCTGTTGCGCGCCCAAAGGCGCCGCGAATGCGGTTCCGCGCGACCCGGTCTGCGGCATGATCGTGGATCCGGCCGCCGGCAAGCCGACATCAGAGCATGGCGGCCGCCTCTATCATTTCTGCAGCGAGCGCTGCCGTTCGAAGTTCCAGTCCGAGCCGGAAAGCTACCTGACGGCCACCGACCCTGTCTGCGGCATGAGCGTCGACCGCTCGACGGCAAAACATTTCGTCCGCCATGAAGGCCAAGGTTTCTACTTCTGTTCCGCCGGCTGCAAGGCGAAGTTCGAGGCGGCGCCACAAACCTATCTCGGCGACAGGCCGGCACCGGCGCCGATGCCCAAGGGCACGCAATACACCTGCCCCATGCATCCCGAGATCATCCGCGACAAGCCCGGCTCCTGCCCGATCTGCGGCATGGCCCTCGAGCCCATGGGCGTGCCGACAGGCGATGAAGGGCCAAATCCCGAACTGGTCGATTTCACGAGGCGGCTCTGGGTGAGCGCGGTGCTGTCGGTCCCGCTGCTGGTCGTCGCCATGGCGCCGATGGTCGGCCTGTCGCTGGAGGGCTTGGTCGAGGATCGCGCAAAGGTCTGGATCGAACTGGTCCTGGCGAGCCCGGTGGTGCTCTGGGCTGCCTTCCCGTTTTTCCATCGCGGCTGGGACTCGATCCTCAACCGCAGCCCCAACATGTGGACGCTTATCTCGCTCGGTGTCGGTGCCGCCTATCTCTACAGCGTCGTCGCCACGCTCTTCCCGGACATCTTTCCGCACCAGTTCCGCGGCCATGGCGGTACGGTGCCGGTCTATTTCGAGGCAGCCGCCGTCATCGTCGCGCTGGTCTTCCTCGGCCAGGTACTGGAACTGCGCGCTCGCGAAAAGACCGGATCGGCGATCCGCGCCCTTCTTGATCTCGCGCCGAAGACCGCGCGGCGGATCGCAGACGACGGCGGCGAGACCGATGTAGCGCTGGACGAGGTCAAGGCCGGCGATCGCCTGCGCATCCGTCCCGGCGATGCTGTCCCGGTCGACGGCACGGTGCTGGAAGGCCGCTCCTCCATCGATGAATCGATGATCACGGGCGAACCCTTGCCGGTCGAGAAGGCCGAAGGCGACGCCTTGACCGGCGGCACGCTCAACAAGAACGGCTCGCTGATCATGCGCGCCGAGCGGATCGGCGCCGAGACGACGCTGTCGCGCATCGTCGAACTCGTCGCCAAGGCACAGCGCTCGCGCGCCCCGATCCAGGGCCTGGCCGACCGCGTTTCCTTCTACTTTGTCCCGGCCGTCGTCCTGGTCGCCGTCGCCGCGTTCATCGCCTGGGCGATCTTCGGCCCCGAGCCCAGTCTGATCTTTGCCATCGTCTCGGCGGTTTCGGTGCTGATCATCGCTTGTCCCTGTGCGCTGGGCCTCGCCACGCCGATGTCGATCATGACCGCCACCGGGCGCGGCGCGCATGCCGGTGTGCTGATAAAGGAAGCCGCCGCGCTCGAACGCTTCGCCGCCGTCGACACGTTGATCGTCGACAAGACCGGCACGCTGACCGAGGGCCGGCCGAAACTGACCGACGTCGTCGCGGCCGCGGGCTTTTCCGAGGACGAATTGCTGGTGTACGCCGCGACCCTGGAAAAGGGGTCGGAGCATCCGCTGGCCGAGGCCATCGTCGATGGGGCGGGCCAGCGCGGCGTGAAGATCGCCGAGGCCAGCAGCTTCGAGGCGGTTACCGGCAAGGGCGTTTCCGGCACGGTGTCGGGCAAGAAGGTCGCTCTCGGCAATGCCGCGATGATGGCCGATCTCGCCATCGACGTTTCCGCAATCCTGGCTCGCGTGGAAGCATTGCAGGGCGATGGCAAGACGGCGATGTTCGTCGCTGTCGACGGCAAGCTGGCCGGCATCGTCGCCGTCGCCGATCCGGTCAAGGCGACCACGGCGGAGGCGATCAGGGCGCTGCATGACAGTGGGCTGAGGATCATCATGGCGACCGGCGACAATGAGCGCACGGCCAAGGCGATCGCCGGACGTCTCGGCATCGACGAGGTTCGGGCAGGTCTATTGCCGGAACAGAAGGCAGCGCTCGTCGACGAACTGCGCGGCAGGGGTGCCGGCGTCGCCATGGCCGGCGACGGCGTCAACGATGCGCCGGCGCTTGCCGCCGCCGATGTCGGCATCGCCATGGGAACCGGCGCCGATGTCGCCGTCGAAAGCGCCGGCATCACCTTGGTCAAGGGCGACCTTAACGGCATCGTCCGCGCCCGCACCCTGGCCCAGGCGACCATCGGCAACATCCGGCAGAACCTGTTCTTCGCCTTCCTCTACAATGTGCTTGGCGTGCCGGTCGCGGCCGGCGTGCTCTATCCGCTTACCGGCACGCTTCTGTCGCCGATGCTGGCGGCGGCGGCGATGAGCCTGTCCTCCGTCTCGGTGATCGCGAACGCATTGCGGCTCAGAACGTTGAAACTCTGAGATTAACCCCCAGATACGAAATCCAACCAACAGGAGACCATGAATGACCTTGGCTAAAAAACTCGTGCTGCTGCTGATGGCGGCCGGAATGCTGCTTGCCGTCTTCCTCGAAAGCGTGCCGGCGCAGAGCGAGGAGATGAAGCACGACATGGGCGCCATGGCCATGGGGGCGGAAAGTCCTTCGACGGCGGGCTACAAGGCGGCGATGGACAAGATGCATACCGACATGATGGCCTCGCAATATACCGGCAACGCCGACGTCGATTTTGTCCGCGGCATGATTCCGCATCATCAGGGCGCGATCGACATGGCCAAGGTCGAACTGGCCAACGGCAAGGATCCGGAAATCCGCAAACTCGCCGAAGGCGTCATCGCCGCGCAGGAAGCCGAAATCAAGCAGATGCAGGACTGGCTCGCCGCCCATCCGGTGAAGTAAGCTTCCCGGCATCGCTAAGCAGGGTCCGGCGAGAACTCCTTGCGGAGTCTCGTCGAGACCTCGATGCGATCGAGTACCGACGGAGCCATGCCATGGAATCGAGCGTCAGAACCACCACGCTACCCTGCGGCGAGGCCATACCCGTTCTCGGCCAGGGCACGTGGAAAATGGGCGAGGATTCGCGGCGCCGCTCCGACGAGGTAAATGCCCTCAAGCTCGGCCTCGACCTCGGCGTCACGCTGATCGACACCGCCGAAATGTATGCCGGCGGCGGTGCGGAAGAAGTGGTGGCCAAAGCCATCGCCGGGCGCCGCGCCGAGGTCTTCCTGGTCTCGAAGGTCTTGCCTTCCAACGCTTCAAGGGCCGGCGTGCAGCGCGCCTGCGAGAACAGCCTGAAGCGCCTCGCCACCGACCGCATCGATCTCTATCTGCTGCATTGGCCGGGCAGCGTGCCCCTATCGGAAACGGTGGAAGCCTTCGAGGCGCTGAAAAAAGCCGGCAAGATACGGCATTGGGGCGTCAGCAATTTCGACACCGAGGAGATGGAGGAACTGGCTGGCCTGCGCGACGGCGGCAATGTCCAGACCAACCAGGTGCTCTACAATCTGGTTCGCCGCGGCCCGGAATTCGATCTGGCGCCCTGGAGCCGAACACGCGGCATCCCGCTGATGGCCTATTCGCCGGTCGAGCAAGGCGCACTGGCGCGCAATGCCAGGCTTGACGCCGTCGCCGCCCGCCACGGCGCGACACCGGCGCAAATCGCCTTGGCCTGGGTGATGCGGCAGGACGGCGTCATCGCCATTCCCAAGGCCGGCAGCCAGGAGCACGTCCGCCAGAATGTCGCTGCGTTGGACATAAAGCTTACGCCGCAGGACATCGCCGATCTCGACCGTGCATTCCCGCCACCGACGCGCAAGCGCGGGCTGGAGATGATCTGAGGCGGCGGTGCTGCCAATTTCCCCCTCCGCCGCCCAGATTGCAAAATTACTTCCCCGCCAGCCCTTTCAGCCGGTAGAGCGCCTCCAGTGCTTCCTTCGGCGTCATCTCGTCGGGGTTGATCTCGCCGAGCGCTGTGCCCAGCGCGTCGCTCTTCACCGGCTTTGGCGCTTCCCGTTTCACCGCCACCGAAAACAGCGGCAGGTCGTCGACCAGCCGGTTGGCCTTGCCGGAGACCTCGCCTTCCTCCAACTGGTGCAGCACCGCCTTGGCCCGCTCGACCACCGCCTCCGGCAGGCCGGCGAGCCGCGCCACCTGCACGCCGTAGGACCGGTCGGCTGCACCCTTGCCGACCTCGTGCAGGAAAACGACGTCGCCTTCCCATTCCTTGACGCGCATGGTGACGTTGGAAAGCCGCGCCAGCTTGCCGGCGAGCGACGTCATTTCGTGGAAATGGGTGGCGAAAATCGCCCGACAGCGGTTCTTCTCGTGCAGATATTCGACCGCCGCCCAGGCGATCGACAGGCCGTCGAACGTCGCGGTGCCACGGCCGATCTCGTCGAGGATCACGAGCGCGCGTTCGCCGGCCTGGTTGAGGATCGCCGCCGTCTCGACCATTTCGACCATGAAGGTCGAGCGGCCGCGCGCCAGATCGTCCGAAGCGCCGACGCGCGAGAACAGCCGGTCGACGACACCGATATGGGCAGACGCCGCCGGTACGAAGGAGCCGGTCTGGGCCAGGATCGCGATCAGCGCGTTTTGCCGCAGGAATGTCGACTTACCACCCATGTTCGGGCCGGTCAGCAGCCAGATCGCGCCGTTCCTGGCAGTCCCCTCGGGCGAGAGGTGGCAATCATTGGCGACGAACGGCCCTTCGCCCGAACGGCGCAGCGCCTGTTCGACCACCGGATGCCGGCCGCCTGAAATCTCGAAGGCGAGGCTGGAATCCACCACCGGCCGGCACCAGGCCTCGCTTTCCGACAACAGTGCGAGGGCCGCCGATACATCGAGCACGGCGAGCGCATCGGCGCCGGCGCGGATCGCCTCTGCCTCGCCGACCGCCTCCGCCGTCAGCGCATCGAAGGCTGCCAGTTCGATGCTCAGTGCCCGGTCGGCGGCATTGGCGATCTTGGTCTCGAGTTCGGCGAGCTCGGTCGTGGTGAAACGCATGGCGTTGGCCATGGTCTGGCGGTGGATGAAGCGCGCCTTGGCGCCATCGCTGCCGGTCATGATTGCATGATGGTTGGCCGTCACCTCGATGTAGTAGCCAAGCACGTTGTTGTGCCGGATCTTCAGCGAACGGATGCCGGTTTCCTCGATCAGCGAGCGCTCCAGCCCGGCGATCACTTTGCGCGACTCGTCGCGCAGCGCCCGCATCTCGTCGAGTTCGGCATGATAGCCGCCGCGAACGAAACCGCCGTCGCGTTTGAGCAGCGGCAGTTCCTCGCCGAGCGCCTGGGTGAGATGCTGGGCGAGTGCCTTGGGCAGCGCTTGAATCGCGGCCATCGCGCCGGCCAATTCCTGGGGCAGGGCGGTCGCGGCAAAGGTCTCGGCGATGGCGCCAGCCGCCTCGAAGCCGGCGCGCAGTGCGCCGAGGTCGCGCGGGCCGCCGCGATTGAGCGCCAGTCTGGACAGCGCACGCGGCATGTCGGCCACGCTCTTCAGGCTCATCCGCACTGCCTGGCAAAGCCGCACTTCGGAACGGAAGAACGACACCGAATCCAGCCGTGCGACAATGGCCGCCGGGTCGGTCAGCGGCGCCATCAGCCGGTCGGCGAGCAGCCTTGCGCCGCCGCCGGTCACCGTGCGGTCGATCGCCTTGAACAGCGAGCCCTCGCGGCTGCCGGACAGCGTGCGCAACAGTTCGAGATTGCCGCGCGTCGCCGGATCGATGAACAGGGTCGAGCCCTGCTCCTCGCGCTCGGGGCGCGACAGCGGTGGCCGCTCGGCCTTCTGCGTCTTCTCGACATAGGCGATGGCGCCCGAGATCGCCGACAGTTCGGCGCGCGAAAACGTGCCGAAACTGTCTGGTGTGGCCACCTCGAAGAACCGCGCGATCCGCCCCGTGGCCGAGGCCGAATCGAACAGCGAAGGCGGCTGCGGGCTGGCAATGCGGCCGAGCACGTCGAACACCGGCTTCAGCTCGGGATCATGGAAGACCGGCTCGGCCATGATAAGCTCGCGCGGGTCGACACGGAAGATGTCGGCCATCAGCCGGTCGGCGGAGGTCTCGGCGACGCGGAAGGCCCCGGTCGAGATGTCGATCCAGGCAATTGCAAAGCTGTGGTCCGCTCCGCCCTTCACCCTGCCCAGCGCCATCAGGAAACTCGATTCCGACGGCGCCAGCAATTTGTCCTCGGTGATGGTGCCTGGGGTCACCAGCCGCACCACATCGCGGCGCACCACCGATTTGGAACCGCGTTTCTTGGCCTCGGCCGGATCCTCGATCTGCTCGCAGACGGCGACGCGGAACCCCTGGCCAATCAGCTTCTGCAGATAGTCGTCGGCCGCATGCACCGGCACGCCGCACATCGGAATGTCGTGGCCTTGGTGCTTGCCGCGTTTGGTGAGCACGATGCCCAGCGCCCGGCTCGCCTTCTCGGCATCGTCGAAGAACAGCTCGTAGAAATCGCCCATGCGGTAGAACAGCAGCGAATCCGGGTTGGCCGCCTTGATCTCGATGAATTGCTCCATCATCGGCGTGACGGCGGCGCCTGGCTGTGGCGCCGCCGTCAACTCGGGAGCGGCGTCGGGCTCGTTCGGGCTGTGCATGTTCATGGCGCGGCACGCTAGCAGATGTGGTGGCGGGGTTTAATGCCGGGCCATCGAAAAGCAGGGGAAGATCGCAAGCCATCGTCCATGGCCGGCTATTCAGCGGCATTGCCCGATGCCGTGATCGCGAATATCTGTCGTCTTGGGGGTATAATGGTCATGGACAGGGATGGGCACGAAACGTTCGAGGAGATGGTAGGGCCGATCGACTCGGCCCTCGAACGGCTCTGGCTCATGACGGTTCGGCATGCCAGTCAAAGGTTGGGCTGGCTTAAGTTTTCGGCGGCCAAGCGCCTCCCTTTCGCGCTGCCGCTCAGCGGTCCGTTGTCCCATCTGGACGGCGGCATTCGGCTCGCGGTTTACGTTCTCAGCCACGATCCGCTGTTGATCTACACGCCGATCGGCGGCGCCCGTCCCCTCAACTCGATCGTCGCAATCGGCCGTCGCCTGGCCTCGCGGCGCGCCGTGTTCCTGCTGATGCCGAGTTGGACGCTCGAGCGGCCGCACGTCGTCGCAAAGCTGGGCCGGGATCTCGCCTGGTACCGTGAAAACTTTCCGCTTCACGAACTGATTTTTCTTTGCAACACGCCGGAGGAGCGTCGTCTGGTCACCGCTGTCGGAGGAACCGCGATCGTCTCCAACCACAATCTGATGGTCTCAGAGGACATCTTTCGGCCATTGCCGGATGTCCCCGTCGAATTCGACGCCGTCTATAACGGCCGCATCTCGTACACCAAGCGTCATTACCTCGCCTTCGACGTCGAAAGGCTCGCCCACATCACCTTTTCGATCGGCGAGCTGCCCCGGGCCGGCGACCGTGCCTTCATCCGTCGCCTGCAGGCGCAATCGCCGCTGCATCGTATCGCCAACCCGATCATCGATGGCCTGGCCGGCTGGCTGGCGCCGCAGGAGGTCAATCGCGTCTACAACCAGGCCGCGGTTGGGCTCTGTCTGTCGGCGGCGGAAGGGGCAATGTGTTCCAGCATGGAATATCTGATGGCCGGGTTGCCGGTGGTCAGCACGCCCAGTCTTGGCGGCCGGGATGTCTTCTTCGATCCGGACTATTGCATCATCGCCGAGCCCGATCCGGCGGCGATCCGGCGGGCTGTCGAGACGCTGCGCGACCGCGCCATACCGCGCGAGGAGATCCGTAACCGCACGATGGCCAGGGTAGAGCCGCAACGGCGGCAACTCATGGAATTCCTGTCGGAGCTGTTCGAGCGGATGGGAAGCCGGCGGCCGCCCTTGTCGCAATGGCCGTTCCCCGGAACCAGGACGCTGCGGCGATGGGCAACGGCCCGCCAGCATGCGCATGAAATCACCGCATTCAAGCCAGCGCCGCGCAGTCCCTGACCGAGCGCGTCCGCTTTGAAGCAGCTTTGCAGAGCTTCGTGGTTTACACGCGGCGGCCCGTGGTCTTAATTCGCAAGCACATAGGCACCCGCTTCAAGGAGGTGCCGCACCGGCGAGGAAATCAGAAGTATCATGGCCAGGAAAACCGAGAACAACGGTCCGTCCGTCAGCGCACAGGAAGCGCTCGAATTCCACGCCATGGGCCGGCCCGGCAAGCTGGAGATCGTCGCCACCAAACCGATGACGACGCAGCGCGATCTCAGCCTCGCTTATTCGCCGGGCGTCGCCGTGCCCGTGCGCGCCATCGCCGAGGACCCATCGAGAGCCTTCGACTATACGACGCGCGGCAACATGGTCGCCGTCATCTCCAACGGCACCGCCATCCTCGGCCTCGGCAATCTCGGCGCGCTGGCCTCGAAGCCGGTCATGGAAGGCAAGGCGGTGCTGTTCAAGCGCTTCGCCGATGTCGATTCCATCGACCTCGAGGTCGACACCGAGGATGCCGACGAGTTCATCAACTGCGTGCGCTTCCTCGGTCCCTCCTTCGGCGGCATCAACCTGGAAGACATCAAGGCGCCGGAATGCTTCATCATCGAGCAGCGCCTGCGCGAACTGATGGACATCCCGGTCTTCCATGACGACCAGCATGGCACGGCCATCATCTCGGCCGCCGGCCTGATCAATGCGCTGGAGGTAACCGGCCGCGACATGAAGACCACGAAGCTGGTCTGCAATGGCGCGGGTGCCGCCGGCATCGCCTGCATCGAGCTGATGAAGGCGATGGGTTTTTCGCCCGAAAACATCACCTTGTGCGACACCAAGGGCGTGGTCTTCCAGGGCCGCACCGAGGGCATGAACCAGTGGAAATCGGCGCATGCGGTCAAGACCGATGCGCGTTCTCTGGCCGAAGCGCTCGACGGCGCCGACGTCTTCCTCGGCCTTTCCGCCAAGGGGGCGCTGACCACCGCCATGGTGCAGTCGATGGCCAAGAACCCGATCATCTTCGCCATGGCCAATCCCGATCCGGAGATCACCCCGGAGGAAGTGGCCGAGATCCGCACCGACGCCATCATGGCCACCGGGCGTTCGGATTATGCCAATCAGGTCAACAACGTGCTCGGCTTCCCCTACATCTTCCGCGGCGCGCTTGATGTCAGGGCCACCACCATCAACGACGACATGAAGATCGCCGCCGCCCGCGCTCTCGCCGAACTGGCCCGCCAGGACGTGCCCGACGACGTCGCCGCCGCCTATCAGGGCAACCGGCCGAAATTCGGCCCCAACTACATCATCCCGGTGCCTTTCGACCCGCGCCTGATCTCGGCCATCCCGATTGCCGTGGCCAAGGCGGCAATGGATTCGGGCGTCGCCCGCAAGCCGATTCTCGATCTCGACCGCTACGCGCAGGAGCTTTCCGCCCGCCGCGACCCGATCGCCTCGACCCTTCAGCGCATCTACGATCGCGTGCGCCGCCAGCCCAAGCGCATCGTCTTCGCCGAGGGCGAGGAGGAGCAGGTGATGCGCGCCGCCGTCTCCTATGTGAACCAGCGGCTCGGCACGGCCATCCTGCTCGGCCGCGACGATGTCATCAAGGAGAACGCCAGGCACGCCGGCATCGACTTGAACAAGCAAGGCATCGAGATCATCAATGCGCGCCTGTCGCGCCGCAATTCGATCTACACCGACTATCTCTACGAACGCATGCAGCGCAAAGGCTTCCTGTTCCGCGACTGCCAGCGGCTGATCAACAACGACCGCAACCATTTCGCCGCCTGCATGGTGGCGCTGGGTGACGCCGACGGCATCGTCACCGGCGTCACCCGCAACTATTCCACCGCGCTCGACGATATCAGGCGCGTCATCGACGCCAAGCCCGGCCACCGCGTCATCGGCGCCTCGATCGTGCTGGCACGCGGCCGCACGGTGATCGTCGCCGACACCGCCGTCCACGACATGCCCAACGCCGAGCAGATCGCCGACATCGCCGAGGAGGCGGCAGGCTTTGCCCGCCGCATGGGCTATGAGCCGAGGCTCGCCATGCTCGCTTATTCCACCTTTGGCCATCCGCAGGGCGAGCGTTCCGAGCGCATCCAGGAAGCCGTGCGCATCCTCGACAAGCGCCGCGTCGATTTCGAATATGACGGCGAGATGGCCGCCGACGTGGCGCTCAACGCCCGCGCCATGGCGCAATACCCGTTCATCCGCCTGACCGGCCCGGCCAATGTGCTGATCATGCCGGCGTTCCACTCGGCCTCGATCTCGACCAAGATGCTGCAGGAACTCGGCGGCTCGACCGTCATCGGCCCGCTGCTGGTCGGCCTGAACAAGCCGGTGCAGATCGTCTCGCTGAACGCCAAGGACAGCGATATCGTGAACATGGCGGCGATCGCGGCCTACACGGCGGGGACTTGAGGAGCGTCCCGCCTGGCAGACGAAAGCTTCTGCATCAGAAAAGCCCGAAGCGCGGCGCGGGCACCTTCTCGCGCCGACTTCAGCCCGGCGCGTACCCACGCGCCGCCTCGACCACCTCTTCCGCCTGGTCCTGCCGTAGCAGGTCGATCGGGATGCGGCCGTCGAGCTGTGCCGCCGGGCGGGTCAACCATAGCCATGCGAGCCTCGGATTGCCGATCAGCTCCAGCACGTCGCTTATGCCCGCCACCGGCCTGCCGTCGACGAATTGCGCCAGCGGGAAGACGTGCTTGCGGCCGCCCTTGCGCAGCGCGATGACGTCGCCGCGCCGTTGCCAACGGTGCAAGGTGGAGCGGGCGATGCGCAGGTTCTCTTCCAGATAGGTCGAGCCGGCGACGCGGCCGGCCCAGTCCTCGATCAGCATCGATTCGAGGTCGTCGGACTGGGGGAGCGCGGCCAGCGTTTCGGCCTCTGGGGACAGCGTCGTCGTGCCGGTGGTGCCGGCTTCGCTGCGGCGCGCCGCTTCTGCCGCCAGCGCGCGCACGAATTTCGAGGCCAGCCCCGGAAGGTCGGCGTGGATGGTGTCGATGGCGCGCTGGTGCTTGGGCGACAGCAAGGTGACCGCGGAGGCGATGCTGCCGGCGATCTTGCCGACCGAGACCATTGTCGGCCCGTTGATGGCCTCGTCATAGTGGGCAAGCGCACGCTCGACCTTTTCCGCGACCATGTCGGCGAAATCGTCCTGCGTGATGCCGGTCGTCTTAGTCTGAAATCTGGTCATGCATCTGTCTTCTGGGCCGCGCTCCTCCCCGACTGCGGCCGTTTGTCAACGGCTAAGGGAAAAGCGGGACTCCGAACGGCAACAGATGCAGCGAACCCGACAGGTTGCTGTCTTGCATTTACGACACCCCAACTGACTGCGAGCATCCCGAAATGCCAGTCACGGGACGCTCGCAATTTCCTGTAGGAGCGGTGTGTGACAACCGCGCGACGGTCTTTTCCTTCTCCCCTTGTGGGAGAAGGTGGCCTCGCGAAGCGAGGTCGGATGAGCAACTGTGTTTTCAGGCTTTGTCTGGATACCAGGGTTGGTTGTGTCGAAGCATGGCGCTGAGGATGGTCATAATCTTTCGGGCCACGGCGACGATGGCGACCTTTGGTTGCTTACCGTT
>NZ_SRTV01000129.1:0-343 GCF_004792025.1 Mesorhizobium sp. M8A.F.Ca.ET.181.01.1.1 | reverse complement strand
GCTTGCGGCCTGTGGCTTTGGCTTGTTGTGGGAATCGGACGAGGGCAGGGATGGATTCATGCGAAGGTCGGCGTGGTCGTGTTGCTGGTGATTTATCACGCTTACTGCGGTGTGTTGCTGCGGACTTTTGAACGCGGGCAAAACCGTCGCTCGGATAAGTGGTATCGGATGTTCAACGAACTGCCGGTGCTCGGAATGCTGGCTGCGGTTGCGCTCGTCGTGATCAAACCGTTCTGATTTCTACTCCTGATTGATGGCTGCATCTATGCGGCCAGGTTTAAGACATTTCCGAAACGTCGCGCGGATTTTTCGTTACGCTTGTCAGGTGAGCGGCCACTCGCGC
>NZ_SRTV01000128.1:0-344 GCF_004792025.1 Mesorhizobium sp. M8A.F.Ca.ET.181.01.1.1 | reverse complement strand
GCTTGCCGAGCCCAGTCCCCGGCCGCGCGGCAATTCGAGGAAGCCGTCCGTCGTTTCCAGGAACAGGATGCGGCCGCCATTTTCGAGAATGGCGCCGACATCGGTGCCGGGCTGGGCGGCGGCCAGCGCCTCTTGGCTGAGGCCAGGCGTGATGTAGGCGCCGCGGCAATAGCCGAGCGGCTGCGCGGAATTGTGCTGGAAGTCGCGGACGCGGCCGATGAGGATCGAATGATCGCCGGCATCGATCAGCTGCTCCATGCCGCAATCGAACACCGCGACCGACCCTTCGTTCATCGGATTGCCGGTCTGCCCGCGTTGCCACGCCACTGACGCTGACTTCTCGG
>NZ_SRTV01000127.1:0-344 GCF_004792025.1 Mesorhizobium sp. M8A.F.Ca.ET.181.01.1.1 | reverse complement strand
CCGGTCTAGATAGCCCGGATCGCTGCGCAGTCTCGGCAGCATCTCGTTGACGATGATCGACTGCGGCACGCCCCAATAAGGGTGGAAGTCGACCTGCTTGATCTGGTTGTAGAAGAACGCGGTCTGGTTGGTGACCCGACCGATGACGACGCGGGTCTTCAGCTTCTCCTCGCCATTGTCGATATAGCTGGAGGTGAAGGCGGGCTGGTTGATGAAGACGCGCGGGCTGCCTAGATCGGACGGCATCCAGCGCAGCTCCTCGAGCGCCACCTTGACCTTCCCGATCCTGTCGGCCTTCGACGAGCCGACAAACAATGCCACCGTGCGCGGGCCGATAACGCCGT
>NZ_SRTV01000126.1:0-347 GCF_004792025.1 Mesorhizobium sp. M8A.F.Ca.ET.181.01.1.1 | reverse complement strand
AACAGGCCGCGCCCGCGAATGTCGCCGATATGAGGATGATTGCCGAAGCGCTCGCCGAGCCGGCGCGCCAGATGCGCGCCCATGGCTTTCACATTGTCGAGCAACTTGTCGCGGGCAATGACCTCCTGGACAGCGAGCGCGGCGGCACAGGCCATCGGATGGCAGATATAGGTGTGGCCGTGCTGGAAGAGCCCTGAGCCGTTGGCGAAGGCGTCGAAGATTTTCTGGCTTAACAGCACCGCGCCAATCGGCTGATAGCCGCCGCCCAGCCCCTTGGCGATCGTCATCAGGTCGGGTGCGACGCCATCCTGCTCGCAGGCATGCAGCGTGCCGGTGCGGCCCATGCC
>NZ_SRTV01000125.1:0-347 GCF_004792025.1 Mesorhizobium sp. M8A.F.Ca.ET.181.01.1.1 | reverse complement strand
GGCGGTTCGCTCAAGCCCTTGATCAACTCCAGCGCCTGACGCTCGAAGAGTCGGCGATACACGCCGTTCTCAAGACCGATCAGCGTTTCATGGCTGCCTTCTTCGATCACCTTGCCCTTGTCGAGCACGAGCAGCCGGTCGAGTGCGCGCACAGTCGAAAGGCGATGCGCGACGACTAGCGTCGTGCGGCCCAACATCAACCGCTCCATAGCCTGCTGGATCAGCACTTCGCTTTCGCTGTCGAGGCTGGAGGTGGCTTCGTCCAGGATCAGAATGCGGGCGTCCGCGAGAAACGCGCGCGCAATGGCTACCCGCTGACGTTCGCCTCCCGAGAGCTTGATGCCGCG
>NZ_SRTV01000124.1:0-348 GCF_004792025.1 Mesorhizobium sp. M8A.F.Ca.ET.181.01.1.1 | reverse complement strand
GCGCAATGCAAGGCCTTCGTCCGTCATCGCGAGGCCACGCGGCAAGCGCTTGAATAACGCGGTGCCAAGACGCTCCTCCAGCGCTCTCACCTGCTGACTGACGGCGGCCTGCGTGACGTTCAACTCGAGCGCCGCGCGCGTGAAGCTCAAGTGCCGGGCGGACGATTCGAAAGCGCGCAACGCATTAAGCGGAAGATAAGGTCTCATGGTGTGTCATGGCCAAGGCATAAGTTTTTCTTGTGAGCGCAGTAACTTATCATCGTTTGTCAGCGAGGGCTTCAAAGCCGACAGTTGCGGCTTCACACAAGGAGCGACAATGATCACGAGAAGAAAATTCGCGGGCGCGAT
>NZ_SRTV01000123.1:0-349 GCF_004792025.1 Mesorhizobium sp. M8A.F.Ca.ET.181.01.1.1 | reverse complement strand
CTTGAACTTGAGCCACTTCGCTACGCTGCGACGCTCATACCGGTCCTGTCGGGCGACCTCGCTGTAGGATAGACCGTCCTGGCGTAAGGCGTAGAGCATCTCGAATATATCTTGGCGAGACTGCCTATGCGCGAGACGGGGAAGCAGGGCTATCATGGGAAGATCACAACTCAGTTGATCGGATCTGTAAAATTGACGGTTTTCGGCTTGAGCACGAGAGCAGCGCCACCGGCCGTCTTCCCGAAGAGCCTCTTTGTCTTCCTAATTGGCGGATGTTAAATTTAGAGGGGTTCGGCTTGCGGGAAATTAGGGTCCCAGTGAGATACCAGGCTCCTTGTAGGAGTGCTTG
>NZ_SRTV01000122.1:0-349 GCF_004792025.1 Mesorhizobium sp. M8A.F.Ca.ET.181.01.1.1 | reverse complement strand
ACCTTTACGAGCGCGTGAATGTCGGAACCACGGTCGAGGTGATATAGTCGCAGCGAATCAGCCGGTTAGGCTGCGCAGCACTTTTTAGCCCATGCTGTTGCCGACAAGTCATAGTGCGATCCTGCGGGATGTGCTTTAACCGGTGAAGAGTTTACGGGGGACGGGCCGTGTGGGGATACGGCCGGTCACGAAAAGGCAGCGCAGGGAAACCGCGCTGCCTTTTTTCGTTTTTGCGTTTTCTTTATGACGCCCGGCGCGGCAGGTCGTACCGAAAGCAGGCTGTTTCGCATTCGGGGCTGATTTCCCGGCGCTCCTCTGCTATTGCAGTGCATAAATTTCGGCAGTTATG
>NZ_SRTV01000121.1:0-351 GCF_004792025.1 Mesorhizobium sp. M8A.F.Ca.ET.181.01.1.1 | reverse complement strand
GCCGCGGCCCCAAGGGCGAGGTCTGGCAATTGTTCGAGGATCTGCCGGGCCTCACCGACCTCTGCCGCTCGATCCTGACGCCGAAACCGCTGGCCGTCGTTCTCACCGCCTATTCGATCCGCGCCTCCTTCTTCGCCATCCATGCGCTGATGCGCGATACGTTCGCCGGCATGGGCGGCACGGTCGAATCCGGCGAATTGATCATTCGCGAGAAGTCCGCCGGCCGCGCGCTGTCGACCTCGCTGTTCTCGCGCTGGGTGGCCTGAATGAACGCTTATGAGAGCTCCCGCGCCGTCGGCCAGGTGAAGGAGGTCACCAGCCTCGCCAACCCGCTGGTCAAGGACATCAAGG
>NZ_SRTV01000120.1:0-352 GCF_004792025.1 Mesorhizobium sp. M8A.F.Ca.ET.181.01.1.1 | reverse complement strand
CGGCCGTTGTGCGTGCCCTGTTCTACGATAGGGCGCTCGAACCACAGTATGTCCGTACCGGTGGCCTTGTCGCAGTCATTTACCGCAATATCGATTGGAAGATTAAGTTCGTTTCGGTCGAACCAGTTGCATCGCGCTTGCGCGGCGGAGCGAGTCAAGATGTAGGAATCCGTGCAGCGACTATGGTTCGCAGGATAGAGCGATCTGCCCTTTGTCAGCTTGGACCTTGGCGTGTAGTAGTTGCCGCCATTGCCCAGATAAACGACCGCCTGTCTGCCGGCCGCAAGCTCCTGAAGCGCGTCCTCGAGGCGTGCCACGAAGTTGCGATCGAGAAACAGGACGGCGTGCACTA
>NZ_SRTV01000011.1:0-178895 GCF_004792025.1 Mesorhizobium sp. M8A.F.Ca.ET.181.01.1.1 | reverse complement strand
AGACGTATGAAGCTCGTCCGCCGCAGCGCCGCGCCAACCAAACCGCTTGGCGCTGCGGCGGATGCATAGGGGGAGAACTGTTACCTATGTATCCGGTTCAATCTGTTACCCATCTATCGGCTGGACAGCGCCCCCACCCACGCTTTCTTAAGGTGTCTTCGCTACACCAAAGCGTGAAAAGAGGCGGAAAACGGAGAGAAATCGGGGTGCGCTTTTCCGCGGCCACGACTGCTGGGCGGTTCTTGCCGCAGCGTTTGGCGCTGCGCGTGGGGCCGCTGCTTGACCGCATCGACGCCGTGCTGTTCACCGCCGATGAACGCGGCGAAGCCGGCCGCATGTCGGTCATCGCCTTCTCCATCCGCATCGTCAGCGCCGTCATTGCCTTCATCAGCCAGGTGCTGATGGCGCGCTGGATGGGCTCGTTCGAGTACGGCATTTTCGTCCTGGTCTGGGTGACGATGGTCATCGTCGGCAATCTCGCCTGCCTCGGCTTCCACACATCGGTCATCCGCTTCATTCCCGAATACCGCGAGCGCGGCCTGATGGAGGAATTGCGCGGCATCGTCGTGGCCAGCCGTCTGTTCGTGCTGATCGCCTCGACACTGATCGCGGGCCTTGGCGCCCTCGGTGTCTGGCTGGCCGCACCCTGGATTGAAAACTACTACGTGATACCGTTCATCCTCGGTGTCATCTGCCTGCCGATGATTGCGCTGTCGGATTTGCTGCAGGGGCTGGCGCGTGCCAATTCATGGGCATTGTTCGCGCTGTCGCCGACCTACCTGATACGGCCGGTACTGATCCTGCTGTTCATGGCGCTGATGCTTTGGGCAGGTTACGCCCCCGACGCGCGGACGGCGATCTTCGCCTCGATCGCCGCCACCTACGTCACCACGCTGTCTCAGTTGATCGGCGTTACCCAGCGCATGGAAAGGCAGATTCCAGCCGGCCCGATGAAAGTGCATTTCGCGCAATGGTTCGTCGTTTCGCTGCCGATCTTCCTGGTCGAGAGTTTCTTTTTCCTGCTCACCAATGCCGATGTGCTGATGGTCGGCGCCTACATGGATCCCAACGACGTCGCCGTCTATTTCGCTACGGTCAAGACGCTGGCGCTGGTGCATTTCGTCTATTTCGCGGTCAAGGCCGGCGTCGCCCAGCGCTACGCGCAGTTCACCCATGGCGAGCCGGAAAAGCTTGCCGCCTTCGCCCGCGAGACGGTGTCGTGGACGTTCTGGCCCTCGCTGCTGATGGCGTTCCTGGTGCTGGCGCTCGGCGAACCGATGCTGGTGCTGTTCGGCCCGGAATTCACCTCTGGCTATCCGCTCCTGTTCCTGCTCGTCTTCGGCGTCGTGGCGCGCGCCGCCGTGGGTCCCTGCGAAAGCCTGCTCACCATGAGCGGCAACCAGAATGTCTGCGCCGCCGTCTATGCCATGACACTGGCCTTCAACATCGGGCTCAACGTGGTGCTGATCCCGCTTTTCGGCCTGTGGGGCGCGGCCATGGCTACCGCCTTTGCCATGATCTTCGAGGCCAGCGCGCTGTCCTTCACGGTCTGGCGCAAGCTCGGCATCGTCATGGCGATCTTCGTGCCAGCCAAAGGAGCCGCATGATGGCCGCCATCCCCTTGCTCGAGGAAACCAGCGGCGGTCCCGCCGGCGCCATGGTGTCCGGCCTTGCCGGGCTGGCGCGCGACGCTGATCCCGCCCATATCGAGATCCTCGCCAACAACCGGCCCGAGCGCAAACTCGCCATCTACCCGGCATCGGCCGGCTTCGACCTCGTCGAGGAACTCGACTATCTCTGCGCCCGCACGATCGAGCCGAACGTCTTCTTCAACCCGCGTTTCCTGGCGCCGGCCATGCCCCGCCTGGAAGACCGCGAGGTGCGTCTTGCCGTGATCCGCGACGGTGATGAATACCGCAACCGGCTGCGCCTGCTGGTGCCGATCTCGGTGGAACGGCCGGTGATACCGCTGGGCGTGCCGGTCATGCGCACATGGTCGAGCCCGTTCGGCCCGCTCGGCACGCCGCTGATCGATCGCGACGATCCGGTCGGCGTGGTCGAGGATTTCTTCTCGATGCTGTCGCGCCCGCATCTCAAGCTGCCGAAAGTCCTGGTCCTGCCTGACATCAGGCTCGACGGTCCGGTGGCGAGCCTGATCGGCACCGTGGCCGAGACGCGCGGCCTGATGCTGGTCACCACGGGCCAGATCTCACGCCCCGTGCTGGAGAGCGAACTCGACGGCGACGATTATCTGAAGGCTTCGCTGAGCGCGCACCATTACCGCGAGTTCCGCCGCCTGAAGCGGCGCCTCGGCGATCTCGGCAAGCTCGAGCATGTCGTGGCACGCGGCCCCGAGGAGATCCGCCACGCCATCGAGCACTTCCTGACGCTGGAAGCGTCCGGCTGGAAAGGCCGCGAGCGCACCGCCATGGCCATCGACCGCTTCCGCGCCGCCTTTGCCCGCGAGGCGGTGCATCGGCTCGCCGAACAGGACATGTGCCGCATCCATTCGCTGACGCTGGACGGCCGCACCATCGCTTGCCTGATCGTCTTCGTCGAGGCCGGCGTCGCCTACACCTGGAAGACCGCCTATGACGAGACGCTGGCCGTCTATTCGCCCGGCACGCTGCTGATGATCGAAGTCACCAGGCAGCATCTCGACGACCCCAACATCATGATGACCGATTCCTGCGCCGTGCCCGATCACCCGGTGATGAGCCGGCTATGGAGCGAGCGCAAGCCGGTCGGCACATTGGTGATCGGGTTGACCAGGGATGCCGACCGTCTCGCCCGCCAGGCCGCCTCGCAACTGCATCTCTACCGCGAGACCCGCAACATGGCGCGCCTGCTGCGCAACCGGATGAAGACTTTGCTGCGGCGACGGTAAGGGGTCCGTCGGGACGAGCTCGGCTGCGTTCAATCAGCTTGTCCCACAGCCGGCGTATCGCGTTCCGCAATGAAGGTCGCGGTTCTCGGCAGCAGCATTAATTCAGCTTGCCAAGAGTTGTGTCCAGCGATCACTCTCGAAGTGAAAAACAGATTCAGCCATTGAGTCGCCGATGACGAAACAAGATTCCGTCCCGATGAACGACCTCAAGCGGCTGTACCAACGATACCAGGTCGAAATTGAACGTGAAGTAACAAGCACACTGCGCTCCGGATGGTGGCTCAATGGCGCGATGGGCAAGAAATTCGCCGCCAACTTCGCAGGCTTCATCGGCGTCTCGGATTGCGTCCTTGTGGCCAACGGAACGGACGCTCTCGAACTGGCCTTGGCCGCGGCTGTCGGGCGCAATGGCGCTCGGGGACGCGAAGTCATCACGGCTGCCAATGCCGGCGGCTACGCAAGTTGCGGCTGCTGGCACAACGACCTTGTCCCCCACTATGTCGACATCGATGCAGCCAGCCAGTTGATCAGCGTTTCATCGGTGCTGGCCGCGGCCAGCACGGACACCGCCGCCATCGTCGTCACGCATCTTTATGGCGGCGTCGTCGATGTCGGCGCCCTCAAAAGCGCACTTGCCGAGGCCGGCCTCTCACATATTCCGATCGTGGAGGATTGTGCGCAGGCACATGGCGCACGCATCGGCGGGCGCGTGGCGGGTTCGCTCGCGGACGTGTCCACTTTCAGCTTCTACCCAACCAAGAATCTCGGCGCGGCGGGTGATGGCGGCGCTATTTTGACGTCCGACCCGGCGATTGCCGAACATGTGCGGCGGCTGCAGCAATATGGCTGGGTGGCAAAATATCATGTCGGCGTACCCCATGGCCGGAATTCCCGCATGGATGAGGTCCAGGCGGCCGTTCTTGATGTCTTTCTGCGTGATCTGGGCGATAGAAACGAACGACGCCGTGCTATTCTGGGCCGCTACAAGTCGGCGGCCAGGCGGCGGCTGCAATTCGTGGAAGGCGGTGACGGCGCGGTCGCGCATCTTGCCGTCGCCTTGTGCGACGAGCGCGATGCGTTCAGGATTTTCATGAAGGAGCATGGCGTCGATACCGAGATCCATTACCCCGTCCTTGACTGCGATCAGGTCGGCTGGGCAGGACTGCCGATGAAAGGAACCGAAGATCTGGTGGTCTCACGGGCCAGCGTCAACCGTCTCTGCACCGTGCCGTGCTATCCCGACATGACGTATGACGAGGTCGGCCAAGTCTGTCTGGCACTCGCCCAATGGGAGGCAATGTGACGACACGCTCGATCGTTTTTCCGATCTACCGCAATCAGGCGAATATCCCCTCCCTGATGCAGGCGGTCGCCAAGTTTCATGCCAGGTATGAGGGCGATATCGAGTTCGTCTTTGTCATCGATGGGTCGCCGGATGAATCGGGGCCCTTGCTTCTCAATGCGCTGAAGACCTCTGGCTTCGACTACAAGATCATCTTTCACAGCCGGAATTTCGGCTCTTTCACCGCCATTCGAACCGGTCTCGAACATGCTTCTGGCGAGCATGTCGCCGCCATGGCCGCCGACCTGCAGGAGCCGCCGGAACTGATCGTGGAGTTCTTCTCGATCCTGGAGAAGGATGGGGCCGACGTCGTATTCGGGCGCAGGACGGGTCGCAATGATCCGCCGATAACGCGGGTTTTGTCGAAGGCGTTCTGGGCGGCCTACCGCAGGCTCGTCCTGCCCAGCATGCCGAGCGGTGGGGTCGATATTTTTGCGTGCAACCGCCAGGTGCTGGAAGCGATCCTGTCCATCGAGGAGCCCAACAGCTCGCTTGTCGTGCAATTGTTCTGGGTCGGCTTCAGGCGGGAATTCGTGCCCTATCGCCGCCGCGAACGAGAGCACGGGACGAGTGCCTGGAGCATGGCCCGTCGGTTCAGATACATGATGGACAGCATCTTTTCGTTCTCCGATTTCCCCATAATTCTGACCCTTTGGGTGGGTTTCGCGGGCTGCCTGCTCAGCCTGCTGTTTGCAGCCGTTACCGTCGTGGCGCGGTTGCTCGGCAACATTGACGCAGCCGGCTACACAACACTGGTGCTGCTGATCGTGGGCTTCGGATCGGCCAGCCTGATGGTCCAGGGCATTCTGGGCTGCTATCTCTGGCGGGCGGTTGAAAACACCAAGTCACGGCCCCTGAGAGTGATCAGCCGCGTCGTCGAGGGGACATCGAAATGACCGACAGGGCATTTTTTGTTCATGAGCAGGGCATCTGCGAAAGTCCGCATATCGGCCAGGGAACACGTATCTGGGCGTTTGCCCATGTTCTGCCGGGCGCCGTGATCGGTGCGGACTGCAACATTTGTGATCATGTTTTCATCGAGAACGACGTGGTGATCGGTAATGACGTGACCATAAAGAGCGGCGTTCAATTGTGGGACGGCCTCCGCCTTGGAAACCGCGTGTTCGTCGGCCCAAACGCGACATTCACCAATGATCGTTTCCCGCGCTCGAAAGAGTATCCCGAGGCATTTCTTCTGACGACGGTCGAGGACGGCGCATCGATAGGTGCCAATGCGACAATCCTGCCAGGCATAATCATCGGACGTCAGGCGATGATCGGCGCAGGCGCGGTGGTGACCAAGAATGTTCCCGCCAATGCGGTGGTGGTCGGAAATCCAGCCATCATCATCGGCTACCAGACCGGTCCGCAAATCCAGCCGACGGTGACGCAGACATTCCCCGATACGCCCGGCGAAAGAATGCCGCTTGGCATCGGCGGCAGCGAACTCTGGAGGCTGCCGCATTTTGGCGACCTGCGCGGCGAGATCGCACCGCTGGAGTTCGGTTCGAACCTGCCCTTCAAACCGGCGCGCTCCTTTCTGGTCTACGGTGTGCCTTCCGACAAGGTCAGGGGCGAGCACGCGCATCGCGAATGCCATCAATTCCTGATCGCGGCCCATGGCCGGCTTTCCGTTGTCCTCGACAACGGCCATGACAGAAAAGAGGTTTCTCTGGCCGAACCGTCGATCGGGCTCTATATGCCGCCGGGCATCTGGGGAATCCAGTACAAATTCCAGCCGGACACGGTCCTGCTGGTCATGGCCTCGCATCACTATGATGCGGGTGACTACATCAGGGACTATACGGATTTCCTCAGCGTAGTCAGACAGGACCGCCGTTGACCGAATGCGCGCAGACGCTGTCCGCTTCCTCGTCGCCGGTAGTCTCAACACAGCTTTGACCAGCCTCGTCTATTTTGCCGGCCTCGCTGTCCTGCCTTCAGGTCTTTCCTATGCAATTGCCTGGCTGGCAGGTCTGTTGTTCGTCATGGTGCTCTATCCCGAGCGTGTCTTTCCCGGAGGACGCACCGGCTTTGCCGATCGACTGGCACTGGGGGGCTCGATCATTGTCGTCTTCCTGATCGGATTGGCGAGTCTTCACTTTCTGCGGAGCATCCTGCAGAAGACCGCGGCCGCGTTCTTTATAACCCTTGCGATCACGACGATCCTCAACTTCCTGATTTCCCGATGGATACTTCGCAGGGCGCTCTGATCGAAGTTGTCGCGGCAGCATTTCGACCCTCCCATCATGACGACCGAGTGGAACATCGTGTCGCGGGGCAGGTTGCCGCAACGGCGCCGGCCTGCTGCTCCGAATTGTCCTGGATGAACCGCCGAGCATGAGATTCGGCGAAATACCGCTGCGCCTGCTGTCACCTGACCAACAGCCCTCATTGTCATCAGACAGCCATGCCTCACCGAGCTTGCCTGGCCATCCGCGGGCAAGCAAAGGTGAAACAGCAGCTGAACATGGAATGGTGCCCCTAGCCGGGATCGAACCAGCACTCCTTGCGGAACTCGATTTTGAGTCGAGCGCGTCTACCAATTCCGCCATAGGGGCTCAGGCCGGGCGGCCTGGATGGGCGCGGACTATACGGTCGGAGGCCTGTTCGTCAACTGGCCAATTCTCGGTATCGCACTGGATGCGACCAATCTTCGCCTTTCGATTTCGTGGCGATGCTGCCATTGTGCAGCGCGGAAAATCTTTCTAGACAGGCGGCGCCTCAAAGCGCGGCGTATCTGGAGACATGGGTGCGGCGCGGTTTTTGGGCCACATCCACTAGGAGAGCCGATGCTTCGCGGACTGTACGACTGGACCTTGTCACTGGCGGCCCGCAAATCCGCCGAATGGTGGCTGGCCTTCATCGCCTTCGTCGAAAGCTCGGTGTTCCTGGTGCCGGCCGACGTGCTCTATCTGCCGATGGCATTGTCGCGGCCGGACCGGGCCTATCGCTATGCCTTCATCGCCACCGTCGCTTCGGTACTGGGCGGCATTGCCGGCTGGTTCATCGGCCACTACGCCTATGACGCGGTGGCGCGGCCTATCCTCGAATTCTACGGCAAGTATGACGAGTTCGAACAGTTGCGCTCCTCCGCGGGCGTAAGCATCGAGTTCATCGCCCTGATGCTGGTCACCTCGGGTGCCGCGCATCTGCCGCCGATCAAGGTGGTGACGATCCTGTCCGGCGCGCTGGGCGTCAACCTGGCGCTATTCATCGTGCTGGCGATCATCGCGCGTGGCGGCCGCTTCCTGCTCCTGGCGTGGCTTTTGCGCCGCTATGGCGAGCCAATCCGCGAATTCATCGAAAAGCGCCTGGGCCTGATCGCCGGCGCCGCCGCGGTTGCCCTGATTTTGCTCTATATCCTGATCAAATACGTCGTCTGAGGCCCTCTCAAAACCGGTTGACGGTTTTGAGAGTGGCAGGCGGACCTGGCGGGCGGCGAACACAACGGACGATAGAACCATGACAGCGACCATGAATGCCGATACCGGACGCCAGCGGACACGCGCTGCCTTGTTTCTAGCGGTCGCGATGGCCGCGACCGTTGGCTCGGCGCTCGGCTTCCAGCATATCGGCGGCTACATCCCCTGCCATCTCTGTCTGGAACAGCGCACGCCGTATTACATCGGCGTGCCCTTGATGGTGCTGGCGGTGATCGCATCGATGCTGCGCGCACCGGCATGGGTGGCGCGCGGTCTGCTGGCCATCGGCGGCCTCTTGATGCTCTACGGCCTTTATCTTGGCGTCTATCACTCCGGCGTCGAATGGGCCTGGTGGCAGGGTCCGGCCGATTGCACGGCGGGCGCCGGCCCGGTCGACACCGGCGGCAAAGGCGTGCTCGACGCGCTCGACAAATTCGTGCCGCCCTCTTGCGACAAGGCGGCGCTGCGCATCCTTGGCCTGTCACTGGCCGGCTGGAACGCCATCGCCAGCCTGATCCTCGCCGCCGTCGCCTTCCGCGGCGCATTTTCCCGCGACTGACACGTCAGTGCCGTCGTGGCCTGGTGGAGACAAGGGCAATAGCGGACCGGGAGATAAGCGGAGATAAGTCTGCCAGATAGGCTCCCGCCTCAAGCCGTGTGCTGTCGTGGTGCGGCACCAAAGGTTCGACGAAAAGCGTGGCCAAATGCGCTTTGAGAGGTGTAGCCGACACTCGCCGCCACCTTGCCAACGCTCGAATAACGTTCGGCCAGCGCGGCCCGTGCGCGCGTCATTCGCCACCTGCGGACATAGGCGAGTGGTGCCTGTCCTACGCGATGGGTAAAGGCCGCCGAGAAGGCGGCCCGCGACATCCCGGCCACGCCGGCCAGATCGGCAACGGTCCACGGCCGCGCGATATCGGCATGAAAACATTGGATCGCTCGGCCAATGCGTGGATCCACCAACGCAGCAAGCCAACCGTGGGTCGTGTCCGAAGCCGATGCGAAAGTGCGGATCGCCTGGATCATAAGAACCTCGGCCAACCTGGCCGTGACGACGTCGTTTCCCATCGCGGGCTGCCCTGCTTCCGCGTCCAACAGACCCAGGACCGCCGTGATCGCCGCGGCTCCAGTCGACGTGCTGGGGATGTGCATGAACGCCGGCAGCATATCGAGGAGAAAGGCAGCATTCCCTCGCGTAAAAGAAATTCCACCGCCGAGCGCCACCGCGTCGTCACCCCCCAGGCGCACAAGGTCATTTCCTTCGGCGTACAGTGACGAACCGTCGATCGGCATCAGGGCGGGATTGCTCGCAACCACATATTCAGTGAAGCCGATCAAGCAGCAGTCGCCCGCCTCGATCCGCTGGGGAGCAACATTGGGCAGCAGGAGCCAGCTCACCCCACGCAGAACAGCGACGAATTTCAGGCGCTCTCGCGCGGGAAACGCCAACGCCCAGTCGCCGGAGCCCTCCAAGCGCGTCCTCCGGGTCGCCCGCGCATCGAGCACCGTAAGTACATCCGATAGCGGATCGAAGGTTCGAGACGATTGCGACAAACTCATGGCCATTCAAGCATAGCACGTCCAGCGCGCTTTACCCATCTCTGGTGAAAAGGAGATGAACATGAGCATTGTTGGCAAAGTGGTGGCGATCACCGGGGCGAGCAGCGGCATCGGCCGCGCGACCGCAATTCTCCTAGCGGAAGCGGGTGCGACGGTGGTGCTCGGCGCACGGCGCGAGGACGCCCTGGCGGAGGTCGCCCGGGATATTGCCGCGGTCGGAGGCAAGGTGGCCTACAAGGTGACCGACGTGACCGTTCGTGCCGATCTTGAGGCCCTCGTGGCACTCGCGGTGGACCGTGAAGGCGGGCTGGATGTCATAGTCAACAATGCCGGTATCAGCCCTATTTCGCGCTTTGATGCCCTGAGGGTCGAAGATTGGGACGCGATGATCGACGTAAACCTGCGTGGCACGCTGTACGGGATCGCCGCTGCGCTGCCGATCTTCGCACGCCAGCGCAGCGGACATGTCATCAACGTGGTATCGACGGCCGGCATCAAGATCGTGCCGACGATGGGGGTCTATGCCGCGACCAAGAATGCCGTTCGGACAGTCAGCGAGACCCTGCGGCAGGAAGCAGGACCGCATCTGCGAGTGACCGAGGTGTCGCCTGGTATGATCGCGACCAATCTCGCCGACTCGTTCACCGACATGGCGGTCAAGGAGACCATTGCGGCACGGATCGGGGCTATCGCCATCCCGCCTGCCGCGATCGCGCGGGGCATCGCATACGCCATCGATCAACCTGATGACGTGGATGTGGGCAGCATCGTCATCCGGCCGACCGCTCAGGATTGAACGCCCATGACACGATGCGGCGCTCGGTAGACACGCCAGTAGCTACTCAGACCCCAAAATCGGGGCGGCCAGCCATCCGAATGTCGAAAACTCAAGGCTCCAGTTCGACGTCCCAGTAGAGATAATCCATCCAGCTTTCATGCAGATGGTTGGGCGGGAACAGCCGGCCGTTGTTGTGCAGATCATGCACCGTCGGCTGGTAGGGCTTCTGCAGAGGAAACATCTTGGCATGCGCCGGCATCATGCCGCCCTTCCTCAGATTGCAAGGCGAACAGGCGGCGACGACGTTCTCCCATGTCGTCGCGCCGCCGCGATGACGCGGGATGACGTGGTCGAAGGTCAGGTCCTCGGGCGTGCCGCAATACTGGCACTGGAAGCGGTCGCGCAGGAAGACGTTGAAGCGGGTGAACGCCGGGTGCCTCGACGGCTTCACATAGGCCTTCAGGCTGACCACGCTCGGCAGCTTCATCGAGAAGGTCGGCGAGGACACCGCATGCTCGTATTCGGCGACGATGTTCACCCGGTCGAGGAATACCGCCTTGATGGCGTCCTGCCAGGACCAGAGCGACAAGGGGTAATAGCTGAGCGGACGGTAATCCGCATTCAGCACCAGCGCTGGAAGCCCATCCGGAGATACGGCAACCGTCACCTTGTTGACCTCCTTGGTTCGCACATGATCCCGAAAATCGAATTCGACTTTCGGAAAGGGTCACGTGCTGCTTCAAAAGCCCGACCGTTCGGCGCGGATACTGTAAGCCTGACATGACAGGGATGTGAAGCGGATTGTCGCGGGCGCGGCGTGCCAAAAACACATGATTTTTATGCTTTTTTGCGGATTCAGGCCGGCGGTGCGGCGTCTCGGCCCCTGGTTTCGCGATAATAGGACCAGAAAAGCCGCGATGCGACACCTCGCCACGGGCTCCATGATTCGGCCAAGGCGATCAGTGTTTTCTCAGGCGGGCGCGGGTCGATGCCGAGCGCGTGGCCGACGGCGCTCTGCAGGGCGACGTCACGCGCCGGGAAAATATCGGGGTGTCCGGCGGCAAACAACAGATACACTTCCGCCGTCCAGGGGCCGATACCAGGCACCGCTGTCATTGCCGCGATCGCTTCCCCGGCGTCGAGCGAACAGAGATGATGCAGGTCGAGGCCGTCGGCCACCGCTTGGGCGGCCGCGACAAGACCACGCTCCTTGGGCCGCGACAGGCCGGCCTCGCGAAACATGTCCTCGCCGGCGGCAAGGATAGCCCGCGGCGTTAGCGGATCGACCAGTTTCGTCAGCCGGCCGAAGATGGCATCGGCACTCGCCCGGGAAACTTGCTGCGACACGATGATCGAGGCGAGGCTCCTGAACCCGGGCTCCGAAAGCCTGAGCGGCACCTCGCCGGCCATGCCGCGCACTTTTTCCAGGCGCGGATCGATGATGCAAAGCGCATCCAGTCCCCGTTCAACGTCGTCCAGTGTCGCGATGCGCTGCATGGTATCCTTGTCCGCGAATGTGCCGCAAAGTAGCAACCGCCAAAACCGCAGCACAACCCGATTGCCGCCCGAGACATGACGCTCCTGACATTCCGCTTCGCGCCCAGCCCCAATGGCGAACTGCATCTGGGCCACGCCTATTCGGCGTTGCTCAACCAGAAGCTGGCAAAGGCGTCAGGCGGCCGTCTGCTGCTGCGCATCGAGGATATCGACACCACACGCTGCACGCCGGAGTTCGAGGCGGGCATGCTTGCCGACCTGAAATGGCTGGGGCTTGGCTGGCAAGAGCCCGTGCGCCGCCAGTCCGAGCATTTCGCGGAATACCGGACGGTGCTCGAGCGCCTGATCCGCGAGGAACTGGTCTATCCCGCCTTCATGAGCCGTGGCGAGATCAGGGCTTTCATCGCCGACAGCGAAATGCGCGGGCGCGACTGGCCGCGCGATCCCGACGGTGTGCCGCTCTATCCGCCAGCCGACAAGGCATTGCCGATGAAGGAACGCAGGCGGCGGATTGCCGAGAATACACCCTTCGCCTGGCGGCTGGACGTCGGCGCCGCCATGGCGCGTGCCGGCAAGGACCTCGCATGGGCCGAATTCACCGATGAGACGCTATCCGCGACGCACCTGGTCGAGGCCCGTCCGCAGGACTGGGGCGACGTGATCGTGGCGCGCCGCGACATCCCGACCAGCTACCACCTCGCCGTCATCGTCGACGACGCGCTGCAAGGCGTCAGCCATGTCGTGCGCGGACAGGACCTGTTTTCCGCGACCGGCGTGCAGCGACTGCTTCAGGAGATTCTGGGATTGCAGCCACCCGCCTATTTCCACCATCGGCTGGTCCTCGGGCCGGACGGGCGAAAACTGTCGAAGAGCCTTGGCGATACCGGACTTGCCGGCTTGCGTGATGCCGGCACGACGCCAGACGACATCAGGCGGACGATCGGGCTCTGAGCCCAGCAATCCTTGGGAGACACCTTTTTGAGCCCTTCACCCGTTGAATTCCGGTGATGTATGGATCAACGGTTTGGTTTTGCGCGCCAGGTTGAACAGGGTTAGAGCATCGCCACGGTCAATTCTCACCAGTACGGCGGTCTCCGGAAAAATGCACAGCATCAAGCGGTTCATCCCCGCCACCTTCGTTGTCTTGTGGGCAACCGGCTTCATCGGCGCCCGCTACGCCATGCCGTGGGCGGAGCCATTCACCTTCCTCGCGGCGCGTTTCGTCATAGCCGCCATCCTGCTGGCAGTGCTGATGCTTGTGCTGGGCTCGAAGCGAGCCAGCCGCGAGGAGGCGCTGCATGCCACCGGTGCCGGCGTGCTGATGCATGGCGTCTATCTCGGCGCCGTCTTCTGGACCATCCACAGGGGTATGCCCGCCGGATTTTCGGCCCTTATCGTCGGCTTGCAGCCGCTGATCACTGCGGTGCTTGCCGGCAAGTTCCTGGGCGAGGCCATCCTGCCGCGCCACTGGCTTGGCCTTGGCATCGGCCTGGTCGGCATCGTCATTGTGCTGTGGCCAAAACTCGGCGCGCTCGGCGGCGGCGTAACGGTGGCGACGCTGACTGCCTCGCTGGTCTCGGTGCTCGGCATGAGCGCCGGAACCATCTGGCAGAAGCGCTTTGCCTCCGGCGGCGACCTCGTCGCGGCCACCATGTGGCAATATATCGGCGGCGCCTCGCTGATGATCGTGGCCGCGCTCGCCTTCGAAACGCACGCCGTCGTCATCAACGGCGAACTGATCTTCGCCATGGCCTGGTTGGTGCTGGTGCTGTCGCTCGGCGCAATCTTCCTGTTGATGGTGATGATCCGCGACGGTGAGATGTCGAAAGTGGCGTCGTTGTTCTACCTTGTGCCGGCGGTGACGGCCATCATCGCCTGGGCTCTGTTCAACGAACAGCTCAACGCACTTCAAATCGCCGGCATGGCGATCACCACCTTTGGCGTGGGCCTGGCAACGGCGCGACCGGCCAGGGGAGGAATTGCAGAACTGAGGAATTGAAGAATTGAAGAATTGAAGAATTGAAGAAGAAGTGCACGGCGCCGGATATGGCGCCTTTTTCTCCAATTCCTCAGTTCTTCAACTCCTCAATTCCTCATTCCTTCAATTCCTCCGTTCTTCAATTCCGCCGGTCAACCCACCCGGGCACGCGCCTCCAGATAGCGGCTGATCGCGGCGTTGAGCTCGCCGCCGAGGATGAAGATCGCCGAGACGATGTAGAGGAAAACCACCGCGATCATGATCGAGGCGAGACCGGCATAGGTCGTCACATAGGACGAGAAATGGTCGAGATAGGTGGCAAACATCGTCGAGCCGATAAGCCATGCCGCCAGCGTGAAGATGATGCCCGGCACCAGCGAGACGAAACGGCGCTTGCCGGCCGGCAGCCAGTAGTGAACGGCGAAAAGTCCGCCGATGATGACGGTCGAGGCAATGACGTAACGCCACAGCGTGATCGTGCCCGTATAGGGTTTGATCCACTCGAAATGGGCCTCCGCCAACCGCGCCAGCAGGGGCGCGAACACCAGGAGCACGCTGATCGCCAGGAACCCGGCGGTCGCGATCAGCACGAAGAAGATGCTCTGCACCCGGCGGTAGATGATGCCGCGCGTCTCGGTGACCCGATAAGCGCGATTGAGCGACGTGCGCAGCGCCTCGATGCCGTTCGAGGCGAAATAGGCGGCAAGCAGCACGCCATAGGTCAACAGGTCGCTGCGCCTGACGGTCAGCACGTTGAGCACTTCATGCGCGATCGGTTTGGCGATCTGCTCGGGCCATGTGTCGAAGACCAGATGCACCGCCGTGTCGGCGAACGCCTGGGCGCCGAGGAAGCTGCCCAGCGTCGTGGCGAAGATCAGGAACGGAAACAGCGCCATCAGCGAGGTGATCGCCAGATGGCTGGCCATCGCCCAGCCGTCATCGGTGTTGAAATGGCCGAGCGCGTCGTAGAGCACGCGACGCAGGGCGACAATATTCCGCAGCAAGAACGCGCGCTCCCTTCGATTGTCTCGACGCCGCGAATATGGGAAGGGAATGCGGCAAATGGCAACCCTTCGTCAAACTCCGAATTCTCCAGCGGCAGAGTTGCGCACCATCATCGTCACCGGTGCGTCTTCCGGCATAGGCGCCTATTGCGCCCGCGCATTGAAGGCCGAGGGCTGGCGGGTGTTCGCGACGGCGCGCAAGCCGCAAGACATCGCCGCGCTCGAAGCGGACGGAATTGAGGCTTTCTATCTCGACTACACGGAACCGGGATCCATCGCCGCCCTGGCATCGGCCGTACTCGAGCGCACCGGCGGCAAGCTCGATGCCCTGTTCAACAACGGCGCTTACGCCCAGGCCGGCGCCGTCGAGGATCTGTCCGTTGCGGCGCTCAAAGAGCAGTTCGAGGCCAATTTCTTCGGCTGGCACGACCTGACCCGCCGTCTGGTTCCGGTGATGCGCCGCCAGGGCCACGGCCGCCTCGTCCATTGCTCGTCGATCCTGGGTCTCGTGCCGGTGCGCTTCCGTGGCGCCTATTCGGCATCCAAGCACGCCTTGGAAGCCTTGATGCTCTGCCAGCGCCAGGAACTAACCGGCAGCGGCATCCATGTCTCGCTGATCGAGCCGGGGCCGGTGAAATCGAAGATCGCCAGCAATGGCTTGCCCTGGTTCCTCAGGAATATCGATCACGAGAATTCCGTGCATCGCGCCGACTATGCCGCGCAGCTGGAGCGCATGCGCGCCGGCGGCAGCCAATCGGCCCTGAAGCCCGGGCCGGAAGTGGTCCACAAGGCGCTTCGCCATGCACTTCTGTCGCGGCACCCGCGCCCACACTATGTGGTAACAATGTCGGCCAGGATCGGGGCCGTGCTCAAACGCATCCTGCCGGCCCCAATGCTCCACCGCCTGCTTGCCAGGCGCGCCTGAACAAGCAGAGAACTGGAAACGCAAAAAATGGCCACCGTCTTCAACATCCTTGCCATTCTGGTCATGGCCGCCGTGGTGGTCGTGCTGATCAGGGGCCTCATCAACATGATGCGCGGCGGCTCCGGCGTGACGTCCAACAAGCTGATGCAGGCCCGCGTTCTGCTGCAGGCCGTGGCGCTGGCGCTGATCCTGCTGGCCGTGTATTTCACCCGCAAGTAAGGGCCTTTCGGAGGCGATGTGGTCAAGCTCAACAAGATCTACACCCGCACCGGAGACGACGGCACAACCGGCCTCGGCACTGGCGAACGGCGGCTGAAATCCGATCTGCGGGTGGACGCCTATGGCACGGTCGACGAAGCCAATGCCTGTATCGGCATGGCCCGCGTGCATACCGCACAGAGCCATCAGGCGATCGACGCCATGCTTGGCCGCATCCAGAACGACCTTTTCGACCTCGGCGCCGACCTCGCCGTGCCTGATGACGGCAAGCCGCTCGGCTACGAGCCGCTGCGCATCGTTGCCGCCCAGACCGACCGTGTCGAGCACGACATCGACCTCCTCAACAAAGACCTCCAGCCGCTGAAATCCTTCGTGCTGAACGGCGGCACGCCGGCGGCGGCCGCCCTCCATCTCGCCCGCACCGTGGCCAGGCGAGCCGAGCGGCTGATGGTGGCCCTGGCGCAGGACCCGGCCGAACACGTCAATCGCGACGGGCTGAAGTACATCAACCGCGTCTCGGATTTCCTGTTTGTCGCCGCTCGGGTGGTCAATGACAATGGAAATGCCGACGTGCTATGGGTTCCCGGCAAGAACCGCTGAAACGGACCGGAGGGCGGGAGGGGCCGACGACCGATGTTCATCCCGCTTTACGACACCAACAGGCTGCGCCATATCAGGCTGCAATATGTAACGATCGGGCTGATCGTCGCCAACGCCGTGATCTATTGCGCCACGGCGCTCGGCGGCAAGGACTTCACCAATGCCGCCGTGCTTGGCCTCGGCTTCATCCCCTCCGTCGTTCACGACACGGCCGAACTCGACCCCCGCTTTGTCATCATCCCCGAGAGCCTGAGCTACCTCACCTACTCCTTCCTGCACGCCGACATTTTCCATCTCGGCGGCAACATGCTGTTCCTTTGGGTGTTCGGCGACAATGTCGAGGACGCGCTCGGCCATATCAGATACCTGATCTTCTATTTCCTGTGCGCCATCGCCGGAGCCGCTTTCCAGGGGCTCATCGCCTGGGATTCACAAGTGCCGCTGATCGGCGCCTCGGGCGCCATTGCCGGCGTGGTCGTCGCCTACCTGATCCTCTATCCCAGGGTGAAGGTGTGGGTGCTTGCCTTTGCCCGCATCCCTTTGCGCATTCCAGCCTTCATCCCGCTCATACTGTGGGTGGCGTTCCAGGTCGTCATGTTCGCGGCCGGCGGCGAGGATCGGATCTCCTGGGCGTGCCACATCGGCGGCATCATTGCCGGCGCGGTCCTGGTGCTGGTCCTGCGCAGTCGCGGCGTGCCGCTATTTGCCCCCGCCGACGAGGATGCCGTGGCTCCGACCCCCGAACAGCCGCCGGCCGTTGGCGAACCAGCGACGCCCCAAACGTCCGCCACCACGGCGCGCTGGGGCCGGGGAAACCCTTCTGGCCCAAACTGAACCGATTTGAGCAGCTTCCAGCGTATTGACGGCAAGGGTCGCCACAATTACGGAAACGTCTCCGTCGCAGCCCAAGGCGGGCAAAGACCAGAATTTCCATCCGGCCAGAATTCCGTCTGGCCGGAATTCAGTCAGGAATGTCGGCTTTCGACAACTCAGAACGGGCGCAGGCTGCTATAGCGCGCCCAACTAGCGTGAAGAGGTGACAGGCAAATGAAGATCCTTGTGCCCGTGAAGCGGGTTGTGGACGCGAATGTGAAGGTTCGCGTGAAGGCCGATGGTTCGGCTGTGGAACTCGCCAACGTCAAGATGGCGATGAACCCGTTCGACGAGATCGCGGTCGAGGAAGCGATCCGGATCAAGGAAGCCGGCAAGGCCGAGGAGATCATCGTCGTGTCGATCGGCCCGCAGCAGGCGCAGGAAACACTGCGCACCGCGCTCGCCATGGGCGCCGACCGCGCCATCCTGGTCAAGACCGACGAGCAGACCGAGCCGCTCGGTGTCGCCAAGGTGCTGAAGGGCGTGGTCGATGCGGAGAAGCCAGGCCTTGTCATTCTCGGCAAGCAGGCGATCGACGACGATTCCAACCAGACCGGCCAGATGCTGGCCGCCCTGCTTGGCTGGGCCCAGGGCACGTTCGCCTCCAAGGTCGTGCTCGAAGGCGACAAGGCCAAGGTGACGCGGGAGGTCGACGGCGGCTTGCAGACGGTGGAGCTGAAGCTGCCGGTGATCGTCACCGCCGACCTTCGCCTCAACCAGCCGCGCTATGCCTCGCTGCCCAACATCATGAAGGCCAAGAAGAAGCCGCTGGACGAGAAGAGCCCGGCCGACTACGGCGCCGACGTCAAGCCGCGCCTGAAGGTCATCAAGACCGAGGAGCCGGGTGGCCGCAAGGCCGGCGTCAAGGTCAAGAGCGTCGCCGAGCTGGTCGACAAGCTCAAGAACGAAGCCGGCGTTTTGTAAGCGATCGGGAAAGGAACAGATAAAATGGCAATTCTCCTCATCGCCGAACACGACAACGCCACCCTTTCCGACCAGACCGCCAAGGCGCTTTCGGCCGCCCTGCAAATCGGCTCGGACGTTCATGTGCTGGTGGCCGGCAAAGGCGCCAAGGCCGCTGCCGATGCAGCCGCGAAACTGAAGGGCGTCGGCAAGGTGCTGCTCGCCGAGGCCGACGAACTCGCCGAGCGCCTGGCCGAGCCGACGGCGGCACTGGTCGTCTCGCTGGCTGGCGCTTACGACACGATCATCGCGCCGGCGACGTCCGCTGGCAAGAACATCGCGCCGCGCGTCGCGGCCCTGCTCGATGTTGCGCAGGTTTCCGAGATCATCGAAGTGGTGTCGCCTGACACCTTCAAGCGGCCGATCTACGCCGGTAACGCCATCCAGACGGTACAGTCGACCGATGCAAAGAAGGTGATCACCGTGCGCACCGCTTCCTTCCAGGCGGCACCCGAGGGTGGTTCTGCTTCGGTCGAGACGGTTCATGCGGCGGCCAATCCCGGCCTCTCGACCTTCGTCGAGAACAAGCTGTCGGAGACCGATCGTCCGGAGCTGACCTCGGCCAAGATCATCATCTCTGGCGGCCGCGCGCTCGGTTCCTCGGAAAAATTCCAGGAAGTCATCCTGCCGGTCGCCGACAAGCTCGGCGCCGCCGTTGGTGCTTCCCGCGCCGCCGTCGATGCAGGCTATGCGCCGAACGACTGGCAGGTCGGCCAGACCGGCAAGGTCGTCGCCCCCGATCTCTACATTGCGGTCGGCATCTCCGGCGCCATTCAGCACCTCGCCGGCATGAAGGATAGCAAGGTCATCGTCGCCATCAACAAGGACGAGGAAGCGCCGATCTTCCAGGTTGCCGACTACGGCCTCGTCGGCGATCTCTTCGTCATCCTGCCGGAGTTGCAGAAGGCGCTTTGACGCTTCCGCGCAACCGTATTAAATTACGAGGGGTGGGGTAGACGAAGTCGCCCCACCCTTTTAGTTTGCACCGCACAATAAGCAGGCCACAAGGCTGAGAGCAATTCCAGCGGCAGTGCGCAGGGGTTTTTGCGCCGGGAATTGCGGGAAAACAAAGAGATGGGGCGGTTCGCGATTGTGGCGAAAAACGCTCCGGACGGGATCGGGTAATGAGCAAGATCGAGACGATCGGCATCATTGGTGCGGGCCAGATGGGTGGCGGCATCGCCCACGTCTCCGCGCTTTCGGGCTACAAGGTGCTGATCTACGATATATCGCCCGACCGTATCGAGAAGGGCATCGCCACCATCAGCGGCAACATGGCCCGTCAGGTGGGGTCCGGCAAGCTCGACGAGAAACTCCGCAACCAGGCCATGGCACGCATCGCGTCGGCACCGGCGATGGCCGATCTTGCCGGCGCCGATCTGGTGATCGAGGCAGCGACCGAGGACGAAACCGTCAAGCGCAAGATCTATGCGCAGCTCTGCCCGCAGCTCAACCCCGAAGCGATCCTGGCGACCAACACCTCGTCGATTTCGATCACAAGGCTAGCCGCGCAGACCGACCGGCCGGAGCGCTTCATCGGCATTCATTTCATGAACCCGGTTCCGCTGATGAAGCTGGTCGAACTGGTGCGCGGTATCGCCACCGAGGACCAGACCTTCGAGGCGGCGAAGACCTATGTGAAGCAGCTCGACAAGACGATCACGGTCTCGGAGGATTTCCCGGCCTTCATCGTCAACCGCATCCTTCTGCCGATGATCAACGAGGCGATCTACACCCTCTATGAGGGCGTCGGATCGGTCGATGCCATCGACACCGCCATGCGGCTCGGCGCCAACCATCCGATGGGACCGCTGCAGCTTGCCGATTTCATCGGCCTCGACACCTGCCTGTCGATCATGCAGGTGCTGCATGACGGCCTGTCGGATTCGAAGTATCGCCCCTGCCCGCTGCTGGTCAAATATGTCGAGGCCGGTTGGCTCGGCCGCAAGACCGGACGCGGCTTCTACGACTATCGCGGCGAGCACCCCGTTCCGACACGCTGACGCGTCCGCTCACGAGGCCGCGGCGAGCGGCTTGGGCGGTTCTGACCTGTCGTCGCCGATCTTGCCGTCCGGCGCCACGGAAACGCATCCGCGCCCGGCCGCCTTGGCCGCATAGCAGGCGGCGTCGGCCCTTGCGATGATCTCGTCGACTTCGCCGCAATTGGCGCAGATCGCCGTCAGCCCGATGCTGGCGCCGATCGCGTGGGGCCGGCCATCCCAGCTGAAGTTCAGGCCGGCTATCGCATCGATGATGGAGCGCGCCGCGATCCTCGCGCCGGGTGCGGAACCCGACTTCAGGATGACAGCGAATTCGTCGCCGCCCAGGCGCGCGACGATGTCTTCAGGACCAAGCACGCCGCGCACCGCCTCGGCGACCCGCTTCAGCAGGGCGTCTCCCGCCGCGTGACCGCCCGTGTCGTTGACCAGCTTGAAATGGTCAAGGTCGATGAACATGAACTGATGGTGGCCCCCAGCCGTCGTGCCGTCCTTGCGTGCCTGATCGACCAGTCCCTCCATGGCGCGGATGAAGGTCGAGCGGTTGGCAAGCCCGGTCAGCGCATCATGGGCGGCGGCATGGGCAAGCTGGCGCTGCAGGGCGCGCGCATCGGTGAAATCCTGGAAGACGATCACCAGACCGCCGAATTCGTTGCGTTCGTTGATGATCGGCGACACGACCTGGCGGATGCTGCAGCGTGTGTCGTCGCGACGGATGAGGACCGCGCGGCTGTTCTGGTCGGAGCGCGCCTCTTCGCCTGTCGCCGGCCGCGTCATGCCGATCCTGTGGCCCGTCTCCTCGTCGACAGCCCAGTAGACATGGCTCAGCGTCTTGCCCAGCGCGTCGTCGCTGGAAACGCCGGTCAGCTTTTCGGCCACCGGATTCATGAAGGTGACGCGGTTCGCGGCATCGGTGCAGATGACCGCATCGCCGATCGATTGCAGCGTCACCTTAAGCCGCTCCTTCTCGTCGGCCAGCATCGCCGCCGCGACGATGAGCCGTTCTTCGGCCTGCTTGCGCAAGGTGATGTCGGTCAAGCTGCCGATCGCTCTGACCAGCTGTCCGTCGGCATCGCGCTCGATTGCCTTGCCACGGTCGAGGATCCAGATCCAGCGGCCGTCCTTGTGGCGCATCCTGAACTCGGCCTCGAAGAATTCCGTCTGGCCGTCGAGATGGGCGCGATCGGCCTCCGCGACCGTGGCGCGGTCGTCTGGATGGATCATCGTCAGCCAGCGGTCGGGGTCGCCATCGAGCTCGCCATCCCCATAGCCCAGCATCTTGACCCAGGTGGCGGAATAGGTCGTGCCCCCCTTGCGCATGTCGAAATCCCAGACACCTTGACCGGCGCCGGCGAGCGCGAAGTTCCACCGCGTTTCGGCCTCGGTGATGCGCGCTTCGGCCTGCTTGCGCGCGTCGATATCCTCGATCTGCGAGACGAGATAAAGCGGGCGCCCACTCCTCCCATCGCGAATGACGGAGCCGGCAAGATTAGCCCAGACGGGTGTACCGTCCTTCTTGAGATAACGCTTCTCGAAGTGGAAAGTATCGACGGTGCCCGCCCTCAGGCCGGCCATCGTTTCGCGTCCGATCTGCAGATCGTCGGGATGCGTGATCTGGAAGAAGGTCAACGCCTCGATTTCCTCGCGGCTGTAGCCAAGCATGGTGGCGAAGGCGGGGTTGGTCTGGAGAATACGCCCGTCGAGGCTGACGATGGCGATGCCGATGGCCGAGTCCTCCATGGCCCGGCGGAACCGCTGCTCGCTCTCCGTGATCTGCCGTCGATCCTCCGAGATTCGACCGATGAACAGATATGCCAGGAAAAGCGCGCAGACCGTCACGGCGACCGATATTTGAAGGCAAAGTCTGAGTGCTTCCGCGCCGAGGTCCAGCCTTGACGGCACAAGCGAGGCGGCCACCACGGCAAGACCGGCCACAAGCAGCGCCAGCGCTGCATGCTTGTACCGTCCCGGCCCGATGATACTTCGCAATGTCACGATTTATGCCACCCCCGTGGGCAATCGCTTTTTTTCCATCGAAACCCTGAAGGATCGATTTTAAGGAAAGGTTGCGTCCGGGGCATCGGCGATATGGACAACCGGCAAACAATTGCCGGCATGATTAAGGATCGGTATTCACGGGGTCTGGGCGCGGTATCCTGCTACCAACGCACGAAAAACCGACCGCCGAGCGCGCCAAGCAAGGCAAGGGCCGCGATGGCGATCGTGTACCAGGTGGCAACGAAAAGCGGCGAATCGTCGAAGCAGTGCGCCGCATAGAAAGTCGCCGCCAGCCCGCCGGCAAGCAGCCCCGCGGCCGCGCCGGCAAGCACCGGCCGTGTCGGCGCGCCATAGCGCAGCATCCACAGGAAGATGGCCAGCGGACCGATGCCGATCAGCGGGATGAAGGTCATGCAGATCATCATGTTCGAACCGATCATGCGCGTGCCCCACAGCGCCTGCGGTACCATGAAGAGCTCCAGCACCACGGCCACCGCGACCAGCAGCGGCGCGGCGATCATCGCCGCCATTGCCCGGCCTGTCGCCGCACCCGGAGTCGACAGGGCTCGGATCAGGGCGAAGGCGCTGATGGCGAGCACGATGGTGAAAACAAACTTGGACAGGAAGCGCATCGTGTGCGCGGCAACCATGAAGTCGGGGCGCGGCCCGATCGTCATCATGAAAACAGCGGCCGCGACGACGACGGCCGCGCCGGCCGCCAGCCACCAAGCCAGGCGCAACGGCATCGCCTTGCTGCGGGCATCGGCGTCGAGCGCCTTGATGAGATCGTCGGTCTTCATGTCATTCCCGTCCGAACCGCCCCTGTCCGAATCGCTTGGCTATGGCGGCAAGTCCCCGATGCAGCGATACACGCACCGCCGTCTCGCTGATGCCGAACTTCGCCGCCGTCTCGCCGATCGAGCGACCCTCCACGGACACGGCCGAAACCACGGAACGCTGTGCCGGCGGCAGGCCGTCGAGCGCCCGGTTGATGTCGCGTTCGCTGACCGTATCGGTCTCCGGCTCGGCAAAAGTCTCGGCGATGTCGTCGACATCGATCTCGATGCGCCGTCCGCGCCGCCGGAACGCGTCGATCAGCTTGAAACGGGCAATCGCATAGACCCAAGGCAGGACCGGCGCGTCCTGGCGCCAGGTGTGTCGCTTCACATGAATTGCCAGCAAGGTTTCCTGCACGACGTCCTCGGGATCGACCCCGCCCTGCACGATCTTGCGCCTGACAAAGCCGCGGATGAGCGCGGCAATCCGGTGGAGAAAGTCGGCATAGGCCTTTTCATCTCCCGCGATCGCGGCCCGCATCAGCCGGGAAAGCTCGGCCTCGTCTTTGCCGCTCACAAGAGTTCACTCCCCGATCTTCGCGCCTCGGCACTGATTTGTTACGTGGCCCGCGAAATAATGTCCAAGCCAAACTACCGGCAAATCACGAAAGTTTGCGGGATGGTCCGCGAAATTCCCGGATGGGTTCTCTGGTTTCCAGTCCAGGGGCGAGGACAGCACGGACCAAGCTTTGTTGACGTAGGGTAAACCCTTCTGTAGCGTCAAAGGATCGGAGGGCGGCCGAAATGGATTTCATTGAACGCATTTTTGGATTTTCTCCGGACAATGGCTCGGGAACTTTCGAGGGCAGCCTTGTCATTGCGGCCATGGTCCTTGTCGCCGCCATCTACTTCTACCGGAGACAGAGATCACTGAAGAAATAGCCGCTGGAAAATCGGCGGGGACACGTCCGCCAGGAAAAACATTACCGTTGCGTCCTCTCAGCGTGGGAAACACGACATGGCAGGATCTCTGGTCAACCACATCAGAACCGCGGCCCTGCTGTTGTTCGCCGCCGAATTCTGGAAGCGTCTTGCCACCGGGCTGAAAGTGCTGTTTGCGACGATCCGCATGCTGCTATGCCGGCTGGCCAAGGGCCAGCGGCTGCCAAGCCCGGCGCAGAACGATTGCTGTATCCAGCTGCCGCCCGACATCTACAAGCGCGCCGATCCTCTTCTTTATGCCCAGTACTATCTGATGGCGCAGGGCCTCGCGGTCACCTGGGACAATCCCGACATCGACATTTTCGACGGCGCCGCGCCAGTCACCGGCGCGCTCCAGCCAGCACACACATATCGCGTTCGCGTGCGTGTCTGGAACGGGTCTTACGACGCCCCGGCCATCGGCGTCGGAGTGGCGCTGTCCTACCTGTCCTTCGGCGCACAGACCGTTTCCCGTCCGATCGCCAGCACCGCCGTCAATCTCGGGGCCAAGGGCACGATCGATTGCCCTGCCTATGCCGAGTTCAGTTGGACCACGCCCGCCACCAGCGGCCACTATTGCCTGCAGGCACAGCTCTCCTGGGGCGATGACGCCAACCCCGGCAACAACCTAGGCCAGAAGAACGTCAACATTGCCGAGATGCGCTCACCGGCAAGGTTCGTCTTCAGCGTACGCAACGAGGCCTCGGTCGTCCGGCGTTTCCAGATCGAGGCGGACTGCTACGGCCTGCCGAAGCTGCAGCCATGTGCCCCGCCACGCGGCCAAGGTCGGGGCGAGAGCACCGACACCCCGCAGCCGCGGCTCGCCGAGAGCAAGGCACGCTGGGCCAGGGCCCTCGAGGACCAGGCCTATGGCCGGTTTCCCATCCCGGACGACTGGTCGGTCAGGATCGTTCCAAGAACGCTTTCACTGCAGCCGCGCCAGATCACCGAGATCGCCGTCGAGATCGAAGCGAAGGACGCCGCCTTCCGTGGCTCGAAGACCTTCAATGTCCATGTGTTCACGATTGGCGAAAGCGGATCGCGCACCATGACCGGCGGTGTGACGCTCACCGCCACGAAAGGCTGAACGTTCCGATGGCCTACAGGCACTATACGAGCTGCTTCCTCTATCCCGCCGGTGGCAAGCCCTACAACGAGGACGACCGGCTGGCTTTCCTCGCCGGCCAGGCGCTGCAGATCATCGTTATCACCGGGCTGGCAGCCGCCTTCGGGTTGCTGCTGGGGCCGGTCGGTGCGGCACTTGCCGCGGCAATCGCATTTCTGGCGTCCGCCACCGCCACGATCGACAAGGCCGCCGGGGAATGGCTCAACCATCGCCTGGTCTGCCTCGACAAGGACAATCCGAAATGCGCGGTCGGCATCGTCTCCTACAATCCGTTCCGCAGCGATCTCGGCGCCTTCGACAACGACCAGTATTTCGACGTCATCCTGATGCCGCATCCGACGGCCGAGATCCTCAACGCCGAGACCAACGAGGCGGCTTTGGCGGCCGCCAATCGCTACAATGCCGACGGCAGCGTCGTCGCGGAATTCGCCGCCAGCATCGCGGCCCATCCGGCCAACGACATTCTCAATGACGGCTTTCAGGGTCATGAGCTGCTGTTGCCGCGCGATGATCTTAAGACCGACCTCGGCTACGCACCCACCGACGACCATGCCCGCTGGGGCCTGCACTGCGAGGCCGAGGGCGACTTCTGGATCAAGATGCGCCAATGGGCGCCGGCCATCGTCATCCTGCTGACGGCGGCTCTGGTCGTCACGGCGGCCGCGGCGGCCGCCGGCGCCGGTGTCGGGGCGGCCGTCGGCTGCGCCATAGGGTCGTTTTTCCTGGGTGCGCTGGGCTGCGCCATCGGCTCGTTCCTGGGAGGATTGCTCGGGGCGGCCATTGGCGGCGCGATCGGCGGCGCGGCGTCCTACTTCGGCGGGGTCAAGCCGGTCCTGCAGGGGCTGTTCAACTGGAACCCCGGCAATGTCGAGGACGCCAATGTCGGCGACAAGGCGCTCGGCCCCATCAGGATGGGCGATCATGTCGCCGTCCTCGGCGAACATGTCTATGACGGCTATCACCAGGGCTGGCACGAGTTTCATCCGCTGATGGCGGTGGTCAAATTCGATGCGGCCGCCGGTGTCGACGCAAAACACTATCTTCAGTGGAACCCGGACTTTCCCGACATGGGCACAGTCCCGCCCAAACCGCCGGGCGAGGCCACCGACCTCACCGCGCAGGATATGCGTGACGGGCTTGGCAGCACGGCATTCAGGACACGCTGCGAGAACCTGCGCAGAACCTGGTGCGCCATGCTGAACGACGCGTTCGATCCGGAGACCAAACGAACACAGCAGGGCCTGGATCAGCGCTGGACCATTCATCCCATGGTCGATGGCTGCATTCCGCAGGAGCAGCCACCGGCACCGCATATCGGGTGATGTCAAATGCGTCCGACACGCGAAACCGTGATGATGCCGATTGGCTTTCAATCTTGACTAACCTATTCATGAATTGATACTCGGACGCACCCGCAGTGCGGGCAACCCGAGGAGTACCTTATGAAATCCCCCCTTCTTGCCCTGGCCAGCGTAGCGGTGCTTGCAATCAGCCTGGCCGCCGGTCCGGCAACGGCCGAAGATGCCGGCATCATCGTCTATAATGCCCAGCATGAAAGCCTGACCAAGGAATGGGCCGAAGGGTTCACCAAGGAAACCGGCATCAAGGTCACCTTGCGAAACGGCGGCGACAGCGACTTCTCCAACCAGATCGTCTCCGAAGGCGCCGCCTCGCCCGCCGACGTGTTTTTGACGGAGAATTCGCCGGCCATGGCGCTGGTGGAGAATGCCGGCCTGTTCGCGCCGGTCGATGCCGACACGCTGGCTCAGGTCCCGCGGGACTATCAGGCGGCCAGCGGCAAATGGGTGGGCGTGGCCGCGCGCAGCACCGTTTTTGCCTACAACACGACCAAGCTCAAGGCTGATCAGTTGCCCAAGTCGATGCTCGATCTCGCCGATCCGAGCTGGAAAGGCCGCTGGGCGGCTTCGCCTTCCGGCGCCGATTTCCAGGCCATCGTCAGCGCGCTGCTGCAACTCAAGGGCGAGGCCGCCACGGCCGACTGGCTGAAGGCGATGAAGGAGAATTTCACCGCCTACAAGGGCAACAGCACGGTGATGAAGGCGGTCAATGCCGGCGAGATCGAAGGCGGCGTGATCTACCACTATTACTACTTTGGCGATCAGGCCAAGACCGGCGAAAACTCCAAGAACGTCGCGCTGCACTATTTCAAGAACCAGGATCCGGGCGCTTTCGTGTCGGTCTCCGGGGGCGGCGTGCTCGCCTCGAGCAAGCACCAGAAGGAAGCCCAGGCCTTCCTGAAATGGGTGACCGGCAAGGGTGGCCAGGACGTGCTAAAGAACGGAACCTCCTTCGAATATGCGGTCGGCAAGGACGCCCAGTCCAATCCGAAGCTGGTGCCCCTGGCCGACCTGCAGGCGCCGAAGGTCGACGCCACGACGCTCAACTCCAAGAAGGTCACCGACCTGATGACGGCAGCCGGCTTGCTTTAGTTGGCGTTCGTCCTAATAAGAACGTCAGACCGTGCTCCCGCGGACTCTCTTTCCGCGGGAGCGTTTTGTTTTTCGAGATTGCATTCGTCGATGACGACACGTTGCTTATTCGACCGCGACCGTGGTCCTTCAATTGCCGCCGCCGGGCGGCAATGGCGCGGCGTGTGAGCTGATGCAGTCCGCGGTCCATCTCGCGCGCCCGGGCCTGCCGCCCAAGATGCGCCGGCGGGCGCAACGGCGGGCGGCGCCCTGGCTTGTCGCCGCCGCCATATCTGTCTCCCTGCTGGCGCTGCTGCCGCTCGCTTTCATCATAGGGATCGCGGTGCAGACCGGCTGGGAGACCGTCTCGGCGCTGATCTTCAGGCCACGTGTCGGCGAACTGCTGGTCAACACCGGCCTGCTGGTGCTGCTGGCCGTGCCGATCGCCATCACCTTGTCGGTGACGCTGGCCTGGCTGACCGAACGCAGCGACCTGCCCGGCGCCCGGCTCTGGGCCTGGCTCTGCGTGGCGCCGCTCGCCATCCCCGCTTTCGTCCACTCCTATGCCTGGATCACCATGGTGCCGGGGCTGCACGGCCTGTGGGCGGGCGTGCTGGTCTCCGTCATCGCCTATTTTCCCTTCCTTTACCTGCCGGTATCGGCGGCGCTGCGCCGCCTCGATCCTGCCCTGGAGGATGCCGCGGCGGCGCTTGGTCTCGGACCCTGGCGCGTGTTCTGGCGTGTCGTGTTGCCGCAGCTCAGGCTCGCAATATGCGGCGGCTCGCTGCTGGTCGGACTGCATCTGCTGGCCGAATATGGCCTCTACGTCTTCATCCGCTTCGACACCTTCACCACCGCGATCGTCGACCAGTTCCAGTCGACCTTCAACGGCCCGGCCGCCAACATGCTGGCCGGCGTGCTGGTGACCTGCTGTTTCGTGCTGCTCGGTCTCGAAGTGCTGGTGCGCGGCGAGGAACGTTATGCCCGTGTCGGCTCGGGTGCTGCGCGGTATCAGCAACGCATCGGCCTAGGCCGCGCCACCATCCCGAGCCTTGCCTTGCTCCTCGTCACCACGCTGCTGGCGCTTGGCGTGCCGTTCGTCACCATCGGGCGCTGGCTCCTCGCCGGCGGCGCCGATGTCTGGCGTCTCGACGAGATTGGACTGGCACTCGGCCAGACGCTGTTCCTGTCCCTTGCCGGGGCGCTGCTTGCCACTGTCGCGGCGATGCCGATGGCCTGGATCTCGATCCGCGCGCCGGGACCGCTGCAGCGCCTTATGGAGGGATGCAACTACATTGTCGGCTCGCTGCCGGGTGTCGTCATTGCGCTGGCGCTGGTCACCATCACCGTGCGCATCGCCCTGCCGCTCTACCAGACCCTGTTCACCATCCTGGTCGCATATGCCTTGATGTTCCTGCCGCGTGCCCTGGTCAGCCTGCGCGCCTCGATCGCCCAGGCACCGGTCGAGCTCGAGCGCGCCGCGTCGAGCCTTGGCCGGCGGCCGCTCAACGCGCTGTGGTCGACGACAATCCGCCTGTCGGCGCCGGGTGCCGCGGCCGGCATGGCGCTGGTGGCGCTCGGCATCATGAACGAGTTGACCGCGACCCAGATGCTGGCGCCGAACGGCACCCGCACGCTGGCGATGGCGTTCTGGTCCTACAGCAGCGAGATCGACTACGCCTCGGCCGCCCCTTACGCCTTCATCATGGTGGCGATGTCGCTGCCCCTGACCTGGCTGCTCTATGTCCAGTCGAAGCGGATGGCCGGACGATGAGCTTTCTTGAACTCCGCAATCTGCACAAGCATTACGGCCCGGTCGCCGCACTGGCCGGCGTCGACCTGAATGTCGCCAGCGGCAGCCGCACGGCGATCGTAGGACCTTCCGGCTGCGGCAAGACGACCCTGCTGCGGCTGATCGCCGGCTTCGAGGCGCCGGATCAGGGCCGCATCGTGCTCGACGGGCAGGTGCTGGCCAATGGCGGCGCTGCCGTTCCGGCGCATCGCCGCGGCATTGGCGTGGTGGCGCAAGACGGCGCCCTGTTCCCGCATCTGACCATCTCGGACAATATCGGCTTCGGCATGGGCCGGGACGACGACAAGCGCGCCGAGCGCATCGTCGAACTTGCCTATATCGTTGGACTGGACAAGGCGATCCTGAAACGCCGCCCGCACGAACTCTCCGGTGGTCAGCAGCAGCGCGTGGCGCTGGCCCGCGCCATGGCGATGAAGCCGCGGCTGATGCTGCTCGACGAGCCGTTCTCGGCCCTCGACACCGGCCTGCGCGCCTCGATGCGCAAGGCCGTGGCCGAACTTCTGGAGGCGGCCGGCATCACCACCATCCTGGTGACGCACGACCAGGCCGAGGCGCTGTCCTTCGCCAGCCAGGTGGCGGTGATGCGCGATGGAAAATTTTCCCAGGTCGGCACGCCGCGCGAACTCTATCTCAAGCCGAAGGACAGGATGATCGCCGAGTTCCTCGGCGATGCCATCATCCTGCCGGCCAGCGTCTCGGGCGGCTTCGCCAGCTCCCCGCTCGGCCGCATCGCGGTCGACACGCCGGACAGCCGCGATATCGTCCGCATCATGCTGCGGCCGGAACAGATCGGGCTGAAACGCACCTCGCGCGAGGGCATGTCGGGCACATCGGACATGCTGTTCGGCGAGGTGACGGAATCGGAGTTCGCCGGCTCGACATGCACGGTCGCGGTTCGGCTTCTGAACAATTCCGATCCGCCGGACGCCGCCGCCATCGGCGGCACGCCGCTGATCCTGCGCAAATCCGGCATGGACGCACCAGCGGTCGGCGAGATCGTACGGCTGACCGTATCGGGCAAGGCGCATGTCTTCACTTGAGAGCGACGGCTGAAGGCGCTGAACCCAAGCGAAGTGGCCAGCTCACGCCGTGATGCGTTCGCCGGTTTCCGCTGAATAGATCGGCCATTGCTCGAGAAAATCGCAACCGTGCACCACCACCCACTGGTTGGCGCTGTCGACGAGGATGACGGCGTAGGACGGCGGCGCCTGTTCGACGATCTCGCTCGATCGGTCGAGGGCAAGCTCGAACCGGGCATGCAGGCCGCGCTGCGCCGAGAACGGAATTCCGGCCACGGTGCCGGCAATGTCGCGATGGACATGGCCGAAGAAGATGTGGCGAACGTTGCCATGGCCCCGCAGCAGGCCGAGCAACCGCTCGGGCTGTTCGAGCGCCAGCGGATCGAGCTGCGGCAGGCCGAGCGCGACCGGCGGATGATGCAGGAAAACGTAGGCTGGCCTGCCGCCTGATTGTTCCAGCCGGGCTTCGAGCCAGGCAAGCCGGCCGTCGCACAGTTCGCCCTCGATGCGTCCTTCCGCCAGGCAGTCGAGAAACAACAGCACTTCGTTGCCGGTATCATGGACCGACTGCACGAAACCGTTTTCGTCGACCGGAATTTCGGGAAACGCGGCGACGAGGCTGGCCCGCCTATCATGGTTGCCCGGCAGCAGCCTGTACGGCATCGACAGCGTGCCAAGCGCAACGCGCAGATCGGCATAGCTTTGCGGCGCACCGGTCTCCGTCAGGTCGCCGGTGAAGACGCAAAGCGCGGCGTCGGGATGATGCGCATTGATGTGCGCGATGCACTGATCCAGCCGCTGATGCAGGTCCGCCCCATAGCGGCGCTCACCTCGCCGGCCAAGATGCACGTCCGTGACCTGGATGATTTTCATGTGCGTCTCTTGGCTGAGCGCGTTTGGGAAATCAAAGCGCCGGCTCGGGTACCGAAGCCTTGAAGACATCCAGGCGGGTCCCTGTCTCCGACGAGAAGAAGTGCATGTCGTCTGGCGAGATCTTCAGGCCGACGGTGCTGCCGGGTTCGGGATGAACGGCCTCCGAGGTCATCACCGAGAACGGCGCGCCGTCGAGGTCGACATAGATCACCCGCCCCGCACCCAGTTCCTCGACTAGGTCGACAGTGGCATCGAGCGCGCCCGGCGTTCCCGGCGCCACCAGCCGGACGGTTTCCGGCCGGATGCCCATCGCCACCTTCGTACCGACCGGCAGGCCGGCGCGAGCCATGGCCAGGCGCCGGCTGCCGCCGAGCAGCGACAGCCCGTCGAGTTCGACGGTGCCTTCAAGAATGTTCATGGCCGGCGCGCCGACGAAGGTGGCGACGAAGCGGCTGGCCGGGCGGGTGTAGATCTCACCTGGCGTGCCGACCTGTTCGACCCGTCCGCCATTCATCACCACCAGCCGGTCGGCCAGCGTCATCGCCTCGACCTGATCGTGGGTGACGAAGACGGAGGTGGCGTTCAGCCGGCGATGCAGTTTGCGGATTTCCGAGCGCATCTGAACGCGCAGCTTGGCGTCGAGATTGGACAGCGGTTCGTCGAACAGGAAGACTTTCGGCTCGCGGATCATGGCGCGGCCCATGGCGACGCGCTGCCTCTGGCCGCCCGATAGCGCCATCGGCTTGCGGTCGAGCAGCTGTTCAAGTTCCAGCGTGCGGGCCACCGCCTGAATCCGCTGGTTGCGCTCGGCCGAGGGAACACCTGATACCTTCAGCGAATAGCCGATGTTCTGGGCCACGCTCATATGCGGATAGAGTGCGTAATTCTGGAACACCATGGCGCAGCCGCGCTCGCGTGGTTCGAGCTTGTTGACCACCGTGCCGTCGATGGCGATCGTGCCGTCGGAAATCTCCTCCAGCCCGGCGATCATCCTGAGCAGCGTGGACTTGCCGCAGCCGGACGGCCCCAGGATGACGACGAACTCGCCCGATGCGAAGTCGAGGTCGACGCCATGCACGACCTGCGTCTTGGCATAATTCTTCTTGACGCCGCGTATTGCGATGGAGGCCATTCTTCTGTCTCCCTGTTATTTCTCGGTGGCGATCAGGCCGCGCACGAACCAGCGCTGCATCAACACCACGACAATCATCGGCGGCAGCATGATGATGAGCGTTCCGGCCATGGCGATGTGCCATTCCGGGGCGCCACCGACATTGGGGATCAGCTGCTTGAGCTCGGTCACCGCCATCGCATGCGACTGGTCGGTGGTGATGAGCAGCGGCCACAGATACTGGTTCCAGGCCCACAGGAACATGATGGTGCCGAGCGCGGCCATATTGTTGCGCGACAGCGGCAGCAGCACGTCGATGAAGAACCGCAGCGGCCCGGCACCGTCCATGCGCGCGGCCTCGGTCAACTCGTCCGGCACGGTCAGGAAGAACTGCCGGTAGAGGAACGTTCCGGTCGCGGTGGCGACCAGCGGCAGGATCAGGCCGCTATAGGAATTGAGCAGCCCCAGGCTCAGTGCAACCCGCACGCCCGATACTTTCTCGATCAGCCAGGACAGCCCGGTCAGGTCCAGGATCGTCTGATAGGGCTCGAGCACGTTGGCGACCACGGCGTAGGTCGGCACGATGCGCACTTCGAGCGGCAGCATCAGCGTGATGAAGATCAGCCAGAAGATCAGCATGCGGCCAGGATAGCGGAAGTACACGATCGAGAAGGCGGTGAGCGCCGAGATGATCACTTTGCCCGCCGCGACGCCGAACGCCATGATGAAGCTGTTGAGCAGCTTGGGGCCGAGATCGGCCGTCACCCAGGCCGTCTTGATGTTGACCCAGAAGTCACTGCCCGGCAACAGCGACATCGGCACATCGTTGACGTCCTTGAGATTGTGCGACGCGGCGATCGCCACGATGGCGAACGGCGCGACACAGAAAACGAAGCCGACGAACAGGATCAGATGCGTGAAGAAATTGAGGAACGGGGTGCGTTCGACCATGATCATCTCACCTGTAGTGCACGCGCCGCTCAATGAAGCGGAACTGGACAATGGTGAGGGCGACGATCAGCACCATCAGGATAATGCTCTGCGCGGCCGCGCCCGAATAGTCGAGGCCTTTGAAGCCGTCCGAGTAGATCTTGTAGACCATCAGGTTGGTGGCGTTCGCCGGTCCGCCTGATGTCATGATGTCGACGATGCCGAAGGAGTCCTGGAAGCTCTCGGTGATATTGATGACGAGCAGGAAGAAGATGGTCGGCGTGATCAGCGGGAACTGGATGTCCCAGAAGCGCCTGAGGACACCGGAGCCGTCCATCGCCGCCGCCTCGATCAGGGATCGCGGGATTGCCTGGAAGGCCGCGAGGAAGAAGATGAAGTTGTAGCCGACATATTTCCAGGAAAAGGCGACGATGATCGAGGCCATGGCATCAGCGCCGTCGAGGCCGGGATCCCAGAAGCCGGGCCAGACCTGGTTGACGACGGCCATGAAGCCGGCTTCCGGCGCCAGGATGAACCGAAATGCCAGCGCCAGCGCTGGCGCGGCGATGCCGTAGGGCCAGATGAGCACCACGCGATACAGCCACGAGCCGGCAAGCTGCCGGTCGGTCAAGGCGGCCAACACCAGCGCGATGAACATCGCCAGGCCGGTGCTGATGGCCGCGAAAATCAGGCTGGCGGTGATCGAGTTCCAGTAATCGGCGTTGGACAGGATCGAGCGGAAATTGTCGAGGCCGACCCAGATGTTGCCGCCGCCCCAAGGCTGCTGCAGCGTCAGCGACCAGTATACCGCCTGGCCGGCCGGCCAGTAGAAGAAGGTGAAGATCAGGAACAGCTGCGGCACCGCGAACAGGATACCGATCGTCCATCTGCTGAAAGTGACGCGTTTTTCCATCGGTCCGCCGACGCCGCTCAAGCGGCTCGCTTGGTGCAAGGTGAGACTAATAACGAAATGGCCGCCCGTCGACCCAAGCATGATCCCGGAAAGTGGAGAACGGTTTCGCGATCATGCTCAACGGAGTCGCCGGACGGCCAGTGCATTTCAGCGGATCAGGGCAGCGTCTTGCCCGGATAGGTCTGCTGGAAGCGGTCGAGGATGGCGTCGCCATTCTTGACCAGCGTGTCGAGACCCTCCTGGACGCTGACCTTGTTGGCGAAGATCGCCTGCATCTGCGTGCCGAACTCGGCGCGGATCTGGGTGAAGTTGCCCAGGCGCACGCCACGGGTGATCTCGGTCGGCTCCGACGCGGTCAGGCTGGCGATCGCGACTTCGCGGCCCTTGTAGGGCGCCTTGTCGTAGAACCCTTGCGACTTCAGGTATTCGAAGCCCGACTTGGTCACCGGGATGTAGCCGGTGTTGGTCGACCAGAACAAAGCGGTCTTGGGGTCATGGATGAAGTTGAGGAAGGCGGCCGCGCCCTTGTATTCCGCGTCCGACTTGCCGGACAGCACCCACAGCGAAGCGCCGCCGACGAGCGAGTTCTTGCGCTCGGTGCCGGCATAGACCGGCAGTTCGGCGACATCCCACTTCATGCCTTCCTTCTGCGTGCGGCCGACCGTGCCGTGGTCGCCGACCGAAGTCAGAATGACCTGGCAGGTGCCGGTGGCGAAGGCCTGCACCATGTCCTGGCCGAGATCCTTCGACTTGATCTTGATCAGGCCGGCGTCATACCACTTCTTCAGATCGGTGACGTACTGGACGAACTTGGTCTTGTTGACTTCCAGACGGGCATCGAGACCGTCATAGCCATTGTTCTTGGTGGCGATCGGCTGGTTGTGCAGCGCCGAGAACTGCTCCATCAGCTGCCAGCTTTCATTGGCCGAGATGTTGATCGCCATCGGGCATTCATAGCCGGCGTCCTTCAAGGCCTGGAGATCGGTGGCGACATCTTCCCATGTCTTGGGCGCTTCGGTCTTGCCGATCTTGGCGAAAGCATCCTTGTTCCAGTACATCAGCGGGGTCGAGGAATTGAACGGAAAGGACAGCATCTCGCCCTTCGACGTCGCGTAGTAGCGGGCGATGCCGGGGAAATAGTCGGCGTAGTCGATCTTGTAGCCGTTTTCTTCCATCAGCTTGTCGGCGGGCTTGTAGGCGCCCGACAGCATCATGGTGGCGGTGCCGACGTCGTAGACCTGGACGACGGCGGGCTGCTTTCCGGCGCGGAAGGCGGCGATGGTGTTCTGCAGCGTCGCGTCGTAATTGCCCTGGCTGGTGCAGGTGACTTCATAATCCTTCTGCGAGGCGTTGAAGTTCTTGCACAGCGTATCGACGACGCGGGCAAGATCGCCAGAAAGGCCGAACCAGAAATCGAATTTTACCGGTTCCGCGAAGGCAGGAACCGCCACCGCCGTGCTGAGCACGCCTGCGGCAAGGGCAGCGAGGCCCCGCTTGATGATCGTCATGATTTCTTCCCTCTTGAATGACTGTTGACAAGGGTCTGCGCAAGTCCTTGCCCGCTCTCTTAGAGAAGGTATGTGACAGTTCTGTTGTGGCCTCCCGGGCCTGTGGACAGCCGGTCTTTCCTCCCCCTCGGCGGTTGCGCCGGCATGAAAACGTCACACCGGCGCCTTAGGTAGCTAGGGCGGCTGTCAGGGACGTAAAGGCCGTCATGGTTATCCGGCTAAAGGGATGATGAAATGCTGGTGAAGCAAGCGCCATGAGCCGCTGTTCGCGGCCCTTGCCGAGCGCGGCTATGATTGGCAGGCGGCCAACGACATGGACCTGCCCACCCAGCGCCGGCCTGCCGGCATGCCGGTCGGCCGCATCGACTGGTTCTTCACACGCGGCCTCGCGGCCAGCGCGCCGGCGGTCCCTCCGGCGGTGTTGCCGGACGGCAGCCCGAGCTCGGATCATGAAGCCCTGACCGTGACCGTTCGCCTGAAATAGCCGCCATCTTCAAGTCGATGCGGCTGAACCGGTCGGTGCCTTTGCGGCCAGCCTGCGCCACGAAGGCACGCTATGGTTGCAGGCGACTTTATCGATCCTTCAACAGCCAAGCATTAATCAGTCATATTTCTTTTTTATTTCCTGTGGGCTAGGGGGAAATAAGATGCTGACGGTCTATAACTGCATCGTGCACCAGCACGATCTGCGACTGGTCGCACTGGCAGCGCTGATCTGCGGAATTTCCTGTTTCTCTGCTGTAAACCTGCTTCACCACATCAGCCGCTCGACGGACCGTAACCGGCTGGTCTGGCTGATGATATCGGCGACTTCGACGGGGTTCGGCATCTGGGCAACGCATTTCATTGCCATGCTCGCCTTCACGCCGGGCATCCCCAGCGCTTACGATCCGGGGCTCTCCGTGATCTCGCTCGCCGCCTCGGTCGCATTGACGGCGGCCGGCATGTGGATCGCCACCTTGCGGGACGAGATCGATTACCATCTCGTCGGCGGCGCCATCCTGGGCGGCGGCATCGCAGCCATGCACTACGTCGGCATGGCGGCGTTCGAGGTCCAGGGGCGGATCGAATGGAACCTGATGCTTGTCGCCGTTTCCCTGCTGGCCGGTATGACGCTTGCGGCACTGGCGCTGCATGTCGTTCTGCGCCGCCCTTCCTTGTCAGCGACATCCGCCGGCGCGGTGCTGCTGACGCTGGCTATCTGCACCTTGCATTTCATCGGCATGGACGCCGTCTCGATCTTTCCCGATTCCTCGATTGTCATATCGCAGTACACGATCGCGCCGACCTCGCAGGCTTTCGCGGCCGCGGCCGCCACCCTGGTGATCCTGGTTCTGTCGGCATCGGCGTTGTGGATCGACCTGCGCTTCCGTCGCCAGAAACTCGAGGTCGACCGCATGCATGGCCTGGCCAATGCAGCCGTGGAAGGCCTGATCGTCTGCGATGGCAGTCGCATCGTCAGCGCCAATGACAGCATGGGCAAGCTGACCGGCGCGCCGGCTACGGCCCTGAACGGCATGCAATTGGGCGAACTTTTCGACGAACGCGCAGCATCCGATGCGACCAGCCTGGAGGGCCAGCCGCAGGAAGCGGAGTTGAGGAGCCGCGATGGGACGAGAATACCCGTCGAACTGATCGCCAGGAGCATCGATTATTGCGGCAAGCCCCACAATGTCATCGCCGTACGCGACATACGCGAACGCAGGAAGGCGGAGCAGGAGATCCTTCGCCTTGCCCATTTCGATCCGCTGACGGGGCTTGCCAATCGCCGCAGTTTCTCCAGCCGTCTCGACGCGGAAATCGCATCGATGAACCGCGTCGCGACTGCCGACGCAAACATCAAGGGCCGGCATCTTGCGCTCTTGCTGCTCGACCTCGACCGCTTCAAGGAGGTGAACGACCTCTACGGGCACGGCGCCGGCGATGCCATGTTGCAGAAAGTGGCAAGCTGCGCGTCCGGCGTTCTGCGCCACGGCCAGATGCTTGCGCGCCTGGGCGGCGACGAATTCGCCATCATAGCCCCCAATTTGCCCGACCCGCAGGCGGCGGGCCGCATCGCCAATGCGGTGCTCGCCGCCATGCGTGAGGAAAACCGGGCAGCGGTCGGTGGCGGGCTGGTCTCGGCCAGCATCGGCATCGCGATCTATCCGCTCGATGCCGAGGACCAGACCAGCCTGATCAGCCATGCCGATACGGCACTCTATCGCGCCAAGACCGAAGGCAGGGACACGTTTCGCTATTTCGAAGCCTCGATGGGCGCCGAGGCTCGCGACAAGCGCGTGATGGAGCACGAATTGCGCCAGGCCGTCGTGCGCGGTGAATTCTACCTCGTCTACCAGCCCCAGAAGGAGATCAGCAGCGGCAAGATGGTTGGCTTCGAGGCCCTGATCCGCTGGCGCCATCCTGAGCGTGGCGAGGTTTCCCCGGCAACTTTCATTCCGGTGGCCGAGGACAGCGGCGCGATTGGCCAGATCGGGGATTGGGTGCTCGAAGCGGCCTGCGAGGAAGCCGCGCGCTGGGAAAACCCGCTGACGGTCGCAGTCAACGTCTCCGCGGTGCAACTCCACAACCCCAATTTCAGCCGCAAGGTCCACGAGACCTTGCTGAAGACAGGCCTTGCCCCGACCAGGCTCGAACTCGAGATCACCGAAACCGCGCTGGTGAAGGACATGCCGCGTGCGCTGGCAACCCTGCGCCAGGCCAAGTCGCTCGGCGTGCGCGTGGCCATGGATGATTTCGGTACCGGCTATTCCTCTCTTTCCAACCTGCGCGCCTTCCCCTTCGACAAGATCAAGATCGATTCCTCCTTCATCAAGGCGGTCGACACGAACGGCCAGGTCGCGGCGATCGTGCGCGCGGTGCTGGGGCTGGGGCGCGGCCTTGGCCTGCCGGTTCTGGCCGAAGGCGTCGAGACGCTTGGCGAGTTGAAGTTCCTTGACGCCGAGGCCTGTGAGATCGGCCAGGGCTACTATCTCGGCAAGCCGGCGCCGATCGAGGCGTTCGACGACCTGACCGGCCACGGCAAGCCCACTCCGGTGCGTGCCGGCCGCCGGGATGGCAGCCTCGTGCTGCTCAAGCCGAGCGTGCGCTCGGCTTAAAGCGCGACATGCGTTGGCTCACGACCCGAGCGCCGTCTCGACCAACCGCTTGGCGTCCGGCCCGGACCATTCGGCCGGACCGTTCATATGGGCGATCAGGCAGCCTTCGCCGTCGATCAGCATGGTGACGGGCAGGCCGAGCGCCAGACCGCGCGTCTTGAGGTCGTTGAACAGTGTCATCGTCGAATCCCGGTAGTAGCCGAGCGTGTGCACACCGGTATCGGCGAGAAACTTCTTCGGCTTCACATCGTCGCCGGCATCGACGTTGACGGCGACGACCTGAAAGGCGTCGCTGCCTTTCTCTTTTTGCAGCGCATCGAGCGCCGGCATTTCGGCACGGCATGGCGCGCACCATGTCGCCCAGAGATTGAGCAGCACCGTCTTGCCGGCATGGTCGGCGATCGTCATCGGCTTGCCGTCCGGCCCGTTGAAGGCGAGGCTCCTCATCGACTGCGGCGGATCGGCCGGCAAAAGTGCCGCGACCTCACCGGTGGCCGCGGCCGCCACCTTCTTGGCGCGATCGCTCTTGGCGGCGCAGGCGACGTCGTCCTTGCTGTCGCCGGCGGCCACCTGCGCCGGTGCGTTGTTGCCAGACCGGCTCTCGCTGACATATACCGCGACCGCGCCGGCCAGCGCTCCCGCCACCAGGGCGGCGAGAATCAGGCGCGGGGCCGGGAAAAATCTGTTTCCGTCTGCCATTTTCTCAAAACTGCTCCGAAGCACGGGTTTTATAGCGATGAGCGACAAGAAGACCAGCAACCAGATGTGGGGCGGACGATTTGCCTCGGGTCCGGCCGCGATCATGGAAGCCATCAACGCGTCGATCTCGTTCGACCGCAAACTCTACGCGCAGGATATTCGCGGTTCGATCGCCCATAGCGAGATGCTGGCGCAGACGGGCATTATTTCGGCTGCCGATCAAGAAAAAATCGCTCACGGCCTGAACACGATCCTGAAAGAGATCGAAGCTGGCACGTTCGAGTTCTCGACCAGGCTGGAAGACATCCACATGAATGTCGAGGCCCGGCTCGCCGACCTGATCGGCTCGGCGGCCGGCCGGTTGCACACCGCCCGCTCGCGCAACGACCAGGTGGCGGTCGATCTGAGGCTCTGGGTCAAGGACGAGTGTTTTCGCGTCGCCGAGGCGTTGAAGGGGTTGATCGGGGCGCTGCTGGAACGGGCCGGGGAGCATGCGGCGACCGTGATGCCGGGCTTTACCCATATGCAGGCAGCACAGCCGGTTACCTTCGGCCACCATTGCATGGCCTATGTCGAGATGTTTTCGCGCGACCTGTCGCGCGTGCGCGACGCCATCGAACGGATGGACGAGAGCCCGCTCGGCGCCGCCGCCCTTGCCGGCACCAGCTTCCCGATCGACCGCCACCAGACCGCCAGGGCGCTCGGTTTCCGCGAGCCGATGCGCAATTCGCTGGACAGCGTCTCCGACCGCGATTTCGCGCTGGAGTTCCTCGCCATGGCCGCGATCTGCGCCACACATCTGTCGCGGCTGGCGGAAGAGATCATCATCTGGTCGACGCCGCAATTCGGCTTCATCAGGCTGTCGGATAGCTTTTCCACCGGCTCCTCGATCATGCCGCAGAAGAAGAACCCCGACGCCGCCGAACTGGTGCGCGGCAAGACCGGCCGCGTCAATGGCCATCTGGTCGGCCTGCTGACGGTCATGAAGGGCATGCCTTTGACCTATGGCAAGGACATGCAGGAAGACAAGGAATCGGTCTTCGACGCCGCCGAGACGCTCGACCTGATGCTGGCGGCGATGACCGGCATGGTCTCGGACATGACGGTGAACGCAGCCGCGATGAAGAAGGCCGCCGGCTCCGGCCACGCCACCGCCACCGACCTTGCCGACTGGCTGGTGCGCACTTTGGGCCTGCCGTTCCGCGAAGCCCATCATGTCACCGGCCGCGCAGTGGCGCTGGCCGAAGAGAAGAAGGTGAGCCTGGAGAAGCTTGCGCTGGAGGATCTGCAATCGATCAACCCGGGCATCACTTCCGATATATTCTCGGTGCTGGCGGTGCAGAACTCGGTCAAGAGCCGCACCAGCTTCGGCGGCACCGCGCCGTCGGAAGTGAGGAAGCAGATCCGCGCCTGGAAAAAGCGTATCGCCAAGGCGTGATCCCGGATATTGCGATCAGCAATATCCCGATGTTGCGACCAGAAATATCCCGATGTTGCGATCGGCAATATCCGGGGTGCAATACGTTGAGAACTCGGCTAAAAGCGGCGGCTGGCAAACGTTTCGGACGGATGGATCGATGACCGGAAGCAGGATTTTGGTAACGCTGACGCTGCTTGCGGCGCTTGCCTCCGTGACCGCCTGCGGCCGCAAGGCCGGCCTCGATACGCCGTATGAGGCGGCTGTCCAGGCGCGCAAGGATGCCGAGAAGGCCCACCAGCCCGTGCCGCCGGAACCGGAAAAACCGGTCGTGGACAAGAAGTTCATCCTCGACCCGCTGATCTAGCACCCGCCAACTTCCGGAACCACTCTCGTGAACCATTTCGACTACCGCGACGGCGTGCTGCATGCCGAGGACGTGGCAATCCCTGATATCGCCGCACAGGTCGGCACGCCGTTCTACTGTTATTCAACGGCGACCCTGACCAGGCACTACCGTGTCTTCGTCAAGGCCTTTGCCGGGCTCGACGCGCTGGTCTGCTACGCCATGAAGGCCAATTCCAACCAGGCCGTGCTGCGGACCCTGGCCAAGCTCGGCGCCGGCGCCGACGTGGTCTCCGAAGGCGAATTGCGCCGGGCCCTGGCCGCCGGCGTCCCGGCCAGCAAGATCCTGTTCTCCGGTGTCGGCAAGACGGCGCGTGAAATGGACTTTGCGCTCGAGGCCGGCATCCTTTGCTTCAACGTCGAATCCGAACCGGAGCTCGAACTCCTGTCGGCCCGCGCCTCGGCTCTCGGCAAGGTGGCGCCGGTTTCGCTGCGCATCAATCCCGATGTCGACGCCAGGACCCACAAGAAGATCTCAACCGGCAAGGCCGAGAACAAGTTCGGCATTCCGTGGCAGCGGGCGCGCCAGGTCTATGCCCGCGCGGCAACGCTTCCCGGCATCAAGATCACCGGCATCGATACCCATATCGGCAGCCAGATCACCGAACTGCAGCCTTTCGACGACGCCTTCGCTTTGCTGGTCGACCTGGTCGGCGCGCTGCGCGCCGACGGACATGCGATAGAGCATGTCGATCTCGGCGGCGGCCTCGGCATTCCCTATCGCGTCGACAACAACCCTCCCCCCTTGCCCGACGCCTATGCCCAGGTCGTCCGCAAGCATGTCACCAAGTTGGGCATGAAGGTGATGTTCGAGCCGGGCCGGCTGATCGTTGGCAATGCCGGCATCCTGGTCTCGGAAGTGATTTTCGTGAAGGAAGGCGACGCCAAGAACTTCCTCGTCGTCGACGCCGCCATGAATGACCTGATCAGGCCAACGCTCTACGATGCTTTTCACGAGATCAGGCCGGTCGTGCAGCCGCCGGCCGACACGCCGCGCATGATGGTCGATGTGGTCGGCCAGGTCTGCGAGACCGGTGACTATCTCGGCCTCGACCGCGACCTGCCGAGGCTGAAGGCGGGCGATCTCGTCGCCGTTTCCACTGCCGGCGCCTACGGCGCGGTCCAGGCCGGCACCTACAACACCCGCCTGCTGGTGCCGGAGGTGCTGGTCGACGGCGACCGTTTCCATGTCGTTCGTCCGCGCCTGACCTATGACGCGCTGATAGGGCTGGATTCGGTGCCGGACTGGCTTGCATAGAAGCCGCCCTGGCCGCGACGCTATAGCCGGTTCTGGATGAGCGCCCTTGTGTCGGCGATCCTGTCCTCGTCGCGGCGGTAGAAGGTCCATTGCTTGATGCGCTTGGTTCTGAGCAGGCCGGCCTGGGTAAGCACACGCATATGCTCTGAAAGCGTCGCCTGCGTGATGCCGAGCTTCTCGGCGATCAGCAGCGCGCAGACGCCGTCCTCGACCAGATCGCCATCCGCCTGTGCCCGGAAATGCGCACGCGGATCCTTGAGCCAGTCGAGAATCTGCAGCCTGCGTTCGTTGGCGATCGCCTTGAAGACATCAACCTCTTGCATTTAGCCATTTTGCCAAGTTACTAATTGCTGTCAATCCCGAGGAGATTTTGATGTCGAAGGGCAACACCGTCACACGCGAACGCATTGCCGCGATGGAACCGCGTATCCGCCCTTATGTCAGGCACACGCCGGTGCTGCGCATCGACATGGCCGACTTCGACCAGCCGCCACTGGCGGTCGACCTTAAGCTCGAATGCCTGCAGCATTCCGGCTCGTTCAAGGCGCGCGGCGCCTTCACCAACCTTTTGGAGCGGCCGGTTCCCGGCGCCGGCGTCGTTGCCGCGTCGGGCGGCAACCATGGCGCCGCTGTCGCCTACGCCGCCATGCGGCTTGGGCACAAGGCGACCATCTTCGTTCCCGAAGTGAGCCCGCAGGCCAAGCTGGATCGCATTCGCGGCTATGGCGCCGACCTCGTCGTCGGCGGTGCCCGCTATGCCGAGGCGCTGGCCGCCAGCGAACGTTTCGCCGAGGAAACCGGCGCCTTGCAGATCCACGCCTTCAACCAGGAGGAAACGTTGATCGGTCAGGGCACGCTCGGGCTTGAGATCGAAAGCGATCTGCCTGAGATCGACACGCTGCTGGTCGCCGTCGGCGGCGGCGGCCTGATCGGCGGCATCGCCGCCTGGTATGCCGGCCGCATCCGCATCGTCGCCGTCGAGCCCGAGGGCGCGCCGACGCTTCATCGCGCCTTCGAGGCCGGCCATCCGGTCGACGCGCCGGCCGAAGGCATCGCCGCCGATTCGCTGGCGCCAAAGCGCGTTGGCGAAATGATGTTCCCGATCGCCGAAGCCTTCGTGGAACGCTCCATCCTGGTCAGCGACGACGACATCATCGCCGCCCAGAAAGCGCTCTGGAACCGCGTGCGCATCATCTCGGAGCCGGGTGGTGCCGCCGCCTTCGCCGCGATCCTGTCCGGCCGCTACGCGCCGACGCCGGGCGAACGGGTGGCCGTGCTGGTCTGTGGCGCCAACGCAAACCCCGCCAATTTCTGATCGCAACCAATTCGGCCGGCTTCACGTTTTCTCAAACCGCCTCGCGTTTGCCGTGTTTGCTGGTATTCTTCGAGTCGTGAGGCTTGGGCTATCCTGCCCCGCCCGATGGCATGGTCCCGAGAATCCGGTTTTCGGAACAGATCATGCTCAAGGAAATAGAGCCCCTTCCCGGGCCTTCGGGATGGAACCGGCTCTGGGAAGGGCCGATGACGCAACGACCCATCTTCAGCAACGACCGCGGCCTGGCCGGACGCCTTGCCTTGAGCCGGCTGGCGACGCGGATCGCGATGACGGTCGAGCGTGGCTGGCCGCTGCTGCTCCCGCTCGTCGTTGTCGCCGCTCTCTTCCTCAGCGCCTCCTGGTTCGGCATTTTCCCCCGGCTGCCCGATGTGGTGCGCATCGGCCTTGTCGCCCTGTTCGGCCTGGCAGGATTGGCCGCGCTCTACCCGCTGCGCTTTTTCCGCATGCCTGGCGCCGCCGAGGTCGATCGCCGCATCGAGGCCGCCAACAAACTGCTGCACAGCCCCGTACAGGTGCAGAGCGACCGGCCCAGCGGCCAGGAAAGCAGCTTTTCGCAGGCGCTCTGGCGCGAGCACCAGAAGCGCATGGCTGGAAAGCTCGACAGTCTCGGCGCCGACCTGCCACGCACGCGCGTGCCGGAGCGCGACCCCTGGGGACTTCGCGCCGTGGCGGCGCTCCTGCTCGTCACCGCCTTTGCCTTCTCCTTCGGGCCGACCGGCGGCAGGATAGCAGACGGTTTCAGCGCACATGGCACGCTCGACGCCGTGCCGCCGCGCATCGACGCCTGGGTGACGCCGCCGGCCTATACCGGCAAGCCGCCGATCTTCCTGACCGCCGACGCCAACCAGGCCACGCCAACTTTTCACGTCCCCGAGGGTAGCGACGTCTCCTTGCGCGTCACCGGAGGCTCGGGCGAGGAAACGCTTGCCTATGCTGACCAGGACGGCAACGCGCGCGCCATTGAACCGGCCAGCCCGCAAGCCGCCGCCACGGCCAAACCGGCCGCAAGCCCGGCACCGTCCAAGGTGCGCCAATTCACCGGCAAGCTGACTGGCGACGGCACGCTGACGCTTAAATCGGGTGATGATCAGCTTGGCCGCTGGGCCTTCGCCGTGATCCCTGACAAGCCGCCGCAGATCCGCTTCGTCGGCGAGCCCAAGCGCGCAGCCAACGGCGCCTTCGAGCTCAACTACCAGATCGACGATGACTATGGCGCCGCCACCGCCAAGGCGGTCTTCGCGCTGGCCGATCCGCAAGCGCCAGGTGCGCATCCGCTCTATGGCCCCCCCGACATGCCGCTGACGCTGCCGCGCCGCGGCGGCAAGTCGAATGCCGCCCGGACCACGAAGGACCTGACAGAGCATGTCTGGGCCGGCGGCAGCATCAAGCTGACGCTTGTCGCCACCGACGACGCCGGACACACCGCGTCCAGCGAGACCAAGACGCTCGTGATGCCCGAGCGGCCATTCGCCAACCCGCTGGCGCGCGCCGTGATCGAACAGCGCCGCCTGCTCGCGCTCGACACCAATGCCAGGCCGCGCGTGCTCGACCTGATGGACGCCATCACGCTGCGGCCTGAAGACACGTTCGACAATATGTCCCACTACCTCGCCATCATGAGTGCGATGAGCCGGCTGAAACTGGCCGGGAATGACGATCAGCTGCGCGGCGAGGTCGCCTATCTCTGGGAAATCGCACTCGGCATCGAGGAGGGCAATCTATCGGCCGCCGAAAAGCGGCTGCGCCAGGCGCAGCAGGCGCTGCAGGACGCCATCAAGAACGGCGCCAGCGACGCCGAGATCGAGAAGGCGATGAAGGAACTGCGCGAGGCGATGAACCAGTTCCTGCAGGAATTCGCCGAACGCGCCAAGCAGAACCCGAATGCGCCGCAGATGCAGCAGAACGGCCAGGAACTGCGCCAGAGCGACATCGACCGCATGATGGACCAGATCGAGAACCTGGCGAAGTCGGGCGACCGCGACAAGGCGCAGCAATTGCTGTCGCAACTGCAGGACATGATGAACAACCTCCAGGCCGGCCGCCAGCAGCAGGGCGGTGAGCAGGACAGCCAGATGCGCCAGCAGATGGACAAGCTCGGCGAGATTTTGCGGCGCCAGCAGGAGATGATGAACGACACGTTCCGCATGGACCAGATGCAGCGTGGCGAGCGACAGCGTGGCAAGAATCGCGACGAGCAGCTCGGCGAAGGCAGCGGCGAGAACCAGGACAAGCCAGGGGTTGGCGAGGACCGCGATCCGCTCGCCAGGCAAAAGCCGATGACGCCGCAGGAATTCGCCGATGCGCTGAAGCAGTTGCAAGAAGGCCAGGGGCAGCTGAAAAGCGATCTCGAACAGCTGAAGAAGGGCCTCGAAGGCATGGGCATGGAGCCCAATGAAGGATTTGGCGAAGCCGGCAAGTCCATGGGCAGCGCCGAGCAGGCGCTTGGCGAGGGTCAGGGCGACGAGGCCGTCGGCCACCAGGGCCGGGCGCTCGAGGCGCTGCGCAAGGGCGCCAAGGACATGATGAAGCAGATGCAGGCCATGCAGGGCGACCAGGGCGGCAGCCAGGAAGGTGGCCGTCAGCAGGACGCCGACCGTGACCCGCTCGGCCGGCCGCGCGCCAGCCAGGGTCCCGATTTCGGCGATTCGGTGAAAGTGCCCGATGAGATCGACGTGCAGCGCGCGCGCCAGATCCTGGAAGCGATCCGCAAGCGGCTCGGAAACGCGCTCAGCCCCGATATCGAGCGCAGCTATCTGGAACGGTTGCTGGAACTGAAATAGTAAACGGCGGAGCAACCGAAGACGTCTATGACGCCGGTTGGACCTGCCTGTTGACGAACGCCTCGCGGATCGCCTCCTGCATGCCGTCGATCGCTTCACCGGAAGCGTTCGGGTTGCGGTGCATCACCACATTGGAGGAATCGATGTCGCCGAACCCATCCGCGGACGTCAGTTCGCGGCAGTCCGCCGGAATGTTGCTGCGCGAAATCGGCGCGATCGCCAACCCTGAGGTGACGGCAAGCTTCAGGCCGCCATTGGTGTCACTGGTATAGGCGACGCGATAGGCAAGGCCGCGCTGCTCCAGCGATTTGATGGCGAAGTCCTTGCACCAGCCGGCGCGGTTGTAGAGCGCGATCGGCAGCGGCTGTTCCTCATGCATGTGATGCAGGATCGACGTCACCCACACGGTCGGGTCGTGCATCAGCACCTCGCCGCCGGAAAGGTCCTGCCACTCGAAGACCACGGCGAGATCGAGCTCGCCCGCGGCGAGCGCCGCGACCTGCGCCCACGAATGGGCGTAGCGCACCGTGACTTCGACCTTTGGATGGCGCTTCGAGAATGCGCCGAGCGCGCGCGACAGGATGGCGTGGCCATATTCCTCCGGAATGCCGATGCGCACCGGCCCGCCCAGCGGCGCCGCCGCCATCGACGCAGCCGTCTCGTCGAGCAGCGAGACGATGCGGCGGGCATTGACGATGAGTTCGCCGCCACGCCGCGTCAGTGCGACGCCACGTGAACCGCGCTCGAACAAGGTGTCGCCGACCAACTCCTCGAGCTTCTTCATCTGCATCGACACGGCCGACTGGGTGCGGCCGGCCTGTTCGGCGGCCCTCGTGAAATTGCCGGCCTCGGCGATGGCCACGAAGGTACGCAGGAGATCGCTGTCGAGGGTTGGCCGCATGGCATCCATCATAAGTAAATTTGATTGCTGGCATCATTCCAATTCGTTTGCAACATGTCAAACGTCGACCGATAGTCGCCTCACCCATTGGATATGCAGCCGCGAAATCGGCTGCGGACCAATCGAAGAGTCCTCACTCGTGCCCGCTGCCCGAAAACGGTGGCGGGTTCTTTTTGATCTGGACAGGGGTGCCGGATCGTATGCGCGGGAGCCTGAACACGGATGCACAATAGGATGGTGCGCGGCATCCTGAGCCTGTGCCTGGGCGTGCTGGTGTTCTCGCTGCAGGACCCGCTCGTCAAAGCCGTGTCGAGCGGCTACCCGGTGACCGAGGTGATGGCGATCCGCTCGATCGTCGCCTTGCCGATCCTGATCGTTCTCGTCCATGCCGATGTCGGCTTGCGTGCCATCCTGTCGCGGCGCTTCGGCCTGCTGACGATACGCGCCTTCATTCAGTTCACCTCCTACACGGTGTACTACCTGGCCATCGCCGCCCTGCCGCTGGCCGACGCCGTGGCGCTCTATTTCATGGCGCCGCTGTTCATCATGGCACTGGCCGGGCCGTATCTTGGCGAACGCGTTTCCTGGCGGACGCTGGCGACCGTGCTGATCGGATTGCTCGGCGTGGTCGTGATGGTGCGTCCAGGCGCTGGGCTGTTCGATTGGGCGGCCTTGCTGTCGCTGGGCTCGGCGGCGCTCTACGGCTTCTCGCAATTGATGGCCCGCAAGATCGGCGACACCGAATCGTCTACCGTCATGGCCTTCTACCAGAACGGCGCCTATCTCGTCGGCGCCGCCGTGGTCGCCGGCACGTTCCACCTCGCCGGCATAACCCACGCCGTCCATCCGAGCCTCGAATTCCTGGTGCGGCCGTGGATCTGGCCGTCACTGCCGGATTTCCTGAAAATGGCGGCGTGCGGGTTCGTCGCCTCGGCCGGCATGATCCTGCTCTCGCAAGGCTACCGGCTGGCGCCGGCCAACCGCGTCGCCACCTTCGAATACACCGGCATCCTGTGGTCGCCGCTGTGGGGTTTCCTGTTCTTCGCCGAGGTACCACGCTCGACAACCGTGATCGGCGCGGCGCTCATCATCGGCGCCGGCCTGCTGGCGCTCAACACCGAGCGGCGGACCGCTCCGGCGCCGGCGCTTGTCGCCAGGGATCCAGCCTGATCAGGCGAAGCAGATCAGCGCCCGTTCGACGCGCGAACGGATCTCGGCCAGCGTGAAGGGCTTTTGCACGACATCGAGGATGATGCCGTTCAATTCCTCGGCGCGCTCGCGCTGGTCGGCATAGCCGGTCATCAGCATGATCTTCATCGCCGGGAAAAGCGCCGCGGCCGCAACCGCCATCTCGATGCCGTCCATCTCCGGCATGCGGATGTCGGAGACGACGAGATCGTAGCCGCCGTTTGCGGCGCGGATCAGCGAAAGCCCCTGCGCGCCATCGGCGGCGATATCGATTGCGTGGCCGGCGCGTTCGAGCGCGCGGGCTGCCAGGGTGCGGACGGACTCATCGTCCTCGACGATCAGAAGCTTTGCCATGGCCGGCATATTTGGCGGTGAAAAGTTGACTTTTCCTGAAGGCGGGACGGGTCAGCAAGTCTTTTTGGGGAGTGGCTCAAACGTCGCCTTTGACGACACCCACGAACGGCAATTCACGAAAGGCGTGCGCAACGTCCATGCCATAGCCGACGACGAAATAGTCGGGGCAGTCGAAGCCGACATAGTCGGCATTGAGCGCGGTCTGGCGGCGCATGCGCTTGTCGAGCAGCACGGCGATGGAACAGCTTTTCGCGCCACGCGACAGCATCAGGTCGCGGGTGAAGCTCAGCGTCTTGCCCGATTCCAGAATGTCGTCGATCAACAGCACGTCGCGGCCGGCAACCTCGTTGTCGATGTCGCGCAGCACCCTCACCTCGCCGCTGCTGGTGCCGGCGCCATAGCTGGAAATGAAGATGAACTCGACTTCCGGCGACAGACCGACATCGTGCATGGCCCGGATCAGGTCGGCGGCGAAGATGAACGAGCCTTTCAGCACCGAAATCACCAAGAGATCATGATAGTCGTGCCCGGCGATCTCCTTGGCGAGTTCGAGATTGCGCCGCGCGATCGCCGATGCCGAAAACAGGACTTCGATGTCCTTGCTGCGTACGATGGGCATTGTTGATCTTCCCTGGTGTCGCCTACTCGGCGAAAGTAACCAAAACGGTTCTTACGCCGTTCTTAGGCACGTCGAGCCGGCTGGCAAAGCCGAATCTTTCGCCCGATGCCAGCGAATGGCCGGATGTCCCCAACGTATAGCGGGTCGTGCGCCCGTCATTGCACGTCACCCGGATTTCGAGCGGCGGCAGGGTCGCTGGGCTTGTTCCGTCATTGGCGGCCTCCCCATCGACGAACAGCACCGGATTGGCGCCCGAGACGTCGACGCGTGAGGTGACGCCTGAAATGGTCAGCGCCGACGCTTGCGCGCCGGCCAGGAACGGCGCCTGGCGCACCAGCGCGTGGCCACCGGAAACCCAGAACGCGGCAAGGGCTGCACCGATGCCGGCGATCCAGAAAATCGGACCGCCGCGCGAGGCCGGCCGCTGCTCCGCCGGCGCTTCCGGCTTGCGCAGCATGTCCATGCCCTCGATGGGCGGGGTGACAATCAGGCGCGGCAGCGGCGAAACGTTTTCGACCGGTGAAACGGGCCGCGACACCACAACATAGTCCGCATCGACGATATCTGCCACCGGACCGCGCACGATCCGGTCCGCCATGGCAATTGCCGGCGGTTCGGTCATGATTTCGCCGGAAACCGGGCGCGCGGTTCGTTCCTCAGCCATCATGGCCCCAGCATTGCGGCACGTTCGCTTTTCGTTTCTTTTGCGTAAACACAAATGGTTAACGCTTCCCCACCGGAGCCCTCTTGAAGAGCCGAAACAAGCCAGGAATTAACCGCCGGTTAACCATGCCGGCCGATGGTCTTTTCACAGAACAGGCTGGCTCGCCGCGGCCAGGAACCTCAGGTCATCGAAATTGATTCGCTTCGAAAATGTCGGCCTCCGCTATGGCATGGGTCCGGAAATCCTCCGCGACATCTCCCTGCATATACCGGAGCGCTCCTTCCAATTCCTGAGCGGGCCTTCGGGCGCCGGCAAGACGACGTTGCTGCGCCTTTTGTTCATGTCGCTGAAGCCGACGCGTGGGCTGATCACCATCTTCGGCAAGGACCGCTCCCGCATCTCACGCACCGAGCTGCCGCACCTGCGCCGGCGCATCGGCGTGGTGTTCCAGGATTTTCGCCTGCTCGACCACATGACCACTTACGAAAACGTCGCTTTGCCATTGCGCGTGCGCGGGCGCGAGGAGGCGAGCTACCGCACCGACGTCACCGAGCTCTTGAAATGGGTGGGGCTCGGCGAGCGCATGCATGTGCTGCCGCCGGTCCTGTCAGGCGGCGAGAAGCAGCGCGCCGCGATCGCGCGCGCCCTGATCGAACAGCCGGAAATCCTGCTCGCCGACGAGCCGACCGGCAATGTCGATCCGCCGCTGGCGCGGCGCCTGCTGCGGCTGTTCATCGAGCTCAATCGCCTCGGCACCGCGGTGGTGATCGCTACCCACGATCTCGGCTTGATGGAACAGGTCGACGCGCGCCGCATGATCCTGGCCGGCGGAAGGCTGGATATCTATGACTGATCTGTCCGCCGAGCATTTCGAAGAGCAGGACGCCGAGGCAGCCGTCGCAAGACCGCGCGCCCAGCGCAAGATGGCGCCGATCGTGCCGGCGCAGAACATTGCCGGCCGCGCCTTGGTGCTGGTCATCGCCATCATGACCTTCCTGTCCTGCCTGACCTTCGGCGCGGTGACGCTGGTGCGCGATACGGCCTCGGTATGGGAAAACCAGATTTCGCGCGAGGCGACCATCCAGATCAAACCGGCCGACGGCCTCGACATGGAGGCAGCACTTACCCAGGCTTCGCAGATCGCCAGCGAATTCCCCGGCGTGAAGTCGACCCGGATCATCGACCGCGAAGCGACCGCCAGGCTGCTGGAGCCCTGGCTAGGTTCGGGCCTCAATATCGACGACCTGCCGGTGCCGCGCCTGATCATCGTCACCATCGACGAGAACAGCCCGCCAGACTTCGCCGCCATGCGCGCCGCGATCGCGCCGAAACTGCCGAGCGCATCGCTCGACGACCACCGCACCTGGGTCGACCGGCTGGTAGCCATGGCCCGCACCACGGTGACCATCGGCATCGCCGTTCTGGCCCTGATGCTGTCGGCAACCGTGCTGACGGTGGTCTTTGCCACCCGCGGCGCCATGGCCGGCAACGGCCACATCATCGAGGTGCTGCATTTCGTCGGCGCTGAAGCGCAGTTCATCGCGCGCGAATTCCGCCGGCATTTCCTGGTCACAGGCATGAAGGGCGCGGCTGCCGGCGGAGCGGCGGCGGTGCTCGTCTTCATCGTTTTCTCCTGGTGGTCGTCGCGCAACATGGCAACACCACAGGCCGATCAGGCAACCGCTTTGTTCGGCAACTTCGCCATCGGCTCGGCGGGTTACCTGGGTGTCGTCCTGATGGTGCTGGTGATTGGCGCGCTGACGGCGGCGACCTCACACGCCACCGTCGTCGCCTATCTCAGCGACATCGACGTTCGCCAACCCGACGCATGAAAGGAGTTCGTCTTGGCGTGGATGGAACGAGCGCGATCACGGATGGAGAATTTGCGTAACGCAAAGTGCGTCTTTTACCTACCAAACGCCGCATTTCGGGATTAACCATATGGCTATGGACGTGCGGGATTCGACCGGGACGGCTGGACAGCTGCCAGTGGTGGTTGCCCGTTGGCGCGGCCATAGCAAGGTTAGCCGTTTAAGGACCGCCCTGCGTCTCTCCGCTCTCTCGCTGCTTATGCTCGCAATGGTGTTCGCTGGCGGCTTCGGCTGGTTTGCCAGCAAGGTCAGTCACCTGACCACGCCCGCCAACCCAGCCAAGGCCGATGCCATCATCGTGTTGACCGGCGGCCAATCGCGGCTCGACGCCGCGATGGAACTGCTCGCGTCCGGTAAGGGCGAGCGGCTCTTGATCAGCGGCGTCCATCCCTCGGCCAGCCGTCGCCAGCTTCAGGCGGCGACCGGCGGCGACAAGAAACTGTTTTCCTGCTGCGTCGACATCGATCGGGCCGCGCTCGACACGATCGGCAATGCCGAGGAGAGCGCCAAATGGGTGGAAAACCATGCCTATGGCACGGTCATCCTGGTCACCAACAACTATCACATGCCACGCAGCCTGCTGGAGATGGGACGGCTGTTGCATGGCGCCAAGCTTGAGCCCTATCCGGTGGTCAATTCCAATCTCGACAATGGCGGCTGGCTGACCAAGCCGCGGGCGTTGCGGGTGCTGTTCACCGAATACACCAAATATCTGCTGGCGCTGGCACGTGGTATTATCCCGGTGAAGCCGACGCCCGAAGGCATCGCGCTGGCCGAAACCGCCGCCGGCGGCTGAGCCCGCGTCATTCCTTGGCGCCAGCCCCTGAAACGCCCTTGAGGCGCGCGATCTCCTGTTCAAGGTTCTGGATGCGCCGGTCGCGCTCGGCAAGCGCCGCCGCCACATCAGCCGCCTCGAAGCGCTGCGGTATATGTTGCGGGCAATTGGCGTCCCACGCCGAGACGGTGAACAGGATGACCTGCTCGGGACGCGCCTTGTAGTCCGGCGGCATCAGCCTCGCTGTCAACTCGGCATCGTCTTCGACAACGCGCGCCGTACCCCAGATCTTGATGCGCTGGCGCATCATGTAATCGATCAGGAACAGGAAGGCCCTCGGATTGTCGGCCAGATTGCCCTGCGTGATGAACTGCTTATTGCCGGAAAAATCCGCGAAGCCGATCGTCTTCTCATCGAGCACCTTGAGAAAGCCGGCAGGGCCGCCGCGGTGTTGGATATAGGGCTGGCCATCGCCATTGGCAGTCGACAGGAAGACGCTGGTCTGCATTCTGATGAAAGCGGCAAGGTCCGGTGTGATCGCCGATTGCCAGCCGCCGCGCTCCTCGACGCGGGCATAGGACTGGCGCGAACCCTTGCGCGCCTGGATCGCCTTGACTGTTGGCGTGAAGGCGACATCGCTCGTAAAAGCGTGTGCGTTCATCGAGACCTCCTTGCATGTTTCTAGAGCCCGAGCTCCGACAGCGTCGGGTGGTCGTCCGGCCGCCGGCCGAGCGGCCAGTGATATTTGCGCTCGGCCTCGGCAATCGGCAGGTCGTTGATGCTGGCGATGCGCAGGCGCATCAGCCCGTGCTCATCGAATTCCCAGTTCTCGTTGCCATAACTGCGGAACCATGAACCGTTGTCGTCGTGCCATTCATAGGCGAAGCGCACGGCGATGCGGTTGCCGTGGAAGGCCCACACCTCCTTGATCAGCCGGTAGTCGAGTTCGCGGCTCCATTTGCGGGTCAGGAAGGCCTGGATAGCATCGCGCCCTTGCAGGAATTCGGCGCGGTTGCGCCAGCGGCTGTCCGCCGTATAGGCAAGCGCCACCCGCGCCGGGTCGCGCGAGTTCCAGGCATCCTCCGCCATGTGCGCCTTCTGGGCTGACGTCTCGGCGGTGAAGGGTGGAAGCGGCGGGCGGCTCTCAGACATGGGATTCCTCTGCGGCATGAAGGGTGGGGACCGACGGGCACCGCCACTCCTATCCGGATTCAGGCAGCATCTCGGGCGCAAACAACCGGAAAATCAATGTCGGTCTGGGCAACCTCATTGATATAGTTGGTCCAGACGTTCAGGGCGACATGCTGGACGATCTCGATGATCTCCCCATCGTCATAGCCTGCGAGCCTGACAGCGGCGAGATCCTCCTGGCCGACCTGTCCTCGGCTTTGCGCAACGCTGGCGGCAAAACGCACCGCCGCAGCTGCCTTGGGGTCCGAGGAGCCGCCGTGGCGGTTGGCGATCATCTCGGCATCGTCGAGCCTGGCGAGCGTCTTGCCGAGATAGCTGTGCGCGGACAGACAATAGTTGCAGCCATTGATCTCGGCGATCGCCAGCGCGATGCGCTCGCGCGTCGGCGCCGCAAGCCGGCCCTTGGCCAAAGCTCCCATCATGCCGAGATAACCTTCCAGCGCGGCCGGACTGTTGGCGACCATCCGAAACAGGTTCGGCACGACACCGAGCTGTTTTTCCACGGCCTGCAGCATCGGCTGCGCGGCGGCGGGAGCGGTTGCGATCGACGAAGGCGTGGCAATGCGGGGCATGAAGATTTCCTTGTTGAGATGCCTCGCTTATATGCAGCCTTCCATGTTGCGGATGTAGATGCCATATTTGCAATCAACCCTTCCATTTTCTGGAAGAAATGATGGATCGTCTTGAAGCCATGTCCCTTTTCGTCGCGGCGGCGGAAGGCGGCAGCCTTTCCGCCGCCGCGCGCCGTTCGGACGTTCCGCTAGCAACGGTCAGCCGCAAGGTCTCCGAGCTGGAGCGGCACCTGAAGACACGGCTGTTGAACCGCTCGACGCGGCGGCTCACACTGACCGATGCGGGCCATGCCTATCTCGCGGCCTGCCGCCGCATTTTGGACGAGGTCGGCGATGCCGAACGCACCGCCGGCGGCGAATACAGCGCCCCGACAGGGGAATTGATCATCACCGCGCCGATTGTCTTCGGCCGCCTTCACGTTCTGCCCGTCGTCACCGACTTCCTGGCCGCCTATCCCCTGGTGGATATCCGCCTCACGCTCGGCGACAGGATAAGCCAGTTGGCCGAGGACCATATCGACCTCGCCATCCGCATCGGCAGGCTGCCGGATTCGCGCTTGGTCGCCATCAGGGTCGGCTCGATCGGTCATGTTGTCTGCGCAAGCCCGGCCTATCTGGCCGCGCACGGCATTCCACGGACCCCGGGAGAGCTCGAGACGCACAGCTGCATCACCTTCGAGGGCCTTGGCTCGCTTGCCACCTGGACCTTCAGCGTGGACAAGGCTGATTTTATCGTACCGGTCCGCTCGAGGCTCCGGGTCAACACCGCCGAGGCGGCGATCGATGCGGCGATCGCCGGTGTCGGATTGACGCGGGTGCTTTCCTACCAGATCGTTGCCGCCGCACGATCAGGAACACTGCGCCCCGTGCTCGGGGATTTCGAACCCGAGCCTTGGCCGGTAAACCTGGTGCATGCGGGCCAGGGCCGGCTGCCGGTGAAACTGCGCGCCTTCCTGGACTTTGCCGCCCCACGCCTGAGGGAACGCCTGGCGCAGGCAACCTGGTAGGACGGGCAGCATCGCACCGTTTCCTTTTTCCCCGCGCTTGGTGTAACCAACGCACACTTCCTCACCGGACCTCCCCCATGCTCTATGTCAGATCGCTGGCGTTCAATTTCGTCTTCTACGTCAATCTGATCGTCCAGATGATCCTCTGGACCCCCTACTATTTCCTGTCGCCGCGTCACCGTGCCTGGTTCGTGCCGAAATTCTGGTCGCGCACCTCGATGTGGCTCTATGACAAGATCGCCGGAACGAAGAATGACATCACCGGGCAGGAAAACCTGCCCGAGGGTTCGTTCATCCTGGCGCCCAAGCACCAGTCGTTCTGGGACGCTATCGCCTTCTTCCCTTACCTCCAGGACCCGCTCTACATCCTGAAGCGCGAGCTGACCTGGATCCCGTTTTTCGGCTGGTACATCTTGAAGATGCGCATGATCCCGGTGCATCGCGGCAGCCGCTCCAAGGCCTTGAAGGCGGTGGTCGCCGCGACCAAGGAAGAAATGGCACGCAACCCGCGCCAGTTGATCATCTATCCCGAGGGCACCCGCCGGGCTCCGGGCGACGAGCCGGCCTACAAATACGGTATCGTTGAAATCTATTCGCAGCTTGGCGTTCCGGTGGTGCCGGTCGCCCATGTCGCCGGCCTCTACTGGCCGCGCCGCAAGTTCCTCCGCTATCCCGGAACCATCAAGGCACGCTTCCTGCCGCCCATACCGCCGGGTCTTGGCAAGGAAGAGTTCATGGCGCGGCTGATCGGCGAGACGGAAGCCGCCTGTGACCAGCTTCTTGTCGAGGCATCACGCGCGCCCAACCCGCCGGCCCTGCCGACAACGGCGGCAAAGCGGTTGCGGGAACTCGGCGCGAAGCTTGACGGCTCCGCGGCCTGATCGTCAACCGTACACAGCCAGCACCGTGGTCAACAGCAGCGTCGCGGCAAAGACCAGATTGATGATCCGCGAGGCGACAGGCCTGCGCAGGAAGCGTGCGAACGCCGCGCCGGCAACAAGCCACACGGCGTGGATGACGACGATCATCACCGCCAGAACAGTCAGTTTCGTCCACAGGCCGAGCTCGACATCGCCCTTTCTCGACGAGGTGCCGGCGAACACGGCAGCGATCGCCACATAGGCCTTGGGGTTGGCGACCGCCAGGAGAAATCCAGCCAGCCAGGTTGGGCGCGAAGCCTCGGCGGCACGTGCGGCCAGCGCCGGCGCGGTGGCGATCTTGAAGGCGAGATAGAGAATGTAGGCCGCCGACGCGACAACCAGCAACGGCGCCAGCTTCGGCATCGACCCAAGCACCGCCATAACCCCGGTCGCCACAACCAGCAGCACGGCGATCGTGCCTAGGACGATGCCGCCGGTGTAGCGAAGCGAATCGCGCAGGCCGAAGGCGGCGCCGACGGCGGTAACGCTTATCGTCGCCGGCCCAGGGCTGCCCATGACGACGGTGGCGGCCAGCAACAGCGCAAGCAATTGGCGCCAAGGCTCCGGCTGCGAAAGAAGCGATCCGTCCATCTGGTCCTCCGCCCTGAGCCCGTGCGAAGGACGGTATGGCAAGGCATGAGGATCGTCTTGGACGTTCGTGCGTCCCGTCTTGCCGGCAGCCCTCAGGCGCTGGCTTTGTCGAGCTCGGCCATATCGTCGGCGCTCAACTTCAACGACACCGCCCTGATCAGGCTGTCCATCTGGCTTGGCTTGGTGGCACTGGCGATCGGCGCGGTGACGCCCGGCCGCGCCATGGCCCAGGCAAGCGCCACTTCCGCCTGCTTGGCCGAATGCCTGGCGGATACGGCGTCGAGCGCCGCCAGAATGCGCGTGCCGCGTGGATTGAGATAGCCGCCGACATCCTCCCCGCGCTCGCTCTGGCCAAGATCGGCTTCCGTGCGGTACTTGCCGCTCAAGAAACCTTTGGCCAGGCTGAAATAGGTGATGACGCCGACATCCTCGGCCACGCAGAGGTCGCGCAGCGGGCCATCGAAGGAGGAGCGGTCGTAGAGATTGTATTCCGGCTGCAGCACCTCGTAGCGCGGCAGGCCGCGCAGGCTTGCCACGTCAAGTGCAGCACGCAACTGGCCGGCATCGAGGTTGGAACAGCCGGCATAGCGGATCTTGCCCTTGGCGAGCAGTTTCTCATAGGCGCCGAGCGTTTCCTCATAGGGCGTCGTCGGATCCGGCCAGTGCGACAGATAAAGATCGATGAATTCGGTCTGCAGCCGCTTCAGCGATGCATCGACGGCCTTTTCAATATAGGCGGCGGACAGATCCTTGTGGCCCTGCCCCATATCCGAGCCGACCTTGGTGACCACCACGACCTTGTCGCGATTGCCGCGGTCCTTCATCCATTTGCCGATGATGGTTTCCGATTCACCGCCCTTGTTGCCGGGAACCCAACGCGAATAGGCGTCGGCCGTATCGATGGCATTGAGGCCCGCGCCGACGAAGCGGTCGAGCAGATCGAAGGAGGTCTTCTCGTCAGCGGTCCAGCCGAAGACATTGCCGCCCAGAACCAGCGGCGCGATGGAAAGGTCGGTGCGACCGAGACGGCGTTTCTGCAAGACGGATCTCCGTGATGATTGGGGCCGGGCGATGCCGCCCGCTGGCTGGGTTCGGAGCCTAACCTAGGTCTTGCCGCATCGAGGTCAAAGGCCCTGGCCACCGTTTTCCGCAGAGCCAGCGCTTCACAAAGACGCTATCCCCCGTTTCACCTCCTCCAGCCAGTGGTCGCGGATGCCCAGTGCTTCCAGATGCTTCAGCGTACTCAGCACATAGTCCTCGTTGTTGCCCGATCGGCCGACCGCGCCACGCACCACGGCCGCTGCATCCGCCGCGTCCATCGCCCCGGCATATTGCTCATGCTTGCGGTCGACGATGTAGGCCACGGCCTCGACCGCGCCGCCGCCGTCGAGACGAACCTTGAGCGTCCGCTCGAGATAGACGCTGGTGACAAGCTCGCGCTCACGCAGATAGGCAATGACCTCGTCGCGCAGTTCGCCGGGCACGCGGAAGGCGAGGCCGACGCAGGACCCGCCATGGTCGAGGCCAAGCACCAGTCCCGGCCGCTGGCGCGTGCCGCGGTGCACGAAGGAATAGACGCAAAGCGAGCGGCGGTAGCCATGCAGGCGCGCACGCCGTGTCTCGACATGCGCGAAACCGGGCCGCCAGATCAGCGAACCGTAGCCGAACACCCAAAAATCGCCCATATCACCGCGCCTGATTGCAAAAGAATGGCAACACCGCACCGGAAACCGGTGTTTTTTCCGCTCGTGTCCGTCTACCTATCGTCTCTGTCCACTGGTGTTCCCGGAATCGAGAATCCGTTCACACCATCCATGCGTTAATGAGAGCCAAAGCATGACGTCAAGTGACGAACGCCGACCGGGTAACCGTCGCCGCCTATGGTGGCTTGCCGCGTTCATCCTGGTGCTGTTCGCCATATACAGCGCCGGATGGTTCTATCTGGCCAACAGGGTCAGGTCGGAGGCCGACAAGGCGGTTGCCACGCTCAATAAGAGCGGCATCCAGGCTGGCTGCGCCAACCTCGAGGTCAGTGGCTATCCGCTGAGCTTTGCCGTCTCTTGCGACAATCTCGCCTACGAGGACGATGCCAAGAACATTGCCGCCTCGGCCGGCTCCTTCAATGCCACCGCCCAGATCGCCCAGCCCTTGTCGCCGGTTGCCAATCTGCGCGGTCCGCTCCGAACCTCCGTCCCGGGCATGATGCCGCTCTGGATCGACTGGGACAATCTGCAGGCCAACGTCAAACTGTGGTATCCGCTGCCGCGACGTATAGCGCTGCAGGCCGAGGGCCTGTCGGGCCAGACCGATCCGGCCGACGATACCGATCCAGTCGAGCTGTTCAGTGCCGGCAAGGCATCAGGCCAGTTGCAGCCGAATGGCGCGGATATCGACTATGTCGGCAGCTTTGGCGATCTTGAAATCGATCCCGACACGATCGGCGGGCGCGTGCTGCCGGCGCTCGATGCCAGCGGCGACGTGACACTGAAGAACGGCGTGGCGCTGGTCGGCACGCAGGTGAAAAGCCTGCGCGGCCAGAGGATCGAAATCCGTAATCTCGATCTGTCGTCGGGGACGGCGCGTGTCACCGTTTCCGGACCGCTGTCGGTCGATGCAGAAGGCCTGGTCGATGCCGATCTGATGATCAGGATCAAGGATCCGAAGGCCGTGGCATCTATCCTTGCCGGCGCCGTGCCCGAGCAGAAGAATGCGATCGAGCAAGGTTTTGGCGCCCTGGCTCTACTCGGCAGCGAGCCGTCGATGCCGCTGAAGGTGGTCAAGGGCAAGGCCTCGCTCGGCTTTATCCCGCTGGGCAAGATCAAGCCGGTGCAATAGCACCCATGGCAAGACCCGTGAGGCTCTTGAGTGTTGGAGCGCTGACGCTGGACACCATCCTGCGCGTCGAGTCGCTTCCGACGCATCAGGGAAAATTCATCGCCTCGGACGGCGTCCAGATCGCCTCGGGCATGGCCACGAGCGCGGCCTGCGCCGCACGTCGTCTCGGCGCCGAGATATCGCTATGGGCGAGTGCTGGCGACGATCCTGTCGGCGATCAGCTGATCGCTGGAATCGAGGCCGAGGGCGTCGATTGCAGCCATGTGCGCCGCGTCAGCGGCGCACGCTCGGCGCTGGCCTCGATCCTGGTCGATGCGCATGGCGAGCGTATCATCGTGCCGTTCTACGACACGCGCGCGCAGGCTGATCCCGAAGCCTTGCCGTTTCCCGACATCACGGCGTTCGATGCCGTGCTGGCCGACGTGCGCTGGCCGGGTGCAGCGGCACTTGCCCTGAACGCGGCGCGCGCCGCGGGCAGGCCGGCTATCCTCGATGCCGATACCGCGCCGCTGGCGGTGCTGGAGCAACTGTTGCCGCTGGCCTCGCACATCGTCGCCTCCGAACCGGCAGTGCGTATCATCTGCGGCCACGCGTTGGATCTGGAGACCGCTTGCGAGGATCTCGCCTCCAGCACCGACGCCTTCGTCGCGGTCACCGGCGGCGCGGCGGGTACCTGGTGGTTCGATCGAAGCGCCGGATCATCCCGCCATGTCGAGGCGCCGAGGATCAAGGCGGTCGACACGCTGGCCGCCGGCGATGTCTTTCATGGCGCCTTTGCCGTTGGGCTGGCGGAAGCCATGGCGATCGAGCACGCACTGCGCTTTGCGAGTGCCGCCGCCGCGCTCAAATGCCTGCGCTTCGGCGGCAGGCTGGGCGCGCCGGATCGGGCGGAAACGCTCGCCATGATGGCAGCGACCTGGCCTGAAACAGCTTAGCTCTTTGCCGGATGCTCGACCGCCTGGCGGCCAAAGTCCGGCGCGTCGATATCCTGGCCCGCCTCGATGATCGAGCGGCGCACGGCGCGGGTGCGGGTGAACAGGTCGAAGAGTTTGTCGCCATCGCCCCAGCGGATCGCGCGCTGCAGGAACGCCAGATCTTCCGAGAAGCGCGCCAGCATTTCCAGGATGGCATCCTTGTTGTGCAGGCACACGTCCCGCCACATGGTCGGATCGGAGGCGGCCAGACGCGTGAAATCGCGAAAGCCGGAGGCGGAATATTTGATCACTTCCGTCTTGGTCACCGATTCCAGGTCGTCGGCGGTGCCGACGATGTTGTAGGCGATGATGTGCGGCAGATGCGAGACGATGGCCAGCGTCATGTCGTGATGCTGCGGATCCATCGTGTCGATGTTGGCGCCGCAGCGGCGCCAGAATTCCGACAGCCGTTCCAGCGCCTCCGGATCGGTGCCCGGCACCGGCGTGAAGATGCACCAGCGATTGTCGAACAGGTCGGCAAATCCGGCATCCGGGCCGGATTTTTCGGTACCCGCCAGCGGATGGCCGGGAATGAAATGGACGCCCTCAGGCACATGCGGCTGCATCTGCGCGATGACTGAGGCCTTGGTTGAGCCGACATCGGTGAGGATCGCACCTTTTTTTAGCGCCGGCGCAATCTCCTGCGCCACCGCACCGGATGAGCCCACCGGCACCGAGACGATGACCAGATCGGCATCACGCACAGCTTCCCTGGAATCGGTGGTGTAGGAATCGCCTAGTCCCAGTTCCTCGGCTCGCTTGAGCGTTGCCACACTGCGCGTCGAGATCGCGACATGGCGAGCCAGGCCTTCGCGGCGAATGACGCGGGCCAGCGACGAGCCGATCAGGCCGATGCCGACCAGCGCGATTTTTTCGAACATCGGTGATGCCATGGTGTGTAACTTTTCAGGCGTTCTAGCTTTTCAGGAATGTCTTGAGCGCGGCGACAACGCCGCGATTGGCCTCTTCGGTACCGACGGTCATTCGCAGCGCGTTGGGAAAGCCGTAGCCTGAAACGCGCCGCAGAATATAGCCGCGCGCGCTCAGATAATCATCCGCCGCAGCCGCCGAATGCCTCTGGTCGTCGGGAAAATGAATGAGCAGGAAATTGCCGACGCTGGGCGTCACGCGCAGTCCGAGTCCAGTCATCTCCTCGCTCAGCCAGGCGAGCCAGGTCTCGTTATGCGCCACGCTGCGCTCGACATGGGCGCGGTCGCGGATCGCGGCGATGCCGGCCTCGATCGCGGTCGCATTGACGTTGAAGGGGCCGCGCACGCGGTTGATCGCATCGACAATGTGCATCGGACCATACATCCAGCCGATACGCGCTCCGCCGAGACCGATCTTGGAGAAGGTGCGGGTCATCACCACGTTCTCGGCGCTGCCGGCCAGCTCGATGCCGGCTTCGTAATCGTTGCGGCGGACATATTCGGCATAGGCCGCGTCCAGCACCAGCAGCACGTTTTTCGGCAGTCCGGCATGCAGGCGACGCACCTCCTGGAACGGCACATAGGTGCCGGTCGGATTGTTGGGATTGGCCAGGAACACGATTTTCGTGCGCGGCGTCACAGCCGCCAGCATCGCATCGATGTCGGCGCGCTCGTCGGTCTCCTTGACCACGACCGGGGTGGCGCCGGCCGACTGGATGTAGATCTTGTAGACCATGAAGGCGTGTTCGGTGAACATGGCCTCGTCGCCGGGCGCGAGATAGGTCTGTGCCAACAGGCCAAGGATCTCGTCGGAACCGTTGGAGCAGATGATGTTCTGCGCGTTGAGGCCATGCACCTCGGCGATCGCCTCGCGCAACCGCCTGGCGGTGCCGTCGGGATAGATGTCGAGTTTGCCGGCGACCTCACGCGCGGCCTCGATCGCCTTCGGCGACGGCCCAAGCGGGTTCTCGTTCGACGACAACTTGTAGACCTTGGCGACCCCGGCCGGCGCCGTGCTCTTGCCGGGCACATAGGCGTCTATGTCCATGATGCCCGCGCGGGGGGTTGGACGTGCCTGATCCGGTGTCTGGTTCATGTCTTGCAAAATCCGTCGAAAATGCCTCCATCCGGAAGCCGCTGCGGAAATACAAGCCATGGCCGGCAATGTCGAGAGGCGGCACTAGTGCCAGCCGCCGCCATTGACGGCGAGGCGGGCGGGTTCTAGAAGGGCGGTGACAGTTCCGTGGTGATTTGGCCGGTCGGCTTGCAGCCACGTTAAACAATTCGCTAAAGGGCCGTTTGCGTGACGTAACCGGCTTTGCGAAGGCAATGCCGGTTTTTTATTGTCCGCTACCGGCCCGGACGACCGCATCGGCGCCGCGAAAATCAGCGGAGATTTTCGCAAGAAACGATGCAGCAAGAGAGATTAGGAATGGCCGCTCTGCGCGCAGCAAGGACCAACAACGAGGTCGACAATCCGTCGAGCCTGGTGTTGCGTTTCGGACCCGACAAGCCGCTCAAGCTCGATGCCGGCACGGTGCTGTCGCCGTTCCAGATCGCCTATCAGACCTATGGCGTTCTGAACGATGCCCGTTCCAATGCCATCCTCGTCTGCCATGCACTGACCGGCGACCAGCATGTCGCCAACACCAATCCGGTGACCGGCAAGCCAGGCTGGTGGGAAGTGCTGATCGGCCCCGGCAAGATCATCGACACCAACCGTTTCTTCGTCATCTGTTCCAACGTTATCGGCGGCTGCCTTGGTTCCACCGGGCCGGCTTCGACCAACCCCGCCACGGGAAAGCCCTATGGGCTCGACCTCCCTGTCATCACCATCCGCGACATGGTGCGTGCGCAGCAGATGCTGGTCGACCATTTCGGCATCGAGAAGCTTTTCTGCGTGCTGGGCGGTTCGATGGGCGGCATGCAGGTGCTGCAATGGGCGTCGAGCTATCCCGAGCGGGTGTTCTCGGCACTGCCGATCGCCACCGGCGCACGCCATTCGTCACAGAACATCGCCTTCCACGAGGTCGGGCGGCAGGCCGTGATGGCCGATCCGGACTGGCATGGCGGCAAATATTTCGAGCACGGCAAGCGCCCGGAAAAGGGGTTGGCGGTGGCGCGCATGGCCGCCCACATCACCTATCTGTCGGAAGCCGCCCTGCACCGCAAATTCGGCCGCAACCTGCAGGACCGCGAAGCGCTGACCTTCGGCTTCGATGCCGATTTCCAAATCGAGAGCTATCTGCGCCACCAGGGCATGACCTTCGTCGACCGCTTCGACGCCAACTCCTACCTCTACATGACACGGTCGATGGATTATTTCGACCTTGCCGCCGACCATGGCGGCCGGCTGGCGGACGCCTTTGCCGGCACGAAGACCCGCTTCTGCCTGGTGTCCTTCACGTCGGATTGGCTGTTCCCGACCGAAGAGAGCCGCTCGATCGTGCACGCGCTCAACGCCGCCGGTGCCTCGGTTTCCTTCGTCGAGATCGAGACCGACCGCGGCCACGACGCCTTCCTGCTCGACGAACCGGAACTGTTTGCCGCCATCAACGGCTTTATCGGTTCGGCCGCGCGCGCCAGGGGGCTCGGCGCATGACCCCGAAATGTTGCAGACTTTTCGGACCACGGTCATGCGTCAGACGGAAAGGCGAAGCCATGACCCAGAAAAATTGCGGACTTTTCGGACCATCGTCATGCGCCACTCAGGAGGCGAAGCCATGAGCGTCAATGGCAGCCAGCGTGTCGACCTTGAGGTCGTCGCCAACCTCATCCCGCCGCAATCGCGCGTGCTTGACGTAGGCTCCGGCGACGGCTCGCTGCTCGAATTGCTGCAGGAAACCAAGCAGGTCGACGGTCGCGGCCTTGAGCTTTCGCAGCGCGGCGTCAACGAATGCGTGGCGCGCGGCCTCTCGGTCATCCAGGGCGATGCCGACATGGATCTCGAATTCTATCCCGACAAGGGTTTTGACTTCGTCGTCCTGTCGCAGACCCTGCAGGCCACCCGCAACCCGAAGCTGGTGCTCGACGAACTGCTCCGGATCGGCAATCGGGCGATCGTGTCCTTCCCCAATTTCGGCCATTGGCGGGTGCGCCTGTCGCTGTTCGTCAAGGGCCGCATGCCGGTGACCAAGGATCTGCCCTACTCCTGGTACGACACGCCCAACATCCACTTCTGCACCATCCGCGACTTCGTCAATCTGTGCGAGGAGCTTGGCGCGACGGTGGAAAAGGCGACCGCGCTCGACGCCAACGGCCAGAAGATCGGCCTGTCGATGCCCTGGTGGTTCTGGAATTTCTTTGGCCAGCAGGCGGTGTTTTTGTTGAAGCGATAAGGCCGCCGTCGGCCTCCTATGCCAGGACATCCGTGGCCTTGTGCGGATGTTCCACGCCGTCGGCCAACACCACATGGACGCAACCGCGAAGAGCTTCCGCCAATTTCAGCGGTGGCAAAAGTGTTGCGGTTGAAGCGCTAGGCGCCGGAATTCACCATTCCCTTGTCGTCAGAACGACGGCACAATGGGTGACATAACAGGTTGTTTTTTGTAGCGTCGCACTTAATCCCGATGAGGGCCAGCCAGGGGGAAGTCCGATCCATTCAACCATCCTGAAGAGCTATCGGAAAGTGCATTTTCGCGCTGGAAACAGCTGACGTGGAGCATTTGCCCCTCATCACGGTCATCACCCCGACTCACAACCGGCGCCAAACGGTGCTCCGCGCGGTGGAAAGCGTGCTTTCTCAGAGCATGGCGCGGTTTGAGCATATCGTCGTCGACGATGGCTCGACCGACGGGACGGAAGCGGCGCTTGCGCGCATTCGCGACCCTCGGCTGATCTATGTCGGCGCGAAATGGCGCGGCGCCAATGCCGCCAGGAATGCCGGCATCGAGCTGGCGAGGGCGCCCGTGGTGACTTTTCTTGATTCGGACGATCTCTTCCTGCCACACCGGCTCGAACGGACGCTGGCATGGTTCGACGACAATCCGGCGCTCGAAGTCCTGCTCTCCTCATATGTCTCGGTGAAGGGTGGCCGTGGCACCGCCTGTGTCAACCGCGGTGCCTTCCTCAATCCGGCGATGCTGGAGCGGGCGGTGGTTGCGCAGACGGCCTTCATCGCCGGGTCGGCGATAACGGCGAGGCGAGAGGCTTTGCTGGCCATCGGCGGCTATGACAGCGACATTCCCCGGATGCAGGACCGGGAGCTTCTGCTGCGCTTCGCACAGCGCTTCGGCGCGCAATTATCGGAAGATATCGATTGGACGAAGCACAATTCGCAGAATTCGATTTCGGGCCGCCGGGACGGCTATGTCGAAGCCTATGCGATCCTGATGAGTAAGCACCCGCACATCGCTCGCTCTTACCCCCATGTCCCACCCTTTATGATCACGCGGCAGATCATCGCCGATATTCTCCGGGGGCGGATACCACAGGCATTTGCTGGATACATGGCCAACCGCTCGTCCGACGCGCTTGGTTATTCATTGCCGGAACTGATCGCCGGTTATCTCTACGGCCGCCGCTGGCGGCGCGGCCTCTACGACGAAGTTCGTGGGAAGTTTGGAATTCCACCGGCCTGACCTGGCGGCAGCTCAGCGATCGAGTACGGCGCGTTGCAGGGGCCTGCCTGGCCCACGGCCAGGCCTATCGGTCCAGTTCCGGGAAATAGGGATCCGACAGGAACCGCCTGTCCCGTTCTCCCAGAAGGCAGTCGATCGGCGCGTCCATCTCGGCGGGCATGATTTTGGGCTTGTCCTGAATGCCGCTGACTTCGAGAATCAGCTTGCGCCGGATCGCCGTTGAGAATTCGGCGGCCGCATGGATCGGCAGCACGAAGGAACCAGGTCCGCCGGTCACGCACTGCGCATAATACTGATCGAGATGGCTGAAGGTCGGTGATGGCTTGATCAGGATCGGCAGGCCGTTGATGACGATGCCCTTGGCAATGGCCGCATCGCGCGTCACAGTGACCGGCGGCCCGATATTGTTGGGGCCGTCGCCAGATATGTCGATGACGCTGCGTTCGCTCGCGAAATTGGTGCCGTCGAAAAGCTCGGCGCCGAAAGCAAGCGCGCTCGAAATCGAGGTACCGCGGAAACTCCGGAAAGGGCGGGCCGCAAGCTTGTCGGCAAAGCTGTTGGCGCTCTGCGCACTGTCGATGATCTGCCAGCCGATGACCGCGTCATCGCGCACCGTGCCGGCCCACTCGAAATAGGCGAGCGCAATGCGCCCAGTATGGCCGGAACGGACCGCCTGGATGAAATCGGCGTGCCGCAGCGCCTCGACATAGCCGGCGCGTTGAAGGGCGAACTCGGTCTCGTCCATCGACAGCGAGATATCGACCGCCAGCACCAGTTCGACGTCGACGGCCAGCGTATTTGGCGCCGAAGGAACCGGGGCGGCCTCGGCGCAAGCCAGGCAGGCAAGCAGGCTCATTATCTCAAGCATGGCCAGCACGAGCGATGTTTCGATCGCGACATTCGCTCGCGATCACGGCGAAATAAAGCTTGTGGCAGGCGTGGCCGCCCAGTCCGAATGCCGGCCGTTCTATGTCTTGCGCCGAGCGGCGACTGGCGGCGGTTCGATGGCGCCCGCCCTGACACGGGCGGGTTTCAGCGGGGGCACGCCGGTATCCTTCACGATCGTCAGGGAACGCGGGAAGAACTGATTGTTGTGCAGGCCGCGCCCGATATTGATGATCGCGGCACCTTTCAGATGCTTATCCATGAGCGACAGCACACGCCTCAGCGACGGGCCGTCGAACGCATCCATCGCTTCATCGATGATCACCCATTTCGGCTTCCGCAAGGCAAGCCTGGCGAAGGCGAGCGATCGCTGTTCGTCATCGCCCAACTCACGCTCCCAGCGGGCCGACCGGTCGAGCGAGGATGACAGCCGATCGAGGCCGACTTCGGCAAGCACCGCCGAAATATCGGCATCGCTTGCCGGAGCGACACCATAGGGATGGTCGAGCACCTCGCGCAGCGTACCGGCGGGGAAGTAAGGGACACGAGGCACGAAGATGGGGGCTTCTCCCGCCGGCATGCCGATCTTTCCGCCCCCCCATGGCCACAGGCCGGCAATGGCGCGGAAGAACAGCGTCTTGCCGGCGCCGGGCTCGCCGGTGATCATCACGCGCTCGCCGACATGGATTTCGACATGCTGGTCGGAGAGCTTCGTACAACCCTCCGGCGAGGCCACCTGGAGTTTCTCGAACGTCAGGCTGCCATTGGCGTTTTCATCGAAGGAGATACGCTTCTCCTTGTCGTGCAGCACATCGGTTTCATCGAGCGCGATGCGGAAGTCGGCGACACGCATCAGCGTGGCACGCCAGTCGGCGATGCTGCCGATGTTGTTGATGAACCAGCGCAACGATGAATGCACCTGGTTGAAGGCGCCGACCGCCATCATCAGCCCGCCAAAGCTGATATCGCCCGAGAAATAGACCGGCGAGGCAACCAGGATCGGGGCCACGACGGTGATCCAGCCATAGGTGTCGGTTACCCAGGACAGGTTGATCTGGGCGGTGTAGATGCGCCGCATGGCACCCAGCACCGTGCCAAGGTCGAGTTCGAGCCGTCGCCTGGCGTCATCCTCGCCCCGGTACAGCGCGATGGCATCGACGTTCTCGTTGACGCGCACCATCGAGGAGCGCAGCTCCGCTTCGCGCGTATAGCGGTCGCTGTTGAGACGGATGAGCGGCCGGCCGACCAGCCAGCTCAGCCAGGAGGCGGTGCCGGCATAGAGGAACGCCGCCCAGACCATGTAGCCCGGTATCGCCAGCGACAAGCCACCAATGTGGAACACAAAGCCCGAGGACAGCTCCCACAGCACGCCGACGAAAGACACGAGCAGGATGAACGACTGCAGCAGGCCGACACCAAGATCGGTCGACAGGTCCGACAGATGCGCGGCATCCTGCTGCATGCGCTGATCGGGATTGACGCCGATGGCGCCGGCATTGGCCAGCCGGAAAGCACGCGCCGGCCGCATCCACTGGTCGATCAAATCCAGCGTCAGCGCCTCGCGCAGCTTCAGCCGGATCATCTGGTTGAGCCATGTCTGGCCGATGTTGAGCACCAGCAGCCCGCCGGCGATCATGGCAAAGACGAGAAGCTGATGCAGGAAGGCGGCCATGTCGCGGCGCGCGAGCGCATCGTAAAAGGGTTGGTTCCAGCGATTGAGCAGAACCTGGCCGATCGACGTCGCGACGATGACGGCCATGATGCCGGCCGACGTCCACAGCAACCATTTGCGAACCGGCGATCCGATGAGCGCCCGTTTGATCGTCGCCACCTGATCGCGCAGGCTGCTGGCCACGGCGACCGGTTGAACGGTGGCCTGATTGTCCAGTTGATCAGCCATGGCCGAGATCCTTGCATTCAGTAGCGAAGCTGAAACCGGATGAAGAGAGCCGACGGCGGCAGCCCTCAAGCACTCCGCGAGCCCAGCACGACAGATAGGTCGGAAACATGCCGCGCGATGCAAGTTTCCATTGCGATCACGAAGGTGTCACTTGCCGAGCCGACGATGCTGCACCCCTTCCCTCGGCCCGGCGGCCGAGCCGCGTCGCGCCATGCGGCGACAGCACCGGCATGAAGACGCGGCGAGATGCGCGCTGGGCCACCGGCACGCCTTGATAAAGCCGCTTCTGCGCTTCCACCACGATGACGCCGGAGAAGATCGGCCACAGCCGCCGGCCGGCACGCTCCAGCACATTGTGGAAGCGCATCATGAAGTGCCGCCGCGATGGCGGGAAGAACAGGGCATCGGACCAGGCGGCCGGCGTGAAATTCGCCTCGCGCAGCAGTTCGGTGAGCTGCCCGCGTGAGAACGGCCGCCCGTTGCCGAACGGCGTATGCTCGAAGCGCGCCCAGACACCGCGCCGGTTGGGTACCACGATGACGACGCGCCCCGCCGGCGACAGGACCCGCCAGATCTCGTTCAGCGTTTCGCGCGGGTTCTCGACATGTTCGAGCGAATGGACGAGCAGCATGCGGTCGATGCAGGAATCGACCAGCGGCAGCTCCTCGTCGAAGACCAGTGCCGTTGCCGTCGGCCCGGTCGCCGGCCAGACCACGGCGCCCTGTGTCGCCGGCATGAAGGCGAAGACCCGCTCGGCATCGGAGCCGAAGCGCTCCAGCCAGGGCAAGGTATAGCCGAGGCCGACCAGCCGCTCATTGGGCACCGCGGCCCATATCGACGACAGCGCCATGGTGATCGAGCGCTCGGCGAACCGGCCGAGCGTTGTCGAATAGAAGGAGCGAAGGTCGACGATGTCGGAATGCATGTCAGGGATGTAGCCGTGATATCGGCTGGATTCAACAAAAGGCCCAAGTGGTCGGTGCGGCGGATGTCATTTTGACATCCCAGGATGATTATTCGCTTTGTCACCCGGGATGACATTCACGCAGCGGCGCCCTATGTCTGCGGCCGATGCAACAACTAAAAATGTTAGAGCGTCTTTTGTGCGTCCAGCTGGACGCACGGCGCTCTAATGGAGAGACGCGATGCCGGTCGAAATCGAACAGTTCATGTGCCGCACCGACAATTTCGGCGTCTTAGTGCATGATCCCAATAGCGGCCAGACCGCGATCATCGACGCGCCCGAGGAAGCGCCGATCCTGGCCGCCATCAAGCGCACCGGCTGGACGCCGACGATGATCCTGACCACGCATCATCATATGGATCACGTCGAGGCCAACCTGGCGCTGAAGGAGCGCTTCAAGCTGCGCATCGTCGGCCCGGAGGCGGAGAAGGCGAAAATCCCCGGCATCGACGAAACGGTCGAAGAAGGCTCCGTCCTTCATCTCGGCGATGAGCGCATCGAGGTGATCGCCACGCCCGGGCATACCGCCGGCCATCTCTCCTACCATCTGCCGGCAGCGAAAGTCGCGTTCACCGCGGATACGCTGTTCGCGCTGGGTTGCGGGCGGCTGTTCGAATGCAAGCCGCCGGTCATGTACGAATCGCTGAAGAAGCTCGCAGCCCTTCCGGCCGAGACGACAATCTATTGCGGCCACGAATACACGCTCGCCAATGCCCGTTTCGCGCTGAGCGTCGACCCCACCAATTCGGCATTGAAGGAACGCGCCGCGCGGATTGAAGCGCTGCGGGTCGACAACAAGCCGACACTGCCGACGACGATCGGCGAGGAACTGTCGACCAATCCCTTCCTGCGCTGGCACGATCCGGCAATCCGCAAGCATCTGGGCATGGAAAGGGCCGGGGATGCCGAGGTCTTCGCCGAGATCCGCAAGCGCAAGGACAATTTCTGAGCGCCATGCGAGCTTCCTGCCGATGACCAGTTCCGCGCAAATCATAGCAACGCTCGCACTGAAGCCGCATCCGGAAGGCGGCTGGTATGCCGAAACCTTTCGCGACGAGGCCGGCGGTGCGCGCGGCCATTCGACCGCAATCTATTTTCTGCTGGAACGGCACCAGCTTTCAGCCTGGCATCGGGTCAGGGATGCCGCCGAGGTCTGGCATTTCCATGCCGGCGCGCCGTTGGCGCTGTCGATGTGTGAAGAAGGCGGCGCCGTTATCGAGCAGGTTCTCGGCATCGACCTCGCGGCGGGCGAAAGGCCGCAAATCGTCGTGCCGGCAGGCTGGTGGCAATCGGCGCGCAGTCTGGGCGAGTGGACGCTGGTCGGCTGTACCGTCGCGCCGGGTTTCGATTTCGCCGCCTTCGAACTGGCCGAGCCGGGCTGGCAGCCTAACCGAGCAGGAAACCCAGGGTAATGGCGAGCTGGGCGGCGTAATACAGCACCCAGACTGCGACGCGCATCCAGGCGCGATGCGGCGAGATGGCGGCCACCAGGAATTTCTCCGTGGCAAGCAGCCCGTCCGATGCCATGAACAGCACGGCGCCGCCGATCACCCAGATACTGTTTGTCGTCAGCGCCGACATGCCCATCGCCAGGATCGCAAGGACATAGACGGCGATCGGGATACGCAGGCCGGGGCCGACACGGCGCCAGAGCGCTGCCAGCATCACGATCGCGAACACCCCCATGGCCAGTGCAATCGCGCCTCGCCAGGATTCGGCGGAAAGCAGCTCCAATCCGCCACCGCTACGCAGGAACAGCGCGACATAGACGATGTGGGCGACGAGAAAGCTCGCCAGCCCGCCGAGAAATGCCCTTTCCCCGTCGCGCGACAGGAAGGCGTCGCCGATCGCGCTCAGCGCAAGGGCGGCAACCAGCAGCAGCGGGCCGCCCTGCATTGCGGCGAGTGCGGCGAGCATGGCCACAGAGAGCGTCTTTGCCGCCGAGCGGGCCAGCGTCGGCGGCATGCCTGATGTGAAGGCATAGATCACCGCCGCCACCATCGAAAAGATCAGCGTTGCATTGGCGTTGGCGTCGATGCCGCCGGCAAACGGCATCGTCATGCCCTGGCTCCGTCTTCGGATGCCCGGGCTCCACCTTCGGATACCCTGGCTCCGTCTTCGGATGCCCCGGCTCCGCTCTCGATAGCAATGGACTTGCGCAGAAACAGCGACTTTGCCGCCAGCGCCGCGCCGCCGGTGATGAGCACGCAGGCGGCCAGAATGCGCAACGAAGGCTCGGCGACGCCAGCCGCGATCAGCACCAGCGTCGACAAAAGCGGCGCCGCGTAGCTTACCGCACCCAACACCTGGATGTTGCCGCGCTTGACGCCGATGTCCCAGGCATAGAAGGCCGCGCCCACCGGCATCAGGCCAAGGCCGAGCACGGCCAGCCACTGGCCGGCGCCGACCGGCAGCACTGTTTCCTCGAGCGCCAGGTGGCAGGCGAGCGACAGCACGGCGGTTGCCGCGCAGAACCAGGTGACGATGCTGGTCGGCACCGACGGGAAACGTCGCGACAGCAGTGAATAGGACGACCATAGCAAGGCGCAGACGGCGGCCATGGCATAGCCGAAGGTATAGCGAGCATCGAAGGCCAGGCCGCCACCCTTGGTGACGATCAGCACGGTGCCGGCAAGGCCGAGCAGCGCGCCGACGACATGGTGCCACGCCAGTTTTTCGCCCGGCATCAGCGCCGAGCCGAGCACGATCAGCAGTGGCCAGAGATAAGCAATCAGGCTCGCCTCCACCGCCGGCGCGTTGCGCAGCGCGGTGAAGTAGAAGAAGTGGTAGCCGAACAGGCCGGCAATGCCGATCACCCACACCTGGGGTGGGATTTTCTGGCCCCTGTCGGCAGCCGGCATGAACAGCCGTGCGACTAGCCCGACACCGGTGCCGATCGAGAAGGTGATCGCCGACAACAGGAATGGCGGCACCTTGCCGGATGCGTCCGTCAGCAACGCCAGCAACGCCCACATGGCGACCGCCGAAAAGCCGATCAGTGTTGCGCGCCCCATTTTGTCTCCAGTGGCGCGCCCCATTCTGTCCCCGATGGCCTGCCTTATTGTACCGCTTCGAAACGTCCGGCGCTGATGGTCAAGGTGCCGATCTGCGTTCCGACCGTAGCGTGGATCGGCGCATATACGCCGGTTTGGCCAAGCGGTGCAAACGTCACCATCATGCGGCTCTTGCTCTTGAGATAATTGAGCGCCTTGCGGCCCTTGCGGTAGCCTGCCACCGGCTCGAAACCCATCTGGCAGGTGACTGTGTCGCCCTTGTAGCCCGGCACCGAGATCGTTCCTTTCGAGGCGTAGGTCAGCGTCAGGTCGGCGCGCATCTCACCATCATAGAACTTGACCTTGCGGCCGCAGACCTGGTCGGGGCTGTCGGCATGGATGACGGTGGCGGCCATCGGATCGAGTACCGATGCCAGATCGCCGGCACCGAGCGGTATCCAGGCCTTGGGGTCGCGCTTGCCCGGCGCGGGGATGACCTGCGTCGACGCCACGTTGCCATTGGCAAAGCGAATGTCGATCGAGGATGCCTTCTTGCCGGAAGTGTAATCGGCACGGAATGCCTGCGGCACCATTTTCTGCCCGGAGATCGTACCCTTGGACGAGATTGTGCCACGCGTGTCGTCGAACAGCTTGGCCAGACCCGCTGCGGAGACGGTGCCATTGATCGCATAAACGCCACTCTGATAGCTGCTGGAGAAAGTCGATCTCGCGATCGAGAGCCCCAGGAACGACACCGTGTATTCGCCCTTGAAGGATTGCGGCGACGCAGCCGACGCGGCGGACGGCAAGGCGATGGCAAGCGCGGTGACGAGCGCGTGAGACAAACGAGGCATGGCGGATCGGATCCTTGATTTTGGGCCGGAGGCGGGCGACTCCGGTCTGGCATGTCCCTATGAGACCGCTTATAGGGGGAAATCCGGCCTTAATATGAAATGCCGGGCGGTTCCGTGGCGAAGCCGGAGCTTGACGCCCCGGTGAAATGCAACTATGGAACGCCAACTTTTTCCATAAGGCCGCCTGACCAGAACCGCGCGCCACCCGGCGTGGGCACAAAGGTTTGGCAGGTCACGAAAGAACTGAAGGTTAGAACCCATGTCCCGCACCTGCGAACTCACTGCCAAAGCAGTCCAGACCGGCAACAATGTGAGCCACGCCAACAACAAGACCAAGCGTCGCTTCCTGCCGAACCTCGTCAATGTGACGCTGATTTCGGAAGCGCTGAACCAGAACGTGCGCCTGCGCATCTCAGCCAACGCGCTGCGTTCGGTCGAACATCGTGGCGGTCTCGACGCTTTCCTGGCCAAGGCCGACGTCAAGGAACTGTCGCAGCGCGCGCGCCTGCTGAAGAAGCAGATCGCCAAGAAGCTCGCCGAGCAGGTCGCTGCGTAACATCAGATAAGGCGGGGGACGACCGCCCCGGCCAACCTCTTGTTGGCCTCTGGCCAATCTTTTGTTGGCCACTGAGCATCGGATAGATCCGCAAGGCTCGACAATCCGATGCCCAACTGCGAAGCGGGCACCGCCCGATCGGCATGATGCTCCGCTGGTTCCATTACCCAGGATAAAAAAATGTCTTCTTTTTCGCGATACCTGCCTTTCGTGGCCGCCATGGCGCTTGTCGTCGTGGCATCGAACATCCTCGTGCAGTTTCCCATGCAGGGCCAGATTGGCGGCCTGTCGCTCGCCGACGTTTTGACCTGGGGCGCGTTCACCTACCCCTTCTCCTTCCTGGTCACCGACCTTGCCAACCGGCGCTACGGACCTGCCGTGGCGCGCCGCATCGTCTTTGTCGGCTTCATGACGGCGGTAGTGTGCTCGATCCTGATCCCACCCTTCCTGTTTCGCCACGGCTTCATCGAATTCGAGACGTCGGCCGACCGGCTGGTGCGTATCGCGGCCGCTTCGGGCGCTGCCTTCCTGACCGCGCAATTGCTCGACGTCACCGTGTTCAACCGGCTGCGCCGGCAGAGCTGGTGGCGGGCGCCGATCGTCGGCACGCTGGTCGGATCGGTGTTCGACACCGTCGTGTTCTTCGGCGTGGCCTTTTCGGCCGCCTTTGCCTTCGCCGGCCCAAGCGACAGCTTCGCGCTGGAGAGCGCCCCGTTGATGGGCGTGTTTCATGTCGAGGCCATGCGTTGGGTGTCCTGGGCGCTCGGCGACCTCAGCGTGAAACTGATCATCGCTGTCGTGGCACTGATCCCTTACCGGCTGCTCGCCGCCCGCTGGAGCCAGCCGGCCGTTGCCGCGGCCTAAGCCGTGATTCCCTGGATCCAGCTGGACTCCGCGAAAACGCCTGATGGCCAACAGGAACTGCGGCTGAAACGGCGCGGTTCCGAATTCTCGATCATGCTCGGCACCAACGAGTTGATGAACAGCCGCCTCAGCGGATCCGAGGAGGCGCTGGCGAAACTATCCTGCCAGAGGATCGCGGGCCATCGGCAGCCGAGGGTGCTGATCGGCGGACTTGGCATGGGTTTTACGCTGCGCGCTGCTCTCGCCGAACTGGGCAGAAATGCCGAAATCGTTGTCGCGGAACTGGTGCCGGCCGTCGTCGCCTGGGCGCGCGGCCCGATGGCCGAGATTTTCGCCGGCTCGCTCGGCGATTCCCGCGTCACCATCCGCGAGGCCGATGTCGGCAAGTTGATACGGTCCGAGCCCGCAGCCTGGGACGCAATCCTGCTCGACGTCGACAATGGCCCCGAAGGCATCGTCCACAAGGGCAATGACGCTCTCTACAGCCTGGCGGGGCTCGGCGACGCGCGTAGCGCCCTCAAGCCGGGCGGCGTGCTGGCGGTGTGGTCGCAAGGCCCGGATGCCGGCTTCACGCGGCGGCTGAAACAGGCCGGCTTCGCCTTTGAGGAGGTCAACACGCGCGCCAACGGCAAGCGCGGCGCGCGCCATGTCATCTGGATCGCCACCAACGGCTCACGGTCCTGACCGAGGCCGCCAGCGGCGTCCGCGCTTACTTTGACTTCTGAAGTTCCGCGCCAAGGGTCTCCAGCAGGCCACGGGTCCCCTCTTCCCGCCCCTGGGCGGAATCGACACCATCAAAAAAGACGCCCTGCTCGGTATAGGTCAGCCTTGTGCCGTCGCCCAACGGCGTCAGCTCCACGGTGGTGAGGGATGCCGACATGGGCTGCGATCCGACCGCCATTCTGTAGGAAAACACGATGCGCTGGTCGGCGACGATGTCCTGGAATTGCGCGTCGAGCCTGACCTCCGGACCGCCGCCATAGCTGAACCTCGACACCTCGCCGCCGCCGACACGAAAGTCGAAGCTGAACTCGGCAACGGCAAAACCATCGCCTTCGATGCGCCAGCGTCGCACCGTCGCCTTGTCGGCGAAGGCATGGAAGACCCGCGACGGCGATTGCGGATAGGTGCGCTCGATGGTGAAGGTGGAATGGATGACGGAATGCTCGTCCTTGACGGGGGCTATCTGGTTCATTGCTGTTTGTCCTTTTCCTGATCCTGACTTTTCTCGGAGGATTGGCCTTTTGGGGATGGCTCTGGCTCGGCCAGAATCTGGCCAAGACGGTCGAGATGGCGTTCCGCCGGAATGCGGCGTTCGGCAATCCAGTCGGCGAGCGGGGCGAGCCCGCCCGGTTCGATCCGGCAGGTGCGCACCCGCCCAATCTTTTCACTGCGGATCAGCCCGCAGGCCTCCAGCGCCTGGAGATGCTGCAGCACGGCGGCGAAGGTCATGCCGAACGGCTCCGCCAGCTGGCTGACGGTGGCCGGTCCGCTGCTCAACCGTTCCAGGATCTGCCGGCGGGTGGGTTCGACGAGAGCGCGAAGGATGCTGTCGATCTCGGAATGGTTAAGCATGGACTTGAGTATTACGCCGATCGCACGAATAGTCAAGTCTGTGCTAAAGTGTTTTGATCAGCGTAGATCGAGTGACGGACAGTCGACCCTACTTCAAGCAGGCAGAGTGCCAGTCAATCCTGGTGCAGGATGAATTCCAGGTAGAGATTGCGCTGCAGGATCGAGTGGTTATCGTCGGAGATCAGCGACACCATCAGCGCGCCGTCATCGCGGGTCCAGACGTCAAGACCTTCCATATTGTCGATCTGGTAGCCCATGTCGGCCTGCAGCAGCACCGGCCCATCGGCGACGGCGCCCTTCTCGACGCTCTCTCCATAAATGCGCCGCAGCCGCATCTTGAGGCCGCCCGCCATGGTGAAACTGCGCTCCAGCAGCAAAAGATCGCCATCCGGCAGGAAGGCGCCATCGGTGATGTCGAAATCGTCGTTGCGCTTGACGGTAAAGACGCCCTTGTGCGGGCCTTCGATGATGGCGGCGTAGATATTGCCGGCCTTGTCGAGGCTCTTCTCCGAGACCACGACCAGGCCGCCCTGATGCTGGCCGTTGGCATTGGCATGGGTGACGGTCTCGAAGCCGCGATTCTGCCGCAGCTCCCGCGCCGGCACCAGGAAATCCAACTGCCGGAACGACCCCTTCATATTGTCTTGGTCAATCTTGAACTGGGCGACGCTATGGTTGCGCTCGAAACCAACGGTGGCGATGCCGTCCTTGACCGCAAGGCCCTCGGCGTCGACTTCCCATTTTTCGTCGATCGGCTGGCCGTTCTGGTCGACCAGCTGCTGCATGCGAAAATTCTGGATGCCAACGGGCCGCCTGTCAGCGTCGCGGGCCACCGATCCGAAGAACCAGTAACCGGTGTCGGCCACGCCGATGAAATCACTGCCGGCTTTCAGAAACCGGAAGGCCGACAGCGCCCCGAAATCACGTGATGGCGAGGTCATTTCCAGCCCGCCGACGAATTCGAGTTGGCCAAACTGCTTGTCGGTACGGCCAATATGGAATTCGGTGATCGGGCGGGCCGAGACCGCGACAGGCTCAACCGGAGCCGAGTCGGCCGAACCGGCTGGCGCCGAAGCCATGCCGGCAAGCAAGGCGAAGGCGGCGAAAAGCGTGTGCCGAAACCCGCCTCGGAAAAAGATCATCCGGCGCGCCGCATGCCGCCGCGACGCGTATCCTTCGCGCTTTCCTCGGCAAACAGCGAAGCCAGTTGCTCGGTCATGGCGCCGGCCAGTTCCTCGGCATCGACGATGGTGACGGCGCGCCTGTAATAGCGCGTGACGTCATGGCCGATGCCGATGGCCAGCAACTCCACCGGCGAACGCGTCTCGATCAGTTCGATGACGGCGCGCAGATGGCGTTCGAGATAATTGCCCGGATTGACCGACAGCGTCGAATCGTCGACGGGCGCGCCGTCCGAGATCATCATCAGGATCTTGCGCTGTTCGGGCCGGGCAATCAGCCGGTTGTGCGCCCACAAGAGCGCCTCGCCGTCGATGTTTTCCTTGAGCAGGCCTTCGCGCATCATCAGGCCGAGATTGCGCCGCGCCCGCCGCCACGGGTGGTCGGCCGACTTGTAGATGATATGGCGCAGGTCGTTGAGCCGACCGGGGTTCGGCGGCTTGCCGTCCTTCAGCCATTTCTCGCGCGCCTGCCCACCCTTCCAGGCCCGCGTGGTGAAGCCGAGGATCTCGACCGACACGCCGCAGCGCTCCAGCGTGCGCGCCAGAATGTCGGCGCAGGTGGCGGCGACCGTGATCGGCCGGCCGCGCATCGAACCGGAATTGTCGAGCACCAGCGTCACCACCGTGTCACGGAATTTGGTATCGCGTTCCTGCTTGAACGACAGCGGCTGCATCGGATCGATGACCACGCGCACCAGCCGCGCCGGGTCGAGATAGCCCTCTTCCAGGTCGAAGTCCCAGGACCGGTTCTGCTGCGCCATCAGGCGGCGCTGCAGCCGGTTGGCGAGCCGTCCGACGACGCCGGACAGGTTGGCGAGCTGCTTGTCGAGGAAGGCGCGCAGCCGGTCGAGCTCTTCCTCTTCGCAGAGCTCCTCGGCGCCGACCGTCTCGTCGAAAGCTGACGTGTAGACCTTGTAGTCGATTTCCTTCGGCAGATTGGTGAAGGGATTGTCGTTGCGGCGCGCCTCCCCGGGCGTCTCGGCATCGGCATCGTCGTCATCCGACAGATCGTCGGCCGTCGCGTCGGAGGCCTCGGTCTCCGCCGACTGCTCGTCGTCCGCCGATGCCTCGGCGTCCTCGGATTGCGACTGCTCGGAGCCGGAATCGTCTTCGCCGCCCTCCTCGCTCTGTTCCTCGCCTTGCGGCTGGTTGTCGTCATTGTCCTCGGAGTCTTCGGTCTCCTGGTCGTCGCCGAGTTCCTCGGCCATTTCCATGGAGGCGAGCATCTCGCGTACAACGCGGGCGAAGGCCTGCTGGTCCTCGAGCTTTTCCGACAGGCCGTCGAGGTCCGCCTTGGCCTTCTCCTCGACCCACGGCCGCCAGAGTTCGACCAGCCGCTCGCCGCTCTTCGGCACCGGCCTTCCGGTCAGCTTTTCGCGCACCATCAGCGCCAGCGCCTCCTCGATGGGCGCGTCGGCCTTGTCCTTGACGTCGACGAGGTTGGCCTTGGCGTATTTGTCCTCCAGCATCGAGCCGATATTGTCGGCGACGCCTTGCATGGCGCGGCTGCCGATCGCCTCGACGCGGGCCTGCTCGACCGCGTCGTAGATGGCACGGGCAGCCTTGCCTTCGGGCGCCAGCTTGCTGTGGATGCGCACGTCGTGGCAGGCGCGCTTCAGCGCCATGGAATCGCCGAGCCCGCGGGTGATCGCGATGTCGGTCTTCGATGCCTTCTTGGGCAGTTCAGGAAGCCGCGCGCGGCTGCCAGCCAGCGCCGGCCTGTCCTTGGCGAAGCCGACTTCCATCTCCTTGTCGCCGGCGATGGCGCGCATGCAGACGGTGACGGCGCGCTTGAAGCTATCGGCTTCAGACCCCGTCTTCGACTTGTTGCGCGTATTGTCGCCCGGACCCGCCATCGAGGCTCTGCTTAGCCCAGCACCACGTTGGCCGCGCTCTCGGGCAGATCCTGGCCGAAGGCGCGCTGGTAGAACTCGGCAACCACCGAGCGTTCCAGCTCGTCGCACTTGTTGAGGAAGGTCAGCCGGAACGCCATGCCGACATCGCCGAAGATCTCGGCATTCTCGGCCCAGGTGATGACGGTACGCGGGCTCATCACCGTCGACAGGTCGCCATTGATAAAGGCCGAGCGCGTCATATCGGCGACGCGCACCATCTTGTTGACGATGTCCTTGCCCTTGGTGTCGCGATAGTGCTTGGCCTTGGCCAGCACGATGTTCACTTCATTGTCGTGCGGCAGATAGTTCAGCGTGGTGACGATCGACCAGCGGTCCATCTGCGCCTGGTTGATCTGCTGGGTGCCGTGATAGAGGCCGGTGGTGTCGCCCAGACCGACGGTGTTGGCGGTCGAGAACAGCCGGAACGCGGGATGCGGGCGGATGACCCGGCTCTGGTCGAGCAGCGTCAGGCGGCCGGACGATTCCAGCACGCGCTGGATGACGAACATCACGTCGGGACGGCCGGCATCGTATTCGTCGAAGCACAGCGCGACATTGTGCTGATAGGCCCAGGGCAGGATGCCGTCGCGGAATTCGGTGATCTGCAAGCCGTCCTTGACCACGATCGCGTCCTTGCCGACGAGGTCGATACGGCTGACATGGCTGTCGAGGTTGACGCGCACGCAAGGCCAGTTGAGGCGGGCGGCAACCTGTTCGATATGGGTCGACTTGCCGGTGCCGTGATAGCCCGACACCATGACGCGGCGGTTGTAGGCAAAGCCGGCGAGGATCGCCAAGGTCGTCGCCTTGTCGAACAGATAGTCGGGATCAATGTCGGGCACATGCTCTGATGTCACCGAATAGGCCGGCACCACCATCTTGGACTCGAAGCCGAATTTCTCCTTCACCGACACCGTCGTATCGGGCAGGTTGGCGATATCGCGATCGACCTTGTTCATATCTCTCAACGTCTCCACAAGCGAAACGTCGCGTTTCGCCGGCAATCGATTTTGTTCGGGGGCGGTCTTAAAGCCTTTTCCAACCTTATGAAAGTTGGAAAACGACACGAACCGTAGGGTCGCTCAGCACAGGCCCGCCTGTTTGAGCACGCGATAGGCCTGAAGCACATCGCGGAACCGGTCTTCCGAACCTCTGTCGCCGCCATTCGCATCCGGATGGTGACGCTTCACCAGTTCCTTATAGCGCGCCTTGATGTCCTTGCCAGTCGCCTTTGTATCAAGGCCAAGCGTTTCCAGCGCCTTGGCCTCAAGGGGCTTCGCCTTGCGCTCGCGCGCCTCGCGCGGATCCTTCGGCCCCTTGAACAGGTCGAACGGGTCGCGCATGCGGTTGTAGTAGCCGGCGCGGCCGGAGCGCATCTGCGCCATATCGGGCGAGGAGCGTGTCGAGGCGCCGTTGACGCCCATCTTCCAGGTCGGCCGGTGGCCGGTCATGGCTTCCTTCTGGAAGCGCGCGACCTCGGTGTCCGGCACGCCGGAGAAGTAGTTGAAGCCCTTGTTGTACTCGCGCACGTGGTCGAAGCAGAAGCGGAAATACTCGCCCTCCTTCATGCGCCCGACCGGCGCGCGATGCGTGCCCGCCTCCTTGCAGCCATCCCACTGGCAGATCGGCGCGTGCGACTTCACCTCCGCGTCCTTGTCGGGGCGAACGCGAATCTTCTCGAAATATTTGGGATACGGCTTCATCTCACCCATTTATGGGGCGTTCGCAGATGCGAAACAAGAATTGACATTTTCGCGATCATCGCCCTAACCGCTGAATCGCGGCTTAAAGCAGGCGAATGACTGATTTTGTTGCGCGCCAGCGGCCTGGTGAGACCGATTTCTGGTTTTCACGGCAGCGCCAACCATATGTGGTGAAGGGAGAAAACGATGTCCATACAGGCGACCATGGAAGACAAGCTCAACAAGGCATTTTCGCCGGACCGGCTGGTCATCCTCAACGAAAGCCATCTGCACGCCGGCCATCATCACGTGGAATCCGGCCACCACGCCGAGTTCGACGGCACCGGCGAGACGCATTTCCGTGTCCGCATCGTCTCGCCGAATTTCGCCGGCATGAGCCGCATCGACCGTCACCGCGCCGTCAACGAACTGCTGGCCGACGAGTTGAAGGCCGGCGTGCACGCGCTGGCGATCGAGCCTGCGGCGCCCGGCGAACAGACGCGCTGGTAAGAACCGGTCAGATTACCGCTTCGATCAGAAACGGCCCCGGGCGAGACAAGGCAGCGTCGAGCAGCGCGTCGAACCGCTCGCAGGTATCCGCACGCGCAGCCTCCACGCCCATGCCCTTGGCCAGCGAAACCCAGTCCAGCGCCGGATGATCGAGATCGAGCATGCGCCGCGCATTCTCGCCGATCGCATTCACGCCGACATTCTTCATCTCGCCATGCAGGATCGCGTAGGTGCGGTTGGAAAAGACGATCGTCACCACGTCGAGACGTTCCCGCGCCTGCGTCCACAGGCCCTGCACCGTGTACATGCCGCTGCCGTCGGCCTCGAGATTGATCACCTTGCGGCCGGGACAGGCGATCGCCGCACCCGTCGCCAGCGGGATGCCGCCGCCGATCGACCCGCCCGTGCCCATCATGTAATCGTGCGGCGCGGCAAAGGCCGACAGCGCGAAGAAACGCCGCGCCGAGGTGACGGCCTCGTCGCAGACGATCGCGTCGGCCGGCAGCTTTCTCGCGACAGACAGTGCGATGGCGTCTTCCGTCAGCGGGCCGTTCGGCGTTGCCTCGTCGGGAAACGCGCTGGCAACCGCCGTCCGTTGCGATGGCTTGACGCCAAGTTCACCGCGAAGCGCTTCCAGCGCCGCATGCAGGTCCTGCCCATGGTCGGCGAGCGTCAGCACCTGGCAGTCGTCACGGACAAGCCGTCCCGGTTTTCCCGGATAGGCAAAGAAGGCGACCGGCTCCTTTCCGCCGACCAGCACCAGAACATCGATATCCCTGAGCGCTGCCGTCGCCGCGTCGACAGGATAGGGAATGCGCGTCGGCGCGACACGTTCGCGCCCGCGCTGCATCCTGGCGATCAGGACCTCGCTGAACAGCCTGACATCGCAGGCCGCCGAAATCTGGCCGGCGATCTCGAGCGCATCGGCGCGCGCCGCCCGCCCGCGAACGATCATGCCAACACGGCCGGGCGCGGAGCGGATCGCCGCGGCCACCTGACGCACCGCATCCACGTCAACCACCGGCGGCGGTGAAAGGACAACCTTGCCGAGCGAAACCGCGTCAGCCTCCCCCCAGGCCGCGTCCGCCGGCAGGATCAGCGTCGTGACGCCCGGCGGCGTCAGCGAGGCGCGAAAGGCCGCCTCCGTGGCCGGCTGGACATCGGCAGGCCCTTCGATGCGGCGCACCCAGTTGGACATCGGCGCCGCCAGGCCTCCGATATCGCTGGTCAGCGGCGCATCGAGCGGCAGATGGTATGAGGCATGGTCGCCGACGATGTTGATCATCGAACTCCTGGCGCGCCTTGCGTTGTGCATGTTGGCAAGACCGTTGGCCAGCCCCGGCCCTGTGTGAAGCAGCGTCGCTGCGGGGCGATCGGTCATGCGCGCATAGCCGTCGGCCGCACCGGTCACCACGCCCTCGAACAGGCCAAGCACACAACGCATCCGCGGCTTGCGGTCGAGCGCGGCGACGAAATGCATTTCGGATGTGCCGGGGTTGGCGAAGCACACCGTAACATCATTGGCCAGCAGCACGTCGCACAGGACATCGGCGCCATTCATGCAAATTTTCTCCCGTTAACGAGGAGCAATTGCACCCGCGCATGTCCGCGCCGCAATATTCCGCCGACGCTTTTGGCATGATCCAGCGACGGAATGGGCGAGCGACAATCGGCTGAGTCAACCGACCACCGATTTCAGGAACGTCAGCGCGGCGGCGGTCAGCGCATCGCCATCCCTGCCGAAATCGCGGTTGATCGACATATGCGTATACGCGCTGCCATCGAACAGCGTCACCTCGGTGCCTGTGGCGCGCAGGCGCTCGGCAAAGGTCGTGGACTGCTCGCCGCGACCGTCGGCACGAGAATAGGCGATGAAGGTCGGCGGATGCTTGCGGCCGTCCACATAGCTCGCCGGCGAAAGCGCCGCCCATTGCGAAGCATCGGAAAACACGCGCGCATAGGCCCGCACCATGCCGCCATTTTCGGCGAGCGCGGCGAGATCATAGGCCCGGGTATCATCGAGAAGCAGCCCGGCGACGCCGGGCAATCCACCGCGCATGCCGGTCAGGGCAATCAGGTGGCAGCCGGCCGAATGGCCCATGCCGACGATGCGATTGGGGTCGCCACCATGCCGGGCGATGTTGGCCCTGACATAGGCATAGGCCTTTTCGACGTCGCCCGCCTGGGTGGCGACATCGGCCTGCGGCAGCATGCGGTAGTCGATCGAGACGAAGCAGAAGCCGTTGGCAAGCAGGAAGGCCGGCTTGGCGCCCACCTGGCTGCGTTTGCCGAGCCGCCAGGCGCCGCCATGAACGAAAAACACCACCGGCAGCCCGCTTGCGTCCTCCGGTGCATAAAGGTCGAGTCGAGCCGGTCCGTAGTCGAACGTTTCTGGCGCGCCCTGGCGCGGCGCGGCCCATGCTTCCAAGGGCAGCATCGCCGCCACGGAGGTCAGGATGAGGTTTCGTCGATCGATCATCGCGGTCTCCCGGCTGTGCAGGCCAACAGTGCTCGCAGGCGCCACGCGCGTCCAGAACCGGGTCGCAACTCTCGCCGCCTCAGGCCGCATCAACGCGCTTCAATACCGTGCAGATCACGAAATCAATATCTGCCCCTTGACGACCTCGTCTGGCCATCACCACCTAAGTATTGGGTAAGCATTTCGGCCAGATGGCTGGCGTCTCGGGTTTCGATGCCAAATGCACGCGCGCTCCTAATAAAGGGAACCACCATGCGTTCCGGCAGTTGAATATGTGATGAGCCATTAGGTAGCCAGCACGGCTCTGAGGGCAAAGCACTATGCGCGACAATCAGTCCGACGTCTTCGACCTTTTTTCGGAGATTTATGCCAACGCCGCCCAGGAAGAAACCAGCCTCCAGCAGTATCTCCTTGCCTGCCGAGAGGACAAATCAATGTATGCCTCGGCGCCTGAACGGATGGTCGAGGCGATCGGCGAACCCGACCTGGTCGACACCAGCAAGGACGAACGGCTCGGCCGCATCTTTTCGAACCGCACCCTTAAAATCTATCCCTCCTTCTCCGACTTCTACGGCATGGAGGAAACGATCGAGCGTATCGCCGGCTATTTTCGCTATGCCTCCCAGGGACTCGAGGAGCGCAAGCAAATCCTCTACCTCCTCGGCCCTGTCGGCGGCGGCAAATCCTCCCTGGCCGAACGGCTGAAGAAATTGATGGAACAGCGCCCGATCTACACGCTGAAGGTCGGCAACCAGATCAGCCCGGTTTTCGAATCGCCACTTGGCCTTTTCAACCCCGATCGCATGGGCGACCTGCTGGAGGATAAATACGGCATAGCCCGACGCCGGCTGAATGGGCTCATCTCACCCTGGGCGGCCAAGCGGCTCGACGAACTGTCCGGCGATATTTCCAAATTCAGCGTGGTCAAGTTGATGCCTTCCCGGCTGCGCCAGATCGGCATTGCCAAGACAGAGCCTGGCGACGAAAACAATCAGGATGTCTCGGCCCTGGTCGGCAAGGTCGACATCAGACAGCTGGAAAATTTCAGCCAATCCGACCCGGACGCCTATTCCTACAGCGGCGGACTGAACCGGACCACGCAGGGCCTGCTCGAATTCGTCGAGATGTTCAAGGCACCCATCAAGGTCCTGCATCCGTTGCTGACGGCGACCCAGGAAGGCAGCTACAACGGTACCGAGAATTTCGGCGCCTTTCCCTACCAGGGCATCATCATTGCCCATTCCAACGAATCGGAATGGCAACAGTTCAAAAACAACAAGAACAACGAGGCTTTTCTCGACCGCATCCTCGTGGTCAAGGTACCGTATTGCCTGCGGATCACCGAAGAGCGGCAGATCTATGAAAAGCTGCTGCGCGAGAGCGACCTGGCCGCAAGCCCCTGCGCACCTGAAGTGATGGACATTCTCAGCCGATTCACGGTCTCGACCCGCCTTGCCGAGCACGATAATTCGCCGCTCTACACTAAGATGCGCGCCTATGACGGCGAGAATCTCAAGGAGGTCGACCCCAAGGCGAAGTCGGTCCAGGAATATCGCGATGCCGCCGGCGTCGACGAAGGCATGACCGGCGTAAGCACACGCTTCGCCTTCAAGATCTTGTCCCAGACATTCAACTACGACACCAAGGAGGTGGCTGCCGATCCCGTGCACCTGATGTACATCCTGGAAGAGGCGATCAAGCGCGAGCAGTTTCCAAAGGAAACGGAAGGCGCCTATCTCGACTTCATCAAATCGGAACTGGCAACGCGCTATGCCGAGTTCATCGGCCACGAGATTCAGAAGGCCTATCTGGAATCATACAGCGAATATGGCCAGAACCTCTTCGACCGCTACATCGCCTATGCCGATGCCTGGATTGAGGACCAGGACTACAAGGATCCCGACACGGGCCAGATTCTCAATCGCGAGGTATTGGACAAGGAATTGTCACAGGTCGAGAAACCGGCCGGCATCGCCAATCCCAAGGACTTCCGCAATGAAGTGGTCAAATTCACGTTGCGTGCCCGGGCGCGAAACCACGGCCGCAACCCGTCCTGGACAGGGTATGAGAAACTTCGCGAGGTCATCGAGAAGCGGATGTTCGGCCAGGTCGAAGACCTCTTGCCGGTGATCAGTTTCGGCTCCAAGCAGGACAGCGTCACGGAAAAGCGGCACAATGAATTCGTGCAGCGCATGGTGGAACGCGGCTACACCGAGCGGCAGGTGCGCCGGCTTGTCGACTGGTACATGCGGGTGAACAAGGCGGGTTAAGAGAGGCCCGAATGGTTCCATGCCTATTTTCATCGACCGCCGCCTGAATCCGAAGGACAAGAGCCTGGGCAATCGCCAGCGGTTCCTCAGGCGCGCTCGGGAAGAACTCAAGCGAAGCCTGCGCGATCAGATCCGCATCGGCAGGATCGCCGACGTGGATGCCGAGCACGCAGTGCCCATGCCCGACAGAGGCACGGGCGAGCCGACCTTCAACAACGCCAGGAACAGCGGCAGGCGCCAGTACATCCTGCCGGGCAACAGGCATTTCTCTCCTGGAGATTTGATCCCCAAGCCCGGCCAGGGCGGCGGCGCCGGGGCGTCGTCCCCGGGAAACACCGTGTCTGAAGACGACTTTCGTTTTGTGCTGTCACGCGAAGAGGTGCTCGATCTTTTTTTCGAGGATCTCGAACTCCCGGATATGGTCAAGCTCAACCTCAAGGAAATCCTTGCCTTCAAGCCGCGCCGGGCTGGCTTCGCCGCTACCGGCTCACCCACCAACATCAATGTTGGGCGCACGATGCGTAACAGTCATGGCCGGCGTATTGCGCTGAGGCGCCCCAAGCAGGGCGAGCTGGACGCGATCCTCGAGGAGATCGCCATGCTCGAGTTGGTGCAATCCAGCGCGGCAACGCGCCAGCGCATTGCGGCATTGCGCGAGGAGCTGGACCGATTGGAGCGGCGGCGCAGGCGAATTGCCTATGTCGATCCTGTCGACATTCGATTCAACCGCTTCGATCCCCAGCCCGTGCCGAACGCCAATGCCGTCATGTTCTGTCTGATGGATGTGTCCGGGTCCATGGGTGAGCGCGAAAAGGATTTGGCCAAGCGCTTCTTCGTGCTGCTGCACCTGTTTTTGAAACGGCGTTATGACCGGATCGAAATCGTCTTCATTCGCCATACCCACGAGGCGCAGGAGGTTGACGAGGAGACATTCTTCAATTGCACCCAAAGCGGCGGTACCGTCGTTTCCACCGCGCTCGAGGAAATGCATCGCATCATCGAGCAGCGATATCCGGCCAGCCAGTGGAACATCTATGCCGCCCAGGCCTCGGACGGAGACAATTCCATCACCGATTCCGAGCGCTGCATAGCCCTGCTCGACGGCAAGCTCATGCGGCTGTGCCAGTATTTTGCCTATGTCGAGATCATCGACGAGCGCGAAGCCCATATATTCGGCACGACCGAGAACGGGACATCGCTATGGCGTGCCTATAGCGCGATCGACCTGAAATGGCCGAACTTCCAGATGAGCCGCATCGCCACGCCCGCCGATATCTACCCGGTCTTTCGCCAGCTCTTCGGCAGACAGCCGACTCTCCTTAAGAGAGCGTGAGGGAGCTGATGGCCACACAAGCCGCTAATTCCGAACTGCTTTTTTCCGGATCCGACTGGGATTTTACGAAATTGTCGCGGGTCTATGATGCGATCGAGGCGATCGCGGTCGAAGAGCTCCATCTCGATATCTATCCCGTGCAGATGGAGATCATCTCCTCCCAGCAGATGCTCGACGCCTACTCGTCAGTCGGTATGCCGCTGATGTACCGACATTGGTCTTTCGGCAAACACTTCCTCCACCAGGATCTGCTCTATCGCAAAGGCGGACGCGGGCTTGCCTATGAACTGGTCATCAATTCCAATCCCTGCATCGTCTATCTGATGGAGGAGAACACCATGGCCCTGCAGGCCTTGGTGACGGCCCACGCCGCGCTCGGGCACAACCATTTCTTCAAGAATAACCATCTGTTCAAGCAGTGGACGGACGCTGGGGCGATCCTCGGCTACCTGGACTTCGCCAAGAGCTACATTGTCCGTTGCGAGGAGCGGCACGGTCTCGCTGCCGTCGAGGCCGTTCTCGATTCCGCCCACGCGCTGATGGAACAGGGCGTGTTCCGCTATCAGCGGCCGCCGAAGCTGTCGTCGGAGCGACTGCGCGAAGGGCTTCGCGAGCGTCTCGAATACGAAGAGCGCTCCTATAACGATCTGTGGCGCACACTGCCGCATTCGCAGCAAAGGGCCGACGTCAAGGTCCAGGACCCGGAGTGGAAGAAATCGCTCAACCTGCCCGAAGAAAACCTCCTTTATTTCCTGGAAAAGAACAGTCCGGTCCTGGAGCCCTGGCAGCGCGAGATCATCAGGATCGTTCGCGTCATAGCGCAATATTTTTATCCGCAACGGCAAACACAGGTGATGAACGAGGGCTGCGCCACCTTCGTGCACTACACCGTGATGAACACGCTGTTCGACCGCGGCCGGATCAGCGAGGGCGCCATGCTCGAAATCCTGCGCAATCATTCCAACGTGGTCTTCCAGCCGGCGTTCGATGATCCGCGTTTTTCGGGCATCAATCCATACGCTCTCGGCCTCGACATGATGCAGGACATCAGGCGCATTTCGACCAAGCCGACGGCCGAGGATCGAGACTGGTTTCCCGACATCGCCGGCCACGGCAACTGGCGCGAGGTCCTCCTCGACGCCTGGGCAGACCACCGCGACGAGTCCTTTATCCGCCAGTACCTCAGCCCGGCCTTGATCCGGAAATGGCGGTTTTTTGTGCTCGGCGACGCTGCCGACCAGCCGCATTGTGAGGTCGCCTCGATCCACAACGAGCGCGGCTATGAAAAGATACGCGCCGCGCTCGCTCACAACTACGACGTCGGCGCGAACCGACCGGACATCCAGGTGGTGGATGTCGATCTGCTCGGCGATCGGCATTTGCGACTGCAGCACAAGGTGAAACAGGGCATCCTTCTTGAGGACACCAGCCGCGACGCCACGCTTCGTCACATCCGGAGGCTTTGGGGCTATGAGGTCAGCCTGGCCGCCGTCGACGCTGAGACGGGCCTGACGGTCCATGAACGGTCGACGAGCCAGATCGCGGAATGAGGCTTGGTTGTTGCACCGATGCCGTGGCTCAGGCCCGGCGCATATCGATCAAAAAGTGCGCAGCGGCCTTGGGGCAACTAGCATAAAGACAGGCTTCAGGCGTCGCCGGCCGGCCGGATCCTGACCCTGGCAATGCGGTTCTTGTCGCGCTTCATCACGACGAAGCGCTTGCCGTGGAACGTAAAAGCCTGCTTCTCCTCGGGGATCGATTGCGCCTCGTGGATGACGAGGCCGGCAATGGTGGTCGCCTCCTCGTCGGGCAGGTTCCAGTCGAGCGCCCGGTTGAGGTCGCGGATCGGCACCGTGCCATCGACCACGATGGAGCCGTCTGCCTCCTGCTTGACGCCCTGGATGTCGACATCGTGCTCGTCAGCGATCTCGCCGACGATCTCCTCGATGATGTCCTCCAGCGTCACCAGCCCCTCGACCTCGCCATATTCGTCGACGACGACGGCGAAATGCGCCTTGCGGCGCAGGAAGGCGTTGAGCTGTTCCTGCAAGGTCGTGGTGTCGGGCACGAACCAGGGTTTTGAGGCGATCTTCATCACGTCGATTTGCGAGAAATCGTTGCCGACTTCGTTCAGCGCGCGCAGCAGATCCTTGGCGTGCAGCACGCCGACGATGTTGTCGAGCGAGCCTTTCCAGAGCGGCATGCGGGTGTGCGGGCTCTGCAGGATCTCGCGCACCACCGCTTCCGGCGCATTGTCGGCGTTGACCGAGCGCATATTCGTGCGGTGGACCATGACGTCGGAAACTTCGAGCTCTTCGAGGTCGAACAGGCCGCCGATGCGGTCGCGGTCCTCGCGCACCACCTGCCCGTCACGGCGGAAATCGTCGACCGCGCCGCGCAATTCGTCCTGGCTCGAGCGCTGCGGCTCGATGCGCGACAGTTCATAGCCGAACATGGCGAGGAGACGCTTGCGCACGGCAACGACCAGCAGGACGATGATGGCAAGGACGGCGACGACGGTCCAGCCATTGTCCATCTCAGCCGGCTTTCCGGCTGGCTGGATGGCTTTCCCTGAGGAACGACAGCACTTCCGAGGCTGGTACATCCTTGGCGATGAAGGCCTGGCCGATGCCGCGCGTCAGAATGAAGGTCAGCGCGCCGCGCGACACCTTCTTGTCCTGCGTGATGAATGAAAGCAGGGTATCCGCATCGGGCAAATCGCCCGGGATATCGGCCATCCGCCACGGCAGCCCGATGGCACGCAGATGCGCCTCGACGCGGGCCGCATCGTCGGGGCTGGCGAGATTGAGCCGCGACGAGAACCGGTGCGCCAGCGCCATGCCGATGGCGACCCCCTCGCCATGGACAAGCCGAGCGCCGTCATACTGCGTGGCGGCTTCGAGCGCGTGTCCGAATGTGTGGCCGAGATTGAGCAGGGCGCGGTCGCCCGTTTCGAACTCGTCGCGGGCAACGACGTCGGCCTTGGCGCGGCAGGCCTCGGCAATGGCTTCGGCCCGCTCCGGTCCGCCGCCAAACACCTTTTCCCAGTTCGCTTCCAGCCAGGCGAAGAATTCCGGCCGGTCGATCAGCCCGTATTTGGCAAGCTCGGCATAGCCGGCGCGGAATTCGCGGATCGGCAGCGTGTCGAGCACTTCGGTGTCGGCCAGCACCAGCCTGGGCTGGAGGAAGACGCCGACGAGGTTCTTGCCGCGCGGGCTGTTGATGCCGGTCTTGCCGCCGACCGAGGAATCGACCTGCGCCAGCAGCGAGGTCGGAACCTGCACGAAATTCATGCCGCGCCGCACGATGCCGGCGGCAAAACCGGTGAGATCGCCTATGACGCCGCCGCCAAGCGCGATGACGACGTCGCCGCGCTCCAGCCTGGCGGCCAGGACGCCATCGACCACCTCTTCGAGATGGGCAAAGCTCTTGGTCTTCTCGCCGGGCGGCATCGTGATGACGGTGGGCTGGATGCCACCCTTCTCGAGCCCGGCCTTCAGCGTATCGAGATGCGCCGCGGCGACGTTCTCGTCGGTTACGACGGCGGCGCGTGTGCCCGGCAGCCGGCGCGAAATCTCAGCACCGGCGCGCGACAGCAGGCCGGCGCCGATCAATATGTCGTAGGCCCGGTCACCGAGACCGACTTCGACGATGACAGGCTGATCCGCGCTCATGATTCGACCTCGCCCGTCGCTTCCATCGTATCGATGCCGAAATGCCGGCAAAGCGCCTCAAGCACCTCGGCGGCGATGATCTCCTTGCGGTCGTCGCGGGTCGGCACGGTGACGTCGGAAGTGGCATAGACCGGATAGCGTTCCCCGATCAGCCGCTCCAGCACGGCGCGGGGATCGGCGCTTTTCAAAAGCGGCCGGTTCTGCTTCTTGGAAACGCGGTCCATCAGAAGGTCGAGCTCGGCCTTCAGCCACACCGAGACCCCGTGCGCGGCGATGGCCTCGCGCGTCTGCGCATTCATGAAGGCGCCGCCGCCGGTCGACAGAACCTGCGGACCGTTTTCAAGCACGCGCAGGATGACACGCTGCTCCAAGGCCCTGAACTCGGTTTCGCCATAGCGCTCGAACAGCTCCGGAACGGTCATCCGCGACACGCTCTCGATCTCCTGGTCGCTGTCGATGAAGGGCAGCGAAAGCATCGTCGACACCTTGCGGCCGATCGCCGTCTTGCCGGCGCCCATCAGGCCGACAAAGACAATGGACCGGCCGCCCAGCCGGCCAAGCAGCGCGGCATGGGTCTCGCCTGGAGGATTTGCCTGTAGCGCGTTCATCAGCTGTTTCTTGGGCCCTCTTTGCCGGCGTATCGACATGAAAAGCCGGTTTGCGTCAAGCGTGCCGAGTGCCGTGGGCTCGATATGGACAGAGGGGCGCTCGCATCAGAAGTTGCTAACACGCCCCCGCTTCCTCCTTGAATTGGCCGGATTGGCGTCCCATAAGGGCACAGGGTTTGGAAACGCAGAACAAAAAGACGGGCGAGAATTGATGCCGACACTGTTTCGCTTTGTCGTGACCCTCGCGATTCTGGCCGGCATTGCCTATGGTACGATGTTCGCGCTGGTGATGTTCGTCGAGCCGAAAAAAGCGGAAATGAGCGTGCGTATTCCGCCGGAAAAGCTCAATCCCAAGAAGAACTGAACCACACCGAAACTGTCTCGGAACGCCTCAAGGAAATGAACAGCGCCGCCCGTATCGAGGCCTTCCTGGAAATGATGAGCGCCGAGCGGGGAGCGGCCGAGAACACGCTTTCCTCCTATCGCCGCGATCTGGAGGATGCCTCGCAAGAAATCGATGGCGGGCTTGCCGGTGCGGCTACCGCAGATATCCGCGCCTATCTTGACGACATTGCCGCGCGCGGCTTCGCGCCGACCTCGCAGGCGCGCAAACTGTCGGCGATCCGCCAGTTCTTCAAGTTCCTCTATGCCGAAGGCCTGCGCGCCGACGACCCCACCGGCACGCTGGACAGCCCTAAGAAGGGTCGGCCACTGCCCAAGACGATGAGCGAGGCCGAAACCGGCCGGCTGATCGACCGCGCCGCGCACGAAGCCGGCGATGCCGGGCTCGGTCATGCCGACAGGTTGGCGGCCTTGCGCCTGCATGCGCTGGTCGAAGTGCTCTACGCCACGGGTCTGCGCGTTTCCGAGCTGGTCGGCCTGCCGGTGACGGTGGCGCAGCGCGACGACCGTTTCTTCATGGTGCGCGGCAAGGGCGACAAGGAACGCATGGTGCCGCTGTCGGCCAAGGCGCGCTCGGCGATGCGGAGCTGGCTTGACGCCCGGGCCAAGGTGCCTGCCTTCGGCGACAGCCCGTTCCTGTTTCCGGCGGCATCGGACAGCGGCTATCTCTCGCGCCAGGTCTTTGCCCGTGACCTGAAAGGGCTGGCAGCAAGGGCCGGCATCGCCTCGGCGAAAATATCGCCGCATGTGCTGCGCCATGCTTTCGCCAGCCATCTCCTGCAGAACGGCGCCGATCTCAGGGCCGTGCAGCAACTGCTTGGCCACGCCGACATATCGACGACACAGATTTACACCCACGTGCTTGAGGAGCGGCTGGTGCGGCTGGTCAACGATCATCATCCGCTTGCCGACTAGGCCTCATATCGCTATGTGAGGACGACATTTCACCGCCCGGAGCCTTGGTTTCAACGGTTCCGCAGTCCTTGCCTTCCGACGCATCGGTCCGCTCAAGCATGTACAATTACCTCGATTTCGAAAAGCCGGTGCAGGATCTTGAGCTCAAGATCCTCGAGCTCAAGAAGCTTGCCGAGAACGGCGAGGCGGTCGATGTCGCCGACGAGATCACCAGGCTCGAGAAGCGTTCGCGCGACGCGCTGCGCGAACTCTACAAGGCACTGACGCCATGGCAGAAGGTTCAGGTGGCGCGCCATTCCGACAGGCCGCACTGCGTCGACTACATCAAGGGTCTGTTCAGCGACTTCACGCCGCTCGCCGGCGACCGCAATTTCGGCGAGGACCAGGCGATCGTCGGCGGCTTTGCCCGTTTCCGCGGCGAACCTGTCGCCATCCTCGGCCAGGAAAAGGGCTCGGACACGGCGAGCCGGCTGAAGCACAATTTCGGCTCGGTGCGTCCTGAAGGGTATCGCAAGGCGGTGCGGCTGATGGAACTTGCCGACCGCTTCAAGATTCCACTGCTGACGCTGGTCGACACGGCCGGCGCCTATCCCGGCGTCGGCGCCGAGGAGCGCGGCCAGGCCGAAGCCATCGCCCGCTCGACCTCGGCCTGCCTTGGCCTGAAAGTGCCGTCGATCTCGGTCGTCATCGGCGAAGGCGGTTCGGGCGGCGCCATCGCGATCGCCACCGCCAACCGCGTCTACATGCTCGAACACGCCATCTATTCGGTGATTTCGCCCGAGGGTGCCGCCTCCATCCTGTGGCGCGACACGACGCGCTCCAAGGACGCGGCGACCAACATGAAGATCACCGCGCAGGATCTTCTCGAACTGAAGATCATCGACGCCATCATCCCCGAGCCGATGGGCGGCGCCCAGCGCGCGCCCGAAACGGTGATAGCCGCGACCGGCGACCTCATCGCCAAGACGATGAAGGAATTCGCCGGCGCCAACACCGATTTCCGTGAACAACGCCGCGAGAAATACCTGGCGATGGGCCGCAGCCTCTAGAGTAATTCCAGGAAAAGTGCGTAGCGGTTTTCCCGGGAGAAGCGCCTAGCGCTTCCCCTTGGGAATTGCGTAAAAACAAGAAGTTAGAGCGGGTCAGAGATTCCATCAAACTCTGAACCGCTCTTAGAGCATGATGCCGAAAAGTGTGAAGCGGTTTTCGCCGCTGTCTTCGGCGGGTTCAAACCAGACTATCCCGTGATCTGGGGCCGGGTCGCCATGGACACTTTACATTAACCGCTGCTAATAAAGCTTTTCGCTTTCGGAGGGCTTGGGATGAAGAAATACGAGAAACCTGCGCTGGTCAAAGCGGCTCGCCTGCAAGCACTGAGGGCTCAGCAGGCGATCTCCCTGCCAGAGGACAATAGCAGTGGCTCCGGTACCGGCATTAACTAGAGCCCGCCAAATCCGGATCCGTCAAACGTCTGTTCGCCCTGGAATTGCCCTGGCCACCGCACGGCAAAGTGGCGGCGGGCACGATTCCGCCACAAAAATGCCGCCGCATTCGAGTCTATGAAAATGCCGCCAGGTGTCGGCTGACGCTTGCGGTAAGGAATTTTCAAGGTTAACGGGCTTACGGTCCGTCGGTGTTCAGCATACGGGTCCAGCCGCTTTGAGGCCATGGACCGAGGAAAAAGACATAGCCGTATCCATGTTTGCCAAGTTTGCCCGCACCGGAGTCCTCATTGCCTCGATAGTCGTTGCCGGCTGCAATGATTCGTCGATGAAGGATTTTGCCCCGGAAGCCAACAAGCCGCTGCCCGACAAGATCCTGGCCGACATGAAGGCCAAGGGCATGATCCGCACCTCCTCGGTGATGGCCCGTATCTTCAAGGAAGAAGGCAAGCTCGAAATCTGGAAGGCCAAGACCAACGGCCGCTACGACATGGTGGCGAGCTACGATATCTGCAAATGGTCGGGCAAGCTCGGGCCGAAATACACCGAGGGCGACCGCCAGGCGCCGGAAGGGTTCTATACGGTGCGGCCATCGCAGATGAACCCGCGCTCGAACTACCATCTGTCCTTCAACATCGGCTTCCCCAACGCCTATGACCGTGCCAATGGCCGCACGGGTCAGAACCTCATGGTGCATGGCGCCTGCTCGTCGTCGGGCTGCTATTCGATGACCGACGCACAGATCGAGCAGATCTATGCCTTCGGCCGCGACGCCTTTCAGGGTGGCCAGACCGAGTTCCAGATCCAGGCTTTTCCGTTCCGCATGACCGCGGCCAACATGGCGCGCTACCGCAACGATCCGAACTATGAGTTCTGGAAGATGCTGAAGGTCGGCTACGACAATTTCGAAGTCACCAAGGTGCCGCCGAAGGTCGACGTCTGCGAGAAGCGCTACGTCTTCAACCAGGTTGCCGCCGACGGCCAGACCTTCGATCCGACCGGCGCCTGCCCGGCGACCACGCAGCCGGATTCCTTGAAGAGCGCCTACAACGCCTATCAGAGCACTTACGATGCAGCGTTCAACGGCGCGCTCAAGGCTAGCGTGCCGCCGCCGAAGCCAACCATCGCCGGTATCAAGGAAGCCAGCATCGTCTCCGACTGGTCGAAGCGCCGGGCGCGCGGCGAACGCGTGCCGATCGATCCGCCTTCGCTCAACACCGACGGTTCGGTGACCGAGACGGCGCGCATGGGCCGCATCGATTCGCCCGCCGGCCGCAAGATGGCGGCGCTCGACGCGGAAAAAGCGGCCAAGAAGAAGGCCGAGGAGCAGAGGCTGGCAGCCATTGAGGCCGCCAAACAGGCCAAGGAAGCCGCCAAGGCGCAGGCGTTGGCAGAAAAGGAAGCCGCCAAGGCGCAAGCCGTGGCTGCAAAGGAAGCGGCCAAGGCCGCCAAGGAAGCTCCCGTCGCCACCGCGACCATTGCTGCTCCGACGGAAGCCCAGCCGGCCGAAACGCAGGCCGCCAGCGCGGACGAGAGCCGGGTGACGAAGCTGAAGAACAAGCTGCTCGGCATGTTCGGCGGCTGATCGCCGTGGCCAGCGACACCGTCTATGATCTGAAGGGGCTGAATTGCCCTCTGCCCGTTCTGAAGGCGAAGAAGCGGCTGGCCGGCATGCAGCCGGGCAGCCGGCTCTGGCTGGAAACCACCGACCCGCTGGCCGTCATCGACATCCCCGCCTTCTGCTCGGATGCCGGCCACCAGCTGATTGAAACAGCGTCGGTTTCAGGCGGCCATCGCTTTCTGGTCGAGCGCGGCGAGCAATAATCGAAAGATTTACAGTCCGGCGATCGCCAACGGGTTGTTTTCCAGCGCCGCGCGGTCGGGCGTATCGACCGACGGCCGGTTGGTGAAGGCGGCGAACAGCCGGCGCACATAGTCTTCCGGCATGTCGAGCGTGATCAGAACCAGCCGCGTGCCACGCTGGCTGTCCGGCCAGGATGGCAACCGCACCGGCGGATGCAGGATCTTCTGCACGCCATGCACGACCAAAGGCCGCGACGGATCCTCCTGCAATTGGATGATGCCCTTCATCCGCAGCAGGTGCTCGCCGTGCGTCGAACGCAGGAGATCGAGAAACATCTCGATGGCTGAAAACGGCACCGGCCCGTCATGCACCAGCGAATGGGTTTTTACGCGCTGATCGTGGCGATGGGCATGGGCATGGGCATGCTCGTGATTATCATGGCCATGATGGTCAACATGGTCGTGATGCGCAGCCTCTTCACCAAGCCAGCGCCGCACGTCGGCGGACTTGGTGGCAGGATTGTAGAGGCCGCAGTCGAACAGCGCCGCCACGCCGGTCTTCGTCTCCCCGACATCGAGCAGTTGAGCTCCGGGATTGATCTGGCGCAAGCGCGCCCGCAGCGTTTCGAGATCGCCGGGATCAGCGACCAGATCGGCCTTGGAGAGCACGATACGGTCGGCCACCGCAACCTGCTTGACCGCCTCGACATGCGCATCGAGTGTCGCCCCACCGTTGACCGCATCGACCAGGGTGATGACGCCGTCGAGCCGAAAAGCCTGGACCAGCGCCGGATGGGCCATGATCGACTGCAGCACCGGCGCCGGGTCGGCCAGTCCCGTGGTCTCGACGATGACGCGGGCAAGCCGGGCAATACGGCCGGTCTGCAGCCGGTCGACCAGGTCGGCCAGCGTATCGACAAGTTCGCCGCGCACCGTGCAGCACAGGCAGCCGTCGGAAAGCTGGATGATGCCGTCGGAGGCCTGCTCGACCAGCAGGTGGTCGATCGCCACCTCGCCATACTCGTTGATGATGACCGCGGTGTCGGCCAAGGCCGGATCCTTCAGGAGCCGGTTGAGCAATGTCGTCTTGCCGGCGCCGAGAAAGCCGGTCAGCACCGAGACGGGTATCGGGAAACCGCTCATCGGGTTAATTCGCGGCTTTGGTCGGCTGGTCGCCTTGCGCGGCGGCACCCACGACTTTCGGACCGGTGCCGGCCGGTACGGGTTTGTCGGGCCGCCAAGGCGGAATCGGCACGTCGGCATATTCCTGCGCGCCCTCGTCGAGGATCGCTTTCGGCGCCGGACCGGTGGCGCCGCCGAGGCCGACGGCAACCAGTGTCGGCACATGGTCGAGCTTCTCCCGATAGGGCGATTTCGGCACGTCCTTGGCGGCGACGGCTGGCGGCGCCTCGGACTGCTCCGCCTTCGTCTTCTTCTTGCAGACCTCGTCATGCATGTCGTTGGGCGAGATCAGATCGCCGTAGGGCGCCAGCGTGGTGACGGTGGTCGACCCGGCGGCAGGCGCGTCAAAGCCTTGATCGAGCAGTTTGGCCGCGGTTTCGGCACGGCTGATCGCCGACTTCTCGCCAAGCACCACCGCCACCAGCGTACGCCCGTTGCGGGTCGCCGAACCGATCATGTTGAAGCCGGACGGGCAGACAAAGCCGGTCTTCATGCCGTCGGCGCCGGGATAGCGGCCGATCAGGAGATTGTAGTTGGAAATGGCCTTCTTGCCGACCGCGAGCCCCTCGATCGAGAACCACGGCGCATATTGCGGAAACTCGCGGCGGATCGCCATCACCAGGATCGAGAGATCGCGCGCCGTCGTATACTGGTCGGGCGAGTAAAGCCCGTTCGGGTTGACGAAATGGGTGCCGTTCATGCCGAGCCGGGCCGCCTCGGCGTTCATCCTTTCGGCAAAGGCTGCCTGCGAGCCGCCGACATTCTCGCCGACCGCCATGGCGATGTCATTGGCCGATTTGACCAGCATCATCTTCAGCGCATTGTCGAGCCGCATCACCGAGCCGGGCTTGAAACCCATCTTGCTCGGCGGTTCGCCGGCGGAATGTTTGGTCACCTTGATCGGCGAATCGAGCTGGACTTCCCCGGCCGCGATCGCCCTGAAGGTCACATAGGCGGTCATCAGCTTGCTGAGCGAGGCTGGATACCAGCGCTTGAACGCATCCTGATGCTGCAGGATCTGGCCGCTCTTGAGGTCGAAGACCACCACCGGATTGGCCAGCGCCGGCCCAGCCAGGACCGACAGCATGATTGCGCCAGCCGGGAATAGTTTGAGGAAATGCCTGTGCCGCATGATCGAATCCGAAATCGCCTCTTGCCCTGATTGCCCCTGGCTCCGTAAGATTTCGTTACGTGACCGCCAGCATAAGGATCCGACCCTCAAAAACCGGACCGCATTATTGCGGTGCTATTTACCCTATGTGACGCCAACATGGCAAAGCGCCTGACAATCACAATTCCAAAACATCGGGCTGAAGCCGGCTGCACCAACAACGAAATGGAACCATCATGCCAATCCTGAACCGCGCCGCCGAAATGCAGGACGAAGTCGCCGGATGGCGACAGCATCTGCACCAAACGCCAGAACTGAACTTCGATGTCTTCAAGACGGCGGCCTTCGTCACCGAAAAGCTGAAAGAGTTTGGCTGCGACGATGTGGTGACCGGCCTCGGCAAGACGGGCGTCGTCGGCATCATCCGCGGCCGTCAGGGGGAAGGCCCCACAATCGGGTTGCGCGCCGACATGGACGCCCTGCCGCTCAAGGAGATCACCGGCAAGCCCTACGCGTCGACCGTTCCGGGCAAGATGCATGCCTGCGGCCATGACGGCCACACCGCGATGCTGCTCGGTGCGGCGAAATATCTCGCCGAGACGCGCAATTTCACGGGCTCCGTGGCGGTCATCTTCCAGCCGGCGGAAGAAGGCGGTGGCGGCGGCAACGAGATGGTCAAGGACGGCATGATGGAGCGTTTCGATATCGCCAAAGTGTTCGGCATGCACAACATGCCCGGCCTGCCGGTCGGCCAGTTCGCCATCCGTCCAGGCCCGATCATGGCGGCGACCGCCGAATTCACCATCACCGTGAAAGGCCGGGGCGGCCATGCGGCGATGCCGCACGGCACGATCGACCCGATCGTCATCACCAGCCAGCTGGTCGGCGCCTTGCAGACGATCGCCTCGCGCAGCACCGATCCAGTCGAGGCCGTGGTGGTGTCGGTGACCAAGTTCCACGCGGGCGACGCCTACAACATCATCCCGGAATCGGCCGAGATCGCCGGCACGGTGCGCACGCTGAAGAAGGAGGTGGCCAAGAAATCGGAAGAGCGTATCCGCGCGATCTGCGCGGGGCTGGCCACCGCCTATGGCGCGACGATCGAGGTCGACTACGACGCGAATTACCCGGTGACGTTCAACCATGCGGATGAGACGGTGTTCGCCAGCGACGTGGCCGCCGACGTGGCCGGCGATGCCCAGGTGCACCGCGCGATCCAGCCGGTGATGGGCGGCGAGGACTTCTCCTATATGCTGGAAGCCCGGCCCGGAGCCTTCATCTTCATCGGCAATGGCGAGACCGCCGGTCTCCACAACCCGGCCTATGACTTCAACGACGAAGCCATCCCGCACGGCATGAGCTATTGGGTAAAACTGGCGGAGACGGCGCTAGCCGCCTGATGCATGTAAAGCGCCGGCCGAATTGCCTTCGGCCGGCCTCTTGGCGAAACGGTCCGAAGCGGCTATGTGTCGGGCCGCGTGGTCCCGTAGCTCAGTAGGATAGAGCGGCAGATTCCTAATCTGTAGGTCACAGGTTCGATTCCTGTCGGGATCACCAACGAAATCAGAGGGTTGGAATTGATTTTCGCGGTGACCACGTCGCACCGTGTTGCAAACAACCCTCATTGATTGTCAACGACTTCAACCAGTTGCGGCAGGTCCGGGCGACAAGAACGCTTCCTGGGACGGTTCCATCGGCTGGCACAGCGCATAGGCCTTCCCCAGCGCTGCTTCGGCATCCCTGTGCGTTTGCCGTTTCATGATCGCCTCGGCCTTGCCGATGACGCAGTCGAAGTAAGTATCATCGTCATCGGCAAGGGTCGTCTGCGTCATCGCCGCGCTGGCCAGCATGGTGATCGCAACGAGCGTAAGCAGGCGCACCGGCAGCCGAACCTCGGGCTGGCGTGCATCCTGGTTTGCCGCTGTTCTTTCCGGGACGGCCGGCCGACAGATCTCCCTGACGATCAGCATGAAGTAGCCGGCTTGCAGCAGGGTTGCGCTGGCGGCGGCCCATGCAAGGGCGACCCATGGCGAACCCGTCCTGAAATAGGCCGCGAGCGCGACGGACGCCGACGTTGCGGTCATTCCGATGAGAAACTGACGAAAATGCATCGTTGCCAACCGTTGGATGGGGACGGCCTTGTGGCCGCCTCGCCACAGCAGCAAATGCCGTGCCAGACGTGCTGGCCCATTACGATGCATCTGGTCATTGAACGAGGGAACAACCCGTCGAAACCAATGCCGCAAACGAAAATCCCGCCATGGCGAACCATGGCGGGATTTTTCATGCGCGAATGCGATCAGGCCGGCTCAGCCGACCCGGACGACGAAATGCTTGGTCACCGGCTCGATGATCTTCCAGGTGCCCTTGAAATCGGCTTCCACTACGAAGGCGTCGCCGGGGCCCACTTCGATCGGCGTGCCCCCGTCGGGCGTGATGATGATACGGCCGGCGATCATGTGCACGAACTCATAATCGGTGTAGGTCGCATGATAGGTGCCGGGCGACGCCCGCCATGTGCCCGATATCACCTTGCCATCCGCGGTCGTGTGCTGGACGGCGGTCTGCATGGTCGGCTGGCCCTCGACCGCGATCCAGCCAGGCAGATCGCCGGCTTCCGCGTGCTCGACCGCGCCGAATTTGAGAATGGTCTTGTTCGTCATGCCGGGCTCCGTTTGCTTCATATGTTCGAGGTCGGATAGCCGATGCACATGACGGGAGCAATGCCGCGCCATGCGAAACAGGCGCGGCCGCGCATCCGGGCATGCCTTCCGCTGTCCGCGTCGACCTTGAGTTGCTACGGTTTGTGTGGCGCGGAGACGAGTTCAGCCTTGCGTTGCGCCGTCTCCATTCCGAGGCCGATGAAGGCGCGCGCGTGTTTGGCGAGCGCCATATTGTCGGTCCACAGATTGCGCCAGATTGCGGTCTTCTTCGACAGGTTCTCGTCGACGATCTCCGAGGAGAAGGATTCGAAGCTGAGATCGTCGGCGTAGCCGATTGCGGTCAGCGCATCGAAAATCGCCGCGAAGTCGATATTGCCGGTGCCGAGGAAGCCGCGATGGCTTTCGCCGATATGGACATAGCCGATCTTGGCTGCCGCGTGACGGATGGCGAGCCCGAGATCGGCCTCCTCGATGTTCATATGGAAGGTGTCGAGATGCAGGAAGATGTTGTCCGACCCGGTGTCCTTGATGAACGCCAGGCCCTGCGCGGCGGTGTTGAGCAGATTGCTTTCGAAGCGGTTGACGATTTCCAGGTTGAGCGTGACGCCGGCCGCCTTCGCCGTCTCGGCAACCTTGGCCAGCGCCGCGGCGCTGCGGTTCCATTGATCGCGTGTCGGCGCCTCGACCTGCAGCCCATGGCTGGCCGACAGAATGCCGGCGACCTTGCCGCCGCCAAGGTCGCGCGTCAACGCGATGGTCTGGTTGAGGATCTCGACGCCGCGCGCGGCGATCGCCTTGTCGGCGCTCGATATGTCGCCATCACCAGGCAACCCGATGCTGATCGCCACGCCGAGATCAAGATCGGCGATGCGTTTGGCAAGCCCGCCAATATCGACGTCGGCGGGGTCGAGATAGGAGAATTCTATCAGGTCGAAACCGGCCTCCTTGGTATTGGCCAGCGTGCGTTCGAGTTCGTGCTGCGCCGAGCCTGCCGACCAGACGAAAGAATGGATTCCGATGCGCGACATGATCGTCTCCGGCATTGAGGTGGGAGAATGGGTGCGGCCGGATCGCGCCGGCCGCACCAGCCTTGGGAGGCTTAGCGGGCCGCGGTCCAGCCCTTGTAGTCCTTCAGGTTCTCGGCCGTGATCAGCTTCGGGTCGAGCAGCACGGTGGCCTCCGCCGGCTTCTTGCCAGCCAGCAGATCGGCCGCCATGGTCAGCGACTGGCCGGCCATCACATAGGGATCCTGTGAGGCCGAAGCCTTGATCATCGATTTGCCGGAAGAAAGTTCCTTCTCGATATCCGGCGCGCCGTCGACCGCGGTGAAGATGAACTCCGAACGATTGAGCTGCTTGGCGGCGAGCTCGGCGCCGATCGCCGTCGGATCGTTGATGGCGAACACCGCGTCGATCTTGTCGAAACGGGTCAGCAGCGACTGGAACACTTTCAGGCCGCCGTCGCGCGAACCTTCGGCGTTCTGGTCGTCGGACAGGATCTTGATGTCGGGATGCTGGGCAAGCACGTTCTTGCAGCCCTTCACACGTTCCAGGATCGACGACGACGCCGGTCCATTGAGGATGACGTAGTCGCCCTTGCCGCCCGTGTGGTCTACCAGGTACTGGCAGGCTTCCTCGCCGGCCTTGACGTTGTTGGTCATCACGGTGACATCGGCGCCCGGCGCCGAAACGTCGAAGGCGGCGACGATGATGCCGGCGGCCTGCGCCTTCTTCACAGCCGGTGCGATCGCCTTGGCATCGACCGCGTTGAGCATGATCACGTCGACGCCGGCGGCGATGAAGGAATCGACCTGCGAGACCTGCTTGTTGAGGTCGTAGTCGGCCGATACCGATGTCACCTCGACCTTCGGATTGATCTTCTTGGCCGCATCCTCGATGCCCTTGATGGTGGCGACGAAGAACGGGTTGCCGAGCAGGCCGACCGAGATACCGACCTTGTTGAGGTCCTTGGCCGATGCCGGCGCGATGGCGACGGCCGCGAAAGCGGCGCCGCAGAGCAGTCTGGTGATGATCTTCATTACGCTTACTTCCTCCGATGCACCGCGCCTCTCACGGTGCGTTGCACGAGCCGGTCGTTGATGCCGGCGACCAGGTCACTCACGTTCTTGCCCCTGCCTGGAGCCGGTAGCGGTCGAGGGCGACCGCCACGATGATGACCAATCCCTTGATGATGTACTGCCAGATGTCCGAGACACCGGCCAAGATGAGCCCGTTGGAGAGCACCGCGATGATCAGCCCGCCGATCAGCGTGCCCCAGATCGAGCCGACGCCGCCGACGAAACTGGTGCCGCCGAGGATGACGGCGGCGATGGCGTCGAGTTCATAGCTTTGTCCGAGTTGCAGGCCGTTGGCGGCGTAGAGCCGGGCCGCCGACATAGCGCCGCCAAGGCCGGCGAGCAGACCGGAAACGCCATAGACGAAGAGCAGCACCAGCGGCACCTTGATGCCGGTCAGCCGCGCAGCCTCGGCATTGCCGCCGACGGCGTAGATCCAGGTGCCGAGCACGGTGCGTTTGAGCACCAGCCAGGACAGCACCACCACCGACAGCGCGATGATGACCAGCCAGGGGATACCGAGCACCGAACCGTTGCCGATGAAGTCGAACGGCAGGTCGGAGTTGAACACCGTCGTGTCCTGCCCGAGCAGGCGGGCAACGCCGCGCACGGCGGTCAGCGAACCGAGCGTCACGATGAACGGCGGCAGCCTGATATAGGCGACCAGCAACCCGTTGATGAGCCCGAAGCCAAGGCCGACCAGGATGGCCGCCGGCACGCCGAGCAGGCCCCAGTCCGGCACCAGCGACACCAGCACCGCCACCATCGCGGAGGCGGCAAGGATGGAGCCGACCGACAGGTCGATGCCGCCGGTCAGGATGACGAAGGTCATGCCGGCGGCAAGCACGATGTTGATCGACGATTGCTGCGTGACGATCAGCAGGTTGGTGCCGGTCAGAAAGCGCGGATTGATGAACTGGAAGCCAGCGGCCAGCAGCACCAGCACCGGCAGCATGCCAAGGGCCGCAAGCGCGGTGCGCAGCCGCCGACTCCTGACCGGCGCTTGATCCACACTCTTCGTCCCGGTCGTCCTGTCTGTCATCGCTGAGACGCTCCCGTCGCAAGTTCCATGATCGCTTCCTGACGAAGCGGCTTGCCTTCCGATGCCGTCACCTCGCCAGCGATCGCGCCATCGCGCATCACCAGCACGCGGTCGGCGACGCCGATCACCTCGGGCAATTCGCTGGAGATCATCAGGATGGCGATGCCCTTGTTGGCGAGGTTGTCGATCAGCCGGTAGATTTCCGACTTGGCGCCGACATCGACGCCGCGGGTCGGCTCGTCGAGGATGACGACCTTCGGCTCCGTCTCCAGCAGGCGCGCGAGCAGCACCTTCTGCTGGTTGCCGCCCGACAGCGAGCCGGCATTGGCCTGTGCCGAGCCGGTGCGGATGGAGAGGTCGGCAATGGCCTTCGCCGCTCTCCTGTCGGCGGCGGTGAAATCGCGAAATCCGCCGGCTCGTGCGTCCCTGGCCAGCACGCCCATGCTGATGTTGTCGGAAATCGACATGTCGAGGAACAGGCCGAGTTCCTTGCGGTCCTCGGTAAGGTAGGCGATGCCGGCATCGAGCGCCTCGCGCGGCGAGCCGATGGTCACGGCCTTGCCGTCGAGTTCCATCGTGCCGGCGCTGCGCTTGTCGGCGCCGAAGATCAGCCTGGCAAGCTCCGTGCGGCCCGAGCCGACGAGGCCGGCCAGCGCCAGAACCTCGCCGTGGTGGAGGTCGAACGAACAGTTCTTCAGCAAGTGCGCGTCGGACATGCCGCGCACCGAGAGCGCCACGGCGCGTTTCTCGTCCGGCGGGCGATGATCCTTCTTGTAGAAGGCGGAGAGATCGCGGCCGACCATCATCGACACCAGCCGCGAGGCGTTGAGGTCGGCGCGCTCCAGCGTACCGACATAGCCGCTGTCGCGCAGCACGCTGACGCGGTCGGCGAGTTGGTAGACCTCTTCCATGCGATGGCTGATGTAGATGATGGCGATGCCTTGCGCCTTCAGCGTCGCGATCACCTCGAACAGCCGGTCGGTCTCGCGCGAGGTCAGCGACGTGGTCGGCTCGTCCATGACGATGATGCGCGCATTCGTCGACAGCGCCCGGGCGATCTCGACCAGCTGGCGCTCGCCGAGCGACAGGCTGGAAACCAGGGCACGCGCCGAGAAGGCGACGCCGAGCCGGTCGAGGATCTCGGCGGCGCGCCGGTTGCACTGGTCCCGGTCGACGACGCCGAAGCGCCGCGGCTCGTTGCCGAGGAAGATGTTCTGCGCCACCGTCAGGTTCGGCGCCAGCGACAGCTCCTGGTAGATCACCGCGATGCCGGCCGTGCGAGCCTTGATCGGATCGCCGGTCGCGGCGGGCGCGCCATCGATCAGGATCTCGCCGCCGGGGTCCGGCCGATAGGCGCCCGACAGCACCTTCATCAACGTCGACTTGCCGGCGCCGTTCTCGCCCATCAGCGCGTGCAATTCGCCGGCGTGGACGCTGAGCGAGACGTCCTGCAGGGCGCGGATCGCGCCGAAGGTCTTCGAGATGTGGCGCATCTCCAGCACCGGCTGGCGTGTCGTCTGCATTTGGACTGCCGCGCTCATCGCGCACCACCCGCTGCCTTGGCGGCGGCACCGTGCCCGGCAACGCGGTCGCGCCAGGCCTCGCGATAGCCGGCAAGACCGCCGAATTGCGTCGCCCGCACCGGCTCCGGCGGCTCGGCGGCGAAGTCGCGTCCCACGCTCTCGAAGGCGAGCGCCGCGGCACCGGTGGCGCTGCCTTCCAACGAGGCGCCTTGCAGGAAGGTCTGGCCGGGGCGCAGCTGCGCCAGCAGTCCGGCAAGCAGGCCGCCAGTGTTCAGCCCGCCATCGACGATCACCGTGTTATCGGAATGGATGAGATCGAGGCAAAGGTCGACCATCAGCGCAACGTAGAGCAACGCCACCGCCGCGCGTTGCACGGCGCTGGGCGTACCGCCTATGATTTCGCCGCTACGGTCCGATATCGGTCCACCCGGCGCGAAACTCGGCAGTGCCATGAGACCGGCGTCGAGCGCCTGTTGTATCGAGCCATGCGGGATCGCGCCTTGCCAGCCGCCGCTGATGACGGCGAACTCGCGCCCACCCATGAATCGTATGGTCGGCACCGGGCCGCCGTCGACGTCGACATTGACCAGCATGTCGCGCTCGTGGTCGAGCGCCTCGAGCGGACAGTCTGGATTGAGCACGACGACCCAGGTGCCGGTCGAGACGACGGTCAGCGGCCCAAGCCCTTGCCGGCGATAGGCGTACAGCGCCGCATTGGAGTCGTGGACGCCATTGTGGATGGCGATCGATCGCTCGGTATTGCCGAAGCGCTGCTCGCCGATGACGGCGCCGGCACGTTCGAAAGCCGGCATCTGGCCGCGCCAGCCGTCGGCGTCGACCAGCGAGGAGAAATCTCGTTCGCGCGGCGCCCATAAATGCGAATGGCAGCCGAGATAGGAGACTTCCGAGACTGGCCTGCCGCCGAGGCGCCAGCTCCAGTACTGGGGATAGCCCAGAATTGATGTCGCGTTCGAAAACGCGTCGGGATCGACCTGCTGCAGCCACAGCATATGACGGCCATAGTTGAAGCCGAGCGGCAGGCGGGGAGAAAAGGTTTCGGCGAAATCCGGGATGCGGCGGTCGATCCGCACCGCGATTTCGGCCGGCGGCTCCTGCTCGTAGTCGAGGATCGGATGGGTCAGCGCCTTGCCGTCGACAAGGGCGAAGGTGCAACCATGACCCGACACCATCACCCCTTCCACACCATTGTTTTCGACCGCGTCGGTGACGGCGCCGAACGCCCAGTCATGGAGTGCTGCCTCGTCGAGTACGCTGAAGCCGCCTTGTTGCACCCATTTCGGCTGCGTCCGCCGTTCGTCGAGAATGCGCCCGTCCTGGCCGAAGACGAACAGCTTCGAGTTGGTCTTGCCGAAGTCGAGCACCGCCACGTTCACGCGAGGGCTCCCGAGGTCGAAGCGATCCGCACCATGACGCCGGCGTCCTCCAGCATGCGCGCATCGGCATCGGAGAGGCCGTCATCGGTGACCAGCGTGCCGATGCGCGACAGCGGCAGCGCGACATTGCGCGCGTGGATCGACAGTTTGCGGCTGTCGGCCAGCACCACGATCTGATCGGCGCAGAGGCTGAGATCGACGATGGAGCGCACCAGCAGCGGATGCGATTCCAGCAGCCCTTCCTGGTTGAGGCCTTGCGTCCCGAGAAAGAATTTCGAGGCATAGAAGGGCGTCGCCTGGGTCGGTGAATGGATGATGCCGGGCTCGCGGTGCAGGTCACCGCCGGCGACGGTCAGGCTGCAATGGCCATGGTCGCTGAGATAGGCCGCGAGCGGCATCGAATTGGTGTAGAGCCGGATGTTGCGGTCGGCGAGCTTGACGCCGAGATGGAAACAGGTCGAGCCGCCATGGACGATGACCGCATCGCCATCGCGCACCATGGTCGCGGCGGCGGCTGCGATCTGCCGCTTGGCCTCGACGGCAAGGTCACGGTTCTCGTCATAGGGCCGGGCATAGGCGACGCCCGCATGCGAAGCCCCGTCGAGTGCAGAAATGCCGCCATAGACCTTGCGGGCTTCACCGGCCTCGTCGATCCGGTCGATATCGCGCCGGACCGTCGCCGCCGAGACCCCGAGCCGCTCCTGCAGCTCGCGCACGGAGGCGAACGGGCGGTCCCGCAGCAGTTCGACGATCTGACGCTGGCGGCCGAAGTCGCTCAACCCTTCCTCCCTGACGCCATCTCCCACGGCAATTGGTGCAACTTAATCAACACTAGCCGGATTGCAAGCTTGTTTTGATGATAGTAGATCACTGTTGACGCAGATCGCTCATATCTGCGATATCAGCGCCAGCAGCGACCCGGTGACGGGATCGCATGCAAACGTTGGAGGAAAGGCGCCGTGGCAACCCAAGCTGATGCACAGGAACTGGCCGCCTTGCGGGCGCTTTCGGCCAGCATCGGGCTGAACCCGCACATGACGCAGGCGGCGGGCGGCAACACCTCGCTGAAGGCCGGCGACACGCTGTGGATCAAGGCCTCGGGCACCTGGCTGAAGGATGCGCTCAGCGCCGACATCATGGTGCCGGTGGCGATGGCACCGCTGCTCGAGGCCGTCGAACAGCGCGATCCAACCGCCGACAGGCCACAGGCCTTCGCCATCGAAGACCTCAATCCGCGTGGCCTGCGCCCGTCGATCGAGACCACCGTGCATGCCTTGATGCCGCAACGCGTGGTGCTGCATGTCCATTGCGTCGACACGATTTCGCTTGCCGTGCAAGCAGATGGCGAGGCCGAGGTGGCCAGGCGACTGGATGGCATCGAATGGGCCTGGGTGCCCTATTTCCGGCCGGGTCTGCCGCTCGCCCGCGGCATTGCCGCGAAATTGCGGCCCGGGGTCGACGTGCTGATCCTTGGCAATCACGGGCTGGTGGTTGCTGCCGAAACCGTCGCCGAGGCGGAGGCTTTGCTGCACCGCGTCCGGTCGCTGCTGGCGCGGCCGGCGCGCGCCACCGCCCCGCCTGATATCGCCGCCTTGACGGCGCTCGCCGGCGACTACCGATTGCCGGCGGATGTCGAAGCGCATGCGGTCGCGCTCGATTCGGAAAGCCTGGATATGGCCGAGGGCGGCAGCCTTTATCCGGACCACATCATCTTTCTAGGCCAGGGCTCGGTGGTTGCGAGGCCGGGCGAGAACGTGGCCGGCGTCACCGCGCGGCTCGGCGCGGCACCCGTGGCGATCCTGTTTCCCGGCGCCGGCGTGCTGATGCGCGGCGACGCCGGCGCCGGTGCCGACGCCATGCAGCGTTGCCTTGCCGACGTGACCGCGCGCGTCGATGGCAAGGCGCGGCTGAACTATCTCACCGCCGCCGAGAATGACGAACTGGTCAACTGGGACGCCGAGCAGTATCGCCAGAAGCTCAATGCGGCCGGCACGGCCTAGCGAGGGGCGACATGACGCCACTTGTCGTCGGCATCGACATCGGCACCTCCGGCGCCCGCGCCGTCGCCATGCGTCAGGATTTTTCCATTGCCGGCCAGTCCGCTGTCCGGCTCGACAAATTCGGCCAGAACCCACGCGACCCCTCGGCATGGTGGCAGGCGGTCCAGGCGGCGCTGACGGAACTGATTTCGGGCGTCGACCGCGCCGCGATCCGCGCCATCGCCATCGACGGCACATCGGGCACCCTGCTGCCGGTCGACGCTGATGGGCGGCCTCTGGCCGAGCCGCTGATGTACAACGACAAGGTCGATGACGGCGACATCCTGGCCGCGATCGCCCGCGCGGCGCCGGAAGCGAGCGCCGCCCACGGGGCGACTTCAGGCCTGGCCAAGGCGCTCCGGTACCAGCATCTGCCCGGCATAGCGGCCGTGCTGCACCAGGCCGACTGGATCGCCGGCAACCTGTCCGGGGGCTTCGACGTCAGCGACGAGAACAATGCGCTCAAGACCGGTTACGACGTCGAGGCGCGCCGCTGGCCGGATTGGATCGCAGCCACCGGCATGCGCATGGATTTGCTGCCTGATGTCGTCGAGCCGGGCGACGTCATCGGTACGCTCACCGCGGCCGCCGCCGCGCTTTTCGGCCTGCCGCGCGATGTGGTCGTGGTTGCCGGCACCACGGACGGCTGTGCCTCGTTCCTGGCGACAGGCGCCACGGCGGCCGGCGACGGCGTCACGGCGCTGGGGTCCTCGCTGACCATCAAGATCCTGTCCGACCGGCCGATCTCTGCGCCGCGCTTTGGCATCTACAGCCATCGTCTTGGCGACACCTGGCTGGCTGGCGGCGCCTCGAATTCCGGCGGCAAGGTGCTGGCGCAGCATTTTCCGCTCACGCGGATCATCGAACTCAGCGCGATGATCGATCCCACAACCGAGACCGGCCTCGACTACTATCCGCTTGGGACGGCGGGCGAGCGGTTCCCGATCGCCGATCCGGCCTTGCCGCCGCGTCTCACCCCACGGCCTGCTGACGATGCAGATTACCTCAAGGCGATGTTCGAGGGCATGGCGGCCATCGAAGCGCTTGGCTACGGCAGGCTGGCCGAACTCGGCGCGCCGGCCCTGACCTCCATTCGCAGCGTCGGCGGCGGCGCCGCCAACCCGGTATGGAGCGCGATCCGGCAGCGCAAGCTCGGCGTCGCGTTCCTGCCGGCATTGTCGGACGAGGCCGCCGCCGGTACGGCACGGCTGGCGCTGAAAGGCGCCAGCGAGGCAGGGCTTCTATGAATATGAAAAAGGTCGAACGTCTCGACGGCATCGGGCCGCTGGCGCAACGCTATCAGGTCCTCCTGCTCGACCAGTTCGGCGTGCTGCATGACGGCCAAGCTCCGTATCCCGGTGCGGCGGAGGCATTGTCCACGCTGAAGCGCGCCGGCAAGACCGTGGTGCTGATCTCCAATTCCGGCAAGCGCGCCCGGCCCAACGAGGATCGCCTGCTGAAGCTCGGCTTCGAGGTCGGCAGCTGGGACCATTTTGTGTCTTCCGGCGAGGTAGCGTGGCGACGTTTCCATGACATGGCGGCGGCAGGAGTGTTGCGGTCCGGCACGAAATGCCTGTTGATCAGCCGCGACGGCGACCGCAGCGCGATCGACGGCCTGCCCTTCGCGCTGACAGAGGCCGGCGAGGACGCCGAACTGGTGCTGATCTCGGCCAGTGAGGGGGACCGCCACGACCTCGACCATTATCGCCGGCTGCTGGGCCCGGCAGCGGCGCGGCAAGTGCCGTGCTTCTGTACCAATCCCGATAGGATCATGCTGACGGCGGTCGGACCGCGCTTCGGCGCCGGCGAGATCGCCGATCTCTACGAGAACCTGGGCGGCGGCGTTACCCGCATCGGCAAGCCCTATCCGGCGATCTTCGATGCCGCACTTGCACTGGCAGGCGAGCCGGACCGCCACAGCGTGGTCTGCGTCGGCGACAGCGTCGAACACGATATTGCAGGCGGCAATGGTGTCGGCATCGCCACCGCGTTGGTATTGGGTGGGATCCTGGCCGGCGCGCCTGACCTCGCCGCTGTTTTCGGCGAGCACAAGGCCTGGCCGGACTACATCACGGGATCGTTCAGCTTTCGCTGACCGCATTCAGCATACGTCTTGCGCTTTCCTCGTCGGTGATCAGGATTGTCGGCGCAATCAGATTCATGGCGCCGAGCAGCGCGTCGGTCTTCTCCGCGCCGCCGGAGGTCAGAATGCGGATCGGCGCCTTGCGCAGCCGGTCGACATCCACCGACATCACATGGTTGTTGACGGGATGGTCGACCAGATCGCCATTGCGGTCGTAGAAATGGAACAGAAGGTCGCCGACGGCGCCGCGCGCCAGCAGCGCCTCGCGGTCCGCTTCCCTGAGGAAGCCGCCGCGCGAGAAGGTGGTGGCCGAAGCGATGCCGCCGACACTCAGCAGAACGGCATCGAGCGCGTCGGCCATCTCAAAAACCTCCTGCAGGCCGCAGCGCTCGACCAGCGCGATCTTGGTCTCGACGCTGTCGACGACGGCCGGCGTCGGCATCAGATAGCCATCGCCCTGGAAAATCTGGGCGAAGCGCCACGCGAACTCGGCCGGGTTGACCCGGCGCGCGACGCCGACGCCACCAAGCAGCGAAATCACCTTGAAATCGGTCAGCGATTTGGCGCTGATGAACGGCAAGGTGTGGAACAGCGTATTGCCCCAGCCGACGCCGACCTGCATGCCGGATTTCATCGCGTCGGACAGGAACATGCCGGTCTTGGCGGCGATCGCCGGGATCGGATCGGCATTGGCCGCGGTCAACGGCGCCACCAGCGCCTGCTGCAGCCCGAAGGTCCTTTCGAGCGCGCGCTCCAGCCGCACGATCTCCAGAAGCTCGCTCTCGATGGTGATCTTGACCTCGTTGCGCGACCGCGCCTCCGCCAGCATGCGCACGATGGTGACGCGGCCGACGCCAAGCACATCGGCGATCTCGTTCTGCGTCATCTGCTCGACGAAATACATCCAGGCGGCGCGGATCCTGAGGCGGTCCGTTCGGCTCTCGCTGATGACCGGCTCGGTCGCTTCGGCTCCTGCCCGCCTTTCGGTGGCCCCCCTTTCCTCGACCCCCTTTTCCTCGATTTGTCGTCCCCTGGCCAAATCATCCCTCCCCCGCGGCGGCGGACGCGCGCCGTCGCCGATTCTGCGTGCTGGTCTAGTATCGCCTATTGATCTACCAATCGATAGGAACAATGTAGAGTCGGTGGCCGCCCTACTGCAGCTGGCCCCGCACGGCACATTCGAGGCAAACCGCGATGCTCCGACAAATCTCCGAAGACGTCCGCGTCAACCTCAAGGACCGGCTGCGGGAAGTCCGCGACATCATCCGCCAGAGCCGTCATGACGGCAGCGGCGACGCCAGCGCCCTGCGCGAAGCCACCAGCCATCTTCCGCCGTTTCCGGGCAAAGGCATCGAAGGCCTGCTCAGCCATGCCGCGAGCGCCGTCGACGAAGCGCTGTCGATCGCCGAATCCTTCGTCCCGCATGAACGCCCGATAAGCGTCGATGGAACGACCGTCAAAGGTCTCGGCACCTATTTTCCGGCCGGGGACGAAGACCAGCAATTGAACGCCGAGCGCCTGTTCCGGCGCGACATGTACTATCTGAGCAAGGCCGTGCTTGCCGGGCTGAAGATCGAGAATGCCCGTATCCATGAAGCCGGTTTTGCCGCCGTCCACGCGGCCATGCGCAAGCGCCATGGCGATCTGTTGGCCGCGCTGGCCGCGCCGGGTGCCGGACTGCAGGCAATCGCGGCCACCTGCGCGGCGCTTTTGATCGAATTGCTCAACCAGCGCCCGGTCCGCTTTGGCGAAGCCGCGCCGGAATCGAATGCTGCTGGCGGCCGGGCGCTCGATATAAGCTGCCTGGCGCCGGTCGTCCTGGCTTGCGGCCTGGCGACAACCGGCCGCGACGGCGCGCCGGAGCCAGACATGCTGGAGATCGCGATGCTGGCCGCCGATATACGTCATGAGCGCATTGTCCAGGCCTGCGCCAAGGCGAGCCCGGTCGATGAACTGACACCTGTCTTCGCCACCTTGCTTGCGCACTTGCCGTAAGCTCCAGCAGCAGCGGTCGCAGGAACTACTCCCCGGCCGCCATCGCCGTGATCGTCTTCTTGGCGCGCTGGATCGAGGCCGGGCTCATCGACAGCTCGGTCAGGCCCATCTTCAGGAAGGCCGGAATGAGATCCGGCCGACCTGCCGCCTCGCCGCACATGCCCACCATGATGCCGGCGGCGACCCCGGCCCTGGCCGTCAGTTCGATCGCCGACATCACGGCCGGATTGGTGACGTCGTTAAGCTTCGCAACGGTCGGGTTGAGCCTGTCGGCGGCCATGATGTACTGGGTGAGATCATTGGTGCCGATCGAGAAGAAAGCCACCTCCCTGGCCAGTGCCGGTGCGATCAGCACCGCGGCCGGGGTTTCGATCATCACGCCGAGATCGAACGTGGCGTGCGGCACGCCTTCGGCCTTGAGTTCGGCGGCGCATTCATCGACCAGTGCGCGGCTGCGCGTCACTTCGGAAATATCCGACACCATCGGCAGCATCACCTTGATGTTGCCGTGTACGGCGGCCCTCAGCAGCGCCCTCAGCTGGCGCTTGAAGATATCGGGCCGGTCGAGGCACATGCGGATGCCGCGCCAGCCGAGGAAGGGATTTTCCTCGTCGGGAAACTCGATGCCGGCGATCGGCTTGTCGCCGCCGATGTCGAGCGTGCGCACGATGACCGGATAGGGGGCGAAGGCTTTGGCCAGCGCCGCATAGGTCTCGGCCTGCATGTCTTCCGACGGCAGGTGCATATGGCGCATGAACAGAAGCTCGGTCCGGAACAGGCCGACACCCATGGCGCCGGCTTCCTGCGCAGCCTCGATCTCCTCCAGCGAGCCGATATTGGCCGCGACCTCGATAGTCCTGCCGTCCGCCAGCTTCGGCGTCACCGTCTTGAACGCGGTCAGGCCGGCACGCTCCTTGGCCGCCGCTTCGACGCGGCCGGCGAAATCGGCGCGTGTGGCCGCATCGGGGTCGATGATCACCTGGCCGCTGTTGCCGTCGAGCGCCACCTCTTGCGCCGTGCGCAAGGCATTGATCTTGTCGCCGAGGCCCAGCACCGCCGGAATGCCGTGCGAGCGGGCGATGATGGCGATGTGCGAGGTGGCGCCGCCATGGCCGCACACCACGCCGCCGATGCGTTTCAGCGGCGCGCGCGCCAGATCCCAGGCGCCGATATCATCGGCGATCAGGATCGCACCCTGCGGGATATTTTCGAGGCTGACGTCGTCTTGGCCCAGCAGCACCAGGCAGATCTGCCGTCCGACCGCTTGGACATCGTCGGCCCGCGCATTGAGGTAATGATCGTCGACGGCGCTGAAATCGGCGGCGATGGTGGAAGCGGCGGTGATCGTGGCCGACACCGCGTCATTGCCGCCCTTGATCGCCTTCTCGGCCTCGCCGGTCAGGCTGTCATCGGCGGCGATATCCCTGAGCGCCGCGACGATGCCCCGGTCACCGGCCGACAGACTGTCCTGCGCCAGCGCCCGGTCCATGCGCGCCTGGACGGCGGCGACGGCGGCGCGGAACCTGTCGATTTCGCCGGCGATTTCTTCTGCCTGCAGCATGCGGCCCTGTCCCGCGATATCAGGCGGGAAATGCGCGAAGGCGGGTCCGATGGCGACGCCTTCGCTTGCGGCGACACCGCGCAAACCATTCGCCTCGCCTGATACCGCCGGCGCGGATTGGGGCGCGGGCGCCGCTTCCTTGCCTGCGTCATTCGCCGGAGCGTGGGTGTCTTCGTCGTCGAGGCCGGCCGTTGGGTTCTCGAGATAGCCGATCAACGCCTCGATCGCCTCGATGGCATCGGCGCCGTTCGCCCGCACGGTGACTTCCTGGTTTTCCTTGACCGCCAGCAGCATCAGCTTGACCGAGCTCTTGGCGCTGACCGCCTTGCCGTCCTTGACCAGTTCGACATCGGATTCGAAGCCCTTCGCGAGCTTCACGAAGCGTGTGGCGGGGCGGGCGTGCAAACCTTCATGCACTCTGACGATGGTCGAGCGTTCCATGGCAAATACTCTGCTTTTTTGGGCGCCAAAGCCAGACTGGACGGGGCGCGAATGCTTTCAGGCGGCGATGGTGATGATCGCGTCTGTTTTCAGGGCGGCCACGAGGGCTTGGCGATCGATCTGCGATGCGCAGATCTCGCCCGGCCTTTCGGCCTCGGTGGCCCCGTTGAACGAGATGACGACGTGGCCCATCTCGAGGACCTTGCTCCAGGCGCTGGAGCCGACGGCGGTTATGACGGCGGTAACCGGACCAAGGGTGATCGACGCGCCCTTTTGAGGCGCGCCGTCACTGGGTCCGAGCTCCGCCTTGTGGAGCACCGAGACCTCGGCAAGCTCCGGCGGCGAGCCATCCGCGAACAGGATGACCACGCCCCCTTCGGCAAGGTCCGCCACTTCGGGTCCTATCGCCGTGACCCGTGTCTTGAGAAAAACCGACATATGGCGAACCTCGTTATCAGGTGTTTAGAACACGATCAGGGAGACGACCCAGGCGATCAGCACCGAGACCGGACCCATGATCTGGCGGCTGATGAGCACCGCAGGCACGCCGATTTCGATGGTTTTCGGCTTGGCTTCGCCGAGCGCCAGGCCGACCGGGACGAAGTCGCAGCCCACCTGGGTGTTGTAGGCAAACAGCGCCGGCAGCGCCATTGCCGGCGAAATCGTGCCGTTGGCGATCTGCGGGCCGATGATGGCCACGCCGATGACCTGCGCGATGACGGCGCCTGGTCCCAGGATGGGCGACAGGAACGGCAGTCCGCAGATTGCCGAGATGATCAGCAGGCCGACGATGTTGTTGGCCAGCGGTCCCATCGGCTGCGCCAGCACGTCGCCGATGCCGGTGTACAGGATCAGGCCGATCAGCATGGTCACGAAGGCCATGAACGGCAGCACGTTGCGAACCACCTGGTCGATCGTGCGGCGGCCGGCATTGAAGAAGATGCCGACCACACGGCCCATGACGCGGCCGATCGAGCTGATCAGGCCGATAAGCCCGCCTTCGCTCGGCAGCGGCTGTGGCGCGGCGGCTGAAGTGCTGTTGTTTGAACTCATCGGCGCTGCTCCCCCCGCAGTGGTGACCGCTTCGGATCCGTCCGCCATTGCGACGTTGGCCGGCTTCACGCCCGAAACGTAGATATCCTCTGTGATGAACTGGGCGAGCGGCCCAGCCTGTCCGACCGGCGTCAGATTGACGGTCGGGATGCGCTTGCGCGGATAGACGCCGCAGCGTGCGGTGCCGCCGCAGTCGACGACGACGACCGCCATCTCTCCTTCGATCGGCGGCGCCTTGAAGCCGTCGACGGCCGTGGCGCCGGTCATGTCGGCGATAAGTTGGGCGACAGGATGGATGCCGCCGCCGGTGACGGAGACGATCTTGTCGCGCTGGGCGGTCGGCTCGATGACGAGCGGGCCGCCCCAGCCTGTGTTACCCCGGGAGATCTTTACGGCTTTGAATGTCTTGTCCATGATGTCCTCCCCGCCCTTACAGCTCGACGCCCTGACGGCGTGCCATGATGGCGGTGATGCGCTCGGTCAGCATGCCCTTGAGCAGAATGACGACCAGGCCGACGATGGCGTACCAGATCGCCACCTTGACGTGGTAACCGGCGACGACGGCGCCCTTCTTTTCCAGCTCCAGCAGCGCGACCAGAATGCCGCCCCAGACGAAATATTCGCCGGGGTTGATGTGCGGGAACAGGCCGAGCGGCGGATGCACGTAGGAGACCGCCGCGTCATAGAAGGCGGGTTTGTGCTTCTCTTCCAGAAACGATCCGAACGTATAGGCCATCGGATTGGTGAGGAAGAACACAGCCAGCAGCGGCAGCAGCGTGTAGCGCGTCAGCGCGATCCTGCCGGCACCGCGCGCCAGGCCATGCACGCGCTCTTCGCCGACCAGTTCGGTGACGGCATAGAAGGCGGTCATAAGCACCACAAGCGTCGGGATGATACCGGTGACGAAGCCGGCGAACACTTCGCCGCCCTTCTGGAAGATGCCGATGAAGTACTTGCCGATGGCGGTCAGCCAGCCGAGCTGCTCTTCCTGCTGGACGTCCTTCAGCTTTTCCTTGAATTGATCGACGGTAATCGGCCCGCTGTCGGCCTGCGCCAGGACAACGAGATGGTCGGAAGCATGCTCGACGGCGAGCTTACCATGCAAAGCAGCATCCGAAACCATGGCACCCGCGACATGCAGATTGTGCACGGCCATGTCGGCATGCTGCGCCAACAACGAAAATACAGACATTTCTCCTCCTTATGCCGGCCCGCCGGGTGGTCCCAGTCGGCGCACGGCCTCCTCTATGCCCTTGCTACGTTCAAGCCGGCCAGGCCCGGCTTCTTCCCCGGCTCCGACCGTGCTTTGTCGATCTGTTCGATCGCCCGCTTCACGGCCTCGGCCACACCGGGTTCCCCCTCCCCCATGATCGCAGGGTTGGACCGGAGTCGATCGAGGGGAACACCCTCGAATTCTTCATGTCGTTTGAATTTGGTGAACACGGAACGGCCGCTCATCACCATCATCCGGCGCACGATCAGGTCAGGCGTCACCACGACCAGCGCGATGGTCCCCTTGGCAAATCGGCCGCGAAAATTGCCTGCGCCGACGAAGCCGTCCTTGTATTGGTCAGTGACGCCCCGGAAGACATCCGAATAGTGCCGCATCTGCAGCCAGACGCCGAGCGACTGCAACGCCCACACAATAACCAGCAGAAGCAGTCCCCACTGCCAAATCGCCATTCGGTTCTCCTCCCGAAGCCTCAGTCGAGGCGCACCTTGGACCGGCACGCAACAACAGCAAAGTGAGAACATTTGTTTCCGCGAATGTCAATATGTATGATATTGACCTCGACCTCGGTCATCCACAGGGCCGTCGGCCGATTTCGGCGGCGGCACGGCTGTGCTAGCCTGTCGTGAAACGGGATGCATACAATGGAACTGCCCTTCAGGGACGAATTGGCCCTCATGCCCGACCTGCGCCACCGGCTGCGGCAGTTGCGCTGGTTCCGCGCCACCTTTCGTGGCAGCGCCAAGGTGGTCTCGGACACTTTCGGCGTACGCTTCGAAATCGACGAGGCGAAGCTGACGCGGGCTTTTCTCGACTGGGTCGAGGTCATGGAAGCGCAGAAGCGGTTTGCCGCGATCGACCGGGCCGACTTCATCGTCTTTGCCGCCGGCCTTGTGTTGCGCGAACTGATAAAACAGGCGCCGGCCAGGGAGATCTCCGGTCTTACCCAGCTCGTCGAAACGGATCAGAATGCCGGCACGCTGGACATCATCCGCTTCTGGCCGGAAGGCTTTCTCTACACCAACTACTGCGTCTCGGTGATTTCGGCCATCTACGAGCAGGAGTTCGGCTCGGCGCCCAGTATCGACAAATGCGCCGACGACCTGCGCACCTGGTGGTCCTATCGCGAGAACGTCACCGAAATCCCGGCCTATGCCGTGGCGTTCCTCGACCGCTTCCTGGGCGCGGAGCCAAACTGGATCACGCCCGACCGCGCGCAGTCGCGGCAGGCCATGCAACGGGCACTGAGGTCCTCCCGCGCCAGCGACGTGTTGCGCCAGCTTTGAGCATCGCCGGTTTTCGCATGTCCCCAAAAAACACCGCGCTATTGAACATCTGACTTTTTGCCGATAGCGATGTGCGAAATTTGAGTTGAGGAGACAAGCGCGTGGCGCGAGCAAGGCCCATCATCTTCGATTGCGACGGCGTTCTCGTCGACAGCGAGCCCCTGGCCGCCAGGGCCTACGAGCGCGTCTATGAAAAGCATGGCATGCCGGGCGTTCACGGCGGCATCATCGCGCAGTGCGTCGGCATGAAACAGGCCGACATCATCGTCAGGATCAAGGAATTGACCGGCCATCAGTTTCCCGCGGCCGCCGACAGCGATATCTGGGCCGAGACCAAGATCCTGTTTTCGCAGGAATTGAAGCCGACACCGGGAATCGCCGCATTCCTGGAGACGCTCGACGGCGACCGCTGCGTTGCCTCGTCGTCCTCCGTCGAACGCATCAACCACAGCCTGGCCATCACCGGGCTGGCGCGGTTCTTCGGCGATGCGATCTACAGCTCTTCGATGGTCAAGAACGGCAAGCCCGCGCCTGATATTTTCCTGTTCGCCGCGGCGGCGATGGGCGCCAGTCCGGCCGACTGCGTCGTCATCGAGGATTCGCCTTTCGGCATCCAGGGCGCGGTTGCCGCCGGCATGACGGCGGTCGGCTATACAGGTGGCGGACATACTTATGCGGAGCATGCCGCACGGCTGATGGCCGCCGGTGCCGATTTCGTCTGCGCCGACTGGAGTGAAGTGAGCCGGCAATTGTCGGGGCTCGGTGTACCGGCGTAGCTAGTAAAGCCTAAGGCGGGCCCATTGGTCGCGCGGGATCACTGGCCCCACACGGAAATTAAAGGACAGGACCCTCGTCGCATTGGTGTCGACCTCGCACCGGAAGCCCAGATGATACCAGGCAGTTGTGGTGCGGAAGGCTACATCCGAGCCGTCAACAACATTGCCCGCTCTAAGTGGGACACTTGGGATCAGGTCGGGAAAGTAAGAGGCGTCCAGCAATTGCTGCTGCAACACACTGGCACAAAGTTTGGCTCCCCGCTGACTGCGCGGCAAACCACCCATCGAGGTCGTGGCCAACGCATCGTCAGTGGCACCCTGCGAGTAGAGTTTGCGAACGCCCGGAAGGCCCGAGTCGCGCTGCGATGCGGACTTCGAGACCTTGGGTTTCGGCGCATTTGCTGGTTTGGGCTTTGGCGCTTCGGCTGATGTGGGAAGCTCGACGTCGCCATCGGCAGCCAACGGCGTTGATAGCGCGCCCTGTTGCTTGGCGGCTTCGAGCCCCGCCTGCTTTTCTGCCTCCGGGTTGGCTGCCTGTTGTTTATCCACGTCCTCGGTTGAAGCTGCCTGCTTCTGCGCGTCCTTGGCTGGATCGGAGTCTGGTGGTGTGGCAGGCTGGTTTTCCGCCGGCTTCGGTTCGACCGGCGGCTTCGAAGGCTCATTCTTGGCCGGGAATGGCGAGCTGTCTTGAGCGCTGGTCCCATCCAGGGATTTCCTCGGGCCGGTATCCTTGTCGCCGAACTGAAAAACGGGCTTCAGGACCTCCACTGGCGGGGGCTTCTGCGCCTGCTTTTCCGACGGAGGCTGTTTCTCAACCTTCTGCTCAGGCGGTTTTTCTACCTTTGGTTCCGGTGGAGGCGGAACAGGTTTCGGCTTTGGCTGATCGGGCGGAGGCACGAGCGCGACATTGACCGGCTGCTCCTCCCGCAGCTGTTGGGGAGGGATTGGCAGCCCATATATCAGGATCGCCGCGATGAGCACGTGCAGGATCAGCGATGCGGGCACGCCCCACAACAGATTCCGACGCCGTTCTCGTGCCTCGTCCTTCATCACCTTCGATGTGGAATGAAATCGCGGCGGCTTCAAGCACGGGCACTGGATTGGCGCTATTTAACCGCCGACAGCTTGGCGACCTGGATGACCGGCGATTGCCCCGGCTCGGCGTGCCGGCCTAATTTAGCGGATACTTAGTGAATCCACGGCTGGCCCATTCGCCGGGCGGGATCAATGACCCAACACGGAAGTTGAAAGACAGGACCCTCGTCGCATCAGCGTCGACCTCGCACCGGAAGTTCAGACTGTACCATTGGGTTCTGGTGCTGAAGGCGGCATGCGGAGGGTTAAGGACGTTGCCCAGCTTCAGCGGAATGGTTGGCACCCATTTGGGCGAATAATCAGCACTTTGCAATTCCTGGTCCAGAACGTTGCCGCAAAGGTTGGCAACGCGCTGATCGCGCGGCACGTTGTCCATGGAGCTTGTGGCCAGCGCATTGCCGGTTGCGCCTTGCGAGTAAAGCTTTCTGACGCCCGGAAGGCCGGAGTAGATCGGCGATCCCGCAGCCTCGGTGTTGGTGGGATTTGACCTTCCCGCCTTCCCGCCTGGGGCTTTGAAGGCTGTTGCGGATTTGAACTTCATCGGCTTTGCGGGTTTAGGCTTTGCCTTTTCTTCCGAGGATGGAGGCGCCGGCTTGTCGGCGGCCTCGGCAGCCAATGGCTTTGGCGCCACGACCGCTTGCTTTTCGCCGGCTTGCGGCGTCGCCTGCTGTTTGTCGGTGTCTTCAGTCTCCTCCTTTTTCTCGCTTTGCGCGGGTTTTTCGTCCGGCACGTCGGTTGCCGGCTTCTCGTCGGCCTTGTTGGAGGCTGCCTGTTGCTCGGGATTTGCAGGCGCGGCGGATTGGGTCGGCGCGGGTTTCGGTTCGACTGGCGGCTTCGCGGCCTCATCCTTGGCCGGCAGCGGTGCATTGGCTTGAGCGCTGCCGCCGTCGAGAGATTTCTCAGGCCCCGTATCCTTTTCGCCATATTGAAAAACGCGCTTCAGAACCGGAATGTTCACCGGCTTGGGCGGCTGCTCGGGCGGTTTTTGAACCTTGGGTTCCGGCGGCTTTTCGACTTTGGGCTGCTTTGGCGGTGGGGGAACAGGTTTCGGCTTCGGCTGATCGGGCGGAGGCACGATCGCGACATTGACCGGCTGTTCCTCTCGCGGCTGTTGGGGACGTGGGGGCACGCCATACACCAGGAGCGCCGCGACAAGCACGTGCAGGATCAGTGATGCGGGGATACCCCACAACATATTCCGACGCCGTTCTCGTGCCTCGTTCATCCTGACCGATGTGGAATGAAATAGCGGCGGCTTCAAGCATAGGGATCGGATTGGCGCAATTTGGTCGCTGACAGCTTGGTGATCAGGATGATCACGCGCGGGCCTGCGTTACGAGTCGCGACTCACCCCGCCGAGCAAGTCATGCGGCGGCTCCCGCGGCAGGGATCAGCCAGCCGGATCTTATGCGCAGCCGGACCTGCGCACCGTTCTCCAGCACGACCGGATCGGGCTGCTCGAAACGCAAGGTCAGGTCGGGACCGGCAGCAGGCGTAAATTCTATGCGCGCGGCACCTCCCTGGTAGATCGCCCGCTTGACGAGACCGTCGAAGCCCGAGGCATCGGCGGAAAGCTCGATATCAGCGGATCGGCAGCATATCCTGGCGCCGGCGCGTGGCCGCTCGCCAGGCCGACAGCGGACCACCAGTTCGGTTCCGAGAACCCTGACCTTGCAACGGCCGCCGTCTTCGCTCGTCATCACATCCGCTGGCAGCAGGATGCCTTGCGAGATGAAGGAGGCCACCATCTCATTTGCCGGCTCATGATAGAGTTCGCGCGGCGTCGCAAGCTGCGCCAGGCGTCCGTGGTCCATCACCGCGATACGGTCGGCCAGCGCCATCGCCTCGGCCTGGTCGTGGGTGATGTAGACGATGGTCGTGCCCGTGCGCTTGTGAAAGGCGGCGAACTCGTCCTCCATCGAGGCTCTCAGATGCACGTCGAGATTGGCGAGCGGCTCGTCGAACAGCACCAGCGACGGCGCGGCGACAAGGCAACGCGCCAACGCCACGCGCTGGCGCTGACCGCCGGAGAGATTGGCCGGCCTGCGCTCGCCAAGGCCCTGCAGATTGACCAGCGCGAGCGCGTCTTCCACTTTTTGACGCGCGACGGCCTTGTCGAGCTTGGCCACCTTCAGCGAATAGCCGATATTCTCGGCGACGCTCATGTGCGGCCACAGCGCATAGTTCTGGAAGACGATGCCGACACGCCGCTTTTCCGGCGCGACGCTGCCGCCCTTGCCCGACACGACCTCGCCGCCGATGCGGATTTCGCCCGAAGTCACTTTCTCGAAACCGGCGACCAGCCGCAGCAACGTCGTCTTGCCACAGCCGGAAGGTCCGAGCACCGCCAGAAACTGGCCGTCAGCGACATCGATCGAGACATCCTTCACGGCATCGAAATCGGTGAAGCTCTTGGTCACATGGTCCAGCGTCAGTCGCGCCATGGCAGAACTCCGCTCGGAAGATGAGGGGCAAGCAGGTTGGTCACCAGCATCAGCGCGAAGGTGACCGCGACCGTGATGACGGACATCGCCGCCGCGTAGTTGGAATCACCGCCCTGCTCGAAGGAAAACATCACCACGCCGATCGTTTCGGCCCCCGATGACCACAGCAGCGCCGAGACGGTGAGTTCGCTGAGCGCCGTCATGAAGATCAGGAGGCCGCCGGCGATCGCCGCCGGTGCGACGAGCGGAAAGATGATGGTGCGCATACGCGTGAACAGGCCGGCGCCCGCCACCTGTGCGGCCTCCTCCAGCGCCCGGTCGATCTGATGATAGCCGCTGATGGTCGGCCGCAGCGCCAGCACCAGGAAGCGGGCGAGATAAGCGTAGAGGATAATCCAGACGGTGTTGTAGAGCTGGATGCCGGTCAGCGGGATCGGCCTGAGAAACAACAGCAGCGAGGCGATCGCCAGCACCACGCCGGGCAAGGCATAGGGCAGTTCGACCGACAGGTTGAGCAGCCGCACCCAGCGCTGCTTGCCCCAGGCGATGAGATAGCCGACCGGCACGGCAACGATAACCGCGAAGAAAGCAGCCACGATCGACAGCCAGAAACTGTTGAAGAAGGCGCGATTGGCGGCATCATGCTCGAACAGCACGAAACGGTAATTGTCGAGCGTCGCCGTTTTGGCGGTGAGCGCGATGCCGTAGCCCGGCACCAGCGAGGTCAGCACCAGCCCGAACAGCGGCAGGACCAGCACCAGCAGGATGAGCAGCCACATGCCGGCCTGGACGACCGGCCGCCAGCGGCCGAGCTCATAAGGTTCGGACGGCAGCGATGTCGAGGAAATACGGTAGTCGCGGCGACGGCTCATCCCCTCCTGGGCGAGGATGCCGGCCATGGCGATGATGCCGATCAGCACCGACAGAAACGCGGTCTCGCCGAGCACCGCCGGACCGCCGCCGGCCAGCTTCTGATAGATGAGCGTCGGCAGCACGAGATAGTTGGCGGGAATGCCGAGAAACGCCGGAATGCCGAAATTGCCGACACAGGAGACGAAGGCAAGTGCGGCCGCCGCCATGATCGACGGCGTCATCAAGGGCAGCACGATGGTGACCAGTACGGTGAACCAGTTCGCGCCGCCGGCGCGCGCCGCCTCGACCAGTTCGCGCGGCAGCTTGCGCAGGCCGGCACGCACCAGCAGGAAGACCAGCGGGCCGTATTGGACGCCAAGCAGCAGGATGATGCCCGAGGTCGAATAGAGCAGGTTCTTCGTGCCGAGCGGCGGCGCTGCCCCGAACAGTTTTAGGAACGGGCTCGCCGGGCCGAACAGTTGCAGCCAGGCCAGCGCCGTCACCTGCGGCGCGATCAGCAGCGGCATGACGTAGCAGAGCACCAGGGCGCTTCGGCCACGTATGTCGGTCAGCGAGACCAGCACGGCCACCAGCGTGCCCGACAGCACAGCCAGAAGAGTGCCGCCAATGCCGACGACCAGCGTGTGCCAGGTCGCGATCCAGGTTGCCGGGCTTCTCAGCCCGGCCTCCACGGCCACGGTCGTCAAGACGCCGCCGGGTGCCGCGATCTCCTTGACGAGGCGCAGCATGGGCAGCAGCGAAAGCAGCACAATGACGACGGCAACCGCCGCCGTCAGGGCCATTTCCTGGCCCCGGCTTTCCCTGATTCGTGCCGACATGATTGGTTTCCTGGGATCGGTCGATCGATTCGATCACGTTTCGCCGGAACTGGCGAGATGCCGTGGAAACGGCATCTCGCCTGACTGTCGGCTCAGCCGCCGAACAGTTCCGAGAACTTTGCCTTGTCGGCGTCAGTCTTGGCAACAATGGCCTTGGTGTCGAACGGCATCACCTTGATTTTGACGCCTTCCGGCAGCCAGTCGGGACGGCCGACCGAGGCGCGCGCCGGCAGATAGCCCATCGACAGCGCCAGCTTCTGGCCTTCATCGGACAAAATGAAGTCGACGAATTTTTTCGCGCCATCGACGTTCTTGGCGGTCTTCATGATGGCGACCGGCTCGGTCACGGCAGGCACGCCTTCGCTGGGGAAAACGAACTCGACCGGCGAGCCCTTCTTCTTGGCGTTCATCGCCATGAAGTCGACGAGGATGCCATAGGGCTTCTCGCCCGATGCCACCGACTTCAGCACCGCGCCATTGCCGCGCACGCTGACGGTGCTGTTGGTCTTCAGCTTCCGGAAGAAATCCCAGCCATAGTTAGCGTCGCCGACAAAGCCCGAAAGCAGGTAGGCGGCAGCGCCCGAATAGAGCGGGCTCGGCATGACCAGGCCGTCGGCATAGGCCGGCTTGGCAAGGTCTGCCCAATGCTCCGGCTTTTGCGCGGCCGCGGTGTTGTAGACGATGCCGGTGGTGATCAGCTTGCTGCCGAAATAGGTCTTGTCGGCGTCATAGGCATCCGCATCGATACCGTCGAGCTTGGCCCCGGGATAGGCCATCAACCGGTCATCCTTCTTCAGCAACTCCATCGAGACCGCGTCGGCGATCAGGAGCACGTCGGGCTGCGGGCTGCCCGCGGCGAATTCGGCCGCCATCTTGGTCAGGATGTCGCTGGTTCCCGAGCGATAGATGGTAACGTCGATGCCGGGCTGCGCCTTCTTGAAGGCATCCACGGTCTTGGCCGCGTCCGCCTCGGGTTGGGATGTGTAGAGCGTCAGCGTTTCGGCATTTGCCACGCCGGCAAACAAAGTTGCGGCGAGCGCCAGCTGGCTGGCCAGCAGCTTGATGAATAGCGTCTTCATGAGACCTCCTGATCCTGTCTGTGCATGAGCGGACCGGCATCCTGGCCGGTTTCCATATTCTCCCTGCACGGCCCATATGACTGGTGGATGACACTGAGTGTCAGCGCCCGGATCAGATCGCATTCATCAGGAAAGAGAGGCTGTCTGGCAGCCTCGAGTGGGGCCGGGAAGGCCCCGGGCACAGCGCAACGAATGGAGCGGGAGGCGGGCTCCTGCTGTCAACCCGCTTTCCGCTGCCGGCATACTCCGAAGGCAGCGCGGAAAACCGTTCAGACCAGCATGCCCATCGGGTTCTCGATCAACTTCTTGAAGGCGACCAAGAGTTCGGCCCCCAGCGCTCCGTCAACCGCACGATGGTCGGTCGACAGCGTCACCGACATCACGGTGGCGATCTTGATCTCGTCGTTCTTGACCACCGCGCGCTCCTCGCCGGCGCCGACCGCCAGGATCGTCGCGTGCGGCGGGTTGATGACGGCGGCAAAGTCCTTGATGCCGAACATGCCGAGGTTGGACACCGCCGTGGTGCCGCCCTGGTACTCTTCCGGCTTCAGCTTGCGGCTGCGGGCACGGCTGGCCAAGTCCTTCATCTCGTTGGAGATGACCGACAGCGTCTTTTCATCGGCGTGGCGGATGATCGGCGTGATCAGGCCGCCGGGGATCGACACGGCGACGCCGACATCGGCATGCTTGTGCTTGACCATGGCGCTCTCGGTCCACGAGGCATTGGCATCCGGCACCGCCTTCAGCGCCATGGCCATCGCCTTGATCACCATGTCGTTGACCGACAGCTTGTAGGCGGGCGCCTCACCCTTGTCGGTCTTCTTCACCGGTGCCGCCGCATTGAGCTGCGTGCGCAGCGAAAGCAGCGCGTCGAGCTCGCAGTCGAGCGTCAGGTAGAAATGCGGGATGCTGGTCTTGGCCTCGACCAGGCGCCGCGCGATGGTCTTGCGCATATTGTCGTGCGGGACGAGTTCATAAGAGCCTTGCTCGAACAGCTTCAGCACCTGATCGTCCGACATCGCCTTTACTGCCGGCGCAGATGCGGCAGGAGCTTCGGGAGCGACCGCCGGAGCCTCCCTGGCGCCGCCCTTCGCAATCGCCGCATCGATGTCCGCCTTGACCACACGGCCATGCGGGCCGGTGCCTGATATGGCTGAAAGGGTGAGACCCGCCTCGCGCGCCAAGCGGCGAGCCAACGGTGTCGCGCGTGCGCCCGACGGCGATTGGCCGATCTCCCCCCTTGTGGGGGAGATGCCCGGCAGGGCGGAGGGGGGCGCCTCGCTCCCGGCAGTTGAAAGGACATCGTGCTTCGTCGCGAGGGGGGAGACTGGCGCCGCGTCCTGCTTGGTCCCATAAGCCTCGCCGTCGGCATAGATCCAGGCGACCGGCGCGCCGACCGGAATATCGAAGCCTTCCTTGCCGGTCACGTCGCGAAGCACGCCACTGGCAGGCGCATCGATCTCCATCGCGGCCTTGTCGGTCTCGATCTCGAACAGCACGTCGCCCTTCTTGACCTGAGCGCCTTCCTCGGCGAACCAGCGCGAAATCTGTCCGGTCGCCATGTCCATGTCGACCTTGGGAAGAATGACTTCGGTCGGCATGTCTCAGCGAACCCCTTTCACGAGGTCGCGCGCGGCGATGATGATGTCGGGAACCTGCGGCACCGTGGCCTTTTCCAGCTCCGGATTGTAGGGGATCGGCGTTTCCGCGCCGCCCAGTCGCACGATCGGCGCATCGAGATAATCGAACGCCTCGCTCTCGGCGATCATGGCGCTGACCTCGGCGCCGATGCCCAGCGTCTTGACGGCTTCGTAGACGCACATCAGCCGCGACGTCTTCTTGACGCTGTCGATGACGGTCTGCTTGTCCATCGGCCGGATGGTCCGGAGGTCGACGACTTCGACGTCGATGCCTTCGGCCTCCAGCGTGGCGGCGGCGTCAAGCGCCTTCTGCACCATGATCGAGGTGGCGACGATGGTGAGGTCGCGGCCCTCGCGGCGGATGTCGGCCTTGCCGATCGGCACGGTGTAATAGCCTTCCGGCACCGGCCCCTTCATCTTGTAGAGCAGCTTGTGCTCGAAGATCATGACCGGATCGGGATCGGCGACAGCAGCCAGAAGCATGCCCTTGGCATCATAGGGTGTCGCCGGCTGGATGACCTTCAGTCCCGGCACATGGCCGAGCCAGGCTTCCAGGCTCTGGCTGTGCTGCGCGGCGGCCCCCGTGCCGGAGCCGGCAGGGAAGCGCATGACGACAGGCACTGAAACCTCGCCGCCCAGCATGAAGCGCATCTTGGCGGCCTGGTTGACGATCTGCTCCATGGCGAGCGTGGCGAAATCCGAAAACTGGAATTCGAAGATCGGCCGCATGCCGGTGACGGCAGCGCCGACTGCGACGCCAGCACCACCCAGTTCCGAGATTGGCGTGTCCAGCACCCGGTCCGCGCCGTAACGATCGACCAGGTCGCCAGTGACCTGGAAGGCGCCGCCATAGACGCCGATATCCTCGCCCATCAGGAAGACGCGCTCGTCCATGTCCATGGCGATCGCCATAGCTTCCTGGATCGCCTGGGCGTAGCTCAGTTCACGCACCATCGCGTCCATCACGCCTGCTCCGTATACACGTAATTTCCGGTCTCGCTGACGTCGGGCGAGGGGCTCGCCTTGGCGAACTCGATGCCGTCGGCGATCTCTTGCGCCACCGCGTCGCGGATGGCTTCGATGCCCTTGTCGTCGATGAAACCGAATTCCCGCAACTCGTTCTCGAACAGCGTGATCGGGTCGCGGTTCGACATCCAGTCCTCGATCTCTTCCTTGGTGCGGTAGCGGTTGCGGTCGCTCTTGGAGTGACCGCGATGGCGGTAGGTCTTGGACTCGATCAGCGTCGGCCCCTCGCCCGCGCGTGCCCGCTCGACCGCCTTGTACGAAGCCTCGGCGACCTCGGAGAAGATGTTGCCGTTGACGATGACGCCAGGCATCGAATAGGCGGCGGCACGGTCGGCGATGTTCTTGACCGCGGTCGACCGGGCCGTCGATGTCGACATGCCGTAGCCATTGTTCTCGCAGACGAAAATGACAGGCAGCTTCCAGACCGCCGCCATGTTGAGCGCCTCGTGGAAGGCGCCCTCATTGTTGGCGCCGTCGCCGAAGAAGGAGACGACCACCTTGCCGGTCTTCATCATCTTGGAGGACAGCGCGGCGCCAACCGCGATCGGAATGCCGCCGCCGACAATGCCGTTGGCGCCGAGATTGCCCTTGGCGACATCGGCGATGTGCATCGAACCGCCGCGGCCCTTGCAGTAGCCCGTGGTCTTGCCGAAGAACTCGGCGAACATGCGCTTCACTTCCGCGCCCTTGGCGATGCAATGGCCATGGCCTCGATGCGTCGAGGTGATCTGGTCATCCTCGCCAAGCGGCATGCAGATGCCCATGGCGCTGGCCTCCTGGCCGATCGATAGATGCATGGTGCCGTGGATGAGGCCGCGCGTGTAGCTTTCCTCCGCGCCCTCTTCAAAGCGGCGGATGAGGTACATCTTGTAGAGCACCTGCTTCAACTGCTCGGCGCTGTACTGGCGATAGACGAAAGGCAGGTTGGCGCGGCTGTCCGCGACGGCTTTGCTGGCTCCGGCCATGATCACGCCTCCACGGTTCCGTAGACGAGCTTGTCCTGGCGGGCGCGCAGTTCGGCGATCTTGGAGCCCGGAGCCGGGGTGGCATTGGCGTAGGTGATCAACTCACCCTTCTTGATCGGCGCCGTCACCGAACCGCCCTGCAGCAGGCCGCAGGGAATGGCCCTGACGGCATGCGCTTCCGGCGCCGTCATGATCCAGGCGCGATAGCAATATTCGCCGATCGCATCGAGCTTCTCGCCCGGCTGCATGTCCTTCTTGGCAACCGCGGCCACTTCGGCCACCGGCTTGGCCAGCGGCACCATGTCGGCCTTGCCGTAGAGCACGACGCGGGCGCAGGTCAGAGGCACTTCGAGCGAAGTCAGGTGATAGGGGCGGTGGAAGGTGAAGTACGGGCCCTTGCCCATCTTCAGGTCTTCCATGCGCTCCGAGATGCGCGGGTGGGACATGTCGGCGACGACGAAGACGCCCGGCGCGACGCCCTTGCCGATCGAATAGTCGACGACGCCGACCCTGGACAGCACGCCGCCATCCTTCTGCGGCACCAGGACCTTGTTCAACTCGCCAAGCGTCGCCGCAGGGCCATGCATGCCAGCCTTGTCCGGCACCAGTCCGGTGGCATTGGCGATCGCCGCCATCTCGACCATGGTCTTCGAGCCGTCGACGAACTCGACCAGCATGCGCACGTTCATGTGCCGGCGCCTGGCCTCTTCCTCATAGGCGGGCGGCGTGGCGTCGATGTTGAGCGGATTGTTCTTGCCCTTGCCGGCGGCGACGATCGGATGGCCCATCGCCGAGACGAATTCGATCAGCTCCATGCAGGAGGACGGCTCGTCGCCGGCGCCCAGCGAATAGGTGACGCCGAGCCGGTCGGCTTCGCTCTTCAGATAGGCGCCGATTGTGACGTCGGCCTCGACATTCATCATCACCAGATGCTTGCCATGCTCCATGGCGCGCAAACCGATCTCGGCGCCGACGGCGGGAACGCCGGTGGCATCGATGACGACGTCGATAAGATCATTGTTGATGACCAGGCTGGCGTCATTGGTGACCGCCACCTTGCCGGCTTCCATGGCAGCCGTCATCGCCGAAGCGTTCGACACTTCGCGCGCATGGCCGGTTTCCTGGAAGGCAATGTCCACCGCCTTGCTGGCGGCAGGCAGGTTCAGCTCGGAGATCGCCCCGATCTCGATGCCCGACATGTGGGCGACACGGGTGACGATGTCGGTTCCCATCTCGCCCGACCCGATCAGGCCGATGCGGATCGGCTTGCCCGATTTGCCGCGTTCCTCGAGATCGCGAGCAAGGCCCGTCAACGAAACATTGGAAGCCATACCGCTCATTCCTCCCATAATGCAGGCTTGTTCAATTGCCTGACGGGTATTGAACATCTGTATTTCTGTCAAGACTAATGTCCAAAATCTGCGTGTTTTTGCAGCACTTTCACAATGCGTCCAGCACAGCAGAAAAAGCCGGTGGAGAGCCGGCAAAACGCGTAATTCCACATTGCCGTGACGAGACTGCACGCAATGGCGGCGCGCGTGCGTCCCGTCCCATGGCGCACAGGATACTTGTTAGGAGCCGTTACCCTGCGTAAAAGCGTTGGCAGTGAACATGCATCGGTTAGGGGCTTCCGATGAACGTGCAACAACGGGTTGGACCTGTGGCAGTGCCAGGCGATGGCCCGGCCCATGCGATTGCCGGCATCTTCGCCACGGAGTTGGGCGTACCGGCAGTCGGCTTCGACGACAATTTCTTCGATCTCGGCGGCGATTCGCTGATGGCGGAGACTTTGGTGCTTGCCGTGCAGAAGCGGTTCGGCGTCAAATTGCAGACCTCGGTCCTGCTCGAAGCCCAGACACCGCGCGAATTCGGCCGCTTGATCGCGTCGCTGGTACCGGAGCATCCGGCCCGCGAACTGATCGTGCCGGTGTCCGGCAGCGTCGGCCAGGAGCCGATCGCGATGATCCACGGCATCACCGGCTCGGCCTTGTTCGCCAATCGCTTCAGCAGGCGTCTGAAAGACAAATACGCGTCCGGCACGACGGGCGATCCAGAGGCCTACACGCAGTCGCATGAGGCGCTCGCCAGGCGCATCGCGGCGCGCCGCGGGGTGGTGGAGGGAACCGCCAAGCGATTCCTGACGCCGATGGCCCTGTCATACTCGGCAATGCGCCACCAGGTCCTGGGCTATCTGCTTTACGGCGCAATACTTGCAGCAATGAAGGGAATGGCGCGCAATGCGCGAAAGATCGCAACAAACATATCAACCCCGTGCAGAACCCGGATGGCGTTTTAGCGCTACGATGTCGCGATTGATAGCGGCCGCGACCAGATCAGGTTGAAATACAGCATGCGTGTACGGACCAGCCGGTGGTCGCGAATTCTCGCGGTTCAAGACCAGGGTTGTGGGAAGATGGGCTTCGTCTTATGAGCAGGCATCCGATTTTGGAGCAATGGCGAAGTTTGCATGAGCTGGAAGCCGGCCAAGGGCCTTGTTGATCTGCTGAACCACAACTGGCCTGTCAGAAAGGTCAAGGCTTTTCGCAACGCATTGATTGAGCGTGATTTTCGCGCGCGCGGCATTCCCGAAGGCCTGAAATTCGCCGAGGAGTTGCGGCAAACCGGCTCCCAGCGCTTCTGCTTTGTCATTGCCTTCAATACGCCCTGGGTCATCGATGCGCTCACCCGCGCCTGGCATTTGTATTCCTCGGGAATGACGCTGGTCGTCGTTGACAATTCATCCGATCGATCAGCCAGGGTGCGTATTGCGGACATCTGCCGGGAGCGAAAAGTCACTTATTTCGGTTTGCCTCGGAATCGGGAAGGCCATCCCAACCGGTCGCACGGGATTTCCATGAACTGGATCTTCCACAACGTCGTTCGGCCATTGCGGCCGGAGCTTTTCGGATTTCTGGATCACGACTGCTTTCCGATCGCCCGCGTGGACATTCCCGCAATGATGGAGGGAAAAGTCGTCTACGGCTCAAAGCGCCCAGCGCAAGCGGACCCTGAAGCCTGGTTCATGTGGGCTGGGTTCTGCTTCTTCCGCTTCAGCGCCGTGCAAGGACTGGACCTGGACTTCACACCGCGTTTTGTCAGCGGAATGGACACCGGCGGCGGAAACTGGACGCTGCTGTATCGCGGGCTTGCTGAGAACGATGTTTCGGATGCACAGAAGACGGCAGCCGATCTCGACTATGGTGGGGTAGAGGCGGACCATCGCATGCTGGGCGGCGCTTTTTTTCACATCGGCGGCGCCTCGCACAGAAAACTGGTCATGACCCGGGAGTACCGGCGGCTGATCTCGGACCATGTGTGGGAGACCCACCTCGGCGGCGGCGAAAGCCGCCTCGTCAAGGACCCTTGACCGGCTCGGGCTGGCCGGCCCCAAAATCGTGGAAATGTACCACCACCCCATCCGCATCGATGAAGATGACAGCATAGGCTGGCGGCTCATGGCCCAGCCGCCAGCTGTCCGAAAAATCCAGTGCGCTCTGGTGGTTGGTGCTGCACAGCGTGCTGACTGGTATGCCGCGCCAGCTGCCGGCGATCAGCCTGTGAACATGGCCGGCGAAGATGTGGCCGACATTGCTGTGGCGCCGGAGAATGTCATGCAAGGCATCGGCGTCGGCGAGCCTGACCTCGTCAAGCACCGGCATGTGGATCCGGAACGGCGGGTGGTGCATGAAGAGGAAAGCCGGCCGGTCGCGCGCTTCCTGCAGCTTCTCGTCGAGCCAGTCGAGACGGGCCGCGCACAGCCTGCCCTCGACATGTCCGGCGTCCAGCGTGTCGAGCAGGATCAGGCGGCCATCGCTGCCATCGAAGACGCTCTGGACGAACCCGCGCCCGGCCGGCGCTTCCGGGAACATCTCGAGAAAAAGCGCCCTGTCGTCGTGGTTGCCGAGCATCAGCCGGCAACGCGGCACGAACCCCGCCAGCGCCTGCCTCAACGCCGCATAGGCGGCGCGCTCGCCATCATTGGTCAGGTCGCCTGACATCACCACCAGATCGGCATCGGCATGGTTCCTGCCGATATCGGCCAGGCAAGCCTCCAGCCGGGCGAGCGGATCGGAGCCATGAAGACGGCCACCCGGCGCCATCAGATGCGGATCGGAGAGCTGGATGATTTTCATGGGCTCGCGCACTGCCTTCCTGCCGCCGCCTGGCGTCGGCCTGAAGCCGGTATGTTTCGACCAGCTCTACTGCGCCGTCCAGCCACCGTCCATCGGTAACGTAGTGCCGGTGATCTGCTTGGCCGCATCCGAACACAGGAACAATGCCAGTGCCGCAAGCTCTTCCACGGTGACGAATTCCTTGGTCGGTTGCGCGGCCAGCAGCACGTCGTGCTTGACCTGCTCCTCGGTCATGCCGCGCGCCTTCATCGTGTCGGGGATCTGCTTTTCGACCAGCGGCGTCCAGACATAGCCGGGCGCGATCGCGTTCACGGTGATGCCGTTCTGGGCGACTTCCAGAGCCACCGTCTTGGTCAGGCCCGATATACCATGCTTGGCCGAAACATAGGCCGACTTGAACGGCGAGGCGACCAGTGCGTGCGCCGAGGCCGTGTTGATGATGCGGCCCCATTTGCGGCTTTTCATGCCCGGCACCACCGCCTTGATGGCGTAGAAGGCGGCAAGCAGGTTGATGCGGATGATGGCTTCCCACTTGTCGTCGGGGAACTCCTCGATCGGCGCCACATGCTGGATGCCGGCATTGTTGACCAGGATGTCGAGGCTGCCGAACGCCTCTTCCGCGTCGTGGATCATGGCGGTGACCGCGGCGCCATCCATCATGTTGGCGTCGGAATAGCGGCACCTGACGCCGAAATCCTTCTCGATGCCGACTCGCTCCTGCTCGATGGCAGCGGCGTCGCCAAGGCCATTGATGGTGACGTTGGCACCCTCGGCGGCAAAGGCGCGGGCGATCGCGAGGCCGATGCCGCTGGTCGAGCCGGTGACAAGCGCATTCTTCGAAGACAGGGAACCCATGGGGAGATCTCGCAAGAGGTGGGAGGGAGTGGTGTTGAGGCAGATAGTTTGTGCGGCGCAACAAGACAATGCCACGGCCATGTGTCGGCTCGATTACAGCCCCGCGACCGCCTTTGCCGGCTTCGTGAAAGGGCGTCTTGGCGATGACACGGCATTGTCATGCTGCCATGCAACATATTTCCCAGCGCATTCGCGCGGGGTCATTTTCGAACGTTGGGGGCACCTGGATGGAAATCGCCGATGTCGTGAAGCGCGCCTATGCGATGCCGCTCACCAATCCCTCCTTCCCGCCCGGCCCTTATCGTTTCTTCGACCGCGAATACATCATCATCACCTACCGCACGACACGCGAGGCGCTCGAGGCCGTCGTGCCGGCGCCATTGGAGATCGATGAGCCGCTGGTCAAATACGAATTCATCCGCATGCCGGACTCGACCGGCTTCGGCGACTACACCGAGACCGGTCAGGTCATTCCCGTACGCCATAAGGGCCAGCACGGCGGCTATGTCCATTCCATGTATCTCGACGACGACGCGCCGATCGCCGGGGGCCGTGAGCTGTGGGGGTTTCCGAAAAAGCTCGCCAACCCCAAGATCGTCCATGAAGGCGAGGTGATCGTCGGCACGCTGCACTATGGCAGCGTTCTGTGCGCCACCGGCACGATGGGCTACAAGCATCGGGAAGCCGACCACGATTCCGTGCTCGCTTCGCTCGCCGCCCCCAATTTCCTGATCAAGATCATCCCGCATGTCGACGGCACGCCGCGCATCTGCGAACTGGTCCGCTACTACCTCACCGACATCACGCTGAAGGAAGCCTGGACCGCGCCGGCCGCGCTCGATCTGCGGCCCCATGTCATGGCCGACGTGGCGAAGCTGCCCGTGCTCGACATCGTGTCGGCGGTTCACTTCAAGGCGGACCTCACGCTCGGCCTGGGCGAAGTCGTACATGATTACCTCGCTGACCACAGCCGATCCGCTGCCAGCGCAACCCAGCTGGAGAAAGTCAGTGCTTGAGCGTACCCGCAACAAGGCAGCAGCCGCCACCATCGAGGAAATCACGGCGCAGTATGACCGTATCGCGCTGGTCTTCCAAGGCGGCGGTGCGCTCGGCGCCTATCAGGCAGGGGTCTATCAGGCGCTGGCCGATGCCGGCTGCGAACCGAGCTGGCTATCCGGCGTCTCGATCGGCGCCATCAACGCCGCGATCATCGCCGGCAATGAACCGAGCCGCCGGTTGCAGCGGCTGGAACAGTTCTGGCAGACGATTTCTGGCCGCAAGATCTGGTCCTACACGCCCGAAGGCGACATCTACCGCGACATCCGCAACCAAACCTCGTCGTTGATGACGATGACAATGGGCCAGCCCGGTTTCTTCAAGCCGCGCAATCCCAATCCCTGGTTCCAGCTGTCGGGGGCAGAAGGCGCCACCAGCTTCTACGACACCGCCGAGTTGAAGGACACGCTGGAGAGCCTGATCGATTTCGATGTGCTGAACGACGGCAAGAAGCGGCTGAGTGTCGGCGCGGTCAATGTCAGGACCGGTAACTTCGTCTATTTCGACACCGAGAAGGTGCGGATCGCGCCGGAGCACATCATGGCCAGCGGCGCGCTGCCACCGGCCTTCCCCTCGATCCGCATCGAGGGCGAATATTACTGGGATGGCGGCATCGTCTCCAACACGCCGCTGCAATATCTGCTCGACCAGGAAGAGGACCGTTCCTCGCTGGTGTTCCAGGTCGATCTGTTCAGCGCTCGCGGCGTGCTGCCGCGCGGCATGGCCGACGTGCTGTCGCGCCACAAGGACATCATGTATTCGAGCCGCACGCGGCAGAACACCGACAATTTCGAGCGCATCCATGCGCTGAAGATGAAGCTGCTCGATGCGCTGAAGCGCGTGCCGCCGGAGCAGCTCAAGGAAGGCGAGAAGGAGCTGATCGCCGACTATTCCAACGCCGGCGTCGTCAACATCGTCCACCTGATCTACCAGCACAAGGGCTACGAGGGTCACGCCAAGGACTACGAGTTTTCAGGCACCTCGATGCGCGAGCATTGGGAGATGGGCCTCGAGGACACCGAGCGCACGCTGCGTCACAAGAAATGGCTGATGCTGCCGACCAATGCCGATGGCGTCACCATCCACGACCTGCATCGCGAAGATCCGACTTGATACTTGCACCCGCCACAAGCTGAGCAATCTCGGGAAAATGCATAGCGGTCGCTCGGCTGGAAGCCCGTAAACTGTGAAGCTCTGCTTCATAGGCCATCAACATTATCGCGGATAGCCGCTCGCGGAGAGCGGGCTTACATCTGGGCGCCAGCAGAATGCGCTGGGCTCAATGGAGTACCGCCGATGACCGCCGAAGCCGTTTCCCCTGCTGTCGTTCCATCGCGTGACGCCTGGCGCGGCCTGCTGTGGTTTGTGCCGCTCACGGCGCTGTGGCTACTCTTGATCTATCGTTGGCCGGCGATCCCGGACAGCGGCGTTCCGACCACGTTCCACCAGCTCGCGGCTCACGGGCTCGTCGCTCTGGGATTGTGGCTCGGCCTCGAACATACGAGCCTGACGCCCGGTCAACGTCGCGCGACCTGGTTGGCGATCATGATCGCGGACACGCTGTGGTTCGCCGTCGCTTGGAGCGCCGCGATCAATGGCGTCTTCCACCAGGACGCCACGGCTTTGCCGGCGTTGCCATCGGCCATCTTCCTGCCGGTGGTCATCGGCGCGCCGCTGTTGCTGTTCTCTGGGCGGATCGGGCAGGTGCTCGATGCGATGCCAGCGAGCTGGCTCGTCGCGGTTCAGCTCTACCGCGTATTCGGCAGTTGGGCTCTCGCGGCGTGGCTGCATGGTGCGCTGCCCGGCGTGTTCGCAGTGCCAGCAGGCATCGGAGACATGCTGACAGGACTGCTCGCGTTGCCGGCGGCGATCGCGGTGGCGAACGGCACAGCCGGAGGCGGGAGGGTGGCAACTCTCTGGAACGTCCTTGGCCTTGCCGATTTCGCTGTCGCGATCACCATGGGCATAATCACCTCGCCCGGCCCGTGGCAGTTGACGTTCCGGATGTGCTGAGCATCGGCGCTGGCGATTATCCGGGTGTGCTAACCCCTGCTTTCGTGGTGCCGAGTTCAATCCTGCTGCATGTGTTGTCGCTGCGCCAGCTGCGCCGCCGTAGCCGGGCGGAAGTTGCGCGGCGGCAGGAGTGAGGCTGGAGCCGGCCAACGATTCCATCGAAAGCTGAACCGTTCGAAGCGGCGCGTTCGCTTGGGAAGGCGCACGCTCTGACTCCTCAGTGGTCTTCGCAGGATGGGCCGACAAAGAGAAACGGCGCCGCAGGTGGCGCCGTTCTTTTGAGGGTCTGGCGCTCAGAACACCTGACGGAAGACGATGAACAGCGCGAAGGCGAGCGCGATCGAGCACGGCAGGGTCAGCACCCAGGCGAGCAGCAGATTGCGCACCGTCGACCACTGCAGGCCCGAGCCGTTCGCCGCCATCGTGCCGGCGACGCCGGATGACAGAACATGGGTCGTCGACACCGGCAGACCCAGACGGTCGGCCATGCCGATGGTGACCATGGCGACGAGTTCCGCGGCAGCGCCCTGGCCGTAGGTCAGGTGGCTCTTGCCGATCTTCTCGCCGACCGTGACGACGATGCGTTTCCAGCCGACCATCGTGCCCAGGCCGAGCGCCAAGGCGACCGCGACCTTCACCCAGATCGGGATGAACTTCGTCGCGTTGTCGACGGCCTTGTGATAGTCGGTGACCGCCTTGAGATCGGCGGCCTCCATCGGCAGCAACTGCTTCTTGTCGATCAATTTCAGCGCCTCGCCGATCAGATAGATGTCGTTGCGGGCGTTGCTGACCAGATCGGTCGGCACATTATCGACCGAAGCGTAAGGCTGCAGCTCGGCCGTTGTGCTGTGGATGTAGGTCTGCAACGCAACCGTCGTCTTGTCGCTCCAGGTCCGGGTGCGCACGGCATCCTGCACCGCTGCCTTGGCATCCTTCGCATCGGCGACGGTGACACCAGGCTTCACATATTTGCCCAGCGCGGTCTCCACGCTAGCCGAAGCCGACTTGTAGGCTTCGAGATAATTGATGTCGGGCGTACGGTTCAGCGCATAGGCCGTCGGCACGACGCCGATCAGGATCAGCATGATCAGGCCCATGCCCTTCTGGCCGTCATTGGAGCCATGCGCGAAGCTGACGCCGGTGCAGGTGAAGATCAGCAGCGCCCGGATCCACCAGGGCGGCGGGGCATTGCCCTTCGGCGCCTCGTAGAGCGCCGGATTGCGGACGAGAAGCTTCATCGCATAGAGCAGGATGGCGGCGGCGAAGAAGCCGATGATCGGCGACACCAGCAAGGTCACGCCAACATTGGTCGCCTGCGACCAGTCGACGCCGCTGGTGGCGCTGCCGGCGGGTGCCATGAACTGGTTGGCGAGGCCGACGCCGATGATCGAGCCGACCATCGTGTGCGAGCTGGACGCCGGCAGGCCGAGGAACCAGGTGCCGAGGTTCCACAGGATCGCGGCCACCAGCAATGCGAACACCATGGCGAAGCCGGAGGAGGAGCCGACCTGCAGGATCAGCTCGACCGGCAGCAGCGACAGGATGCCGAAGGCAACCGCGCCGCTGGAGGTGAGAACGCCGAGAAAATTGAAGGCGCCGGACCAGATGACGGCGAATTCCGCCGGCAGCGAGCGCGTGTAGATGACGGTCGCAACCGCATTGGCGGTGTCATGGAAACCGTTGACGAATTCGAAGCCGAGCGCGATCAGCAAGGCGATGCCGAGCAGGATCCACGGCACCGTCTTGGCCACCGCCAGGTCCTGGCTCAGCGCGTAGCCAACATAGACCACGCCGACCAGCACCAGCACCCCGAAGGCCGGCAGGAACCACTTCGCGCCGCCAGAACTATCCAGCGGATGATCTGGTCTCGGAATGCCCGCCTCACTAGAAACTATGTCCACCATGTCCCACTCCTATTGCATTGCAGCAAAGAACTGGAAAAGACGCTATGTCCGGACGATGAACCCTGTGTGACGTGGGGCGAGGCTCTGCCTTCGACGCACGGTCCCTTTCAAGCGGGCCCGGAGCGTGTCTTCAGGATCGCCGAGAACAGCGGATCGAAGGCACGGCTGATCGGCGCCGCCGCCGCGCCCAGCGCGATCGACCAGGGGTCGGTGGTGCCGAGCTGCAGCCGCGGCAAGGTCCGGCTTGGCCGGTCGGCGATCGACGGCAGCAGCGGATGCATCGCCTCGACAAGCCGGCGCGCCAGCGCTTCCGGCGCGCCGCTGGTCAGGATCACTGTCTGTGGGTCGAAGATGGTTTCGATCAGATGCACGCTCCAGCGCAGGTCGTGCGCCGCCCCGTCGATCCAGCGCATGATCTTCACGTCACCCGACGCGGCCAGCGCGCCGATCTTTCCGTAGAGGTCCTCGTCGGCGGGATCGAGACCGAGATGCTGGTAAAGCGAGGCCAGCGACGCGCGATGTTCGAGCGGTGTCGAGCCCGGACCGGCCGGCGACAGCAACGCCATGCCGATTTCGCCGGCATTGCCATGGCCGCCGCTGTACAGCTCGCCGTTGAGGATCAGTCCGGCGCCAATGCCATAGCCGACATAGAGGCACACCGCGTGGTCGACGCCATGCGCGGCACCCACGATGCGCTCCGCCGTCGCGCAGGCCGCGGCGTCGTTCTGCAGGCCGACATTCAGGCCCGTGCCCTTGGCCAGCGTGTCCAGCAGCGGAAACTTCTGCCAGGCCGGCATCATCCATTTGTCATCCGAATTCTTCAGGCCGAACGGGCCGGGCATGGCGACGCCGAGACCGACCAGGCGTTTCTCCGACTGCGAGGAGATGCCGGCCAGCTCACGCCGGACGCCATCGATCAGGGCCAGGATGACCTCGACGCCCTTTGACGGCTCGTTGAAAGGCAGGTTCGCCTCGGCGCGCGCCAGCACGCTGCCCATCAGGTCGACCGCGACCGCCCGCGTCAGGTGACGGTCGATCTGCAGGCCGATGGCGAAAGCGCCTTCGGGCACCAGCCTGTAGGGGGTCGACGGCTGGCCCCTGCCCTTGCGCACCGCATCGAGCGCCACGACCAGTCCATCGCTTTCCAGGTCCTCGACGATGTTGGATACCGCCTGCTTGGTGAGCTGCGTCGCCCGCGCCAGATCGGCCCGCGACAGCGCGCCATTGAGACGCAGCGCCTCGATCATGACGCGGCGATTATGCGCGCTGGTGCCCTCCTGGTTGGTGCCGCTTTTGGCGCGGATCGGGCTGATGTCGTCCATCGGCGTTTTCCCCTCTTGACTCCATTAGAATATTGATCGACTAATTAAGTCAAGCGAGTTGACTTAATGTAAGCCGGGCGCCGCAAAACAAGATGGTCAGGCTCCCAGCCTGTCGCCACGGGCAGCCGGTGATGATCAGGTCGCGCGACATGGATCCGGGAAGACGATGCCAAACGCAGGCACCGCCGACCCGTCAACGCCGGAATGGGAGAAGAAAATGCTTAAGACAATCACCAAGACACTGGTCGGCGCCGTCTTTGCCGGAGGACTGTTCGTCCCCCACGCATTCGCCGAAACGACGCTCAACGCGCTGTTCATGGCGCAGGCCGCCTACAGCGAGGCCGACGTGCGCGCCATGACGGATGCCTTCACCAAGGCCAATCCGGACGTCAAGGTCAATCTCGAATTCGTCCCCTATGAGGGCCTGCACGACAAGACCGTGCTCGCTCAAGGGTCGGGCGGCGGTTATGACGTCGTCCTGTTCGACGTCATCTGGCCGGCCGAATACGCCACCAACAAGGTGCTGGGCGATGTGTCTTCGAAGATCACGGACGACATGAAGAAGGGCGTGCTGCCGGGCGCCTGGACCACCGTCCAGTATGACGGCAAGTTCTATGGCATGCCCTGGATCCTCGACACCAAATACCTGTTCTACAACAAGGACATCCTGGAAAAGGCCGGCATCAAGACCCCGCCGAAGACCTGGGAAGAACTCAGCGCACAGGCCAAGATGATCCAGGACAAGGGCCTGCTGAAGACGCCGATCGCGTGGAGCTGGTCGCAGGCCGAGGCCGCGATCTGCGACTACACCACGCTGGTCAGCGCCTATGGCGGCGACTTCCTCAAGGACGGCAAGCCTGACTTCCAGAATGGCGGCGGCCTGCTGGCGCTGAAATACATGGTCGACAGCTACAAGTCGGGTCTCACCAATCCCAATTCCAAGGAATTCCTGGAAGAGGACGTTCGCAAGGTCTTCGAAAACGGCGACGCCGCCTTCGCGCTGAACTGGACCTACATGTACAACATGGCCAACGACCCGAAGGACTCGAAGGTGGCCGGCAAGGTCGGCGTCGTGCCGGCGCCGGGCGTTGCCGGCACAAGCGAAGTGTCGGCCGTCAACGGCTCGATGGGCCTTGGCGTCACCGCGGTCTCCAAGCACCCGGACGAGGCCTGGAAGTACATCACCTTCATGACCTCGCAAGCCACGCAGAACCAATACGCCAAGCTCTCTTTGCCGATCTGGGCCTCGTCCTATGACGACCCGGCCGTCACCAAGGGCCAGGAGGAGCTGATCGCCGCCGCCAAGCTCGGTCTGGCAGCCATGTATCCGCGTCCGACCACGCCGAAATACCAGGAGCTGTCGACCGCGCTGCAGCAGGCCATCCAGGAATCGCTGCTCGGCACATCTTCGCCGGAAGATGCCCTGAAGACCGCCGCGCAGAACAGCGGCCTTTGAGACAAGCTAGTCGTTCAATACGGGCGACACTACAGCGTCGCGTCCCTTATGACGCGCAAAAGACGCTGTAGCACTTTCTATCTTGCGCATGATCCTTTCCGGAAATCGGCCTCCGATTTCCGGGGTCATGCGCGAGTGCCGCCCGTGCTATGTCCGGATCACAGATGAAAGAAGAGAGGCTGCTCCGATGTCGAGCACCTGGATGACGACCCGCGCATGGCTCTTGATGCTGCCTTTGCTCGTGGTCATGGTCGCCGTCATCGGCTGGCCGCTGGTCGACACGGTCGGCCTTTCCTTCACCGACGCCAAGCTGGTCGGCACGGGCGGCGATTTCGTCGGCTTAGACAATTACTCCAACATGCTGTCGAGCTCGAATTTCTCGCGTACGCTGGTGACCACGACATTGTTCGCGGTCATCTCTGTTGCCGCCGAAATGGTGATCGGCGTCCTCGCCGCCCTTCTGCTCAATCAGGAATTTCGCGGCCGGGCCATCCTGCGCGCCCTGATGATCCTGCCCTGGGCATTGCCGACCGTGGTCAACGCCACGCTGTGGCGGCTGATCTACAATCCCGAATATGGCGCGCTCAATGCCGCGCTGACGCAACTGCATCTCATCGACGCCTACCGCTCCTGGCTCGGCGAGCCGGGAACGGCGCTGGCGGCCCTGATCGTCGCCGATTGCTGGAAGAATTTTCCGCTGGTGGCGCTGATCGCGCTCGCCGCTCTCCAAGCCGTGCCGCGCGACATCACCGCCGCCTCGCTCGTCGATGGCGCGGGACCTTTCAACCGCTTTCGCTTCGTCATCCTGCCCTATCTCGCCGGGCCGCTGATGGTGGCGCTGGTGCTGCGCACCATCGAGGCCTTCAAGGTTTTCGACATCATCTGGGTGATGACCCGCGGCGGGCCTGCAAACACCACGCGAACGCTCTCGATCCTCGTCTACCAGGAAGCCTTCTCCTTCCAGCGCGCCGGCTCGGGCGCGTCGCTGGCGCTGATCGTCACCTTGCTCGTCACGCTGCTCGCCGTCGCCTATGCGGCACTGGTGCGAAAGACCGCCGGGAGCGCCGCCTGATGGAACGCAGGAGCCCCGCCTTCACCGTCTTCATTTATGCCTGCGCGCTGCTGCTCGCCGCGATCATCCTGGCGCCCATCGCCTGGCTGTTCATCATGAGCATCTCGCCGGCCGCCGATCTTGCCGCCAAGCCGCTGCGCTGGTGGCCGCAGGCAGCCGACTTCTCCCGCTACCGACAATTGCTGTCGACGGCCGAAAACAGCGCGGGCGCCGCCTTCACCTCATCGCTGCGCAACAGCCTGGAGATATCAGGCATGGCGACGCTGGCGGCACTCGCCTTAGCCATCCCCGCCGGCTGGGCGGTATCGCGAACGCCCGCGATCGGCTGGTCGCTGTCGATGGTCATCGCCACCTACATGCTGCCGCCGGTGGCGCTCGCCGTGCCGCTCTATATGGGCCTGTCGCATCTTGGCCTGCTCAACAATGTCTTCGGCCTGGCGCTGGTTTATCTCACCATATTGGCGCCGTTCACCACGTGGCTGATGAAGTCCGGCTTCGATTCCATCCCGCGCGAGATCGAGGCGGCGGCGATGATCGACGGCGCCGGCCTGTTCCAGACATTGCGCATCATCACATTGCCGCTGGCGGCGCCGGTCATGGCGACATCGGCGCTGTTCGCCGTGCTGCTGGCGTGGGACGAATTCTTCTACGCGCTGCTGTTCACCTCCGACCAGCGCGCCAAGACCTTGACCGTCGCCATCGCCGATTTGGCCGGCGGCCGTGTTTCCGACTACGGCCTGATCGCAACCGCCGGCGTGCTGGCGGCCTTGCCGCCGGTGCTGATCGGCCTTGTCATGCAGCGGGCGCTGATCTCGGGCCTGACCAGCGGCGGTGTGAAAGGATGATGATGATGACTGCAGATAAGGAACGGCCGGCCGGATTGGTCGCCATCGACCGCGAAATGACGCGCCAGCACGCGGATGCGATCGCTTCGTTCCGGCAGAACACGGCCGAGGCGAAGAAGGCCGCAGCTTCCATCAAGCGCACCGGTCGTCTGCTCCTGCTTGGCATGGGCGGCTCGCATGCGGTGGGGCGTGCCGTCGAGCCGCTCTATCGCGGGCTCGGCATCGATGCGCTGGCGCTGCCGCTGTCCGAACAGCTTGGCCAGCCACTGCCGCTCACGGGCCGCACCGTAATCGTGACCTCGCAATCCGGCGAAAGCGCCGAGGTCGTCAGATGGTTTTCGCGGGCCGGCGGCAGCTCGGACATTTTCGGCCTGACGCTCGAAGGCGGTTCATTTCTCGCCCGCACCGCGCCTTGCCTGGTCGGCGACGGCGGCACCGAGCTGGCTTTCGCCGCCACACGCAGCCTGACCGTGACCCTGGCCCTGCATCTGGCCATCCTGGCTGCTCTGGGTGAGGATCCGGCCCCTGCCCTTGCCATGCTCGAGGCTCCGCAGGATTGCGACGTCGCCCCCGCGCTCGCAGCACTTGGCAAGGTGGATACGATCGTCACCTCCGGCCGCCGCCTGCAAGGCGTGGCCGAAGCCCTGGCGCTTGGCCTGACCGAACTGTCGCGGCTGCCCTGCTTTTCGCTCGAAGGCGGCCAGTTGCGGCACGGGCCGATGGAGATGCTCGGCCCCAAAATCGGCGTCATACTGTTTCGCGGCAACGACCCCACGTCGGAGCTGGTGACCGCCATGGCCCTTTCAGTGATCGAGGCCGGCGCGCCGCTGGTCATTTTCGACGCGTCCGGGCAAGCGCCTGTCGCCGGTGCCGTCACGCTCTCGTTCAGACCCGCTTCAGGGATGGCCGCTGTCTTCACCATGCTGCCGGTGGCGCAGCGCCTCATGATCGCCTTCGCCGACAGCCGCGTCGACAATGCCGGCACGCCCGTGCGCACCACCAAGATCACCAGGAGCGAGTGATGCGTCCGCTTGCGGTGATCGGCAACGTCAATGTCGACCTGATTGTCGGCCCGGTCGCGCCATGGCCGAAGGCGGGAACCGAGACCGTCGTCGATCATGACGAATTGCGCGTCGGCGGCCAGGCCGGCAACACCGGGCTCGCCTGGCAAGCGCTGGGCGTCGATTTCGCCATTGCCGCCAATGTCGGTGACGACCAGTTCGGCCATTGGCTTCGCGAGGCGTTCGGCGCCCGTGCCGAGAAATGGCCGGTCCGTCCCGAAGGCACGACCTTGTCGGTCGGCATGACCCATCCCGATGGCGAACGGACTTTCTTGACCACGCGCGGCCACCTGCCCCGCTTCAGCCTCGGGGATGTCTTGTCCGTTCTCGACGGCAGCGCGCTCTCCGGCGGCTACGCACTGCTCTCCGGCTCCTTCCTGACCGAGGACCTCACGCGCGACTACAACGCATTTTTCGACTGGGCCGACAGCCACGGCATATCCGTGGCGCTCGACACAGGCTGGCCGATCGATGGCTGGACCGAGGTCAATTGCGCCGCGACAAGGGCGTGGTTGTCGCGCTGCGCGCTGGCGCTGTTCAACGAAGTCGAGACGGTGACCCTGGCGGGATTGCCGAGTCCTGAGGACGCGGCGCGGGAAATCCGATCCAGCATGAGGCAAGGCGCGACCTTCGTCGTCAAGCGTGGGCCGCGGGGCGCCATCGCAATCGGCCCGGACAACACCCTTGTCGAAGCCGCCGCGCCCGATGTCCGTGTCGTCGACACGATCGGCGCCGGCGACGTCTTCAATGCCGCCTTCCTGGCCGCTTTGGCGCAGGAACAGCCGCTGTCCGCGTGCCTCCGCGCCGCGACCTATGTCGCCTCGCGCGCCATTTCCACCTTGCCCCGCAACTATGGCGGGCCGATGCAGTCTAGGGAATCCATGCATGAGCGCGCTTGAAATCCGCGGCATCCGCAAAAGCTACGGCAGTGTCGAAACGCTGAAAGGCATCGACATCGCGCTGCAGAGCGGTGAATTCCTGGTGCTGCTCGGATCGTCCGGCTGTGGAAAGTCGACGCTTCTCAACATCATCGCCGGCCTTGCCGAAGCGACCAGCGGCGATGTGCTGATCGGCGGCCGCTCGATCCTCGGCGTCCACCCCAAGAACCGCGATATCGCCATGGTCTTCCAGTCCTACGCGCTCTATCCGAACCTGACCGTGCGCCGCAACATCGGCTTCGGGCTGGAGATGCGCGGCGTCGCCGCTGACGAGCGCGACAGGGCCGTGAACGAAGCGGCGAGACTGCTGCAGATCGAGGCGTTGCTCGACCGCAAGCCGAGCCAGCTTTCCGGTGGTCAGCGCCAGCGCGTCGCCATCGGCCGGGCGCTGGTGCGCAAGCCGCAGGTCTTCCTCTTCGACGAGCCGTTGTCCAATCTCGATGCCAAGCTGCGCCTGGAGATGCGCACCGAATTGAAGCGTCTGCACCAGATGCTGCAGACGACCGTCGTCTACGTTACCCACGACCAGATCGAGGCGATGACGCTGGCCAGCCGCATCGCCGTCATGCGTGACGGCAGGATCGAGCAGCTCGGCACGCCGGAAGAGATCTACAACGAGCCGGCAACACTCTATGTCGCCGGCTTCGTCGGCGCGCCGTCGATGAATATGCTGCAGGCCACCGTCACCGGCGGCAAGCTGGCCATTGCCGAATCCGATGTACGGATCTCCTTGCCGGCACGCTATGCGAACGCGGCTCGTGAAGGCGCACAAATGGTCGTCGGCATCAGGCCGGAAGCGCTTCGTGTGGCGACCGGAGCCGCCACCGACCTGTCATTGCCGGTGGAGATCGAGGTCGTCGAACTGACCGGCCCCGAACTGGTCACGACGGCCAGGATCGGCACGCAGCGGCTGACCGCTTGCCTCCCGCCGCGAGCCCAGGTCGCCAAGGGCGAAAAGCGCAGCCTCACCTTCGACGAGGCCGCGCTTCGCTTGTTCGACCCCTCGACGGGCAAAGCCCTGCCGGCGACGGGTCTCGAACGGACGACGTCCCACTGAGATATCGAGGGCATCGGGCGTAGACAGGCAGCACCATCTGGCTACCACCCGATATGCGTGCCATCGAGGGTCTGGAAGGAGCCGCTATTCTCAATCGTGGCGCTGTCGATCACCATGCGCAGGCCCCGCGCGCTGTCCTCGACAGCCAAGACCGCCTGATCGCCCCCCATGTCAGTCTTCACCCAGCCCGGATGCAGTGACAACACCGTTATCCCGTCGACGCGTAAATCCTGCGCCAGTTGAGCGCTTGCCATGTTGAGCGCTGCCTTCGAGCAACGGTAGGCATAGTCGTCATCGTAATCATCAATCAGTCCCTCGGCCATCGACCCGGCACGGCTGCCGATATTGGCGATGACCCCCATGCGCCCCGCGGCCAGGTTCGGGCGCAGCGCCCTCGCCAGCAGCAGCGGACCGAGCGTGTTGGTCCGCATGACCTTCAGGAATTCGTCCGGGGCGAATCTGTACAGGCCAGGGTTTCCGCTGCGGATGGCGGCGTTGTTGACAAGCACGTCCAGCGGCCTGCCACCAAGACGCGTGGCAAGATCCAGAATTGAAGCCGGATCGGCGACGTCGAGGGGGTGGAACTCGATGCGACCCTCGAAAGCTTGGGCCGGATGTGCGCGCCCGCAAGCGATCACCTGCCAGCCTTGTTGGGCGTATTGCCGCGCGAGTTCGCGGCCGAGCCCGCGCGCAGCGCCGGTTATCAGCACGGTCCGGTCGCCTTGCCCTTCTCTAGCCAAGTCAGGCGCTCTTCGCGACGGGCGCGGTCTCCTGCCGGGCGATCATTGCGTAGACGTCGCCGGAATACTTGATGTGGCGCTGCTGCGTCGCGAAATCGACATGGGTGATGCCGAAGGGCGTCGTATAGCCATAGGCCCATTCGAAATTGTCGGTCAGCGTCCAGGCGAAATAGCCGCGCACCGGCACGCCCTCGGCCGCCGCCTTGGCCACCTGCTCGAGATGGTCGACATAATAGGTGGCGCGCAGATCATCCCAGACATGCCCGTCCTTGCCGACGGTTTCCGGCGTCGTGGCGACGCCATTCTCGGAAATGTAGATCGCCGGCGGCGCATAGCGGTCGTTCACGTAGCGCAGGATGTCGTACATGCAGCGCGGCCAGATCTCGTAGTCGACCGCCGAATAAATGCCTTCCGGCTGTACCCGCCGGTAGCTCAGCGGCGCCAGTTCGTCACCCGCCGCGATCACCGAGCGGCGATAGATATTGATGCCGAGATAGTCGAGTGGCGCGGCGATGATCTCGTTGTCTTGTGCGTGGATCGGCGGCAACAGATCGCCGTAAAGCGCCAGCATGTCCTCCGGATACGCACCCTTGAAGACGGCGTCGAGAAACCAGCGGTTCTGGGCGCCGTCGAAGCGCCGTGTCGCGGCGACATCGCGCGGCTCGTCGCTGGCGGCCTCCGCGACGTTGAGATCGAAGACGATGCCGACCTGAGCATCCGCCACCTCGGCCCGGATGACCGGAACGGCCAGGCCATGCGCCAGTAAGGCATGATGACTGGCAGCCACGCCGCCCTTCACTCCGTCCCGGAATCCTGGCGCGTCCTCGCCGGTCGCGTGTCCCGACCAGCAGAACGTCCACGGTTCGTTGAGCGTCGTCCATTTCCTGACACGGTCGCCGAAGCTGCGGGCGGCAAGCCCGGCATAATCGGCGAAGGCGGCGGCTGTTTCCCGGTTGTACCAGCCGCCACGATCCTGCAGCGCCTGCGGCAGGTCCCAATGGTAGAGCGTTGCATAGGGCTCGATACCGGCTTCGAGCAGATCATCGATCAGCCGGTCATAGAAGGCGATGCCCTTGGCGTTGACCTCGCCACGACCTTCGGGAAGAAGCCGCGTCCATGCGAAGGAAAAGCGGTAGGCGCCAAGGCCGAGCGCCTTGAGCACGGCGATATCCTCCTTCCAGCGATGATAGTGGTCGCAGGCGACATCGCCGCTCGAGCCGTCCACGATCGCACCCGGAATGCGGCAGAACCGGTCCCAGATGCTTTCGCCCTTGCCGTCGGCATCAGGCGAGCCCTCGATCTGGTAGGCCGCGGTCGCGGCGCCGAACACGAAGCCCCGGGGAAAGACCAGCCCGGAGGCGCGGGCTTCGAGGGCTCGGCGAGCGTTATCGATGCTTGATGTCATATTTTCTCTCGATGGTGCTGACGAGGCTTGCCGCGGCCAGCGTCAGGAAAATGTAGAAGATGGCGGCTGAGTTGTAGGGCGCGAACGGCAGGAAACTTGCCGATTGGAATTCCCGCATGCGCTGCGTGATGTCGCGGATCGACAGGATCGACAAGAGCGACGTGTCCTTGAGGATGGCGATCAGCTCGTTGCCTAGCGGCGGGATGATGATGCGGAAGGCCTGCGGCAGCACGACCAGCCGGGCGGTACGCCAGCCGTTGAGGCCGAGACTGTGCGCTGCCTCGATCTGGCCCGCCGGGATTGCATTGATGCCGGAGCGGAAGATCTCGGCGAGATAGGCGGAATAGGCGAGCGCCATGGCGGCGATGCCCCGCACCAGGTTCGGCGGATCGACCACGCCCTGCGTCGCGTCCTTGAGCGCTCCGGCGAGCGGCAAGCCGACATAGAGCACGATGACCAGCATCGGGATGCCGCGGATCGTGTCGACGATGAATTCCGACCCGATGGACAGCGGGTGCCTGCGGTGGATATGGCCGCCGAAAGTCAGCAGGCCGAGCACGATCGCCAGCACCGCGATCGTGATGCCGAACGCCTTGTCGCGGTCGTTCAACGCCTCCGTTCGCCACAGCACCTGCAGTCCGTCCGGCGCCATCGCGGCTGGAACGAGCGCAGCACTGACATCAGGGATCTTGCCGATCGCGTCGATCGCCTCCCGCGCGCCCCGAAAGGTGCGCAGCGGCACCTCGTTGTTGTCGGGGCCGCCCGGAAATTGCCCATAGCGGACCGCACCGAGTATGCCGGACGGCGTGCCGGACGTGACCGCGACCTTCCCGGCGAGAGAGCCGACGAGCACGTAGCTGTCGCGCGGCTGAAGCAGGAACCACGTTGCGGCGCAAACCATGAGGATGGTTGCCGCGATGCAGGTCAGGTCGGCCCGCCAGCTGTATTTGAGCTTGAGGAGCCCGACCCAGAGCAGCCCCATCATTGCCGCCAGTATGTAGGCCGCGATAGCGGCGCGGATCGTCGTGGCGACACCCGCGGCGAATGCGATATGCGCGAAAAGCAGGATAAAGACCAAGCCCACGCCGTTCACCGCCGCAAGCGCCAAGCGCGCAAAACGCTGCATCGGGTTGCCGGTCTCACGACCGGCGCCGATGAAGAACATACCGAGCGCCACGATCGTCACGCCTAGATAGGCGCGCAACAGCATAGCGGCCTGACCGCGCACCATGAGGTCGGCGGCATCCGTCAATCGCCGTGGCGTGACGCCCTGAACCACCAGGTCGGAGGTGAACGGATCGACCGCGTTCGCCACGACCGATGCCGCGAAGGGATGGACCAGGCCGGTTGTCGCGAGCACCATGGCGGTGGCAAGGCTGATCCCGGCGGCAACGACCGCGAGGCGCGGCGATCTGGACGAGGCGCGCGAGAACACAACCACGGCAAGGCCGGCGATAAACGCGACGGCAAGCGCCAGGAAGCCCGGCACGAAGGCTGACGAGCCATTCTCCACGCCGAGGATGGCGCGAAGCGAGCGCTGGTAGTTAACCGACGAAGCAAAGAGATAGACGATGAACGGCAACGCCGCGACGATGATCAGATTGCTGGGCCGCAGGCGCATGAGAAGCTGCATCCGGTCCCGTCCTCCCGTTCCCATGGCTCCGGCGCCAGGCGCCGGAGCCGAAGTCCTTCAAGCGGCTATTTTGCGCCCCAGTATTTGGCGATCAGCGCGTCGAGGCTGCCGTCGGCCTTGATCGCCTTCAGCCCTTCATTGAACGCGGCGATGTTCTCGTCGCCCTTGCGGAAGACCAGCCCGAGAGGATCGGACTGGAGATTCCTGATCGGCACGACCAGCTCGCCGGCGAATTCCTTTTCATAGGCGGCGGCATTGGCGCCGTTGATGACAACGCCGTCGACGTCCTTGTTCTTCAGCGCGATGACCGAGGCCGCGAAACTGTCGTAAGCGACCACATTGTCCTTGCCGACAATGCTTTCAGCGACCTGCGCGTCGGTGGTGTTGGCCTGCGCCGAGAGCTTCTTGCCTTTCGCCTTGAAGTCATCGAGGGATAGACCCTCGTCTTCCACCCGCATGAGCACGGCCTGGCTGTTGACGATGTAAGGGTCGGAGAAATCCATCGCCTTCTTGCGTTCGTCGGTGATGGAGACGCCGGAGGCGACCAGGTCGAAACTGCCCTGGTCGAGGGCGGCGAAGATGCCGTCCCAGCCGGTGGTGACGAATTCGGCCTTGCAGTTGATCTTGCCGCAGACCGCCTTCAGGACGTCGACGTCGAAGCCGACGATCTGGCCGGTCGCCGTGTCGACGCTTTCCATCGGCGGCGAGGTGGTGTCGGAACCGACCTTCAGAACCTTGCCGCCCAGGTCGGCGGCGCTGGTAGCGCCGGCTGTCAGCAGCGCAAGCGCAAGCCCGATCAGGATTTTCTTCATGCTCTTCCTCCCATTTTGATGGTTAACTGCGGTTTCGCCCGCCTAGATTGTCCGGCTGCCGGCCGATGAGTTCGGGTCTCGACACCAGGGCGAGTTCCGCCGGGTCCTCGCCCGCCATGCGCCGCAGCAGAAACTCGCCGAGCTTGCGGCCGAGAAGCTCGATCGGCTGGTAGAACGTCGTGATCGGCGGAGTGAAATAGGCGCTGACGTTGATGTCGTCATAGGCGATGACGTCGACATCCACCCCGACGCGCCGTTCAAGGCTGCCCAGCGCCGACAGGACGCCCAGCGTGGTGGATTCGTTGATGCAGACCAGGGCGGTTGGCGGATTGGGCAAGCCAAGAAGCCTGAGCGCGCTGTCGCGGCCGAAGCGGGTGGACAGATCGCCGTCGGCCACGAGGTCGATCGACGCGGCAAGACCCGCCTCATGAAAAGCCCGCGAAAATCCATCGATCCTGTCCAGTGCATAGGAAAGACGCCGATCCGCGTTGATCAGGGCGATACGCTCATGTCCGCCCGCGATCAGCCGCGCCGTGGCGGTGAACGCCGCCCATTCATTGTCGACATCGACATGGGCGTAGACGAGGGGCTTGCGGCAACGGCCAAGTGACACGAATGGAAAGCCGCTTTCGAACAGCATGTCGATACGGGGATCATCGGCCAGCACGCCGGAAAAGATCAGGCCGTCGGCCGCGCTCTGGTCGACGATGCGGCGGGCGATGTCGAAGGCATCGCCAAAGCTCCGGAAGCCGTGCACGGACAGCTGATAGTCGCTGTCTTCCAGCGCCTGGCTTATGCCGCTCAGGATCTGCGTGTATTCGACACCGTCCCATTCATAGCCGACGGCGGACGTTATCGGCATCAGCACCGCGGCCCGATAGGTCTTGCCTGTCCTCAGCGCCATGCCCCGCGCATTCGCCTGATAGCCCAGTTCCCGCGCGGCGGCGACGATGGCATCCCTTGTCGGCCGCGCGACGACCGGCGATCCCCGCAGCGCCTTGGAAATGGTGGCGATCGAATAGCCGGTGTGGGCAGCCAACGTCTTGATCGTTGGCGAAAACTCTCGGCGTTCGGGTTCTCTGTTCTCTGCCATCAACGGCGACCCATTCCTCAGGTCGGCATCCGTATCATCGGATAAAAACGTTTTCAAGAAGAATAAAAACGTTTTTATCCGACCATCATGACCAAGAGCGGTGGAGGCGGCAATGCGTCGAGGTCGCGCATCACCCCCCTTTCACATCGGCGAGCATCGCCGGGCGCGGACCTGGGGCACCCGGTTCGCCGGCAGGGGTCAGCGCGCCGGCGGCGCGTACATCAGGCCGCCGGCGTTCCACAGCGCATTGATGCCGCGCGCGATTTTCAGCTGGCTGGACTGGCCGAGATTGCGTTCGAACATCTCGCCGTAATTGCCGACCTTGGCGACGATATTGTAGGCGAATGCGGGGTCGAGCCCGAGCTGTTTGCCATTGTCGCCCTCGACGCCGAGGAACCGGCGGATCGTCGGATTCTGCGACTTCAGCGAGGCTTCCGCATTGGCCTGCGTGATGCCGTCCTCTTCCGCCTCGATCAGCGTAAACAGCGTCCAGCGCACGATGTCGAACCACTTGTCGTCGCCCTTGCGCACGGCTGGGCCGAGCGGCTCCTTCGAGATGATGTCCGGCAGCACCGTGAACGCGGCGGGATCGGTCAGCTTCAGGCGCTGCGCATAGAGCGCCGAGGCGTCCGTGGTGTAGACATCGCAGCGGCCGCTATCGAACGCCTTGATGATGCTGTCGGCGGAATCGATGACGACCGCCTCGTATTTCATCTGGTGCGCGGTGAAGTAGTCGGCGACGTTCTGCTCGGTCGTCGTGCCTTGTTCGGCGCAGACCGTGGCGCCTGAGAGCTTCAGCGCGCTGTCCACGCCGAGATCCTTGCGCACCATGAAGCCCTGGCCGTCATAATAGGCGGCGCCGACGAAATGGATGCCCATGCCGGTGTCGCGCGACAAGGACCAGGTCGACTGTCGCGACAGGACGTCGACGGTGCCGGCCTGCAGCGCCGTGAAGCGCTCCTTGGTCGACAGCGGCACGTAACTCACCCTGTCGGGGTCGCCGAAGACGGCGGCCGAGACCGCGCGGCAGAAATCGATATCGAAGCCGCTCCATTTGCCCTGGTCGTCGGGCGCCGAAAAGCCCGCGACGCCCTGGCTGACGCCGCAGATGATCGATCCCCTTTGCTTGACGATGTCGAATGTGTCCGCCTTGGCCGGCAAAGTGGCCGATGCGAGCAAGAGCGCGCTGACGATTGCATGTTTCATGGTTTCCTCCCTTGATGAGGCAAAGCCTCTCCTCCCGCCGGCACGTGACGCGCCGGACGTTCCTGAAATCGTTGATCCTGAATTCCGCCCGCGCGCCTCCTTGCGCGGTGTCGTCCTAAGCCCGTTCCGCCAGAACCGCGGCCAACGTCTCATCGAGAACGCCGACCAGATGATCTGCATTGGCCCTGCTGAAGATCATCGGCGGGCGCATCTTCAGCACATTGTCATGCGGCCCTTCGGTGCCGATCAGTACGCCGCGTGCCCGAACCCCGTCGTTGATGCGGCGGGCAAGGGCGGTCGCAGGTTTCTTGCTCTTGCGGTCCTCGACCAGTTCGATACCGAGGAACAGCCCCTGGCCGCGCACGTCGCCGATGATCTCGTAGCGGGCCTGCAGCGCCTTGAAGCGCGCCATGAGATAGTCGCCGATCTCCAGCGCATTGCGCCTCAGCCCGTCGCGCTCGATGACGTCGAGCACCGCGAGCCCGGCCGCGCAGGACACCGGATTGCCGCCGAAGGTGTTGAAATACTCCATGCCGTTGTTGAACGAGGCTGATATCTCCGTGGTCGTCACCACGGCCGCCATCGGGTGGCCGTTGCCGATCGGCTTGCCCATGGTGACGATGTCGGGCGTCACCCCCTGGGTTTCGAAAGCCCACCAATGGCTGCCGACACGGCCAAAGCCTACCTGCACCTCGTCGGCGACGCAGATGCCGCCGGCGGCACGCACCATCGCGTAGACTTCCCTGAGATATCCCCCGGGCAGGAACACCTGGCCGGCGACGCTGGGGATCGATTCCGCCAGGAACAGGCCGGGCGCGCGGCCTTGTCTCGCCATATCGGCGATCTGCTCGGTGACGCTCTCGGCAAACCGCTTTGCATGCTCGCCCTCCGGCCACTCCGCCGGAGCATGGTAACTGTCCGGAATGACCGCTTCGAACACATGCGCCGGGCGCCCCTTGCCGCCTTTGCGCTTGTATTTGTAAGGGCTGAGGTCGATCAGTTCCTGCGTCGTGCCGTGATAGGCCCAGTCGAGCACGATCGCCTCGCTGCGCCCGGTATGGGCCCGCGCCATGCGCAGCATCAGGCTGTTGGCCTCGCTGCCCGAGCAGGCGAAGGACGCCACCGACAGGCCGGCGGGCAGCGTCGCCGTCAGCCGCTCGGCATAGGTGACGATGGCATCGTGCAGATAACGGGTGTTGGTGTTGAGCTTGGCCGCCTGCCTCGCGATCGCCTCGACCACATCGGGATGCGCATGGCCAAGGTGGCAGACATTGTTGAAGCAGTCGAGATAGGCGCGGCCGCGATCGTCGATCAGCCAGGCGCCTTCGCCGCGCACGAACTTGATCGGCTCGGAATAGGAGATGGAGAGATTGGGCAGCAGTGACGCCTTGCGTGCGGCGACGATCTCTGGACGCGACCGGCCGCTCTGGCGGAAGGTTTCGGGCGGAATTCCGGCAAGGTCCGCGGCATCGGGAAACAATTCCTTCCACACGTCGAGATAGCGCTCCTCGCCGACCCCAAGGATGTCGCGCGCGGCAAGGCTCGTATCCGTCGATATCTGGAAATGCAGATGCGGCGCCCAGCCGCCATTTTCCGCCGGCGTACCCATCTCGCCGACGAGCGCGCCGGCTTCAAGCCGGTCGCCGGCCTTCAGCCGCCGCCCAGCCTCATGCGCCATGTGCCCCCACAGCGTGACGAAAGGCGGGCAGCCCGGCGGCACATGCTCCAGCGCCACGAGACAGCCATAGCCGAGCGGATCCTCCTCGATCTCGACGCTCCTGACGGTCGCGGCGAGCGGCGTGTAGAGCCGTGTGCCCGCCGGCATGAAAAGATCGAGGCCGAGATGGTTAGCGCGGCGCGCGCCTTCGACGAAACGCGACTCGAAAATGTCGCTGGTATAGACGGTGCGAGCCTCGCCCCAGGGACCGATGCCGAGCGCGACGCCATGTTCGGCACAATAGGCATCCCACCATTCGGTCGCCTTGTCGGGCTGCTGTGTCGCCGACGTCACCGTCATCGGATTTTGCGGATCGCCATAGGGCACGAGCGCCTTGGCAAGCGTCGCCGGGTGACGGTCGAGGATCGGCAGAAGTTGCGTGCGGTTGGCCGCGATCCAGCCTGTCACGGCGCGCGCTCCGGAGGCGGCTTCGAAGCCGCAGGCATGGCGCAGGATCGCCGTCGCGAAGCGCCGGTTCATCCTGCCCAGACGACGCAACAGCCGCCAGGCCGGTGCTTCCGAGATCGACAGGTAGGGATTGTCGGCTGTGCGGTCCTTGCGTGCCGCCGACAGCGTCACCGAGGTGACGAGACGCATCGCAATGAGATCGAAGAGCAGGTCGAGTTCTTCCTCACGCAATGGATACTCGGCATGGAAGCCGGCGGCGAGACGGGCGGCGGCGCCGATCGGATCCTCTGCATCGAGGATGGCATAGGCGCAGGCGACGGCAACCTCGGCGATGAGCACGCTGTGCAGCGCATCGCCGAAATCGATCAGCCCGGCGACACGCTCGGGCCTTTCGAGATCGACGAGCACGTTCCAGTCATTGGCATCATTGTGAATGACTTGCGCCCGCAATGCCGACAGCCGGGGCGCCACCTCGGCATCGAAATGATCGAGGAACCGCTCCAGCAAGGCGCGGTCCTGTTCGTCGTCAATGTGGTGAAGGCGTTGCCGCGCGGCACCTGCCTGGCGAATGTCCCAGTCGAAAGAGCGCAATGCGCCGGGATGGATGAAGCCTTGCAGGGCACGATCGAGCCGGCCAAGCGCGCCGCCCAGGCTTTCCAGCAGCGCCGGACTGGACGTGCTCTCGGCCAGCGGCCGTCCGGGAAGCCATGACACCAGGCGCACGGCATGATCTTCGCCGCCCGGCACTTTTGTATGGGCCAGCGAAGCGCCCCGCCCCGTCTTCCTGAGACGCGGCACGGCGAGGTCCGGACTATGGCGCTCCAGATGATCGAACAACGCGGTCTGGAATTCACTTTCGACGAGCGGCTCGCTGGCGTTGACGATCTTCAGGATCCAGAGCGATTGGTCTGGAGCGGTCAGCTTGAAATTCCGGTCGCGTTCGCTGTCGAGCGGTGTGACGCTGCCGGCAATGCCGAAGTGCCGCGTTGCGATATCGACGGCCTCGGTCTGCGAGATTTGAGGCGCTGGGTATGAGACGTTGGTCATCGGGCAATCCGGATCTGATTTGTCAAGCTTGGCATGGGCCAGAAAATCGGGCATCCGGCAAAGCGTCGGTTATACCGGCACAATGACCGCATTGACCGGCACATTGACGGAACCGTATGGAGCGCGCGCAATGAAGGAACTGGACGCCAAGGACAGGGACATTCTCGGCATCCTGTCGAAGGAGGCGCGCATCCCGCTGAAAACGCTTGCGGGGCGCATCGGCCTGTCGCGCAGCGCGACGAGCGAACGGGTTGCCTCGCTGGAAAAGAGCGGCGTTATCAGAGGGTATCGGGCCGATATCGGCCAACTGGACCCAGGGTTGATCCGCGCCTTTCTGCTGGTAACGCTCATCCGCACGCCGTCGATCGGCATTCTCGACCAGCTGGCGCGCTATCCGGAGGTCCGGCGGGTATCATCAGTCAGCGGCCAGCTCGATCTCATCGTCGAGGTCGAAGTACCGTCGATCGACCGCCTCAACACACTGCGCGACCTCGTTGCCACTCTCGGCGGCGTCGAGGACCTGACAACCGCGATCGTCCTGCGCCGGGATATCGAACGCGCCGTCGACTGAACGACGGCTGCGGCGGCGTCTTCGCCGGCCAGGCAGCCTATTTGGCGATATCGAGAAGTGAGGATACCAAAAGCTCGCGTTCGTCCTTCGACAGCACGTCGGAATCGAACAGGTTCATGCTGCGCAGTCCTTCGATCGCGAGATAGCAGACCAGCAGCGATTTGAGGTCCGGCGTCTCGCCTTTCAGGCGCTCGAAAAGCTGCCGCTTGAATGTCTTTATCGGCGTCATGAAATCGGGATCCTCGGCGATCGCCGAAAAGATCCAGGATGCGGACGGCTGCTTTTCCTCGCAATCCTCCGCTGACAGCTTGATATAGACGGCGAGGGGATTTTTGTCGTTGTCGTTGCTGTTCGCCGATTCCAGCGCTTGCTCGAAATCGCGTAGATAACCTTCGACAAGGCCCTGCATCAATTTGGCCTTGGTGGGAAAATTGTAGAGCAGTCCGCCCTTCGACACGCCGGCGCGGCTGGCGACGGCATCAAGCGACAGGCTACCAGGCCCGGATTCCCGGGCAACATCAGCCGCCGCGGCGAGAATCTTCTCGCGCGAATTCGGTCGTTGGGCTCTCATGGCGCCTCCCTAAGCAAGCTTAGGCCCAATTGACAAGACCGTCCAGACGGTACAGTAAGACCGCCATTATTTGAAATCGGGACCTGCGGTCGATATGTGTCCCGATGTCCGCGCTTCGCGCCGGATTTCGACTGAGGGGACTTCCTTGTTCAAGCGCATACTCCGTATATTTCTCATTATTGTGGTCCTTGCCGTGCTCGTCATCGTGGTCGGCGGCATCGTCGGCTTCAACTTCCTGCGCGACAACGGCATCAAGCAGTATTTCGCCACCATGAAGCCGCCGGCGGCGACCGTGTCGACGACCATCGCCAAGCCGTCGAACTGGACGCCGGGCGTCGAGGCCATAGGTACTGTCAGCGCGGTGCGTGGCGTCGACCTGACTGTCGAAACCGCCGGCATCGTCAAGGAGATCCTCTTCCATGCCAACCAGAAGGTTGCGGATGGCGCGGTCCTGCTGCAGCTCGATGATGCCGTCGAGCGGGCCGATCTCGAAGCGACGAAGGCGCAAGTGGCGCTCGTCGAGACGGCGCTGACGCGCGCCGTCGAACTGCAGAAGCGCGGCGTTAATGCGGAAGCTACGCTCGACACAGCGCGGGCGACGGCATCGGCCACCGCCGCGCAGGTGAACAAGCTGCAGGCGGTGCTTGACCAGAAGCAGCTGAGGGCGCCGTTCAGCGGCACGGTGGGCATCCCCAAGATCGATCTCGGCCAGTACCTAGCGACCGGCACGTCCGTGGTAACCTTGCAGGATCTGGACACGATGCGGGTCGACTTCTCGGTTCCCGAACAGCAGCTGCCGTTGCTCCAGATCGGCCAGACCGTTCGGCTTGGCCAGGGCGGCGGCGACATGCCTTTCGCCGGCAAAATCCGTGGCATCGACCCCAAGATCGACCCGTCCAGCCGGCTGGTGAACATCCGGGCGGAAGTCGCCAATCCCGAAGGCAGATTGACCCCTGGCCAGTTCGTGCAGGTGCGTGTCGAGCTGCCCGAGGAGCAGGACGTGCTGTCACTGCCGCAGACGGCGCTGACCACCAGCCTCTATGGCGACTACATCTTCGTGGTGCAGCCGGCCAAACCCGCCGGGGCGGCCCCCGCGCAGCCAGCCAAGCCGGAGGAAAAGCCAGCCGCGGCGGCCACCGACAAGCCGGCGGATGCCAAGCCTGCGGACGCCAAGCCGGCGGACGCGATGAAACCGGCAGCCGAAGCCCTGAAGCCGGCTGCTGAAGCCAAGCTCGCAGACGCAGCCAAGCCAGCGGACAAGGCCGCTTCCGACGCCGCCAAGCCGGCCGATCCGGCCAAGCCGGCGGCGGAAGCCGACAAGCCGGCGCTGGTCCTGTCACAGGTCTTCGTCAAGCCCGGCCGCCACAATCAGGGCATGGTCGAGATCGTCGAGGGTCTGAAGGCCGGCGACGAGGTCGTCACCGCGGGTCAGAACCGGCTCTTCAACGGCATGTCCGTCAACGTCGACAACACGATCGATCCGACCAAATCGGCGAACAAACAGGCCGACCAGCAATGAGCTTTTCCGATCTCTTCATCCGCCGGCCCGTCCTTTCGACGGTCCTTGCCTGCATGATCCTGCTGCTCGGGTTCCAGGGTATCTTCAACCTGTCGATCCGGCAGTATCCAAAGGTCGACGAAACGGCGATCACCATCACGACGGCCTATCCGGGCGCCAGCGCCGACCTGATCCAGGGCTTCATCTCCGCCCCGATCGCGCGCGCCGTCGCCTCGACCGAGAACATCGACTACGTCACCTCGTCCAGCCGTCCGTCCTCCAGCACCGTGACGGTGCAGATGAAGCTCGGCTCCAATCCCGACGTGGCGCTGACCGAAGTGCTGTCCAAGGTCCAGGGCGTGCGCGGCACCTTGCCGGACGCCTCCAAGGACCCGGTAATCGTCAAGGGTACGGGTCAGCAGTTCGCGATGATGTACATCTCGATGCAGAATCCGAACATGACCAAGGAGCAGCTGACCGAGTATATCGAGCGCGTCATCAGGCCCCGCATGTCGACGGTCGAAGGCGTCGCCGACGTGCAGATCTTCGGCGCCCAGGAATACTCGATGCGCGTCTGGATCGACCCGGTCAGGCTCGCCGCCCGCGGCGTGACGGCTGCCGAGGTGCTGACGGCGATCAACAACTCCAACTTCCTGTCGGCGCCCGGCAACACCCAGAACGAATATGTCGTCTCTTCTATCACGGTGCGCTCGACGCTGCAGACGCCCGAGGCGTTCGCGGCTCTACCGCTACGTTCGACCGACGGCAACGTAGTGCGCCTGCGCGATGTGGCTCGCGTCGAACTCGCCGCCGCCAACACCGACACAAGGGTCTCCTTCAACGGCAAGCCCGGCACCTTCCTCGCCATCTTCCCAACCCCGGCGGCCAATCCGCTGACCACCGCGGCCGCGCTCACCAAGCTCGTCCCGCAGATTCAGGAGACGCTGCCCAAAGGCATGACGATCGAGGTCGTCTACGACGCGACCGGTCAGATCAGCGCCTCGATCGACGAGGTGTTCAAGACCATCGGCGAGGCGGTTGCCATCGTCGTCGTCGTCATCCTGCTGTTCCTCGGTTCGTTCCGCTCGGTGATGATGCCGATCATCACCATCCCGCTGTCGCTGATCGGCGTCTGCTTCCTTTTGTTCGCGGTGGGCTATTCGATCAATCTTCTGTCGCTGCTGGCCATGGTGCTGGCGATCGGCCTTGTCGTCGACGACGCCATCGTGGTGGTGGAAAACATCCACCGCCACATGGAAGAAGACCACATGCCGCCCATGCAAGCGGCCTTCAGCGGCATGCGCGAGATCGCGTCGGCCATCGTCGCCATGACCATGACGCTGGCCGCCGTGTTCGCGCCGCTGGCCTTCACCGGCGGCCTGACCGGCGCCCTGTTCCGCGAATTCGCGGTGACGCTTGCCGGATCCGTGGTGCTGTCTGGCGTCATTGCCATCACCATTACGCCGATGATGTCGGCGCGCCTCCTGAAGCCCGGCAATGCCGGCCGCTTCCAGCGCATCGTCGACGGCACCTTCTCGCGTGTCGAGCACGTCTATGAGCGCGCCGTCACGGGGTCTTTGAACTATCGCCCGCTGACGCTGCTCATTGTGCTGGCGCTTGTCGGCGTGACCGGCTTCATGTTCACCAAGACCTCGACGGAACTGGCGCCGGAAGAAGATCAGGGCTTCCTGCTCTCGCTGGTGACGGGGCCGCGCTATGCGACCTCCGATTACACCGAGACCTACGTCAACCAGATCCTGGGCCTGGTGAAGGATATCCCCGAAACACGGGCGCAGTTCTCCGCCGTCGCGTTCGGCGGCACGACCAACAGCGCCTTCGTCGGTTTTGCCTTCAAGGATTGGGCGGAGCGGAAGCGCAATTCGAAGGAACTGCAGGCCGACATTACGGCTCGTATCGCCAAGGTGGCGGGTGTCCAGGCCTTTGTCTTCGCGCCGCCGACGCTACCAGGCTCCGGCGGCGGCTTGCCGATCTCCATGGTGGTGCGCTCGACCGGCGATTCCGCTCAGGTGTTCGAGGAAGCCGAGAAGATCAAGAACAAGGCGCAGGCCTCGGGCCGCTTCATCGTCGTCCAGAATTCGATGGCCTATGATGCGCCGCAGGTGACGGTGACTATCGACCGCGACCGCGCCGCCGCCCTCAACCTGCCGATCGCCGATATCGGCCGCACGCTGACGCTGCTGGTCGGCGGCGCTGAAGTGGCGCAGTTCGACCGCGACTCCAACAGCTACGACATCATTCCGCAGGTGCCGCAGGAATTCCGCGACAATCCCGAAAAGCTCGGCCAATACTTCGTACGCAGCGTGACGGGCGAGATGGTGCCGCTGTCGGCCGTGGTCACGATTTCGAACAATGCCTCGCCGGCGGCCATCGAGCAGTTCAACCAGTTGAATTCGTCGACGATCTCGGCGCTGCCGCTGCCCGGTGTCACAACCGGCGACGGTTTGAAAGTCCTCGAGGACATTGCGAAGGAGAGCCTGCCCGACACCTTCTTCATCGACTATTCCGGCCAGTCCCGGCAGGAGAAGGAACAGGGCAACACGATCCTGATCGCTTTCGGCGCGGCCGTCATTGTCATCTATCTGGTGCTGGCGGCGCAGTTTGAAAGCTTCCGCGATCCGCTGATCATCATGATGGCGGTGCCATTGTCGATCTTCGGCGCGATCGTGCCGCTCAATTTGGGCCTCGGCACGCTCAATATCTACACCCAGGTCGGACTGATCACGCTGATCGGCCTGATCACCAAGCACGGCATTCTGCTGGTCGAATTCGCCAACCAGCAGCGAGAACTGCATGGCATGCGGCGGCGTGACGCCATCATCGCCTCGGCCAAGGTGCGCCTGCGGCCGATCCTCATGACGACGGCCGCGATGGCGCTGGGCGTGGTGCCGCTGATCGTTTCCAGCGGTGCCGGTGCCGCGGCCCGCTATTCGATGGGCCTCGTCATCTTCACCGGCATCCTGGTCGGCACCATGTTCACGCTGTTCGTCGTGCCCATGTTCTACACCTTCATCGCCAGCAAGGACCTGCCGCATCTGGCGGAAAAGCCGGATCCGAAGCTGATGCCGGCGCTGCCGAGCTGACGCACAGGACGCAAGAAACAAAAAGAGGCCGGAATTTTTCCGGCCTCTTTTTTTGGCGGTCGCTCCAGCAGCTCCGGCATATGGCCGAGCGCGGCAACCTGCCTGCTACTTGACGATGACGATGCTGGTGTTGGCCGGCCCGAAGGTCTCGACAAGCTGGTAGAAATCGGCGGCATTGTCCGGATGCAGCCGCACGCAGCCATGCGAGGCCGGCTGGCCGAGGCGCTTGATGGCATAGGTGGCATGAACCGCGTAGCCACCGCTGAAAAAGACCGAATGCGGCATCGGCGCGTTGTCGTACTTTTTCGAATACCACATCTCGTGCATGCGCGTCGGCTTGAACGAGCCGGTCGGCGTCACATGCGCCCTGTCGCCGGTGGAAACCTTCCAGGCGAAGGTCGGCCGGCCGTCGACCGAGACTTCCATGACCTGCTGCGACAGCGAAACGCGTGCCACGACGGTGTTGGCGGCATGCGCGGCGTTTGCGCCGAACAGAAGCACGCTGCCCATGAACGCGGCGGCGGTGATGTTGATGAGCTTTGCGGAAATGGCGGTGTGCATGACGTTCCCTCTCTCTGCCGATCAGGCCGGCTCCAATTCGATGGGTGGCTTATCCCTCCCGCATGTTTCGGTGATATTTCGCGAAATACGCGTTTGTGTTTCGAATTTGTTTCCCCGGTTAACAGAGCAATCGGTATCGTCGGCAACTGTCCCATCCGAAACACGTGGTCAGGGATGACGTACATAGGTATTCATACCGAAACGAAAGTTCGACTTGCCGCTATATGAAAGGATGGAGGCGAATTTCGAAACCAAACTGCAACAAAGCGCGGCTTTTGGCGGCATGATCCGGATACGGACGGGAGGCAAAAGTTGACGCAACGAAAGCAGACGGCAACGACCATGGGAACGAAAACGAACACGCGGTCCTGGCTCTTCAGGATCAGCATCGCGGCGGCGGCCATCGGCGGCGTCGGCAGCATTGCCGGCCGCCCGGCGGCGAAGCTGGCAGCGATGAGTTCGAGCGAGATTTCGACCCTGCACGTCGCTCTGTTTTGCGCCACGGTCTGGATTGTTTCCAGCCTGCGCATCGCCCGGTTGAAGGCCCTCTGGCGGGTTGGCCTTCGGCTGCTGGTTTTGCGCGGCCCCTCCGGCAACTTGCTGCCGAGAGGACCGAAGGCCCGCGCCGCGACGGGGGGCTCCGTGGGCGGCGCGGGCACTTCGGGAGTTTCCTGAAGCGACCCGCGACACCGGCATTTTTTGGGGAATTCCGACGATGAAAACGAAATTCGCAGCTTCCGTGCTTTCCGCGCTGCTCTATGCGCAGGGTCTGCTCGGCTTTGCCGCACTCGCCAGCGTGCTCCTCAAGGAACGCGCTCACGCAAGCGAGTTCGTCGCCGGCGGCGACATGGCCTCGGGTCCGTCATTGCTGGTGGTGCGCTGAACCTCGCGCGCATCGGCGCGGAAATGGAAGGGCCGATGCTGATCCGGGCAACAAGCGGGAAAAGGCAGCCGTCAGTCGGCGAACTGCCGCGGCGGATCGAACCTGTAGCCGGCGCCGCGTATGGTGGTGATGGTCTCGGTATCGAGCTTGCGGCGCAGCCGCACGATGCGCGAGTCGATCGAGCGATCGAAGGCGTCGGCATTCTCGGCCGGCGCCGCCGCGATAATGTCGTCACGCGTCAGCACCTTGCGCGGGCTCGCCAGGAACAGCCTGAGCAGCGCCACCTGGCCGGGCGAGAGCTGCTCCTGCGTACCGGAGCGATGCATGACGATCGCCGATCTCAGATCGACGGTCGCGTTCTCCAGCACGATCAGTTCCTGGGTGCCCCTGCCACGCCGCGAAAGCAGGCCGCCGACACGCGCGGCGAGTTCCCTGACATTGAGCGGACTTTCGACGACGTCGGCGGCACCGAGCTCCAGCGCCAGCACCTTGTCGAGGAGATCGGCCGGCCGGCATATCAGGATGAAATCCGGTCCATGTTCGCCGCCCCCGCCTTGGCCGCCATAACGCCTGAGCAGATCCCGCCCTTCCGCCTGGCTGAGGCTATCCCCGACGACGACGACATCGATGCCTCTGCCCTCCAGCAGCGATTCCGCCTCCCAGGGCTGCCGCGCCTGACGCACGTCATGGCCGCGCCGCTCAAGATGGTCGGCAAGCTCGGTCGCCACGACCTCGGCGACGGAAACAAGCGCGATGACGGCTCGTGCGGCCATGTTTTCCAACCGTTCCCTGGCAACCGGATATGAGTGCTGGACATCATGTTTATACCCAATCTACTTTCCACTGAAAGTGGGAGCGAGAGCATCGTGCGGGCAAGAATTGTCATCGTCGAGGACGAGCCCGACCTGAGGGACGCGGTCGCCGAATATCTCGGCGCCGCGGGCTATGATGTGGCGACCGCGGAAACCGCGGCCGCCGCGCGCAGCCTGATCGAGACGCAGCCCTTCCATCTGGCCATCCTCGACATCGCCATGCCTGGCGAGGATGGCCTGTCGCTCGGCCGCTGGCTGCGCTCGAAAATGCCGATCGGCATCATCTATGCGACCGCCGCCGGCACCGCGCTCGACCGCATCGTCGGGCTGGAACTCGGCGCCGACGACTATATCGTCAAGCCGTATGAACTGCGCGAGGTGCTGGCCAGGGTGCGCAGCGTGCTGCGCCGTGTCCCGCAGCCGACAGAGCCGCAGGACAGGAAAGCCAGGACCGACCGCCGCTCCGTCGCCTTCGGCCCCTTCCAGGCCGATCTCGACGGCAGGCTGGTCACCGGCGCCAACGGCACTGTGATCGACATGGCCAAGAGCGAATTCGACGTGCTGGAGGTTTTCCTGACCCGCGCCAACCGGCTCTTGACCCGGGCTGCGATCTCCGAGGCGATCGGCTTCACCGAGGATCCGGAATCATCGCGCGCCGTCGACATCCGCATCATGCGTCTGCGCAAGAAGATCGAGACGGACCCGGCCAATCCGAAATTCCTGCGCACGGTACGCGGCGAAGGCTATATCTTCTCGCTGCCGACCGGCGACGGCAACTGAGCGTCAGACCCACGGGGGTTCCGCTCCACGGCCGTTGCCAGCCGATCGATGGCGTGACTCTGGAATAGCGGCTGACAATGACGGGCGACACGGCAAGCACGGATATGCAGGGTTTCAGGCAAGGCGCGGCGATGGCGGCCGTGCGTGTCGTGCGCCGGCTGCGCGAGGCAGGCGACTGGCAGCGCGAAATGGACGGCGTATTGGAAACGCTGTGCCACGCCATGGAATGCCAGCGCGGCATCCTGTTCCGCTTGCGCGAACTGCCCGGCCAGGGTTTCGCTCAGTCGGTCGCCGCCTATTGGATCGACCCCGATTTTGGCGGCGAACTGGCCTCACCGACCGTCATCATGCAGTCGATCGTCAATTCGGATCCGCTGCTGGAGCGGCTGGCCGAGGATGAGCGGCAAGGCAAGATATTCGCCGGGCATACGCGTGATCTCTCGGGGTTCCTGAGGGCCGATTTCGAAAAGCAGAACATCAAGTCGTTCCTGTCGGTGTCGGTCTTCGCGCACGGCCATCTCTGGGGCACGCTCGCGGTCAATGATTGCGTCGAGGAGCGTGAATGGACCGATGAGGAAGAGGCGACGCTGCACATCATCGCGCTCGCCATCGGCGACGCCATCGAACACTCCCCTTCCGACGCCCATGCCAGCGAGGTGATCCGCCGCACCATGTTGCAGGCCTCGCTCGACGCCATCATCGTCATCGACGAGGCCGGATCGATCATCGAATTCAATCCGGCCGCGGAAAAGATGTTCGGCTTCCAGCGCAGCGAAATCCTCGGCAAGGACCTGCTCGATACCGTCGTTCCGGAATATTACCGCAAGGGCTATGCCTCGGGCGCGGACTACATGTCCGGCCGCGGCGCGCCGATGGTCGGCCAGCGGCTCGAGACGGTGACGCAGAATGCCGCCGGCGAGGTCTTTCCGATCGAGCTGACGGCGACCGAGATGCGGGTCGCCGACCGCCGGCTGATCTTCGGCTCCATCCGCGACCTGCGCGAGCGACTGCGCGCCGAGGAGGAGATCAACCGGCAGCGCGAGAAGCTGCACCAGAACGAGAAGATGGCGGCGATGGGCTCGCTGCTCGCGGGCGTCTCGCACGAACTCAACAACCCGCTGGCCGTGGTGGTCGCGCAATCGACGCTGCTGCATGAATTCGCAAGCGATCCACAGACCAAGGTGCGCGCCGAAAAGGTGCGCGCCGCCGCCGAGCGCTGCGGGCGCATCGTCAAGAGCTTCCTGTCGATGGTCCGCCTCCATCCGGCGGCGCAGGCCGAGACCGATCTCAACCAGGTGATCCGCGCCGCTCTCGAAGTGACCGCCTATGGCGCGCGCTCGAGCGGCATCATCATCGATACCGATTTCGCGCCGGGTCCCCTGCTGGCCATGGCCGACGCCGACCACGTGACGCAGGTGGCGGCCAATTTCCTCATCAACAGCCAGCACGCCCTGGCTGGCGTCGCCGGCGATCGGCTGATCAAGGTGCGGAGCTTCCGTGGCGACCGGGGCAATCCCGGCTTCTCGGTCGAGGACAACGGCCCCGGCATTCCCGAAGCCATCCGCTCCCGCATCTTCGAATCCTATTTCACCACCAAGCCGGTCGGTGTCGGCACCGGCATCGGCCTGTCGATTTCGAAATCCATCATCGAGCGGCACAATGGCAATGTCTGGTTCGAGGAAGTGCAGCCGAGAGGCGCGCGTTTCGTCGTCCAGTTGCCCGCTATCTCGGCAGGCATGATCGCAGCTGGCGAAAGCCAGCCGCGATCGAGCGGCCTGCGCCATGCCCTGATCATCGATGACGAGCCTGACGTCGCCGGTTCCTTGTCCGACATTCTCGAACTGATGGGCATCAAGTCGCGGATCGCGCCGGTCTGGGAATCGGGCGCCGCCACCTTGAGCGGCCACATGCCGCCGGACATCGTCTTTTCGGATCTGCGCATGCCCGGCACATCAGGCATTTCGATCTACCGCGAACTGCTCGCCGAGCGCCCCGACCTGGCGCGGCGCTTCGTGCTGGTCACCGGCGACCTCATCGGCGCGAAGGCGGAAATCGAGGCGTTGCCGGCGCAGCAGCGGCCCCAGATCCTCGAAAAACCGTTCAGCACGCTGGATGTACGCAGCGTGCTTTCGACCATTGCCGAGCAGGCCGCGTTGAAAGCATAAAAAGAGGCCCCCGGCCGACGTGCGGCGGGAGCCGAGGAGAGCGCTGGAGGTGCGCTCGGGGAGGTCAGGGTATGATCCCCAAACGGGAACCTGTTTTCGGAATCATGCCCAGCCAGAAACCCGGAGACAAAAATCAGAAGATGTTCGGCGTGCTGGTCACCGGCACGGCGTTGGCGATCATGCGGATCGCGCGGACCTTGTGCGTTCCGGACTGCTGGGCGATGGCGCGCAGGCAATCCACGCTCTCGGCGCCCCAGGCTTGCCCCTTGCAGGCGAAATCGATCGCTGGCATCGGCAGGCGGGCGGTCGTGGTTGTGGTCGGCGCACCTTCGATGACGTTGGCAGGCGGATTCAACGAAGCGAAGGCCGGACCGACCGTCGGCGTGAACGCCATGCCGGCGAAGGCGCAAGCAGCCAGCGCCATGAACATTGCCATCGGGTGGTCGCTGGCACGCTGGCGAAGGGCCAGCTTCGGGCGGCGGTCAGCGCGCTCTGGAGCCTGAAAGCGGTTGCCGCTGGTGATCTGGACTTTCGCATGCATCATCTTCCCCTTCGTTGATTTTCTTTTTGCGATAAAACGAATTTAATCGCGCTCTGTAACGGCGCAAAGGTGACGAGAGCGCGGCAATGTAACCGGATTGAAACATCGATGCGGGCAGGAACGGTCAAAATCGGTCATTGGCTATTTTGACCTGAGTGGCGGGTTGCCCTCCGTGGGCCGCAGGGGCTTTCTTGCCAGCGCAATACCTTGTCCGAGGGGCGCGATTTGCAGCGTGAACCGGCGACGGGGCGGAGGTTATGGAAGTCCGGCTAACACCCGGATTTTCCGGGGTTTTCGGGGCCCGCGGCGGAGCCGGATGCCGTTGGAACCTGGGCTTACATTTTCGATACGGAATCTGCGTATTTCCACAAGCCATTGCATTTCAATGCAAAATATGATTATATTGAATGCATATTCAATAAAAAGAAGAGACGGTTCATGAACCCGCACCTCCGTGACGTGGCAATCCCGAACGATTGGGACCGGCGGGGATTACCGGGCTGGAGTTACCATTCCGCCGCCCTTCTAGAACTGGAGAAGGAGTATGTTTTCCGCAATCATTGGCAGATCGCCGGACATGTCTGCGACATACCGAATGCCGGTGATTATCTCACCATGGATGTCATTGGCGAGCGCGCTCTGATCGTACGCGGCAAGGACGGCGTCGTGCGCGGCTTCAACAACATGTGCCGCCACCGCGGCAGCCGCGTCGTGGCCGACAGCCAGGGCAATTGCAAGAACGCGCTGGTCTGCCCGTTCCATGGCTGGGTCTACAACCTCGACGGTACGTTGCGCGGCGCCGCCCGGCCGCGCTCCTTCCCCGATCTCGACAAGACCGAGTTCGGCCTGATGCCGCTCGATCTCGAAGTCTGGATGGGCTTCATCTTCATCCGCTTCCGCAATGGCGGGCCACAGCCCTCGGTCGCCGAGCTGTTGAAGCCGATCGAACCCGAATTCGCACACTACAAGGCCGCCGACATGGTGCCCTCCTGGGGCATCTGGACCCAGAAGACACCGGTCAACTGGAAGTCGGTGCGCGACGTCGACAATGAAGGCTATCACGTCGCCATGGCGCATCCGGCCCTGCAGGATCTCTATGGCGCCACCTATTTCGACGAGCCCTTCATCAACGGCGTCTCGCGCTCCTTCGCCACCTACAACCCGCATGCCGGCCGCCGCTGGAGCGTCAGGAACTACGTCAAGATCGCGCCGGAGCCGACGCATCTGCCGGACCATCTCAGGAAGGCCTGGGTCTATTACGGCATCTTCCCCAACGCCGTTCTGTCGGTGATGCCGGAATCGGTGCAGTTCTACCAGGAGTTCCCGCTGTCGACGGGTGAGACCCTGCTGCGTGGCGCCATCTATCGCTACCGCGATGAAAGTCGCGAGCAGGCCGCTGCCCGCTACCTCTCCTTCCGTATCGATCGTGACACCATGTCGGAAGATGTGCAGCTCTCGGTCTGGTCGAACGAATCCATGCTGTCCGAGGCCTTCGAGGGGTTTTACCTCTCCGACCTCGAATATGGCGTACGCACCCACCACGACCACCTGCGCAAGCAGATTCCGGTGCTGGGCCTGGAGACCGCGCCAGAGGAAAAGGACATGTGGAATCTGAACGACGCGCTGCGGTCGCGAGGGTAGAAGCTGCCAATCACCCCCGCCACACGCCTTCTTTCCTGAGATCATCCATCGTGCGTGAAATGCCTTCGCGCAAGATGCCAACCATGTCGTCGATCTGCTCGCGCGTGATGATCAGTGGCGGCGACATCACGCACATGTTGATCAGTGGCCGCACCAGCAGGCCAAGTTCGTGGCAGTGGGCGTCGATGCGCTTGCCGACATCCTTGTCGAGTTGCAGTGGATCCTTGCTTTCGCGGTCGGCGACGCATTCCACGCAGCCCATCAGCCCCACGCCGCGCACCTCGCCGACCAGCGGCAGCTCTTCCAACGTCTTCAACCGCGCCTGGAAATAGGGCGCGACCGCCTGCGTGTGGGCAAGCACGCTTTCCTCCAGCAGGTCGAGATTCTTCAAGGCCACCGCGCAGCCGACGGGATGGCTGGTGTAGGTCAGGCCATGGCCGAACAGCGCATCGGGATGGTTGGACCGGCGCAGGTTTTCCAGCAGCCGCTCCGAGATGATGACGCCGCCGAGCGGGAAATAGCCTGAGGTGACGCCCTTGGCGAAGGTGATCATGTCCGGATCGATGCCGAACACATCGCCCGAGGCAAAGACATGGCCAAGCCGGCCGAAGCCCGTCACCACCTCGTCGGAGACGTAGAGGATGTCGTTGCCACGGCAGATCTCGCGGATACGCTTGAGATAGCCGTCGGGCGGCACGACGACGCCGCCGGAAGCCTGCACCGGTTCGCCGACGAAGGCGCCTATTCTGTCAGCGCCGACGCGCGCCACCGTGTCGCGGAACTGGTCGACGAGGAAATCGGTGAAGGCGGCAAGGCTCATCCCTTGCGGGCGCCTGAACGGATCGGGCGAGGACAGCTTGACCACCAATTCGTCGGCGCCGTCCATCCAGTCGCGATCGCGCGGACGGCCATTGAGCGAGGCCGACAGATAGGTCGAGCCATGATAGGCGCCGCCTCGGCTCAGGATGAGCTTCTTTTCCGGCCGGCCACGCACATTGTTGTAGAACTGCATGAAGCGCAGCGCCGTCTCGACCGCGGACGAACCGCCCGTGGTGTAGAAGACATGGCTGAGTTCGCCTGGGGCATGGCCGGCGATGCGTTTGGCAAGCTCCGCCGATGGCGCGTTCATCGTGTACCAAGGCGTGTTGTAGGACAGCGCCATCGCCTGATCGTACATCACCCTGGCGAGTTCCTCTCGACGATGGCCGACATTGACGCACCACATGCCGGCAGGCCCATCGATCAGCCGCTTGCCGGTGCTGTCGGTGATGTAGATGCCATCGCCCTCACCGATCAGCGCGCGCGCCTCCGAACCGACGGAACCGGCATAAGGCCAGGGCTGGATGAGATGACGCCTGGCCAGTTCGGCCGCATCGTCGTTGCCAGGGCCAGCCGTTTCGCGTGCCTTCAGATCTCTCAGAGCCGCCATCATCGCCTCCACATCATCCCTCGAATTTCCCGGGCATCAATCCGGTCCGCCATGGCCGAAATCGTCGCCCTGCTCACCCGATTTTGAATGTCCGTTCAATCAACATTGCAGAATTAGCGCTTGATTTCAATCCGCGGATGCGCGCATGATGAAAGAAAGCCGGCAAGGGGAACAATAGCCGGCGCCAGCCCAATGGGATGCCGTATGGCGGGACAGTCCAGGCCAGCAACCGAGATCGCACCCGGAGCCCTGCCCCCCGGTGCCCTGCAATGACTGTGGCTGCGGAAGGGTCGCCCCCGTTGCGCATGACGCGGGCCAGACGAAATGCCCTTCTGCGATCCGAGCCCGTACAGGGCTTTGCCCTGATCAGCCCGACTTTCCTCTACGCGCTGATCCTGTTGGTCCTGCCGATCATGGTGGTCATCGCCCATTCCTTCTGGACGCAGCACTACCTGACCATCGACCGCACCTTCACGCTGGAGAACTACCGCGTCGCGCTGACCGAGCCGATCTACCGCGATCTGTTGTGGCGCTCGCTCTACATCTCGCTGACGGTCAGCCTGTTCACCGTCGTCCTCGCCTACCCGATCGCCTACTTCATTTCCTTCCATGGCGGCCGTCACAAGAGCCTCTGGCTGTTCCTCATCACCATACCGTTCTGGACCAGCTATCTCTTGCGCGTGATGTCGTGGAAGGTCATCCTGGGCTATAACGGCGTCTTGAATTCCGGCCTGATGGGCCTCGGCATCATCGACGAACCGTCGACAGCCCTGCTCTACAATTCGAGCGCCGTCATCATCACCCTCACCCATGCCTGGGCGGCCTTCGCCATTCTGCCGATCTTCGTGTCCCTGGAGAAGGTCGACCGCACGCTGGTCGAAGCGGCTACCGATCTTGGCGATGGCCCCTTGCGCTCGTTCCTGCGCGTGACCTTGCCGCTGTCGGCGCCAGGCATCATTTCCGCGGCGCTGATCGTCATGATCCCGACGGTCGGCGACTATGTCACGCCAAAGCTCGTCGGCGGCAAGGACGGCGTCATGATCGCCAACGCTATCCAGGCGCAGTTCGGCAAGGCCGCCAACTGGCCGCTCGGCGCCGCACTTTCCGTCACCACCATGCTGATCGTCTCCCTGATGGCGGGCGCCACGGTGCTGATCATCCGCACCTTGCAGAGGATGGCGCGATGAGAGCGCGGCGCTTCCTGCCGGGCGGCTGGCTGTCGGCCTATGCGTTCCTCTACATCGTCTTCCTCTATCTGCCCGTCATCTTCCTGCCGATCTTCTCGATCAACACGGCGGCGACGCCGAAATTCCCGCTGACCGGCTTCACCCTGCAATGGTACGAAGACCTGCCGCGCACGCCGGCGCTGCTCGACGCCGCCTGGAACAGCCTGATCGTCGGCGTCTCGGCGGCCATCCTCTCCACCGTACTCGGCATCCTCGCCGCCCGCTCGATCACCCGCTACCGCTATCCCGGCCGCCGCGCCATCAACGGGCTGATCATGGCGCCGCTTGTGCTGCCCGAAGTCATCGTTGCCATCTCCATGCTGCTGGTGATGCTGCAGCTTGGTTTGAGCTTGTCACTGTTCACCGTCGTGCTTGGCCACGTCCTGGTCTGCATTCCCTATTCGATGACGGTGCTGACCTCCGGCTTCGAAGGTTTCGACCGCAGCCTCGAGGAAGCCTCCGCCGATCTCGGCGAAAGCGCCTTCGGCACCTTCCGGCGCGTGACGTTGCCCATGGTGGCGCCGGCGATCATTTCCAGCCTGCTGGTCTGCTTCACCATCTCGCTGGACGAGTTCATCATCGCCTTCTTCCTGACAGGCACCGAGGCGACACTGCCGATCTACATCTGGGGCCAGTTGCGTTTCGCGTCGAAGCTGCCCGGCGTGCTGGCGCTGGGCACGCTGCTTTTGGTCGCCTCCTTCCTGCTGATGACGATCGCCGAAATCCTGCGTCGCCGCGCGGCCAGGCGTACCCAGAACGAGGGAGGCCTCTATGCCTGAGCAGCAGCGGATCGAGCGCCCTCACGCGGACAGGATCCAATCCGAAAGGCCGATGATCGAGATCCGCAACGTCACCCGCAGCTACGGAGCGTTCAAGGCGCTGGACGACGCCTCCCTGACCATTAGGGAAGGCGAGTTCTTCTCGTTGCTTGGACCCTCCGGTTGCGGCAAGACCACGCTTTTGCGCATGATCGCCGGCTTCGACAATCCGACCAGCGGATCGATCGCGGTCGGCGGCCAGCCCATGGAAGGCATCCCGGCCAACCGCCGGCCAACCAACATGGTGTTCCAGAGCTACGCGATCTTCCCGCACCTCAATGTCGAGCAGAACGTCGCCTACGGGCTGAAGCGGTTGAAGCTGCAGGGCGGCGAAGAGAAGCGCCGAGTTGAGGAAGCACTGGGGCAGGTCTCGCTCACCGGCCTCGGCAAGCGGCTTGCCACCGAGCTTTCCGGCGGCCAGCGCCAGCGCGTCGCGCTTGCCCGCGCCCTGGTAATGCGGCCAAAAGTTCTGCTGCTCGACGAGCCGCTCTCGGCGCTTGACAAGAAGCTACGCGAGCAGATGCAAGTCGAGTTGCGCCGGCTGCAGCAGGCGGTCGGCATCACTTTCGTGCTGGTCACCCACGACCAGTACGAGGCGCTCGCCATGTCCGACCGCATCGCCGTGATGTTCGGCGGCAAGATCGCGCAGGTCGCCTCGCCAAAGGAAATCTACCAGCGTCCGGTCAACCGCCAGGTCGCCGACTTTCTTGGCGGCATGAATTTCGTCAAGGCCGAGATCGTCGAGGAGAATCGCGCCTCGCTGATCGTCGACACGCTCGGATTCGGCCGCATCAAGACCGACAAGCCCAAGGCCTTCGTTCGCAATGGCGGCGCCGCGACGCTCGGCATCCGACCGGAACGCCTGCGCGTGCTTTGGGACAACGCGACAGCCAAATTCGAGGTTGCCGGCAAGGTGGTCGAGCGCCACTATTTCGGCGAGATCACCCATCTGATCGTCGAAATTCCGGGCCTGGAAAAGCCGCTGTCGGTGACAGAGACCAACGATTTCGGCGCCGACGATATCCCGGTCGGCACCCCGATCCGCCTCGCCTATGATCCCGAAGCCCTGGTCGCGATGGCCGACTGAACATCGGCGATGATACTGCGTGCCGCGATGCGCCCGGCCACGATTGCGCCTTCGACATAGCCCGGGAATGAGGGCGACAATTCCGACGAAGCGAAATGCAGCGGCGGCGCACCGGCAAGAATGGTGCGTTCGGCATCCCTCGCCGTCACGTCGATGATCAGGTCGCTATAGGCACCGCCGCTCCAGCCATCGTGCGTCCAGTCGCGGCGGCTGAAATCGAGACTGTCCGCGGCCTCCGAACCGAGCGCCTCCACAAGCCTCATCGTCACCTGCGCCCGCAGGTCCGCCTCGCCGAGTTCGTGCCAGCGCAGCGCCAGCGGCCCGCCAACGAAGACGACAAGCGCCGCATGATCGGGATCCTTGCTGGCGTCGCAGGCAAACAGCCCCGGCAGATCGCGCCACATCACCATCCCGCTCAAATCCCGCTCGCGCCAGAATGGCCTGGGATAGCGCACCAGGATCTTGATCACGGCGCCGCTCTCCCAGGCGCCGAGCGCCCTGTCCAAGGCTGCTGGCAAGGCGGGTGTAAAATCGAGCTTCGCGGCTGTCGCCGGCGGCACGGCCACCAGAACGGCGCGCGCTTCGATCACGCCATTGCTCGAGACAACACGAACCCCTGGCGGACCATATTCGATGCGGGTGACCGGTTCACCGAGCCTCACCCGGCCGCCGAAATCCCTAGCCAGATCGTCGGCCACCGACTGCATGGTCTCGCGCAGGGAATATTGCAGCTCCGGCACCTCATTGGTGATGCGCCGGTCATTGTCGATCAGGTACCAGAGCGGCACCTTCTCCAGGGCCAGGCACCACAGGCCTTCGATCATCGACCGGAAGGCCGCCTTGGCGTCAGCTGTGTCGTTCTGGCCTTCGAGCCAGTCGGCAACGGTCAGGCCCTCGATCGCGGGATCGTTGGGCTCGATCCTGTTCATGCGTTCGCGGATCGCCATCGAGGCATGATAGGTGCGCTCGGCTCTCGGGGCCGACATCGCCGGATGGGTGATGAAATCGCCCTCGACGTAGGTCTCGACGAAGGTCTTGGCGCGGACCCGGGCCAGTTCCATCAGCTGCGGCATGTCCTCGCACAGGAACTGGCCGCCGCTGTCGATGCGCTCGCCAAGTCCGTTTCGCACCGCCTCGACGCGGCCGCCGACACGATCGCGGGCTTCCACCAGCACGAAATCGACGCCGGCGCGCTTCAATTCGATCGCGGCCGAGAGGCCGGTGAAGCCAGCCCCGACGATGACGACGCCGGTCCTTTCGGTCTTGTCGCTCAATAGCCGGCCTTGATCTTCTCGAACTCGGCGACCATGCGCCGCTTCAACTCCGGCGCGACGGGCTGCTGGAACAAGGTCTTGTCGAGGAACTTGTCGAGATTGTCGAAGCCGCGGTCGGCCAGCACCTTGTGGTCGATCGCAGCCATCCCGGCGCCATTGCCGTGGCCGTAGCCGAAGGTCTTGACCATATAGTCCGACACGCCGGGCGCATTGACGGCGCTGAGGAAATCATAGGCCTCGTCGAGCTTGCCTGGCGCATCCTTCATCAGCACGTAGCCGCACACCCAGGTCGAAATCCCTTCGTTGGTCTCGCGGTTCATGGCGATCGGCAGCCCCTGTCCCTTCAGCGTCACGAAGGTCTCGTTCCAGCCCCAGACGAGGTCGACCTCGTTGCCGATAAAGGCCTGGTTGAGGTCGGTGTCGTCGGTCCAGTAGAAACGGATGTTCTTGTGCACGTCACGCAGGAAAGCGGACGCCTGCTTGAACTGGTCGTCGGTCATCTTGGTCCAGTCCTTGAGACCGATGACTAGGCTCGCCAGCGCATAGGCGTCATCGACATTGTCGCCGATGGTGACGCGGCCCTTGAACCGCGGATCGGCGAAAATCTTGAGCGACTGTGCCTGTTGGGCCGTCACCTTGTCGGTGCGGTAGAGCAGCGAGGTGTTGCCCCAGTCGAATGGCATGAACCAAGCCTTGCCGTCGGCGGTGACGGCGAGATCCTTCATCGCCATGATACCTGGATTGAGATCCTTCCAGCCAGCGATCCGGGACGTGTCGAGCGGCTGCAGCAGGCCGGCCTCGCGCCACTTCACCACGCTTTGCGAGCAGGGATGCGCGACATCGGCCTTGAAGCCTGCGCGCATCTTCTCGAAGGCCTCGTCCTCGTCGCCGAAGAAAGCAAAGGTCGGCTCGGCGCCGTATTTGGTCGTGTACGCCGGATGCAGCAGCGGATCCTCATAGCCCGACCAGTCGAATACGACGAGGTTACCGCCGCCTTCGGCGAGCGCGTAAACCGCGCCGGCGCCAACCATGCAGGCGGCGGCGACAACAAGACGGCGAAGCGCGGAATTCATGGTGCGAAAACTCCCCCATCGCGAAAGATGCCGAGAGCGAGGTTAGGAGAATTCCCAAGCTTTGGCGAGGCCGCGAATTCGATGGAGCAACCACTTCGGACCAACTTGCGGCCGGGACCGGCAATCATTGAAGTCAGCGCTGCCCCTCATCGCCCTGCCGGGCACTTCTCCCCGTATAGCGACGGGGAGAAGAAGGCTGCCCGCAGTGCCGGCACTCTTCCTGCAACGTCGGCGATTGGCGAAACCGGCGACGACAGCGCCCCTCTCCCCGTCACTATACGGGGAGAGGATGCCGGTGTCCGAACCGGATAGATAGGTAACAGAATGGACCGATAGCATGGGTGACAGTTTTCTTGTCCGCCGGGAGGACCGGCGATGGTTTGGCGAGAAACTGGGATCATGGACGAGCGGCTACGGTTTGTT
>NZ_SRTV01000119.1:0-352 GCF_004792025.1 Mesorhizobium sp. M8A.F.Ca.ET.181.01.1.1 | reverse complement strand
GAGACGAAACCGGAGGTGAAGACCAGGGCGGCTTCCTTGCCGTGCAGGTCGGCCAGCTCATGCTCGAGTTCGACCAACGGGTTGGACGTGCCGGAAATGTTGCGGGTGCCGCCGGCGCCAGAGCCCATCTTGCCGGCCGCCCTCTGGAACGCGGCGATGACGTCGGCGTGCTGGCCCATGCCAAGATAGTCGTTGGAGCACCAGACGGTGATTTCCTCGGCGCGGCCGTTGGAACGCCAGATGGCGCGCGGAAACTTGCCCGCGATGCGCTCTAGATCGGCGAAGACGCGGTAGCGACGCTCGGCATGGAGCTGGTCGATCGCGTCCTCGAAGAACCGCTGGTAATTCATGT
>NZ_SRTV01000118.1:0-353 GCF_004792025.1 Mesorhizobium sp. M8A.F.Ca.ET.181.01.1.1 | reverse complement strand
GGCTGCTGCGCGGCAAGGCCTACCTGGGCCTTGGCCCAGTTCTCCATCAGGGTGACCGCCTGTTCCATGTAGCCGTTCTGCACCCAATTGGCGTCGAACATCGGCGACTTGTTGGGAATGCGGATGTAGTCGACCAACTGCGGGACGATTTCGCTGTCCCACTTGTCATTGACGAATTGGCCGAGCTTGGCGCTGTCCATCTGATACTCCGGTTGCATGGGCTGTGATCGCGCCATTCTACGCCTGTGCCGCGGGTAGGGTTTTTCCTACATCACGTCGGGTATTTGGCTGGCTTACGGAAATCCGGGAAACCGATAGGCTGTGCACATGTGGTGACGGACACCGTTCCTGCC
>NZ_SRTV01000117.1:0-353 GCF_004792025.1 Mesorhizobium sp. M8A.F.Ca.ET.181.01.1.1 | reverse complement strand
GGCACGCCGCGCCGCCTGGTGCGCACGATGTCGACCACAGAGAGATCGATGATCTCGTTGTCGCGCTCAAGCTTCAGCAGCGACCTTGGGAAGTTGTGCAAGGCGATGGCGCCCGGATGCGCGACGCCGAAGGAATAGAGCGTGTTGCGCAGGCCGAAATTGCGCATGATGTCGTCGGCGCCGGCACCCTGGATGTCGAGGAAACCCTTTTCCGCGATCTTCTCTCCGGACCTGTGGTGATAGAAGTAATAGTCATCCGGCAAGAGCGGATGCATGCGGTAGACGGTGGTGAAATCCTCGGTCAGCGAGTAGGGCGCGGCGTGATGGTCGGGCGTCGTCTTCGGGATGCCGAC
>NZ_SRTV01000116.1:0-353 GCF_004792025.1 Mesorhizobium sp. M8A.F.Ca.ET.181.01.1.1 | reverse complement strand
AGCGCAGCAGGTGCCGCGCAGACGAGCGCGAAAGCGAGGGCACGTGCGGTGTGTTTCGTCATTGTTGGACTCCTTGCTTGAACAGGATGGCGCGCCGCGAGTGCGCGCAATGCAGCGGCATGGTGCTTGCATGTGCCGTTGCGAGTCCGTTAGGCGCTCGTAACCTAAGCTTGGTTCCCTAATTTGACCTTGCTTGAAGTTGCTGGACTTCGACAGAGCGGAGCGCTTGACGCGTGACACTTGCACGCACCCACGCACCGTAGGCCCGCAAGTTGCGCGCAAAGTGCGTCCGCATCGCTCGACACGGCGCTCGCCAACCCACAGCCAACGCAGGTCGGTTCAGGCAAGCCGCG
>NZ_SRTV01000115.1:0-354 GCF_004792025.1 Mesorhizobium sp. M8A.F.Ca.ET.181.01.1.1 | reverse complement strand
GGCACTGCCTCTTTCTAATCGCAACCGGCGCGGTTTCATGGGCCTTCTGGGCTCTGCAGTGGCCTTTGCCACATGTTCCTGTGGCGCAGGCCAGGCGTTGGCGCATCAAACGACCGTATCGCGCGGGGCGATTCCGGGGCGCGGCAAGTCGCAGAAAAGTAAAATGCTGTGAATGGGCGCTGACGTATTGCAAAGGCACGCCCCTATCGAAGCCATCAATATGTACCTGAACGGGTTTCACTTCTATGCGGACGACATGGGGAGGCAGGTCGAGGCTCATCATTACTGCCATCACATCAACGAAGACTTCTTCCAGTGCGTCATTTACGACGGCAACAAGTCGGACTCCCGGCT
>NZ_SRTV01000114.1:0-354 GCF_004792025.1 Mesorhizobium sp. M8A.F.Ca.ET.181.01.1.1 | reverse complement strand
TGCCGGTGGGCTGCACCCGCTTGATCAGGTCCGCGAGCGGCACGCCGATCCACGGAATCACCATCGACCAACCTTCGACGCAACGCAGGCGGTACACGCGCTCCTCGAGCGGCGCGAGCTTGAGCAGTTCGTCGATGTCGTACACCTTCGGATTCTTGATCTCGCCCTCGACGCTCACTTTCCACGGACGAGGCCGTAACGTGCCCGCGTGCTCGGCGGGATCTGCCTTGTCGGTGCCGAATTCGTAGTAGTTGTTGTAGCTGGTGATGTCCTTGAACGGCGTGACCTTGTCGAGCGCGACGAACTTTGCGTTGTTCTTTGCCGTCAGTTTTTGCGCCTTCGGGTCGGGCGACG
>NZ_SRTV01000113.1:0-354 GCF_004792025.1 Mesorhizobium sp. M8A.F.Ca.ET.181.01.1.1 | reverse complement strand
GCGACGCCGTGCCGCGAACGAACGCGCCAGTCGTGGCACGCGTGACCGCAGCGGGTGCATTGGTCGCCGGCAAGGCCAACATGCATGAACTCGCTTTCGGCTGCACCAACGACAACGGATTTTTCGGTCCGGCCCGCAACCCGTACGACGCGTCCAGAATTCCCGGGGGAAGCAGCGGCGGGTCTGCCGTGTTGGTGGCGAGTGGTGCGGTGCCGGCGTCGCTCGGCACCGACACCGGCGGATCGGTTCGAATTCCGGCGGCGCTATGCGGACTGGTCGGCTTTCGTCCTACGCATGGACGCTATCCGTCCGCGGGCGTCGTACCGATATCGCCCACGCGCGACACGGTCGGCC
>NZ_SRTV01000112.1:0-355 GCF_004792025.1 Mesorhizobium sp. M8A.F.Ca.ET.181.01.1.1 | reverse complement strand
CAGAATTTTTCCAGAAGTTCCGGCTCGTTGCCCATCCGGCGGCGCAGGAAGAAGGGCACTTCCAGCTGTGCTCCTTTCCCCGTCAGTCCGCGATTGACGATGTTCGAATCCTGGATGCCTGGAAAGGGATGGTTGTCCTTTTGCGTCTGGAAGCCGGCCTCCTGCAGTCGCCAGGCTATCTCCGAAACCAACGCGGCGTCCTTGCCGCCAAGGTAGACCGTCGACGGATCCTCCCGATCCTGACGGCCGTGGATGGCGACGACGGTGGACTTCGTCCGCAACAGCTCCAGCGCAGATTCCTCGTCGAAATTCCTGGACGTTATGTGAAGCTCCCGGTTGCTTTCCGGCATGAGGC
>NZ_SRTV01000111.1:0-357 GCF_004792025.1 Mesorhizobium sp. M8A.F.Ca.ET.181.01.1.1 | reverse complement strand
CGTCCCGTAGGAAATAGTCGCGCGCGAAAAGTATGGCGTCAAAAAGATCTACTCGCCGCACGACGGCAAGCGGCTGGGCCTGCAGGGCATGATCGACGACATGATCGGTCGATGCGCCGCGCTCGCGCGCGAAAGCGCGGCGGCGCGAGCGGGTTCGCTGCGCGAGGGCGGAGGGCCGGGTGCGGTAGGCGGCTTCCGCACTGACGGTAAGCGCGGAGAGGAGGATGTACGTCGCAAGGACGGTAGGCCTGACGCGGACGGTAGGCCTTATGCGGCTGAGGCGCCATACGCAGAGGGCGGGCCTCATGCGGACGGCAAGCCTCATGCGGACAGCAAGCCTCACCCGGACGCCAAGCC
>NZ_SRTV01000110.1:0-357 GCF_004792025.1 Mesorhizobium sp. M8A.F.Ca.ET.181.01.1.1 | reverse complement strand
GATGGACAATGCCAAGTCCATCGACTGGGACGAGATTGGCCTCGGACTGAAGACCCTGGCGCGCGAGATCGCCGCTGTTTCGGCGAAGGGCCATGCACGCCCAAAAGTAGTCATCTCGCATGGCGGGCCGGACGGGGACGCCGCGTCGCTGCGACGCCACATTGAGGCTGAGGCGCCGCAATTGGGCGACGTCGCCGAGATCGGCTTCGCCGCGTGTCCGGATGGCCGGTATTACCAACTCAAGAACAATGGCGTGCGTTTGAGCGAAGGAGACGTCGTCGTCTTCATGGATTCCGACACGGTTCCCGAGCGGAATTGGCTCTCAAGCCTCCTGGCGCCCTTCGAGGTCCCTGAAGC
>NZ_SRTV01000010.1:129132-205362 GCF_004792025.1 Mesorhizobium sp. M8A.F.Ca.ET.181.01.1.1 | reverse complement strand
CACAGTTCACGCTTGGCCCGTGACTGCTCCGGCCCTTCGGGCTCCAGAAAATATGCGTTCGAGGAACTCGTGGCAGAGATCAACGCTGCCTTCTGCTGCGCAGCCTTGGGGATCGTGCCCACGGTACGGCATGCCGACTATATCGGCTCATGGCTCGAGGTTCTGCGCGATGACAATCGCGCTATTGTGCGTGCCGCCAGCCAGGCTAGCAAGGCGGCTGAGTGGCTCCTCGGTCACCTGCCGGAGGAGGTCGAAGCATCCATCGAGTTGGAGGAAGGCAATGATAGACGGGCAGCATAACCTTCTATGACCGGAGCAGCCCTTGCGCCTTCCCGTCCACCGCGGTTCGGCTGTCTCGAGCATCGGAATTGCGAGCGGCGGCCCTGCCGTTCGGCATAGACCGCGTTCCCGGCCTCTTTCCGGGCGTGCGCATCGTGAGGGCGCGGCTGTCAATCAACGGCGTGCCGGATCGTGCGGGAGGGAGAGGAAGAGGGTTGGAGGAGGTTTCATGACGGGTTGAGGACCGAGAGAGAGGCTCTCGGCGGCCCGTCGCGGAGAACCTCAATGACCATTGCTGTTCAAAAGATCACGCTGTCGTCCTCGCGCGATATTCCTTTCAATAAGCTGGTGCTTGCCCAGACCAACGTGCGGCGCATAAAGGCTGGCGTCTCGATCGAGGACCTGGCTGAATCGATCGCCCGCCGCGGGCTGATCCAGGGCATACACGTTCGCCCCTTGGTCGGTGCAGACGGCCAGGAGACCGGGATGTTCGAGGTGCCGGCCGGCGGCCGTCGCTACCGCGCCCTCGAAATGCTCGTCAAACAGAAGCGGCTTGCCAAGGTGGCGCCTGTCCCCTGTGTCGTCGGGAGTTCGTCCAGCACGGTTCTCGCTGAGGAGGTGTCGCTGGCGGAAAACATCGAACGTGCGCCACTTCATCCTTTGGATCAGTATCGCGCCTTCAAAGTTCTCTGCGACCAGGGCATGGCCGAGGAAGAGATTGCCGCCGCCTTCTTCATCTCGGTCAACATCGTCAAGCAGCGTCTGAAGCTCACAACCGTATCGCCGGCGCTTCTCGATGTTTACGCCGAGGACGGCATGACGATCGTCCAACTGGAGGCATTTTCCGTGAGCGCCGACCACACCCGACAGGAGCAGGTCTGGGAGGCGATCAAGAACAGCTGGTCGAAAGAGCCATACCAGATCCGCCGCATGCTGACCGAGAATACCGTCCGCGCCTCCGACAAGCGGGCCGTGTTCGTCGGCCTCGAGAGCTATGAGGCGGCAGGCGGCGAAGTGCTGCGTGATCTGTTCCAGTCGGATGATGGCGGTTGGCTACAGGACATTCCGCTGCTTGAACGGCTCGTCATTGAGAAGCTGCAGATGATGGCTGACGAAATCGCCAACGAGGGTTGGAAGTGGATCGAAGTCGCGGTCAGCTTTCCCTATGGCGCGACAAACGGTTTGCGCGAGCTCGAGGGCACGCCGATCGACCTGACCAGCGACGAGCAGGCAACGCTCGATGCGCTGCGTGACGAATTCGAGAAGCTGCAGGCGCAGTATGAGGAGGCCGACGAGTTGCCTGACGAGGTCGACCAGCGGTTTGGCGAGATCGAAACCGCGATCAAGTCGATCGAGGCGCGTCCCGTCCGCTTCAATCCGGTCGAGATCGCGTGTGCGGGTGTCTTCGTCAGCGTCGACACGGACGGAGCGCTTCTCGTCGAACGCGGTTACGTGAAGCCCGAGGATGAGGCGCTCGTTCCGTCCGACGGCAACAACGATCCCGGCGTCGACGGATCCGGCGTCTCGGCCACAGGCCCGGGTCAGCGGGCCGTCATCACCATAGGTGGCCAGCCGGCCGACACGGAGGATGATGACGAAGATGGCATCAAGCCATTGCCCGATCGCCTGGTCATGGAACTGACCGCGGATCGCACGCTGGCTCTGCGCGACAAGCTCGCCAACGATCCCTCGACCGCCTTCCTGGCCGTGCTCAACAAGTTCGTCCGCGACGCTTTCTCTCGCTACAGCGCGCAAGGCGTGGCGATGGAAGTCCTTGTCCGCGGCACGGTCTTTCCGGTCCAGTCCGAAGGGCTTCGGGATACGATTTATGCGCGCTCGATCCAGGCCCGCCATGAGGCCTGGGAAAAGCGTCTTCCAACTGACGTCGCCGACCTATGGAACGCGCTCTCTGCACTGACGGGCACCGAGCAGGCTGAGCTGTTCGCCCATTGCGCATCCTTGGGTGTCAACGCCCTCTACGAAAGGGCCGATCGCTACGGCAACGGCGCTATCTCCACGCATGGTGTGCAACAGCGCCTTGCCGACGCCGATAATCTCGCCCGGGCAGTCGGACTCGACATGATTGATGCCGGGTGGCGACCCACTGTCGGCAACTATCTCGGCCGTGTCACCAAGGCGCGTATCCTGGAAGCCGTTCGCGAGGGCGCCGGCGAGCGCGCCGCCCAGCTCATCGACCACCTCAAGAAGGGCGACATGGCCAAGGAAGCCGAACGCCTGCTCGCCGACAGTGGCTGGCTGCCTGAGCCTCTGCGGCTAGTCGACGTTGATGTGGAAACAGTCGACGTCGACGCCGACGCTGGCGACGAAGATGAAGCTCTGCCTGAATTCCTGGCAGGTGACGACGATGTCGCCTTGGTCGACCAGGACGAAAAACAGCTAGACGCCGCCGAATAGGCCGTCTCCTTCGCGCCCATCGCCCGGCTTTCGCAAGAGGGCCGGGCGTTTTTGCGTTCTGTCGTGAGAGTGAGTGTCCGGCCGGAATGGGTTGAGCCCGTGCGGTCAGAGAGAGCGCCGATGGGCTTTTCCCGGTCTCGCTCTCCAGAGGATCTCCAATGAACTTCTTGTCACCCGCAGTAATCGGGGGTTCGGCCGCTTCCGCCACGCCTCTCGATCCAGCCGCAGCCGTCTACGCGGCAGCCCTGGTTCTTCTCCCCCACATCGAATGCGGCCGGCGCGTAGATGCCGTTGTCCTGCGAGCGGCGATGGAAGCCTCATTCGGGGCGTCGGACACAAGCGGCGCCTGGGACTGGAAGACAGCCTATGACGCCTGCGAAGCCGCGACAGTTCTGTTCCTCCGCAAATACGGCAAGTCGCTTCTGCGCAAGGCCGGTTCCGCGACATCCGCCTTGCCGCTTCTCAACCGGATTGCGGACCTTCTGCCCACGCATACCCGCCGCTCCGAGGAGAGCCAGGCGCTGCAGCAATTCTCGACGCCCATCCCGCTCAGCCTCGCGGCCGTCACGGCTGCGGCCATAACACCGGCTGACCGGGTGCTTGAACCTTCTGCCGGCAGCGGTCTGCTTGCGATCCTTGCTGAGATTGCCGGCGGCTCGCTTGTGCTAAACGAGCTCGCGGAGACGCGTGCCGGCCTTCTGTCCAATCTCTTCCCGGGCGTCACGGTCACACGCTTCGACGCGGCGCAGATCCACGACCATCTTGATCCGGCGCGCTTGCCCACCATTGTGCTGATGAACCCACCCTTCTCGGTCCTCGCCAATGTGCGGGGGCGCGTCGCAGACGCGACCTATCGCCATGTCGCCTCGGCACTCGCCCGGCTCGCCGACGGTGGCCGGCTGGTCACCATCACCGGCGCGGGCTTCGGGCCGGAGATGCCGGCGTGGCGCAATGCATTCGAGCGCCTGCAGGAGCATGGCCGCGTCGTCTTCACCGCCACGATCAGTGGCGCCGTCTACGCCAGGCATGGCACGGCGATCGACACCCGACTGACGGTCATCGACAAGACATTGGCTGGCGATCCGTCGTTCATTCCGGCCTCGCCTGGCTTTGCGCCGGATGTCGCCACATTGCTCGACTGGATCGAGAAGCACGTTCCGGCACGGCCGCCGATCGCCGAAGCTGCCAGGGTCGTTCCGGCCATCACCGCGCCCAGGACGGTCCGCGGTTATCTCGCCCGCACTGTCGCAAGCCCGGCTCAGCGGCAGCTATCCGAGCCGGCCGGCGTTGAACTGTCGTACGAGACGGTCGATTGGACGCCCGACGACGGAGCACGGCTGACCGACGCGATTTACGAGGAATACGGATTGCAGACGATCCGTATTCCGGGCTCCCAGGCGCACCCGACAACGCTGGTGCAGTCCGCGGCAATGGCGTCTGTCGCGCCACCGAAGCCCAGCTATCGGCCGACCCTGCCCGGCGACATCCTGACATCGCTCTCCGACGCCCAGCTCGAAACGGTGATCATGGCCGGCGAGGCCCATTGCGGGTTTCTCGCCGGATCGTGGTTGGTCGACCACACGCTTGATGTTGTCAAAGCGGTACCCGAGGACGCGCCAGGGGCCGTGCGCTTCCGGCGTGGCTTCTTCATCGGCGACGGGACCGGCGTCGGCAAGGGCCGGCAGTCGGCGAGCATCGTGCTCGACAACTGGCTGCAAGGTCGACGCAAGGCCGTGTGGATCTCCAAGTCAGACAAGCTGCTTGAGGACGCGCAGCGCGACTGGGCCGCGCTCGGCATGGAGCGTCTGCTGGTCACGCCGGTGTCGCGCTTCCCGCAAGGGCGCACCATCACGCTTCCAGAAGGCATCCTGTTTACAACCTATGCCACGCTACGCTCCGACGACCGTGGCGAGAAGGTTTCGCGCGTCAGGCAGATCGTCGAATGGTTGGGTCCGGATTTCGACGGAGTGCTTATATTCGACGAGGCGCACGCCATGCAGAATGCCGGCGGCGGCAAGGGAGAGCGTGGCGATGTCGCGCCCTCACAGCAAGGCCGCGCCGGTTTGCGTTTGCAACAAGCGCTGCCTAGCGCCCGTGTCGTCTATGTCTCCGCCACCGGCGCGACCACGGTCGCCAATCTCGCCTACGCCCAGAGGCTTGGCCTGTGGGGCGGCGAGGACTTCCCGTTCTCGACCCGCGCGGAGTTCGTCGAGGCGATCGAGGCGGGTGGCGTGGCGGCAATGGAGGTGCTCGCCCGGGACCTTCGAGCGCTTGGCCTCTACACGGCACGCTCGCTCTCCTTCGACGGCGTCGAATATGAACTGGTCGAGCACGAACTGACGCTCGAGCAGCGGCGGATCTACGATGCCTATGCCGGCGCCTTTGCCGTCATTCACAACAATCTCGACGCGGCCATGCAGGCCGCCAACATCACCGGCGACAGCGGCACCCTGAACCGCCAGGCCAAGTCCGCCGCGCGCTCGGCTTTCGAAAGCGCCAAGCAGCGCTTTTTCGGTCACCTGCTGACGTCGATGAAGACGCCGACACTGATCCGCTCGATCGAGCAGGATCTCCAGTCCGGGCATTCGGCCGTGGTTCAGATCGTCTCCACCGGCGAGGCACTGATGGAACGCCGGCTGGCGGAGGTGCCAACGCAGGAATGGAACGACGTCCGCGTCGACATCACGCCGCGCGAATATGTGCTCGATTACCTCGAGCATTCCTTCCCAGTGCAGCTCTACGAGCCCTTCACGGATTCGGAAGGCAACCTGTCGTCGAGGCCGGTGTTTCGCGACGGTCAACCCGTTGAAAGTCGTGAGGCGGTCGCGCGCCGCACGGCCCTGATCGAGAGGCTGGCGAGCCTGCCACCGGTCCCTGGCGCGCTCGACCAGATCGTCCAGCGCTTCGGCACCGACATGGTAGCGGAGGTGACGGGCCGGTCGCGACGCATCGTCAGGAAGGGCGAACGCCTGATGGTCGAGGGCCGCGCGGCCTCGGCCAATCTCGCCGAGACGCAGGCCTTCATGGATGACGTCAAGCGTATCCTGGTGTTCAGCGATGCCGGTGGGACAGGCCGCAGCTACCATGCGGAGCTTTCCGCGCGTAACACGCGCCTGCGCGTCCACTATCTCCTCGAACCTGGCTGGAAGGCCGACGCAGCCATCCAGGGACTTGGCCGCACGCATCGGACAAATCAGGCGCAGCCACCGCTGTTTCGACCGATCGCCACCAATGTGAAAGCCGAGAAACGCTTCCTCTCGACGATTGCCCGACGCCTCGACACGCTGGGCGCGATCACGCGTGGCCAGCGCCAGACCGGCGGGCAGGGTCTGTTTCGGCCAGAGGACAATCTGGAATCGCATTATGCTCGCGATGCGCTGCGGCAACTCTATCTGCTGATCGTCCGCGGCAAGGTGGAGGGCTGCTCACTCGAGCTGTTCGAGCAGACCACGGGGCTGACGCTGACGGATGAGAACGGCATCAAGGATGAGCTGCCGCCGATCACCACTTTCCTCAATCGCCTGCTGGCGCTCACCATCGAACTGCAGAACATCCTGTTCGCGGCTTTCGAGCAGTTGCTCACAGCCAAGGTGCAAGGGGCCATCGCAGCTGGGGTCTACGACGTTGGGCTCGAAACGTTGCGAGCGGAGAGTTTCGTCGTCACCGATCGGCGGTCGATCTACACCCATCCTGGTACCGGCGCCGAGACACAGCTTCTCACCATCGATCAGCGCCGGCGCAACCGACCCGTGCCCGTCGAGGAAGCTGTCGCCGAGCTCGACGATCAGCGCGCCATCCTGCTGGTCAACGAACGCTCAGGACGTGCGGCCGTCCAGGTTCCCGCGCCATCGTTTATGCTCGACGATGGCGAAATCGAGCGGCGGGTCCGGCTGATCCGACCGATGGAGCAACACCATGCCTCGCTCCGAATGATGGAGGACAGTCATTGGCAGCGGGCTGATCGTGAGACCTTCACTGCTGTCTGGAGTGCCGAGGTCGAGAGCGTCCCGGCATTCTCGGACTCGACCATCCACATTGTCGCTGGGCTGCTGCTGCCGATCTGGAAGCGACTTCCAAACGAATCGAGCCGCGTCTATCGGCTCCAGACCGACGACGGGGAGCGCATCATCGGCCGCAGGGTCTCAGCCGCATGGGCCGCCGGGGCGCTGGCAACCGGCGTCAGCACGCTGACGACGCAAGATGCCTTCAACGCTCTTGTGGATGGACGAACGATGCTCGACCTTGCCGAAGGTCTTGATCTGCGCCGCGTCCGCGTCATGGGCGCCAATCGCATCGAGCTGTCGGGCTTCACCGATACCATGCGCGAGCGGCTCACGGCCTACGGACTTTTCCACGAGATCATATCCTGGAAGCTGCGCATGTTCGTGCCGACGGACGCAAGCGGGGCCACCGTGCTGGCCAAGGTCATCGAGCGTTATCCGGTGCAGCGCATCAACGACAGGGGGGCCAGCTGATGACACCTCGCGATGCATCCGCACTGGCATGCCATCTCGCCCAGCGGGCAGAGGCGGTGTGCCGCCGCTACCTTTCCAATGGTCGCCGCGTTGGCAACTACTGGCTGGTTGGCGACGCCCGCAATGCGCCGGGTCGCTCGATGTTTATTCGTCTCAAAGGGCCAGACTGCGGCAAGGGCGCCGCCGGGAAATGGACGGACGCCGCCACCGGCGAGCACGGCGACCTTCTGGACGTCATTCGGGAGTCGCTTGGTCTTGTCGATTTCAAGGACGTCTGCGACGAGGCGCGCAGCTTTCTGTCGATGCCCCTGATGACGAACGAACCAAAGGACCGGTGGGAGCAAGTCGTTCCCGCTGCCCGCGGCTCCCCCGAAGCGGCGCGGCGGCTGGTCTCCATGTCGCAGCCGATATCAGGAACGCTTGTGGAGACGTATCTGCGCGGACGCGCGATTACAGCCTTGCATGAGACCGGAAGCCTTCGGTTTCATCCGCGCTGCTATTACCGTCCAGAGAGCGGCCCGACCGAAACATGGCCGGCAATGATCGCGACGGTCGCCGACCTCAAAGGCAAGCTCACCGGCGCCCACCGCACCTGGCTCGATCCGGGCGGATTCAGCGAGGCCCATCTCGGCCGCGCTCCGGTCGACACGCCAAGACGAGCCATGGGCGAACTGCTCGGTCACGCTGTCCGCTTCGGCTGCTGCCGTGATGTCATGGCCGCCGGCGAAGGCATCGAGACCATGCTCTCGCAACGCACTGTCCTGCCGGCCATGCCGGCACTGGCGGCGCTGTCGGCGGCGCATCTGTCCGCAATCCTGTTCCCCGACACATTGCGGCGGCTCTATATCGCCCGCGACAATGATCCTGCCGGCGACGCAGCTGTGGCAGCCCTCATTGAACGCACCAGCGCGGCCGGTATCGAGGCGATGGTCCTGACACCGCAGCTCGGCGACTTCAACGAGGATCTCCGCCTGTTCGGCGCCGATGCCCTGAGTACGATCCTGAGGGTCCAGATCGCTCCACAGGATGTCGAACGCTTCATGAAGTTGGCGGCCTGACCGGAAAGGGGAAAGGGCGTGCCGGCGACACGTGGCGGGGGTGCGCAGGCGGACCTTCGCTCGGGCGAGGGCCGACCCACGGCCTTCAAGAGGGCGATCGGACGACGGCCGATCCGGACAGGCAATGGCTGCGCCCGGCTATTTTCCGGCGGCCCTTGCCACCCCGCGCGATGCGCAGGGCCCCCTCTTCGGGCCTTTCCATCGCGAGACAAAATAGCCGGGCTTCGCCATCCTTCACGTTCGTTCCGGCCCTGCGCTGACGCTGCGGGTGCATGTCCGGATCGTCCGTCGCCTTCGTCGCCATGAAGGCCGCGATGGGCGCGGCCGATCCCACGAAGGCAAGCCGCCATGAGCACCGAGCACGATACCGACTTCGAGCCGCAACCCGCATCATCACCCACCGACCACGTCCTTCAGGAGCTTCAGCTCTACGGCTACCGTCCCTTCGACGACGAGCCCGATCCACGCCCGCTGCCCGAAGGCCGGGTCATAGCGGCCAGTATCGCCGACATCTTCGATGCTCTCCTGGTGGCGATGGCCGACACACGCCTTGAACCCGACCTCGAGGAGCTGCTGTGGGGCACGGTCAATCTGTTCCATCGCGCGACCAAGCGGATCGAACGCGAGCTCGATGAAAACGAGCTTTGCCAGCAACGGCTGCAACGCGAACAGGATGGATCCGAGGTCAAGTCGGTCGAACTCGAGCGGCAGATCGCCCAAGGTCAGACACTGCTCGAACGCCGCAACGCCTTCGAATTGATGCGCGACCAGTCCGCCGAGCACTACGAGCGGCACACCCACTCGATCTGGCGTCCGCGTTCGGGTTCTGTCGTCAACCATCGCCACCTGACCGCGGCAATGATCGACAGCCGGGACTTCCTTGCCGCGAGGAAGCATGCGGACAACCAGCTGCTGTTGCCACCCGGACCGAAAGTCGTCTTCACCGGCGGGTTCGATTTCAACGATCATCGCCTAATCTGGGCCAAGCTCGACCAGGTCCATGGCAAGCATCCGGAAATGGTCCTGCTGCACGGCGGATCACCAAAAGGTGCCGAGTTGATCGCGGCCAAATGGGCTCATAGCCGCAAGGTGCCACAAATCGCCTTCAAACCGGACTGGACGAGGCACGCCAAGGCTGCGCCCTTCAAGCGCAACGACGCCATGCTCGACACCTTGCCGATTGGCGTCATTCATTTCCCCGGCTCGGGCATTCAGGACAACCTCGCCGACAAGGCCCGCAGGCTCGGCATTCCGGTGATGAAGTTCGGCGCCACGTAAAGGGGCCACCAGCCCGCTCGCCGCAAGTCATGCGCTGTGATTTCTGTTGCTCCCGACGCATTGATCGGACGACCGCTCCTGCCGATGTGGCGTCGTTTGAAGGCAAGGCGGCGAACCATCAGGTTCACATCTCATCTCGTCCTGGCATGGAGAACAGGGGACCGTTCCCGCGTTTGTCGGCGCAATTCCTTGATCCGGTCCAAGGGCCTGGTGCCATCAACCCATAAAGGGTCGGACTACGCAAAGCGTGCCGCCGTTTCGGCCTTGCCTTCACGGTGATTGCGGCCCTCGGCCGGACACATCGGGCGCCTGTCACGCGGGGATCGCCCCCGCTTCCAGAACAGGAGCCGGAAAATGTCCCTCGTAGAAGCCAACGCATTCGCCTTCAGCCTCGCCACCAGCCTGATGGTCAGCATCGTGATCTTCCGCGCCGGCGATGGTACGCTGACCGTCGTGCCGGCCGACGAGTATGAAGGAGAAGCCTCCGAGATCGTCCGCGAAATCGATCCACACGCGCGCTGATCCGGAGAGCCTGCAGCCGGCTTTCCCCCTGCCGTAGAGACACCCTACAATTCGAACCGCAGCTGCCGCCGATCGGGCGGCAGCAGATCGCCGAGCGACGAAAGCGTGACGCCCAACAGCCGGATTCCCTTCTGCACCGGGAATACAGACCTCAGGAGATCGGTCGCGAGATGTTCGAAGTCAGGAAGTTCGATCGGCACTGCCACCGTGCGGCTGCGCGTGATCTGCTGAAAGTCGGCGAATTTGATCTTCAGCGTGACGGTGCGGCCCCGGATGCCTTTGCCTTCACAGTATCCCCAGACCTTGGCGACCAGCGGCTTGAGTTCAGCGATTGATGCTTCGAGATCGACGATGTCGGCTGCAAACGTGTCCTCGGCGCCGATCGATTTGCGCGGCCGATCCGGCTCGACCGCGCGTTCGTCGATGGCGCGCGCGATCTGATAGTACCAGAGCCCTGACTTGCCGAAATGCTGCTGGAGGAAGGGAAGCGACCTCTCCTTGAGGTCGGCGCCGGTCACGATGCCGAGCGCTTCCATTTTCGCGGCGGTCGCGGGTCCGACACCGTGAAATTTCTTGACCGGCAACGTCTCCACGAACGCGGGCCCGTGGCGCGGCGTGATGACGAACTGGCCATTCGGCTTGTTCTGGTCCGACGCCATCTTGGCGAGAAATTTGTTGTACGAAATGCCGGCGGACGCGGTGAGACCGGTCACCAGCAGGATCTTTGCCCTGATCATCTCGGCGATCGTCGTGGCAGACGCAATGTCGAGCCGGTTCTGCGTCACGTCGAGATAGGCCTCGTCGAGCGACAGCGGCTCAATGAGGTCGGTATGTTCGGCAAACACCTCGCGGATCTGAGCTGAGACTGCCCGGTAGACCTCGAAGCGGGGCGGCACGAATATCAGCTCGGGGCATTTGCGCTTTGCCGTGACCGAAGGCATCGAGGAGCGAACGCCGAAGGCGCGGGCCTCGTAGCTCGCGGCCGCCACGACGCCGCGGGCAGCCGCTCCACCAACGGCAAGCGGCTTACCGCGGAGTTCCGGATCGTCGCGCTGTTCGACCGACGCGTAGAACGCATCCATGTCGACATGGATGATCTTGCGCGGGTCGGCGCTGTGTTCAGGGGCCATTTGCTTGCAATGTCATTTCGGCAAGGTCTGAGCTTCGTGCTGAAGGATGCTACAATCTTCAGATCGCAAATTCAGCCTGCATACGACCCTGACGGAGACGCGAAATCGCAAAGCTTCTCCCGGGAAGGGGACGAAGGACTTCATGTTCCGGATGCGTCATGTCGAGCCAAGCCGTGCGCTCGTCCCGGCGCAGCACCGCCATCTGGCGGTCATGGTAGGGCGCAATATCATCGTTGGCCTGGATCGTGAGGATTGCGTAGGCTTCCGGCCAATCCCGCGTCGCTGGCCGCCAGACGCCGGCGAAGTAGAACCAGTCACCGCTTGCGAGGCGAAAGCTGCAGTTCTTCCCCTGGCTGCGGTGCCGGAATTCGGACGCCGGCACCAGGCAGCGATGGCTCGGAAACGATCGGTCCTCTGCGCGCACGATCGTGAAAGGTCGCCCGCCCGCTTCCCTGGGTTGGAGTCCCCACGGCAGCTCCAGCATCTCAACATCGCCGCCATAGCGTCTTATGATGACGCGGCGTTCGTCGAGCGGTGCGTCGGAATCGAAAACTCTTGCGCTCATAGTCAAAAGAACATAACAGGAACATGATTGACGCGCAACGCCGGGAAACAGGTGACACATGTGCAACGATTATCGGCTGATGGTGGATGTCGCCTCGATCGTCGAGGACTTCGCCGATCTCAAGATCAAGATCCGCTTCAGCGAAGGCGCGCCGAACATCGAGGCGCGCGAGGATATCAAGATAACGGATCCAGGGCCGATCATTCGCCCGGTCGCCGGGGCGAGCGGGGAGGGTGATCTGGTTCAGCGCCGGTGGAGCTGGCCCGGACAAAACAAGCGGCCGGTCTACAACTTTCGCTCGGACGGTCGCGAGTTCGCCTCGAAGCGCTGCCTCATTCCCGCCGATGGCTTTTACGAGTTCACCGATCCAACGGAGAAGGGCAAGAAGCGCAAGGACAAGTGGCTCTTCACCAAGCGCGACGAGCCGATCTTCTGCATCGCCGGAATCTGGCGCGAGACCAATGATGTCGGTGAAGCGTTTACGATGCTTACGATGGAACCCGGTCCGGACATCGCCCCCTATCATGACCGGCAGATCGTGATACTAGACCGGAAGGACTGGGCGAGCTGGCTCGATCCGCTGGTCTCGGCAAAGTCGTTGATCAGGTCGTTCCAAGCTGGCTCGCTCACCGTCGAGCAGGTCGGCTAACGTCGAGTCGGGGTTGGCTACGGCAGCTCATCTGCGGCGGGCTGGAGCGCTGGGTGCAAAATCATGAACGGACGCCACGCGCTTGTGATCGGAGCAATCGCTTATCCGGGTCAGGAGTTGGAGAACGCGACAAGCGATGCAGGTCACGCCGCTGACGCGCTGCGCGATCGCGGCTTTGCCGTGACGACCGTCTTTGACCCTAGCCTGGCGGCTATAGACGCCGCCCTCACCAACTTTAAGGAGTTGGCGCAGACAGCGGAACTCGCGGTGATCTTTTTGGCCGGGCATGCCGTCGAACGCCATGGTCGGGGCTATTTCCTCCCGATCGACTTCTGTTTCCCGCCAACCGCCGCTGGCCTGCGCTACACCGCCACAAGTTTGAACACCTTCGTGGAGGCCACGGGCGGCGCTGCGTCCCGCATAATCGTGCTCGATGCGTGCCGGAACTGGCCGCACGATCCCGACGAAGCCAGGCGCACGTCGAACGATCTGGAGGAGCTGGTCGCTGACGAACGCAGTTGGTCAAACCTTCTGCTGGCCTATGCTACGAGCGCCACGAGGGACGCTGGCGACGGCGCCAAAGGGATGGGCAGCGCATTCTCAAACGCTCTCTGCCGCCATCTGCTGGATCACAGCCTCACTGTGGATGAGTGCTTCCGGCGCGTGTCGCAGGACGTCGTCGCTCAACGAAATGATCAGCAGCCCTGGACCTATTCCAGCCTCGCACGAACCCTTTCATTTACCGACCTGCCGCGTTTCGCAGCGATCCAACGACATGGCGTGCCCAACCCCGAGCATTTCAGTGTCGGCGCCTGGGCAGCGGCCGACACTACGCGCCGTACCCTCATCGTTGGAGTTGGCGACGCAATGTCCTGGAGCGTTGGCATCGGTGGCTTTGCGAAAGTTCGATATCACGGCAAGGACCACCTAATGGGGGCGGCATATTGCGACAAGCTGCTTCTGCTCGCCGGCTCAAGCGGCGCGCTGTACGTAGCGGGCGCTGGCAATAAACCTCTACTGGACCTCCAAATGGAGCATTCGTTCGGGTTGACTGCCTCCCCGTCGGCGAATGGCATTACCTACTTCGGCAACGGTATTGTCAGTTGCCTCAGAGTTGATATCCACCATATCGAGGAGGTCGCTCGCTATGAGGTAGGCTTTGACGTCTACTGCTGCACTTACATGCCTGGTGGTCTTGTCTGGGTCGCTGGCGGCGATGGCAGAATCTGCGAAATCGATCCGCAAAATCTGAACACACCCATAAGCGAGATCGCTACGGTCAGGCATCATGTCAACGCGATGGCGGTCGCCCCAGACGGCGACTGCGTTTTTGTTGTAGGCCAAGGGGGCGTCGCATTGAAGCTGGACCGGTCGGGGCAGGTGATTGCGGAACTCCTTCCAGACCGGGGTTTCAAAACTGCCGCAGGCATTCGTGCGCGGTTGCTTAACTTCGCGGAGGACGAGGCTATCCGCCTGTTCATCTTCGAGCCGTCGAAATTAAAGCGGCGCGTGCACAGGGCACTCACCGAGAGTTTGAAAGTCCCGGACTATCACGCGTGCGCCCACGCGCCCACGCTGCCGATCCTTGCGATCGCGACGCAAGAGAGCAGCGTGGTTCTGCTCGACACGCGCGATCTTCAAGTGATTCAAGAACTCGATGTCGGCTCCGGTAATTCAACGATCGTGTCTGGCGTCCATTTTTTCTCCGATCACGAGCTCGCGGTGGTCGGCGGCAGCGGCGATGTCACCTTCTTCGAAGCTTGATCCGGCAAAGGCTTGAATTGGTTCCGGTCCGATACAATCCCGCTTGATATGCAATCCAGCTGGGAGAGGAGCTTCGTCTGTCGGGCAAAAGATCGTTAGAATCTAACCCGGGATTCCAACGCCTTCAAATGATCCCGAGCTGTCGGACCCAGCCTACCTGAAATCCCGCGTTTTGACCTTGATGTTGTCGATGTGAAGATCGGGAATATAGATATCGCGGCTGCGCAGCCCCTTGGGCGGTAGCTCGCGCGGATCGGGCCCGGAGCCGCCATTGGATATCTGGTCGCCGCGGGCGTACGGCACCGGAAAGCTGCCCTCGCGTTCGCCGACGCTGGCGAGCTCGGTTGATAGATCGCTGATCTTGCGAGCGACGAGGTGGACCACCCCGCCTTCGCGCTGGATGCGCCCCCGGACCGCGACCATGCCCGCCGACAGCACCGTGCGCCGGTGCTGCTCGAACACTTTCGCCCAGACGACGAGGTTCGCGATTCCGGTCTCGTCCTCTATCGTGATGAACATCACACCCTTTGCCGAGCCCGGGCGCTGCCGGACAAGCACTATGCCCGCCGCTTCCAGCCATCGACCGTCGCGGGCTTCCATCGCCTCTGCGCAGGAAACTATGCTGCGGCGGCGCAGGTCATTACGAAGGAAAGAGATCGGATGGCTGCGCAGCGTCAGGCCGATGTGGCGGTAGTCTTCCACGACCTCGCCGCCGGCGGTCATCGGTCGCAGCGCCACCGCCGGTTCGTTGATCTCGGGCACGATCTTGGCCTCTTTGGCCGACGCAGCAGCGAATAGAGGCAGGGGTTCGTCGCGCAGTGCCTTGATCGCCCACAGCGCCTCGCGCCGCGCGAGACCAAGTGCTGGCCGGAACGCGTCGGCCTCCGCGAGCTGGACAAGTGCGGCCTGCGGCACGCCGGCGCGGCGCCAGAGATCGTCGACGGAGGCAAACGGCTGATCGGCGCGTGTCGTGACGATCTTGCTGGCGTGGGTGTTGGCAAGTCCGCGCACCATACGCAGCCCAAGCCGAACGGCGAAGCCTGCGTCATCGGAAACAGGCTCGAGCGTGCACTCCCAGCGCGAGGCGTTGACGCAGGCCGGCCGGATGTCGATGCCGTGCGCGGCCGCGTCGCGCACGATCTGCGCCGGTGCGTAGAAGCCCATCGGTTGGCTGTTCAGGAGTGCAGCGCAGAAAACGTCCGGGTGCCAGCATTTGAGCCAGGCCGAGGCATAGGCGATCAGCGCGAATGAGGCGGCGTGGCTCTCAGGAAAACCATAAGAGCCGAAACCTTCGAGCTGCCTGAAGGTCTGCTCGGCGAACCCCCGCTCATAGCCATTGTCTACCATGCCCTCAATCAGCTTCGTCTTGAATGACGAAACCCCGCCCGTGAACTTGAAGGTGGCCATCGATTTGCGAAGCATGTCCGCTTCGCCCGGCGTGAAGCCGGCGCATTCGATGGCGACGCGCATTGCTTGCTCCTGGAACAGCGGCACGCCGAGCGTCTTGCCGAGCACCTTTTCGAGCTCCGGCTTCGGATAATGCACCGGCTCCAGGCCTTCCCGCCGGCGCAGATAGGGATGGACCATATCGCCCTGTATCGGCCCGGGACGAACGATCGCGACCTGCACCACCAGATCGTAGAAGGTCCTCGGCTTCAGCCGCGGCAGCATGGACATCTGCGCCCGGCTCTCGATCTGGAAGGTGCCGAGCGTATCGGCCTTGCGGATCATGGCATAGGTGCGCGGATCCTCCGCCGGGATGGTCGCAAGGTCGAGCCGGATGTCCTTGCAGTCAGCGAGAAGATCAAGGCCCTTCTTCATACAGGTCAGCATGCCGAGCGCCAGCACGTCGACCTTCATGAATTTGAGCGCGTCGATATCGTCCTTGTCCCATTCGATCACCTGGCGGTCCTTCATGCTGGCCGGTTCGATAGGCACCAGGTCGTCGAGGCGGTCGTGGGTAAGCACGAAGCCGCCGGGATGCTGGCTGAGATGGCGGGGGGCGCCCATCAACTGACGGGCGAGGTCGAGCGTCAGCCGCAGGCGGCGATCGGCGAGGTTGAGGTTTAGATCCTCGACATGGCGTTCCTCGACGCCCTCTTCAGACCAGCCCCAAACTTGGCCGGACAAAGTGCGGATGAGATCTTCCGGCAGGCCGAGCGCCTTGCCGACATCGCGCAGCGCGCCCTTGGTGCGATAGCGGACCACCGTCGAGCACAATGCCGCGTGGTCACGGCCATAGGTGTCGAACACCCACTGCATGACGATCTCGCGCCGCTCGTGCTCGAAATCGACGTCGATATCCGGGGGCTCGCGGCGTTCCTCGGAGACGAAACGCTCGAACAAGAGATCGTTGCGGCCGGGATCGATCGAGGTGATGCCGAGCACATAGCAGACCGCGGAGTTGGCGGCCGAGCCACGGCCTTGGCAAAGGATGTCCTTCGACCGCGCGAAGCGAACGATGGCGTTCACGGTCAGGAAGTAGGGCGCATAATCGAGCTTCTCGATCAGCCGCAATTCGTGGCGCAGTGACGCGATGACGCTGTCAGGCAAACCCTCGGGGTAACGGGAGTCGGCGCCCTGCCAGGTCAGCTTTTCGAGCGCCTGCTGCGGTGTCAAAGACGGGTCGTCGCGCTCCTCCGGATATTGGTAGGCGAGTTCGTCGAGCGAAAAGCGGCAGCGGTTGGCGATCTCGATGGTGCGCGCCAGCGCCTCCGGGTAGCGCGCGAAAAGCCGGTGCATCTCCTGCGGCGGCTTGAGATGGCGGTCTGCATGCCGCTCGCGGCGGTCGCCGAGCGCGTCAATGGTAACATTGTGCCGGATCGCGGTGACAACGTCCTGCATGGTGCGGCGGCCTGGCTCGTGGAAGAGCACGTCGTTGGTGACGACGCACGCCACCTTCATCTTGAGGGCAAGTGCCGCCAGGTCGTGGATGCGAAGCTGATCGTTGGGCCGGCGCCTGAGCGTCAGCGCCATGTACGCCCGATCGCCGAATGCCTCGCGCAGGTGCCTGAGGCGCAGCGCCAGGGTCTCATCGGCCAGATCGGGCAGGAGAACGGCGATGAGGCCGGCGCCATAGGCGACGACGTCGCTCCACGCCAGCCGGCATTTCGCTTTTCCGGCGCGTCCCTTGCCAAGCGAGAGCAGCCGACACAGCCTGGAATAGGCGTCGCGATCCGTTGGGTAGACAAGCAGCGACGTGCCGTCATCGAGGTCAAGCCGGCAGCCGACGATGAGCCGCACGCCAGTCGTCCTGGCGGCCTCATGGGCACGCACGATGCCGGCGAGGCTGTTGCGATCAGCGACGGCCAGCGCCTCGATGCCGAGCAGCGCTGCCTGCGAAAACAACTCCTCGGCCGAGGAGGCGCCGCGCAGGAAGCTGAAATGCGAGGTGACCTGCAATTCGGCATAACGGACCTCGCTCATCCGAACACTCCGTGCAGGAACCAGCGGTGCGAGCCCGTTGCCGCATCCTCGCCGTCGCCGGCGCGGTAGAGCCAGTAGCGCTCGCCGGCTTCGTCCTCGACCCTGAAATAGTCGCGCACCGCGACAAGCTCGGCGTCGCGCTTCCACCATTCGCCGAAGACCCGCTCCGGACCGTCCGCGCGCTTCACGCGTCGGCGCACCCCTCGCCAGGTGAAGGACACTGGCGGATGGTCGGGCAACAGCGCCACCGTCTCGACCGGATCCGGCTGCGCCAGCAAGCGCGAGGGCCGCGGCCAGTGACCGGGCCAGCTCGCGCCGGTGTCGGCCGCCATCGCCGGAATCTTGCCAACCGAACGCTCCGGCACGTCGCTGGCGACGGGTGCAAGCCGATAGACGGCGCGCTCGCCGACGCGGTTCATCAGCGTATCGATGAGTTCGGAGACGTCGGGCACGGTCTCCTCGACGAGGGAACTCACGGCCTGGCTGCGCTCCAGAGGCTCAGCCGCCGTCGCCGCCAAGATCATCATCTCGATGCCGAAGCCGGCCGCGATGGTCTCGATCTTGTCACAGAGCAGCCGCGTCAACCGTTTGGCATCGCGAACGGGCATCGCCATGCCGACACGGATCGCCTGGGCATGGCTGTCGACGCGCCGGCAGATGAGATCGAGACGGCGCGCGCCGATGCCGCGCTGTTCCATCAGGTTGCAGAGCTGGGCGACGAGCTTGCCGATGTAGCGCGCGATTGTCTCGGCCGCGCCGATAGGCTCGGCGAAGGCGCGGCGGACTTCGATGATGTCCGGCGGACGAACCGGGTCGATCGGCTCGGCGACGGCGCCAAGGGCCTGATCGATACGACGGCCGATCTCCGGACCGAAGCGCAACGCAAGCGGGGCGCGCGGCTGTTTCAGGAGATCGCCGATCCGTTGGAAGCCTAGCTTGCGCAGTTCGGCCGCCGTCGAAGGCGCGATCCGCAACGCCTCGAGCGCGAGCGGTTCGAGGATCGATTGACCATGGCCGGCCGGTGCGATGCGGATGCGATGGCCGCCATAGCGGGCCATTGCATGCGCCGCACCCCAGCTGTCCGCGATCGCGGCGCGGGCGACGATGCCGGACATGGCCAGACGTCCGACCATGCCCTCGAGCATCATGGCCTCGCCGCCATGGAGATGGTCGGCGCCGGTCGTGTCGATGACGATCCCGTCGGGAGGGTCGGGCGCTAGGATCGGTGCAAATCGAAGCATCCAGACGGCGAGCCGCTCGAGCGCCTTGGCATCCGCTTGCGGATCGGCGTCCTGGATCGCGAGGTCCGGCACCAGCACCTGCGCCTTCGTCACGGGCATGCCGGGGCGCAGGCCGGCGACGAGTGCGGCGGCGTCGGCGGCGAGCACCAAGCGCCTGTTTTTATCGCGGCCGATCAGGACGAGCGGAGCCTCAGCTGGAGGCGCCCCATCGCCGGCCTTGCGCCGCACCCTGTCGGTCGGCCAGGTCGGCAGGAACAGCGAGACAACCCGTGCCATCGCACGCCTCCAATTCGAAATCGGCACTTTCGCCCGCGCGGGCGCGGATCAATTCGACCAGCCATCGGTGACGGCCGACGCCAGGTACAGGCAATGGCGCCGATGGCAGGACCGAGACGCGCCAGCGTGTCATGGCTGCCGTCGGCTGCCCGAAATCGGCCGCCTCCGCCTGCCGCCGCCATCTCCGCAGCGCGATGCCGATCGTGTGCGCTTCCTCGGCGGCAAGCTGCAGCCGCCGCGAAGCGGTCATGGTCAGGCGCGCGACCTCGCCGACGACCGCGCCCAGCCCGCCATGCCGGATGCCTTCCTCCATGCAGGCGAGGATCGTCTTGTCGTCGCCGGCCTCAACATAGATGACCCGGTCAGGTTTGAGGCCGGCCTGCGCCAGCGCTGGGGCGAACAAGTCTGGGCGGGTGATGCACCACAAGACCTTGCCCCGCGTTCGCGCCGCCACACCGCCGGCGAACAGCGCTGCTGCCGCACCGTCGATGGCGCCATTGCCGCCGCCTGCGATTTCATGCAGCGCGCCGAGCGCCAGTCCGCCGCCCGGGAGTCGTGCGTCGATTTCGGCTATTCCGAAAGGAAGTACAGATATGGCGCGCCGGCCTCGGCCCTCGATCTTCTCGATCCGCGCGCGCAATGACTCTATGGCGGGCTCCGGCCGCAAGATGGTGGTTGACCTCCAAGAAAGCGTATATAAGAATGTTCTCTATTTGTTCTACGATTGGTGAACGAGAGTCAAGTGGGCATCAGCGAGCCGCTGGCGTGTTTCGCGGCGCCGCTTGCGAAATTACAGGCTGCTTCGACAACACAAGGGCGGCGTTAAGCCTCATCTCAGCCGTTCAGCCCGTCATAGCGCGACTCCAGAAGCAGACGATCGTTCAGTATTCCTGCCGCATTCACTCGTTCACTGTTTTTTTGGGCGTTCCCAATCGTAGCTTTGGGCCGATTGACGTGTGAAGCCGTAGTCGCAGCATAATCTGATCGATTTCTCCTCCATTTCGAGAGTACGCATCATTCCACTGAAAGCGCGACTCAATTGCTTTGCCAACGATGTGCAATTCGCTACAAACTCTCCAGGGGGAGATTCCGTGCGCGAGACGATATTTGAACATGTTACGGTGTGGTGCCGATGAACCTGCTCGGCCTGCGCCTTATTGCGCAAATCATGAACTGGACCGATGACGGCGTGGCGACGGCCGAGTATACTTGGCTGCGGCTAATGGCCTCGACTAAATATGACGGCTACAGCGATTTCCGAGCGGGATCCCGCTTTATCGAAAACCTGGCAATCTGGCTGAAACAGTTCGATGCCGAGGACCGCCAGACGGCCTATGATTTCATTAAGCACCGGCTCGTCTACATCTCCAATGCAGAGCTTTATCGCGTGATCGAGGCCTTTTATCCAGAAACGGTGACGCCGCATCTGCGGCGCCTTGCCGCCAAGCAGGCCGGCATCCCACCCCATGAGGTTTGGGGCAGCAGCGATGGGGTCGCAGCCTTCAAGCGGATTAAGCGACGCTCGCTATTCATAGGCATGAGCGACGGCAGCCGTATCGACATCATGCGGCGCGCCAACAGCGGCCGCATCACCCAGGAGCAGGTCGTGCCGATGATGAATATCGGCATCGAGAAATGGCTCGATCTTGCGAAGAAAATCAAGGAAGCCGACGCTGGCGACGAGCAGTTCGAGCATGTCTACCTGATCGACGATTTCACCGGCTCAGGTACGACCTTCATTCGCTTCAAGGATGGCGAGTGGAAGGGCAAGCTGCAAAAATTCAACGACATGCTGATCGGTGCGCGCAAGGCGGTTGAGGCACAGGGAAAGACCTTTCCGATCGTCGAGAATTACGCGCTGCATATTCATCATTATATCTCGACCACCCAGGCGCACGAGGCGCTACTCCAACGCACCAAATTGGCCAATCTCGAATGGGCGGACCGAACCTTCGGGTCAATCGATGTGACCCAGGGCACCTTGCTGCCCGCCTCGCTCAAACTCAATCCAGGCGCTGACGACGCCGTCATCGCGCTTTGCGAAAAGTACTATAATCACGCTCTCTACCTTCGGCTGATCGAACATGCTGGCGAGGCAGAGCAGGCCGATCTCAAGATGGGTTATGCCGACTGCGCCTTGCCGCTTATCCTTGAGCACAACACACCTAACAACAGCATTCCACTACTCTGGGCGGAAACGACCAATGAAAATGGTCACGCGATGCAGCCCTTGTTTCGTCGGCGTGATAGGCACGGCTGACCATGGCAAATCCATTTCTCCGCCGCGCCACCGAATACATTCGTGACGACACTACTTTCCTGGAGATCGTGAGTCCGGCGCCACTCACCACATTCCTGGCCGAGCATCCTCGCAAGGCCGACATTTTTGATCTGCCCATCCGCATTGTCGGCGCGCCGGGAAGCGGCAAAACCATGCTGGCCATGCTGGCCGAGTTTCGCCTCGTCGAAACGATCCTGCGCGACCCCACCAACGACACTAACAAGCAGCTTTCCATAGCCCTCGCCGGCGCTGGGTTTCTGCAAGACGGGAAACCCGGGGTCGCAGCTGTCCGCATTCCTATGGAATCCGAGTATCGCGACTTCTGGGAGTTGCCCTATGAGGACAGCGTCAAAACCAAACTCGCCCTGTGGCTGGTCCAGGCGCGCACTATGCTCGCTCTGCTGCGCGGCCTAACCAATGGCGACCATCGCCGGCTCGAGGAGATTCGCTTCATCGCCCGGGACGCATCGGAAGCGCACCTCGAGCAGATCGGCGGGCTGACCGCGACCGGCATTCGCGACCGCGCGCTCGAAGTGCAGCGCGCCATCTATTCAATCGGAGCGAGCTTGCTGCCGCCCGACATCGACAAATTGCCGAAGGCAGCGACTGAACCCTATCAGCCTTTCGAATGCATCCAGGAGATCGATATTCCGTGGATGGGAGAGCGTCTGACGGTCAAGCCGCTCGCTATCCTAGACGACGTACACGCGCTTCACCCAGACCAGTTCGAGCAGATCTTCACCGCGCTCGCGCGACGAGAGATCAAATTCGGACGCTGGCTGATGATGCGGCTCGACGCCCTCAGCCCTGGCGCCGTGTTCCGGTCGGCTCGTAGTGTCGCCACGCATAATCTCAAGCCCGACCGCGACTATGTCGATATCTTCATGCAGGGCGGCGAAAGCCGCGACAAGGAGCGGCGGCGCTTCCGCGACATGGCGGCGGACATGGCAGACCGCTACCTCCCGCGCGTCACCGCCTTCCGCAATCGCAACCTTCCGCCATTTCGACGGCTTGTCCCCGACGAACCACCACGCCTGTCTGAGGCGAAGCTGCGCGAACTCGCGGCTCTCGTCGAGCGCGATCAGCAGCGCTTCGACGTAACTCCGGCGCGGCGCATCTCGATCGAGGAACTGGTGGCCGGCTATCTTGCGGGGACGCAATCTGGCGACCGTGAGCCGGAGGTCGCCCTTGCCATGGTCCGAGTCCTGATGGCGCGTTACGCCAACCGCGTTTCCGATCAGCAGGTATCACTGTTCGAGGACTTTGATCCAGAGCCGCGGACACCGCTCAAGGCGAATGCGCCGGTCGCCGAGGCCGCCAGGCTGCACCTCCACGCGCTGAGCGGGCGTGCCTTCCACTACGGTTTCGACACGCTGTGCGACGCAAGCAACGAAAATGCCGAGCTGTTCCTCCAACTCGCCGGCGCGCTAGTCGCACGCATGGAAACCCAAGCGATCCGGGGACGAGCGCTGGCGCTCCCGGCGAGTGCACAACAGGATGTGCTGAGCGCCAAGGCTGTAGAAATAATGGATGGTTGGGCGTTCCCCTTCGCACGCCGTGTCCGCGCGATGGTCGATGGCATCGCGTCGGACTGCCGTGAAGTCTCGCTGCTGCCCCACGCCCGTCTCGGTGCCGGCGCGAATGCGGTTGGTGTTCTGGAAGAGGAGATGGCCAAGCTTCTACTCTCAAACGACGAGCTTGCGCTCATCCTCAAATATGCCGTCGCCCATGGCGCGATCGAGGTCACTCGGGACTATGGCCAAGGAAGCAAGAACTGGTGCCTCATCGAGCTCAGCGGCGTGGTCGCACTCTCGCATGGGCTGACCTTGCACCGGGGCGGCTTCCTCGAGCGCGATGTTGGCTATCTGCGCGAGCAGGGGGGCTAGGATGGCGCATAACCATTGGGAAAACTGCATCGCCCACTTCGATGCGCAGGTCGACGTGTTCGCAGGGGAATACTTTGGGCGCACAGACGTCCATTGCTTGCTGGTGGCCGCCGCGGGCTTCGACCCCCGATCGCTCGGTATCGCGACGCTTCTCGCCGGTCATCTTGGTGAACGTCTCAAGGGCCTATTCATCCGGGAGGAGCGAGGTACCCCGGACGCGAGTCTCGTCGCGGCGGCCGATCAGAACGCTGTACTACTTAGAGGCCTAGTGCCCGGTTGCGAAATTGCCACGGTTGATATTTTCGGCAACGATAATGCGCCGATCGCCGGAGCGCGCATCGCTTCGGTCATCCGTGGTCACAGCATCGCCGCTGAAACCACCGACATCGTGCTCGACATGACAGCGCTCTCGATCGGCGTCGCGTTTCCCGCCGCGCGCCTCCTGCTCGACTATTGTGAGAGCTGCGGCATCGCTTTCCACATCATGATCGCGTCTAACCCAGAGCTGGACGATGCCATTGCGAGCGAACCGGGTGATCGTCCGATTGCCGTTCGTGGCTTTGCCGGCACCGACCAAAGCGACGCGAAGCTGGAGATCGCGCGAATCTGGGTCCCACAACTGGCCAAAGGGCGCACACGCGCGCTCACTGATATCGGCCGTTCGATCCGCGGCACCTATAAGATCTGTCCGGTAGTGCCGTTCCCGGCACGCGATCCGCGCCGGGCGGACGCGCTGATCGCCGAATATGAGGCTCAGCTCGTAGACGAGTGGCAGGTGGACCCGCGTGATCTCGTATATGTCTCCGAATCCAACCCGTTGGATTGCTATCGGACCTTGAGCATACTCACCAAACGCTACTCCGACGCGGTCGAGCAGGTATTCGTACCGTCGATCATCCTCTCCCCCGTCGGCAGCCGTGTAATGGCCGCAGGGGCGCTCATGGCCGCGATCGAACATGACCTTCCCGTCCAGTATATCGAGACTGTGCGCTACGACTTCGATCCGGAAAAGCCCGCGGTCGCGGCGACACCCGACATGCGCGTCCACCTGCTCCTGTCCGGCCCTGCCTATAGCGAACTTGGCGCTGCATCCGCCGCACCGGCCGCTGCGCCAGATACCGCTGAGACAGTGAGGGACAAAGCAGTATGACCCGATTCGCCGAAAAGCTCGACACGCTGCTGCGCACCGCCGAGTTGGTCGCGAGCGCGGATTTGCGCGTGCTGGCCGAGGCGCTTCGGCAAAGTCGGCACCGCCAGGTGGTGGCGATTGGGTCCGGTGGCTCGGCGATCACAGCGCAGTACTTCGCGCGGTGTAGGGAAACGCTGTTCGAAGCAGCAACCCACGTAGTGACCCCAGCCGAATTCGTCCTCGCCAACGACGAACTTAAGCAGAGTGATGTCTGGTTATTCAGCGCCGGCGCCGACAATGCCGATAGCATCGCCAGTGTGGCCGCCGCTCGCTCGCGCGGTGCCGCACAAATCCATCTACTGACGCGCAACGCCACTGGCGCTGCGGTTCAGGCCATCTCCGCAGACCCTGGCAACACAGTGACCAGCATTCCGGTCGCCGATGCGAAGGACGGGTTTCTCGCCACCCATTCGCTCATTGGTTCGGTCCTCGCACTCTTGTTCGCCAGCGATCTGGTATCGGCCGATCCATTGGGCGAGGCGCTCGTTGCAGCTGTAATCAAACGTCTGCGCGAGTGGATGCACCCAGCAACCCGGCAGGCCATGCAGGCTCAACTCGCCGATGTGCGGAGTGACGATGTCCTGCTGATCGTCGCCGATCCCCAGCTTTGTGCCGTCGCCGAGCTTATCGAGACCTCCGCCTGGGAGGCTGCGCTGTGCCCGATCCAGCGAACCGACCTCCGCAACTTCGCCCATGGTCGCCACACCTGGCTGCATCATAGAGGCGAACGAACCGTCATCCTCGGGCTGATCGGCGATGATAGCCGCGAGATATGGGAGCGCGCGAACTCCCTGTTGCCACAGGCGCTACGGCGCCATGTCTTCGACTTCGGCAATGCCGGGCGCATGCGCACAGCGGCCGGGATTGTCGAAGGCCTAGTAATCGTCGAGGCGATCGGGGCCGCGACCGGCATCGATCCAGGAAAGCCGGGTATCGGCGATTTTGGCCGAAACCTCTACGAGGAAGACGGATTACTCGCTCTTGCGCGTGAGCTTGGGCCAGCGGTCCGACAAAAGCGCTCGGCCGCACTCGAGCGCGATGATGTGACCGACAATCACGTCTGTATCCGGGCTGCCTGCGCCGCGCGACGCGGCGTGCTTGCGGACGCTCGGGTCGGCGCGATCGTCCTCGACTATGACGGCACGATCATTTCTGATGACGAGCGTTTCGGACATCCCCGGACTGCTATCGTCGATGAGCTTGTACGCCTCCATGCGATTGGCGTGCGCATTGCGATCGCCACCGGGCGCGGCGGGTCGGGTGGCAAGGCGCTGAGCGCCGTACTTCCGGTGACGATGCGCGATCACGTGCTCGTCGGCTATTACAACGGTGCTTATATACAGCCTCTCAGCATCGACATCGAGGTGGATCGACCAGCGTCCGATCCAGACCTGGCGCAAAGCTACGCTTGGCTCGAATCACATCCCGAATTATTCTCTGGAGCTTTCGAGGGGCGGTTCAGCGACGTGCAAATTTCGATCAAGCTCGATAATCTCGCTGATCGCTTGGCCTTTCCGGCGGCTCTCGCAGACTGTCCGTCCATCGCGTCCGGCGCCGTTCGGTTTAGGCGCTCAGGCCACAGCATCGATTTCTTTGCGGCCGGCACCAGCAAGCTCAGCGTCGTCGACCGCGTGCGGCAGACGTTGCCGAACGACTTAGCAATTTTGTGCATCGGCGATAGTGGCGGGCGCGATGGTAATGACAATGAGTTGCTATCGCACGCCCATGGGATCAGCGTTGGAACGGTCTGCGACCGCCACGACGGTTGCTGGACTCTGTTCGGCAAGACGCTAACCGGTCCCGAGGCGCTGCTGCGCCTGCTCCAGGCCTTGGAACGTGATGGTGACGGATGCGTTCGTATAGATGTGTCTTCATTGGGACTCGACAGCTTTGCCGAAATAAGTGCAATTGCAGAACATTATGATCCCACAACGTGACGTGATTGATGTCGTCGGCACCGGTTTTACGGTGCTCGATCGGCTTTACGCCGACGGCGATCTTACCGCCGAGGCGCTTGGCGGGTCGTGTGGCAACGTGCTCGTGTCGCTTGCCATGCTTCAAAGGCAGGTCACGCCGGTTTTGGCACTTGGGCTGGATGAGATCGGTGAGCAGTTGCTTGCCGAGTTTGAGATCGCCGGCGCCGATACACGCTACATCCATCGTCATCCTGGACGCCGCTCTCCGGTCTTGCGCCAGGAACTCGACACCCGTTCAGGCCATCACAGCTTCAGTTTCACCTGCTGCGACACTTTCGAGGAATATCCGCGCTATCAGCCGATCGGCCACGAGGAGCTGCAATCTGCGATGGTCGCGTTAGAAAATTGCACACTCTTTTACACTGATCGCCTGTCGCCGGCGATCCTCGACGCGATGGCGCAGGCTTACCATGGCGGTGCGATAATCTATTTCGAACCGTCCGACATCGATCACGCGCTATTCGACGAAGCGCTCGCGATCACTAGCGTGCTTAAATATTCCTCGGATCGTTTGGGCCCCGAGCTCGACGATAAGGTAGCTGCCAGCGCGGCAATGGCGATCGTTACTTACGGCGCCGATGGCCTCGAACTCCGTCACGGTCGTGAGCGGATCTGGTGTGCGGCCTATCCTGCCAAGCAGGTGACGGACACTTGCGGATCAGGCGACATGGTGAGCGTCGGGCTGATCGACTGGCTATTGGCCCGAGCCACGCCGCGGCTCGCGGCCCTGGATATCCATGACCTGATGGGCGGCGTAGTCGCCGGCCAGCGGCTCGCGGCGGAAAATTGCGCATTTGCCGGCGCGCGGGGCGTGTTCCGGCAGCGCGACGTCTCTTATGTGCGGTCCATCCTAGAGCATGCGCGTCGCGATTTCCCGACCTAGGCCGCCGCCGCCACCGGCGTTTCGCGGCGGAACTGCGCGCGCAACTCCATCAACAGCACGCCGAGCATATTCTTGCCGACCCCGTTCACTTCGCCCCAAAGGCGATTGACATCATTGTCGACGGTGGCGCTCTCCACCAAACGAGCATCGCCTGTAGAGAGCAGCAGATTGCGCAGGTCGGGATGCTGCTCGAACTTGGCCCGGAGCACCCCGCGCATTCGGTCGAATTTGCCGACCGACCAGCCTGGCGCGACATCCCAATAATACAGGCCGTGCGCGGCCATCGCTAGTAATGCCGGGGACGGCGCACTCATCAGCCAGTCGCGGACAGCCTTCTTGCGCGGCTTCCCCGCCTGGTAGGCATGCTCGCTCGTGGCGAAGCGCTGACCCTCAAACTCGATTTCGCACCGATAAAGATTGCTGAACGCACCGTAGGGCCGCTCGCTGGCTCGATAGAAGCGGATTTCATCTGCCATCATGTGCCTCTTGCAAATTTGCACATTTTGTTACATGCAAATCTGCATGAAGGCAAATGAAAATCAGATTTCTGTACTCCGCGCAAGAATCGTCGCAGCGCGCACCGATTGCGCACTCACTGACACGCAGATCGGCGCTGTAGTTGGGGTGCATGCCAGCCAGGTCGGCCGCATCACGCGTGGCAAGTTTCGCCGCATCAGCGAAAGCGTGGTGCAAATTTGCAAGGTATTGGGGCTGGAAATGGACTCAACCGTGATCGAGCCCAACGCCGAAACTGCCGCCTGGACGAAGTTGCAGGCGAGCTTACGCGGCCTATGGGACAAGACCCCTGAGGGTGCCGACAAGATCGTACGAGTGCTCGATACCATCGGGGCGCTTCGCGAGCGCTAACCTCTTGCTGTCGCTCGTCTGGGATTCGGTGAGATAGATCAGCCTGCGCCATCTGTGCGGACGTTTGGTCTCGCTGCGTCTTTCCGAAATCTGCCAAGCAGCTTCCGGCCCCAAACGAGACATTCGCTGTATACGACCGTGTGCGGCTGGTGCCGGATCGGCGCAAGCTTTCTTTTAGATCTCGCCAAATCGCCTTCGGTGGAGATATGGGCCACTAACGCGCTTCATATCTCTTGATGGCCAGTGCTGCCGTCGCCTCTCTCCCTCATTTCATAGAGCTCACCAACGACCTCTCGAACTGGCTGATCTGGCCCAAGGACGGCTGAAGCCTCGACCGCCTATGCCGCAACGGTGCGTCGCGCGTTTCTTCCCCTGGGCAAGGCCATTCCTCGCGGAACCAAGAAACGCGCGCCTGCGCCATCCTCCGCTTTGCTGCGGTCGCAAGCGATGCGGCGGCGGTCGCCTTCGGCCTCTCGATCGCCATCGAGGTCGCATGGTGCGGGCTCGGAAACGAAGAACGGAGACTGAAAATGGCTACCATCGGCACTTTCAAGAAGACCAATGCGAACGAGTTCACCGGCGAGATCGTCACCCTCAGCGTCCAGGCCAAGGGCGTGCGCATCATTCCCGACACCCGGGCCAGCGGCGAGAATGCTCCAAGCCACCGCGTGGTGGTCGGCAAGGCCGAAATCGGCGCCGCCTGGTCCAAGCGCTCCAACGAGGGTCGCGACTATCTCGGCCTCAAGCTGGACGATCCGAGCTTCACCGCTCCGATCTACGCCAACCTCTTCTCTGACGAAGAAGGCGAGGGCCACAGCCTCATCTGGTCCCGCCCCAACCGCCGCAACGGTGAGTGAACTGGCCAACGCCTCGCCCGGTATCGGGCGAGGCGTCTCCTGCCGGAGTTCGCGGAAGTTTGCCTATGAATAATCGGAACGGCGGGAGAGGCGCACGCCCACACCGCCACCATTCTCTGGGATAAACTGAATACCTGCGGATTCGAATGCGCGTCGTAACGCGTCAATAGTGACTCTGTTTGCTCTTATCGGGCCGGCCTGAGGCTCTAGTCGCTTGATTGTCGCGAGGGAAACCTTCGACTGTTCCGCAAGCGTTTTTTGATCCCATTGAAGCAAAGCGCGTGCGGCTCGCATTTGTCCGCTTGTAAGTTCATCTATACCAAAAGTATCATTTGATGCCATGGGGCTTGATTTTTTGTCCGCGTTCATCTAAATCACCACTGTTACCGACGCATGTGGCCCGGGAGGGGTGACCTCCAAGGTCTGCAATGCTGCGGCGAAACGGTCGAGCAGAGTGCAGGAACACCCGTGCCCGACCTGACCAAAACCAAGCTGTGTAGAGCTCGGATCATGGCTGATTCCGACATTACCACGACTTTGCCTTCCGTCACGCGTGGACGGAAATCGCGCAGTTCGTTGACCGCAGGGCATCCTAAGCCTTTGGCTGGCCATGGAGCCGAAAATCAGCCGTCAGCCGATCCCGCCCTCGTTCTGTCCCTTGCCTGGATTGATGCGCACGTTGCGATGCTGGCTTCTTGTGTCCGGCAGCAGCAGGCGGACGAGGGGCTCTTAAGGCGCGGCGCGATCTTGTCTTCCGACGAAGTCATTGGGCGCGAGGAGGGGGCTGACGCCGACTGTGGCGGTCTCGATGCCCGGACGACGGAGCAGGATGACGCTGAAAAGGCAGACGCCTTGCTGGCTGAGATTGTGGCGACGCCAGCGCAGTCCTTGGCGGGCGTGGTCGCCAAGCTCGCGGTCATCCTTCGGGAGGCGACTGACAACACCGACCTTTGCGAATTTCCGCTGCCGCACATCCGCTCGGCCTTGGCCGATCTGCGGCGCCTCACGCATGAAACGATAAGCGACGAGCCTACCGGCTGGCCCGCAGGCGATCAGTCTATCGGCGTGCTGTTCGAGCAGCCTGCATCATCTTTCGCCGCCTGGCGCGCCTTCAGCGCTTGGAGCCAGGGCGATGATGACGCGTATCGCGCCTGGACGGACACTTTCAAGACACTGCAAGGCGCGAGCCAGTAGGCACCGCAAGTCTAGGCCTGACTGCTCGGCGCCGAGATCGCTCTTTGTTCATTCGTCAATGACGGAATCCAAGGATTTCGCTCAACGCCGCGTCCCCCTATCAAATCCTTGAGAAGGGAAGGATACGGATGAAGCCGGATACATCGCAGTGGCGTGACCCACAGGCATATGCGTTCGTTAAAGGGGCCGCCGCCGATGCGATTGCATGGGAGTTCCTGCGACGCAATCCCCAGTATCAGCAGGACTTCGCGGTCTCCCGCTCGGCCAAGGCGATGCGCGCATTGCGCAAGCGCTGGGGTTTGCAGTTTCGCCGCCAGGCCTGACCAATCCGCAGTCGAGCAGCCCGTATATTGGGCGCCTCAGATCGATCCTGGGGTCGTGAACCTAGTCGAAGTTCCGCCGGATCTGCGAGCGCGGGAGGTCCTCGACGTTCCGCTGGCCACGGGTCAGCGTGATGAAATCGGCCTTCACGTGCGCTCTACGTCAGGCGCTACGCAACTGGCGCTTCTCGGCGATGCGCAGGCAGGCGAACCGTTGGCCGCCATAATTCCACTCGATGACATGGCGCACGAAAGGCTTCAGGCGATCGAGCGGTTCATCCGCTCGATCCATAGGCAGCACCTTCCCGATGCCCGCTTGACCGGGGCACAGCGCCGGCGTCTTGGCCTGATGCTGCGATGCCTTGACGGCCGTGAGGAGCAGGCATCTCATTTCGACGTCGCAACCGCCTTGTTTGGCCGTCGGCTAGTCAGCGTCGCCGACTGGCACGACTCGGCCTTTCGCTATCAGACGCAACGCCTTGTGCGGGACGGCCTGAAAATGGTCGAGCGCGGCTATCGCCAGTTGCTGCGCGTTCGACGGCGCCTTTCCTGAAGAGGCTCCGTCCGGCGCCTGGTCCACTTATTGCGCTATCGGCAGGCGTACGATCCTGGAGTGAACGGCTGCTCAGCGCCAATCTCGGTCACTCCTTCCGATTTGACCACCCGCCGAATGCAGACGGGTGGTTAGCGATGCTGGCGCTGGGATCGCCGTTTGTGTTGGCCGTGAGATCAGTCTCGCGGTTTACTAAAGCCAGCATTGTCGGAATTTGGTGGGTGGGTCTTTCCGCCGAAGAATGAGGGGGCGCCAGTGCGGGGTAGTGCCGCTGTCTGTAAATACGAATCATTTCGGTGAAATTAATCCGCTGTAATGCGCAAGGCGTTCAGTGTCTCCGGCGTAATGGTGCCTGTTACCTTGAGATTGTAATCCGACTGCATTTTCAGGAGCCCAGATCGCATCGCAGGGCTCATCTTTCCATCCAACTCGCCATTGTAATAGCCGAACGATAGCATCGCGAACTGAACCTGGAGGACGATCTCCTTGAATTTGGCAGCGGTCCCTGGAAGCACGACCAGCGGCGACGCCGCAGCCGGCGGAGCGGCGGTCGGCGCCTGGTAGGTCGGCGCGGGCGCCTGATAGACTGGCGCCGGAGCTTGATAGACAGGCGCTGGAGATTGATAGACCGGGGCACGCGGCAAATAGGTGCCGCCCGTCGATGATCGATGGCTGCTGTGAGAGCTGTGACTGCTGTGGCTGGAGTGAGATCTGTGACCGGCCAAGGTGAATTTGTGGTCAAGCTTGAAAATGTCGAACAATGATTTCGACTTGCCTCCGTCAATGAACGGAGCAATCGGCATTGCGATACTTTCAATCGGCATGAAGCCGGCAGCGAGCAACGACGGGATCGTAAAGAGCCGTTTTTTCACGCGAGACCGAACCTTTCGTACCCATGCGTTTTCGGGTGCCATTCGAAGAAACCGCCGCAGTCGTCACGCAGTACGCAGCCAGCGCATTCCGAGAGGTAAGTTCGCTTCCAATCTGAAATCGTCGACGGGGCCAGCGTCCGATAGTTGGGCGGAAGCGTGCACAGCGGAAAATTGTACAGTATGGCGTCAATTCCGCGGCTGATGGCGAGATCGAGGGCCTTGCCAACCACCTCGAAACCTGTGGAGCTGTCGAAGAACAACGAGTGCCAGTTCTGCCTGCCGTAGCCGATGTTCTCGAGCTGCATGATCGCCCATTTGTCGATGAAGGGCAGCGATGTCGTCACAAACTTGGCCAAATCCGCCAGACCGAGGGCGTTCGGCTTCATAAGCACCGTACGCAATTCGATTTTTGCGCCGGCCTGGCAAAGGATTGACAGGCCTTCTCTAACTTTATCGAACGCACCTGGCTTTGCCACGATCCGGTCATGAACCTCGGGGTCGCTCGAGTAGACGGGAACACCCCAAAGGACACGATTTAAATTCAGCTCGCCGAGCTTAGCCAGATCAACGCGGTCAAAGTGTTGCGCATTGGTCAGAACGTGGAAATCAATGTCGGGCCGCGCTGCCAGCATTCGCCCCAGGAACTCGAGCAGTTCCGATTTGAAGAGCGTCGGCTCTCCGCCAGATAGACCGATCGTTGCGTTTTCTGGCGAGAGAAGGACTGCCGTCTCAAAAAACGGAAACATGTCTACGTGGTGCGCTTTCGGCGGCTGCGAACACATCAGACAAAGCTGGTCGCATCGTTCGGTAACCAGCAGCGTGTTGTGACGGGAATTTGCCCGGATGAGACGGTGTGCAGTCCCCCGTCGAGGCACAACAAACAGCACGTCGCCATTCACGTCACTGGGGTCGATTCCGTAGACACGGAGCGTTCCCTCTCCGCCCGAAAAGTCTGCACTTTCGCCGGATGCGTTACCCAGCACCGCATCGAACGAGCTGAGCGTTGGCATGTCGTGGGCAACGCCCTCGAAGGACCGGAGTCGAACCACATATGGATCGATCGCGTTAGTCTCAATTTTGAGGCGAAGCGGGATCATGCGTGGACCGGGACCATGTGATCTCCCCAGGAGGGAACTCCGGCCCATTTGGCGACGGATTGCCGAGCTGCGTCGTCGCAACGCGTCATCACCTCTACGACTTTGTCGAATAGAGAAATATGCCGTCTGCAGAACCACGTCTCACTGCGAATGAGATCGATATGGCCGTCGCGAGACAGATCGTCGACGACGTCCGTGCCGCAAAAAGGCTGATAAACACAGTGGATGCAATCGGCATCGAAGTTGTTCATCGATGCTTGATCGAGTAGCTGCACCTTTTGCTGATTGATGCCGTCGGCCACTGTTCCAATCGAGAGATCGACACGTCCGATCCGCGACAGCATCCTGGCTTCGTCCGTCGGGTATAACTGCCCATCGTGATCGACAACGATGTAGTCGGACGCGAAGAAATTCGGATTGCGAAGATCGACATGATCATCGGTGCCTGATCTCAAGAATCGCCGCAGGCACTGGCTGAAATAGTACTCTTCAACGTATCGGCCGGTGCGGTGATTACGTTCGATGAGATAATCGATGAAACCTGAATGGAGCGCATTCCATCGAGCGATCGCATTGGCATCGCTCTTGCGCCGGCGCGCAAAGCCTTGGTGGTTTATCGGACGGAGATATATCGACTGTATGCCATGCCGCTCGAAGTTACCGATGAGATCCTCAAAATTCGGCGGACGCTCAACGGCGATGGTTGGCAGGGCGGAAACCTTGCCGGGGCCGAGACGCCTGACAGCTTCAGCCAAATTTCCGAGGAATGTATCGGTCGCCAGACTGTCGCCAGTCCGCTGCCGGGTGTGTGTCTCGTGGTTCCCATCCAGTGACGTGCTGACGAACGTGTCCGGCTGATCAAGAAAAGCCCACTCCACCTCACCCATGCGCTGGAGGTTGGTGCAAACGACAAACTGGCTGCGCGGAAATCTTGTGCGGGTGAAAGCTCTGATCTGCTCGAGCAGATCAACGCGAAGCAAAGGCTCCCCGCCCTGAAACTCGATCTTGATATCAGGACCATTCAAATTGCCGATGAAGTCGAGCGCCGCGTTCAATGTTTCGTTGGACCAGTCGAAGCCCCGTGCGGCCTCAGGGGCCCGGGAAACCTGGCAATAGCTGCAAGTCAGATTGCAACGCAAAGTCGGAACGAGAATGAGATACGACAGCTCTTGCTGCTTCGACTGCCTGCCCGCCCAACGATAGGCAAACGATGTCCAATCAGGATCGCCTTCGCGTTCAAACGTATGTCCATTGCCACGAAGAAATCTCTGGTCGTCGGCCGAGAGCGCATCGCGTGCGTATCTCCCTAGAAACTCGTCGCTACCGAGAAAGAACCCACCGGCATCGTCGCTAAACAGAAGCTTTCCGTCCGGGCGATCTCTGAATTTGAGCGGCCATACGGTCATGTGGCGGTGACCGCCCCGATCAACGCTTGTCGCAGCGAAAGCGTTTCCGAGTAGATCTTCTCACGATAGATGGCGTGAAGGACATTCTTTCGCAAATCGTCCAGCCTCTCCGGCGGAATCTCTTCTACAGCTACGCCGTGACCCGAGGCCGAAAACCGCAGCGACGGATACTGGACTTGTAGTCGAATTAATGCGCCTTCCACAAAACACTGAAAGTTCTGCGGAATCTCGATTGTAGCCTGTCCTAGAAAGCGCGACGCCCCCACGTACCAAGTCCTCCCTCCCAACAAAATATACCCAAAACTGGAATATGGGAATTAGTGCAGTTCAACTTCGATTTTCAGTGACCACCGAAATCACTGATGGTTGGGCTTGTTGCTGAACGGACGGCAGTTTTGCGCCTATTTTCGGTCATTCAGGTTCGCTTGACGATTACCTAAACCTGTCATTCGGGGCCGATGTCCGCTCAGGTCCCTAAAGCTGGTTCCGCCATGGTCCGGGATCGGGCCACCTATTGTAGGCGGGTACAGTCCTTCTACCTGATCAGATGCAGGTGTGAATCTCGACTTCAATAAGCTTGGTGGCCGCCCACGTCGCGAAGCTTGCTCCTCCGACACCGATGAGACCAACTACCACGAAAACCACGCGGTGCCAGAAGGCACGATTCGTCAGCTGCTCGAACGCCGTGTTGAAGTCACCCCTTACCTCGGCAAAATCCTTGACCAGCCGATCTTGTTGGCGCCCGAACTCAAACGCTATGGCCTTGAGAGTCAGCCATTGGTTCACGATGCTCGCGAGAAGGAACAGGACGAATATCCAGGCGCCGGCTATCACCGCGATGTTCGTCCATACCTCAACTCCACAAGCCTTTGCGACCTTGAGTTGCGAAGCGACGACGATCGTGGCGATAGGGATGCCGAGTATCTGACCTTGAAGGTCCACGAAAGTCTTGTGGATGCGGGTGATGAATTCGGCCTGCGCGGTTTCGACCTCTCGCCGGATCTTGGAATAGGTGAAGCTGGAGGCGAATAGCCGGTAGCCTGCGGCCACCTTTTCGACGATCTCCCCGACCCCACGCATGACATGGCGGAACCTCTGTCCGGTCGGCAGACCTGCGACTAGGTCTATGACGGCCTCCGACAGGATCGTGAGCTTCTGCTCGAGATGCACTGGATCCGCGAACAGTCCGACGAGTTTTGCGACTTGGTCAGCCTTGAGGCTGGTCAGGTCCTTCTCATCGTAGTCTACCGGGATTGCTATGCGGCCATCGCGAAAGAAGACGAGTTCCTGCTGAACTCCATCGAGGAAGGCGGCAGCCCGCGCCAGCAATGCCACCAGCGAAAGAACTGATCGGTATCTCAGTTGTAGGTCCGACGGTGGTTGAGAGTGCCGGGTCAACCTGCCGTCCACGACGAAGTAATTGGCCGGCTCTTCCACACGGGCTTTCGGTCCAGCAATCAGGTTGGCGAAGGACAATGCGAACCTGCCGAGCGACGTCCGCGGCGCATTGAACTGGACATGCGCTTGCTTGCCCAGCTCGAGCTGATCTCTTTCGGTGAGCAACGCCATGCCGGCATCGGCGGCTGCGTCCTCGTCCTGGTCAATCAGCAGAAGGGCGTTCAGTATGGGCTGCGTAGTGATGGTCAGCGTGCCGGTGCCATCATCGGCGAAGGCCGTGACGGCATAGATGGGCTCGATGTCTTGCCAACCGAGCCTAGGCATCTTCGAATTCACCGCTCAACCTGTCCTTCAATTCAGCAGGCAGATTGCGCAAGGTGAGCGTCTGATTCTCTGGATCGTAGGTCACCTCGCCTTCCTGGATCGCCTTGCGGTCGAACTCAAGTGACCAGTGGTCCGTGCGCCCTTTGAAACGGACTAGGGTGTTCAGCACTGCCCTGTTGGGTATGAACCAGTCATTGAGCTTCAGGTCCGGGTTGGCGAGGTAATCGCGGAGGCTCCCTGGATCCTCGGGCAGCAACTCGTTGGTGAGTGCGTCGAATGAGAGTTCCTCCCGCTTGAACGCAGCGCGGTCGCAAATTTCCTTGGCTTTGGTCAGGAAGGCCGTCTTCGCCTCGGGCTTCAGGCTCTTATCGTCGGCGAAGGACATCAAGGCCTCCACCAGGTTCTTGGTGTCGGCCTTCTCCTGCACGGAGTCGATGCAGCCGAGGAAAGCCTGAAAATATTCGGCGACGTTCCCTTTGCCCTTGAGGAACCCTATGTAGCGATCCTCCTTGTTCGCCCATCCGGTGATGTTGATGCGCCCGGCGAACCTGAATCCTTCGATGTCGAGATGAGCCACATCGTGTACGTCGTTCTGCTGGGTAAGCGCAGCGCTGAGCGTATCGGTGACGATAGCGACCATGAGATAGTGCCGCTCGTCCCGGGTGAAGTGCGCGAAGAAAACGTGACCACCAGTGGCAGCCGCTTTGGTCTGGGCGTTTACCGCCAACGTCTTCATCAGCGATTCCGTAAGGGTAGCGAAATCCTTCTCCTCGGCCTCCACGTATTCTCGAAGATGCCGTTGAGTGGGGTAGTTGTCCTCATCATCGGAGAATTTACCATGGGACTTGGACGTGCGGCGGCCATAGAGCTTGTCCAGTACGTCCACGAGTCGCTGGACCGGTTCGGTGACCTTCAAATTCGATTTGCCCAACGCGATGTCGAACTTGTCGGCGTCCTTCTTCAGGTCATGCACGGCAACGCTGATGATGCTGTTTTCTGCCAATGGTCTCTCCCCCGTAGGCGACCAGATTACTTACACCGCCGACAACATGATAGTGGTAGACGGCGGCGTCCACTACGGGCGCCAGATAAAACTCCAGGAGGCGACCCAGTCCTACCAACTCGCCAACGTGGCTTTTCGGCGGCGCATCATAGACGGGCTCTTCCGCCTTCTCCGCAGCCCGTGCTGTAGTAGACTTGAAATAGAATGGGCCTTACGTAAGCGTTACTGTAAATGGAGTTTGTGGTGCGCAAGATTGGAGAAATTGCGATCGAAGGCAACGAGACGCTATGGAAGTATTTTCGTTTCGAGCGCTTCCTTTCAACGCTCGCTGAAAGCAGACTCTATTTTGCATCGGCCAATCAGTTTATCGATCCTTTCGAAGGCGCCGTCGCTGTCCAATTGAACGTGCCGCCGCCTGATCCGCGCTACGCCGAAGTGGAGGGCGTGGAGCGCGCCTTCTTCCAACTTAAACGGTTGACCAAGATAAGCTGCTGGCACCGTGCCGTCTATGAGAGTGACGCGATGTGGAAGCTCTACTCCGGTGAGCACAAGGGCATCGCGATCTGCACGACGCCCGATCGCATGCGCGCCGCCTTCAAACCCTTTCGGCTCAAACCGGAATATGGCGTCGAAGATCTGTGGGGCGGTCCGGTCCAATATGTAGACTTGACTCAGGTTCGGATGCGCGGCATCGGCATGCTCGACCGGTTCTTTTTCAAGCACCGAGCTTTTGAATGGGAGCGGGAATATCGGCTCGCCATTTCCGTTAGAATGGCTGAGGAATTTGGCGTCCGAGTTCCCGAACACGGCATCCTCGTCGACGTCGATCTTCCCACTCTGATTGAACGCATCGTGCTCGGCTCAACCACAACCGAAGCCGAGCGCGCCACCGTGTCTCAACATGTGGCTGCCGCCGGGCTAAGCGATCGCCTTGAGCTTTCCACCCTTCTCGGTCGACCTCGCTATGTCTAAGGCCCAGCAAGCAGGCGCCAGCGCAAGGCGAGGCTCGGCAGAATGATATCGTACTCGGACACCGCACTCACGATCTCGGAACCGCTGCAGACCAACGCGGTCGTCTGGATTCACTCGCTACCGGAACAGGAGATGGGCCCCAGCCGGCGTATCCTCGAAGACCTTGAGGGCCTCTCCACCGCCGGTGGTTTCCCCGTGTTCGAATATGCGGTTCGAGATCGTAGCGAACTGAGCGAGCTGTTCAGCCAGTTGACGACGAAGGCCGAGCAGGGATTGAGGCCGGTGCTCCATGTCGATGCTCACGGAACAATTGACGAGGGGCTCCTGCTAGCGCCGAGCGGCGAACGCGTCGGCTGGGCTGAGATCATCGAAGATCTCCGTGCCCTCAACGTTGCGGCGGCCAACAATCTCACCTGCATCTTCGCTCTTTGCTTCGGGTTGCATCTCTACAAACAAGTGAGCCTGAGGCGTCCCGTGCCGTCCTATCTCTTCTTCGCACCGCCCGCTGAAATCAGCGTCGGCTTCCTCGAGGCGCAAACGTTGGACTTCTATCGAGAGATGAACCGCACCTCGAATGTGACAGCCGCATTCGAGCAGACCCTGGGCGGCGTCATGCAGTCATTTCACTGCCAGGGTTTGTTCCTGCAGTCGCTGTTGCGATACATTCGAACCTACTGCATCGGGCGCATGCGGCAGGATCGCCTGGAGCGCATGGTCACGGCCGTTCTGCAACGCGACGGCATCGCAAATCCTTCCGGCGCACAACTGAAACAAGTCAGGCGCAAGATACGTGAATCTCTGAAACCCGGTCAGAAGGTGATCGATCTGTTCGCGCCGTCCTTCCTGATCGGCCGCGCCCCCGCCTTCACCTACGCCGATCTCGACCGGATCCTGAAGCGCTCTGTCCGCTCCGAGCGATCTCAACGGCGCTCGGCATCGAGCTGAAGGCCGAGCGATCTCAAGCTCGCGTCGCGATGGACAACCCGAAACCAGCCGGACGCCGGTTCGCCAAAACGCTCCACCATCACTTGGCCCATTCCACGCCTCACCCGCCGATCGACATACAGCTCGACCCGCAACATCGCCTTGTCGGCGGCGACCTGGGCGAGCAGATCGATCTGCCTGGTTCGTGCCGTCAAGCCTTCGCCGCTCTTGTCGATCTCTTCAATTGCCAGCGTGCAGTGATCGAGGGGACCAAAGATGACGAGGTGCGTCCCTGCGGGCATGCCCGGTCGCGGTGGAGGCGCATGCCCCATCTCGCCGAGCTCGACATGGGTCTCGACGTTCCGCAGGTCCTCGTCCTCCCCTAGAATCTCGCGTGCGAAGTCGAACGCATCGGTATCGGCATAAAGATAGCCAGCGCTTTGCGAGACCTGGAGACCATTGAGGTAGCGCACCATGTTGCCATCGATAGCGATCGGCTCACCGGACCGCAGGCCGTCCCGATAGCGGATCATTCTTGTCTTGCGTTCGGGCTCGATATCTGCGCTCGCCGCCAGTTCGTAACGTTGGACGATCGTCTGGCAATGCAGGGCAAGCGTCAGGCCAGGTGAAACCGGCAGCATCACCACTAGGCCCGGCGAAGTGAGCCCGACATCCCCATAGGGGAATGCGTTGATCCGGCTGACCGGATGGTCCGAGATGATGAAGCGATGCTCGCCGTCGCTCGCATAGATGGCGGGATGAAGATCAAGTAGCGCAACGGTGTGACCTTCCCGTTCAAGGAACGCCTTGACGGCGCCAAGTCTCACTGACGCATCAGATGGCATAGCCATGTGCGGATCGGCATCCCGGTCATAGCCGGCCTGGCGCATCATCTCCCGCAATTGGCCCGCCAGATGCTTTGGTCCCGTTCGGCTAAAATGCGTCCGCAGCATCTGGGTCGCGAAGAAATCGGCCAGTGCAATACGGTCATCCGCCGTCATCCACGCGAGCGAACGTCGCGAGACGATTTCGACGACGAGGCGCGCGGAGCGCGCATCGACCTCCTGGAACAGATCCTCGAAGTTCCATTTGGTATCGCCCAGGCTCACCACATTGAAGTCATTCTCGGAGCCAGCATTGGCAATCGACGTCAGAAAAGATCGGTCGGACCGCTTGGCGAAAACGTAGATGGAGCGTCGTTCTGGATCGGCCGCAAAGTGCCGAAGCTGGGCCTGAGGAACAAAGTGATGCTTTCTGGATGGCCGGTTCATCGTTCCCTGCAGTGATGCGGTGCTTCGGCGCCGTTGAAAGTGCGGAGGTATTTCGTCGGGCACCACATGGCGGCAAGCCCGTCAGATTTTGTCCACTTGTGATATCCGACCGCAACTAACTCCTACGTGCACGGAATGTTAGCTTCTGTAAACGACTCAGCCAAAGTCAGAGTCGCCGTCAATTTGGGTCAACGGATGGCAAGTTTCGTGTATTCGCAAATTCGCTCCGAATGACTACGATGGAGTCGTAGACGGACGGCAAATTTTGCCTACTGGGTCCGAACGACCGCTATCCGCGGTACGCTCACCACATTCGGACCGTCCGGAGACGGCCCAAAATGAGACATTCGCGGTACTTCACCGTGTGCTGCTGGCAGCGGATGGCTCAAGCATTCATTCAGGTCATGCCAAGCTGTTGTCGGCTGACATCTCGGCCACCAATTCGCTTCATCTATTTTGAAAACCAGTGGTGCCCTTGCCTCCACGTCGGCCATTTCGCGGAGCGCACCAACGACCTCTCGAACGGGCTGATCTGGCCGAAGGACGGCTGAAGCCTCGACCGCCTCTGCCACAATGGCGCGTCGCGCGTTTCGTCCCCTGGGCGAAGCCCATTCCTCGCGGAACCAAGAAACGCGCGCCTGCGCCATCCTCCGCTTTGCTGCGGTCGCAAGCGATGCGGCTGCGGCCGCCTTCGGCCCCGCGATCGCCATCGAGGTCGCATGGTGCGGGCTCGGAAACGAGAAGACGGAGACTGAAAATGGCTACCATCGGCACTTTCAAGAAGACCAATGCGAACGAGTTCACCGGCGAGATCGTCACCCTCAGCGTCCATGCCAAGGGCGTGCGCATCGTTCCCGACACAAGGGCCAGCGGCGAGAACGCTCCAAGCCACCGCGTCGTGGTCGGCAAGGCCGAAATCGGCGCCGCCTGGTCCAAGCGCTCCAACGAGGGTCGCGACTATCTCGGGCTCAAGCTCGACGATCCGAGCTTCACCGCTCCGATCTACGCCAACCTCTTCGCCGACGAAGAAGGCGAGGGCCACAGCCTCATCTGGTCCCGCCCCAACCGCCGCAACGGCGAGTAAATCGGCAGACGCCTCGCCCGGTACCGGGCGAGGCGTCTTCTGCCGGTGACCGCGGAAGCTCTCCGCACCGCCGGCCGCCATAGCCCGGCCTCTTGTCATCGGATGCGTTCCTCGATGCGCGATGGCGTGAAGATGGCGGAGCGCGGCCACCACCAATTGCTGCGCGCGCCGGCGCACATCCTGAAGACCATCGGCGGTGCGAAATAGCGCCCCTCAATTGCGCACCTGATTACTGTCCCCACGCTCCTCCATCCTGGCCGTCGATCGCCGTTCAACCGCAACGGCCGGAAGGAGACACCTCATGAACGCCGACGCCGCGCCATTGCCGCCGCGCTACCTGCGCACTTCGGAAGCCGCGCATTTCCTCAGCCTTTCTGCGCGCACGCTGGAAAAGCACCGCACCTATGGCACCGGGCCTGCCTATCGCAAACTTGGCGGCCGCGTCGTCTACGCCGTCGACGACCTCCAGGCCTGGGTGCAGCGCGGCGCGATGACGTCGACATCCGATCCGAATGGCTCGGTGCTGCCCGCCAAGCCCCAGGCGGCGCGCCTGATCGCTTATGCCGGGCGCGAGAGGCGCTGAGCCCGCTGATCTCCCCCATGTCTGGACGCACACGCCAACCGTCGGAACGCGGACAGCTTGATCTGTTCCACGCGCTGCCCGGTGTCGTCGCGCCACGCGATGCGCAGGACCTCATGGCCTATCCCTTCTTCTCCCTCGCCAAATCCAGGCGCATCGCGCCGATCGATTTTCGCGCCGGCGATGTGGCGATCCGTGTCGAAGCGATGCCCGACCACGGCATGGCGACGATCTGGGATGCCGATATCCTGATCTGGGCCGCGAGCCAGATCGTCAGCGCGCGGGATGCCGGATTGCGCACGTCGCGCCTGATGGCCGCGACGCCATACGAGATGCTTACCTTCATCGGCCGCGGCGTCTCGAAGCGAGACTACCTGCGCCTCAAGGCGGCGCTCGACCGCCTGCAGTCGACAAGCGTCGTCACCTCCATTCGCCAACCCGCGGAAGGCCGTCGCCATCGCTTCTCGTGGATCAATGAATGGCAGGAGCGCTCCGGCCGAAGCGGTCGCCCGCTTGGCGTCGAACTGGTCCTGCCTGACTGGTTCTATCGCGCCGTCATGGACGACGCGCTGATCCTGACCATCGACCGCGCGTATTTCGGGCTGACGGGCGGCCTGGAGCGCTGGCTCTACCGGCTGGTGCGCAAGCATGGCGGACGCCAGCGCGCCGGCTGGCGTTTTGACATCGGCCACCTGCACCGGAAGTCCGGCAGCCTCTCGCCGCTCAAGCGCTTCGCCTTCGAGCTGCGTGACATCGTGCGCCGCCAACCTTTGCCGGGATATCTGCTGTTCACGGAGGTCGAAGCCAGCGGTCGCGTGCTGTTGGCTTTCGAAGCGGCGCCCGCGCCTGTTGACAGGATCGTGCCATCGGGAACCCGAACTATCGTGCCATCGGGAACCGCATCCTCGTGCTTTCGGGAACCGCGATCGGCCTTAAGTGACGGTCCCAGAACGGAAAATCGCGCTCCTAACTTAGAGTCTAACTCACAATCTAACAGTCTTGCGCGCGAGCCGCGGTCTGGCGGTGACGCGCAGGAGCGGCGGTGGGTTGGCCGGGGCGAGGGAGACGACACATGACGTCGCCTACCCAATCGACGCCGCGCGGCAACCTCACGACGGTCGAACTGATCTGGATCGAGAAGCGGATAGAGTACCGCATCCGCTTCGGACGCCCAGCCCATGAGACTATAATCGACGGGCAGCGCCGCGTCGTCGGATTTGCGCCGGGTAGTGTTTTTGCGTTCGTGCGCTGGGCGGCGAATGACTTCGGCACCATTGTTTCGCGCGTCGACATCGTGCGCGCCGTCTTGCCCGCTGAACCATATCAGACGCTGCCCTACATTCGGCCAGGCGGCGAGATCCTGCTCAAGCTCGCAGGCTGGGACAAGGTCGAGCGGGTCCTGCAACTGATCGATGCGATCGAGGCGATCGGCCTCGATCCGGTCGAGGCAGCACCGGACTATTGGCGTCAGGCCCACAACCGTATCATTGCCGGCGCAACGCCGCGTGCCTATTCGCTCGAGCAGCACCGGGCATTTCTGTTGCGCAGCAGAGTGACATCATGAGCCGCGCCGCTTGCCTAGCCGCAGCACTTGCGTCGGTCATCGCGACGGTCGCTCCGGCTGTCATGGAGATGCCGCCGCTGCTGCTATGGAACGCATCGGCCAGCACGCCGATCGGGCTCTATGCGATCAGGGAAATAGGCGCTCCGACGGCTGGCGTGCTCACTGTCATCGAACCGCCAGAGGCGGTCGCCCGGTTCACCGCCGAGCGTGGCTACCTTCCGCTCGGTGTGCCGATGCTGAAGCACGTCGAGGGACTTCCTGGAGAAGAAGTCTGCCGCGTCGGTCGCGTCATCACGGTGAACGGGCTTGCGGTGGGTGCCGCACTCGAGCGCGACCGCATTGGCCGCGCGCTGCCCGACTGGCAGGGCTGCCGCATCATCGCGGCCGACGAAATCTTCGTCATGAATCCAAAGGTCCAGGACAGTCTCGACGGCCGCTATTTCGGCCCGTTCCCGGCGAGTTCGATCGTCGGACGCGCGCTGCCGCTTTGGACCGACGAGAGCGGCGATGGCCACTACGCCTGGCTCGCGCCAGTGAACTGAAATTCCACCCAGCCAACAAGAGAAGGAGATAGTCCATGGCCGAGATCGGTGTCTTCCATGAAACAGAATCCGGTTACTCCGGACGCATTCGAACACTGCTCGTGGATGCCGAGCTGGTGTTCGTCACGACCAGGATGTCCGACGGCAAGGCGCCGGATTTTCGCATCCACATCGGTGACGGCAGCGGCCCCGAGGTCGGCGCGGCCTGGAAGGAAATCGGGCAGACGGCTGGCGACTATCTGTCTTGCCGATTGGAGGATCCGCTGTTTGGCCGGCGCTTCCGCGCCAGCCTGTTCCGATCCGATGACGGCTCCTGGTCGCTGCGCTGGATGCGGCCGAAAGCGCGGCCGGAGCGTGTGCGATGAGTGGGCCGTCGGCGCCGAAATGTGCGCACGAATGCCGCCCCGTCCGCTGGTTGCCTGCGCGGCGCGAAGCACTTTTCCTTATGTGTGGCATGCTGATCTTCTGTCACGCAATGACAGGAGCGCTCGCACAATCCGCGCCGGTCTCGCGCAAATCCGCGGACGATCCTTATGCCGCGCATATCGCCGAGGCATCGCATCGCTTCCGCGTTCCAGAGCGCTGGATACGGGCAATCATGCACCTCGAAAGCGCCCGCGACCCGCGCGCGATTTCGCGAAAAGGGGCGGCGGGTTTGATGCAGATCATGCCCGGAACCTTTGCCGAGCTGCGCCTTCGTCACCAACTCGGCCGCGATCCCTACGATCCGCGCGACAACATCCTTGCCGGCACGGCCTATCTTCGGGAGCTCTACGATCGATACGGTTCACCGGGCTTCCTGGCCGCCTACAATGCGGGGCCAGGGCGTTACGAAGCCTCATTGAAGGGCCGATCGCTGCCGGCCGAGACCGGGGCTTATGTTGCGAAGCTTCGCCCTTTCTGGGCCGGCGGTGATGCGCCCGGCCCGCTCACCACCGGCCAAGCCAAGGCCGTCACTTGGAAGGTCGCGCCGCTATTCATAGTGCGGTCCGGATCCATCGCTGCTTCCGGTCTTTTGTCCGGCGAAGACGCTGCCGTCGAGGTCTCGCCGTCACCATTGGTGCGCAAGCTTTTCGCGGCCGGTTCGCAGCCGCGCCAACTGTTCACGGGGTCCGACGTCGCGACATCGCAGCGGTGATGAAGTCTCCGTCAACTCGCGCCTTGGGTCTGTTTGGACGTCGCTGCCAATGAGGCGCGGAGAGCACAGGGCAACAACCGAGGGATGGCAAGATAAAAGGGCGCACATTGTGCTGATGTCGGTTGGTTGTTTTTGCTGGGTTTTTCGCCGCTTCCCGCACATTGTAGCGCCTCGGCGCAATGTGCTGGGACCACGCAAATCATTGTATTTGTTTCGCTTTTGGCAGTGTGTGGGGCGCTGCCATGGCCGATGAGGGCGAATTCCGCGTCCGTCCGGGGCGCATTCGCTCGACGCGATCCCAATCGTCGCGGCCCTTCATCGCCCAGGCGCTCGCGGCCGCCCAGAAGGCTGGCGGCAGCGTGTCGCGGGCCGGCAGGATCACGCCAGGCAAGCGCTCGCAATTCGGGCGCGGCAGGGCAGCGAGCGTTCAGGCCAACCGTTTGCTTACAGGCCGCTCCCGCGTCGCCACGATCAAGACCCGTGTGGTGCGCCATTCGAAGCGTGGCGCGCCGCTGGCGACCCACCTCAACTATCTGCGGCGAGAGGGCGTCACGCGGGACGACGCGAAAGCCCGCATGTTCGGACCGGAGGTCGACGATGCGTCGACTGCGGATTTCGTCGCGCGCTGCAAGGATGACCGGCATCACTTCCGCTTCATCGTCTCGCCGGAGGACGCCGTCGAGATGTCAGACCTGAAATCCTTCACCCGTGATCTCATGGATCGCATGCAGAAGGATCTCGGCACATCGCTCGACTGGATTGCGGTCGATCACTGGAACACCGACAATCCGCATGTCCACGTCATCCTGCGCGGCCGGGCCGACGACGGCCAGGACCTAGTGATCTCACGCGACTACATTAGCCGCGGCATGCGCGATCGCGCCAGCGATCTCGTCACGCAGGAGCTCGGCCCGCGGTCCGATCTTGAAATCCGCCGGCATGTCGAGCGGCAGGTCGAGGCAGAGCGGTGGACCGGGCTCGACCGCCAGTTGCTCCGCGACACGCGCGACAACGGTGTCATCGATCTCGCGCCGCATGCCGATGGCCAGCCTGACGAATTTGTCGCGCTCAAGGTGGGGCGGCTGCGCAGATTGGAAACGCTCGGCCTCGCCGAGCAACTCGGTCCTGGCCAATGGGTCGTCAGCGACAGGGCCGAGGCCACGCTGCGCGAGATGGGCGAGCGCGGCGATATCATCAGACGTATGCATCGCGCCCTCTCGGCCCGCGACATTGAACGCGCGAGCGCCAGCTATGTGCTGGCCGCCGGGACCGTCGGCGAGACGATCATCGGCCGCCTGGTCGAGCGCGGCCTGGATGACGAACTCAAGGGCACCGCCTATGCGGTCGTCGATGGCGTCGACGGCCGCTGTCATCACGTCCGGCTCGCCGATCTTGAGGCGTCGGGCGACGGTGCGCCGGGCTCGATCGTCGAACTGCGCAAATTTGACGACGCGCAGGGACGCCCGCGGGTGGCGCTAGCCGTGCGCTCCGATCTCGACATCGAACGTCAGGTCGTCGCGGAAGGGGCGACCTGGCTCGACCGGCAGGCTCTCGCCCGTCCTGCGGTGGCACTATCGGATGGCGGCTTCGGCGCCGAGGTGCGCCAGGCGCTTGATCGGCGCGCCGAGCACCTGGTCGGATTGGGGCTGGCAGAGCGGCAGCCGCGCGGAACTGTCTTTGCCGGCAACTTGATCGACACGCTGCGCCGAAGGGAACTCGACGCGCTGGGCAGCCGGCTCGCGGACCAAACCGGCCAGTCGTTCAACCGTGCCGGCAAAGGCGAATTCGTGGCCGGCACCTACAGCCAGCGCTTTGCGCTCGCGACCGGCCGTTTCGCGATGATCGATGACGGGCTCGGCTTCAAGCTCGTGCCCTGGACGCCCTCGTTGGAGCGCCATCTCGGCAGTCACGTCTCCGGCGTCGTTCGCGGTGATGGCGGTGCCGATTGGAGTTTCGGTCGCAAGCCCGGTCTCGGCTTGTGAGGGCGCTCTCACATGGATCTGGAATCTTGGATTGCCGATCGCTTGTTTTCCTTGCCGACAGCGCGAGGCGACACGATCAGCGTCAGCCGGCTGTTGAACCTCGCCTCAACCTTGCCGACCTCTCCGCACAAGGAGAAACCAATGTCGGGAACGAAAGTCCTTTGGGGGCAGATTGTTGCTGTCTTCCTGATCGTGCTCTTCACCATCTGGGGATCGACGCAATGGTCGGCGTGGCAGCTGGGTTATCAGGCGGGGCTGGGGGCGCCTTGGTTCGTCATCGGCGGCCTTCCAGTCTATTATCCGCCGGCCATCTTCTGGTGGTGGTATTTCTACGACGCCTATGCGCCTGGCATCTTCATGCGCGGCGGTCTGATTGCCGCCTCGGGCGGCTTCATCGCGATCGCCGTGGCGATCGGCATGTCGCTGTGGCGTGCGCGCGAGGCGACGAAGGTCGCGACCTATGGCTCTGCGCGCTGGGCCGACAGGAGCGAGGTGCAGGCGGCAGGCCTGCTTGCCCCCGACGGCGTGGTGCTGGGTCGGTACGGACCACACTATCTGCGCCACGATGGGCCCGAGCATGTGCTTTGCTTTGCGCCGACGCGTTCGGGAAAGGGTGTCGGCTTGGTCGTGCCGTCGTTGCTCACCTGGCCTGGCTCGGCGATCGTCCATGACATCAAGGGCGAGAACTGGGGCCTCACCGCCGGGTTTCGCGCCCGCCACGGCCGGGTGCTGCTGTTTGATCCGACCAATGCGAGATCGGACGCTTACAACCCTTTGCTTGAGGTTCGCCGCGGGGAATGGGAGGTCCGCGACGTGCAGAACATCGCCGACATCCTTGTCGATCCGGAAGGCTCCCTTGAAAGGCGCAATCATTGGGAAAAGACGAGCCACGCGCTTCTGGTTGGCGCGATCTTGCATGTGCTTTATGCCGGACCGGACAAGACCCTGGCCGGCGTCGCCGCATTCCTGTCCGATCCGAAGCGACCGATCGAATCGACCTTGGCAGCCATGATGACGACGCCGCATCTGGGCGAGGGCGGTCCGCACCCGGTCATTGCAAGTGCTGCCCGTGAGTTGTTGAACAAGTCCGACAACGAACGTTCCGGCGTGCTCTCGACGGCGATGTCCTTCCTTGGGCTCTATCGCGATCCGGTGGTGGCGCAGGTGACCCGCGCCTGCGGCTGGCGCATCGCCGACCTGGTCGGGGATACCCGTCCGGCGACGCTCTATCTGGTCGTTCCGCCCTCCGACATCAGTCGCACCAAACCGCTAATCCGTCTCATTCTCAACCAGATCGGCCGCCGTCTGACCGAGGATCTGCAGGCGAGGGCGGAACGCCATCGCCTGCTTCTGATGCTGGACGAGTTCCCGGCGCTCGGGCGGCTCGACTTCTTCGAATCCGCGCTCGCTTTCATGGCCGGCTATGGGTTGAAGGCTTTCCTGATCGCGCAGTCTCTCAATCAGATCGAGAAGGCCTATGGGCCGAACAATTCAATTCTGGACAACTGCCATGTGCGCGTCAGCTTCGCGACCAATGACGAACGCACCGCAAAGCGCGTGTCGGATGCCCTTGGCACGGCAACCGAGCTGAAGGCGATGAAGAACTATGCCGGCCACCGGCTCTCGCCATGGCTCGGTCATCTCATGGTTTCGCGCTCCGAAACGGCTCGGCCATTGCTGACGCCAGGCGAGATCATGCAATTGCCGGCTGGTGACGAGATCGTCATGCTGGCGGGCACGCCGCCGATCCGGGCGAAGAAGGCGCGTTACTTCGAAGACCCGCGATTGTTTAAGCGCATTCTGCCGCCGCCGGCTCTTGCCGATCGAACCGAGCCGGAGCCTGACGATTGGACGGCGCTTCCGTCAGGGAGTGCGGCTGCCGCGACGGTGGTGGCACAAACCCGGCAGGAATCGACCGAGACCGAGTTGCGGCGTCAGCCCGAACTCGATCCCTTTCTTCCTGCTGCGGCGGCGCCGCCGCTTGTCAACGAGTTCGAGCCCGACGTGCCTGACGACGCTGATGATCTGGCTGCGAGCAGCAGCCGGATGGCGCGCCTTGCGCGCGGCGTGGCGCGGCAGATCGCGCTCGATCCGGATGACGGTATGGGGTTGTGAAGGTGGTGACGGCAGGAAAGAAAAAGGTTCAGATCTCCGTCTATCTCGATCCAGCTGTCCTGGCGATGCTGGTCGACTACGCTGCCAGGCGCGACCGTTCGCAGTCGCTTATCGCTGAAGCGGCGATCGCGTCTTTCCTCTCGCCCGATGCCGACACCCAACGCGAGGCGGCTGTCTCAACGCGCCTCGACCGAAGCGACCGCCGGCTTGCGCGGCTTGAGCGCGATGTCGGCATCTCGATAGAAACGCTGGCCGTGTTCATTCGCTTCTGGCTGGCGACCACGCCAGCGCTGCCTGAGCCGATGGCCCAGGCAACGCGCGCCAAGGCAAGCGAGCGTTATGAGGCTTTCGTCTCCGCGCTTGGCAGGCGCCTGGCCAAGGGGCCGAACTTGCGGCAGGAAATCCCCGAAGACGTCGAGGCTTCCCGCGATTCGGAACAGACGTGAACTCGACACGCCTGTTCGCGGACCGTGGGCTCCGCCCGATTTCGCGCGACGCCTTCAATCCTGTTGACGCCAGCGCCTTCGGCCGGCGAGTGCGGGTCAGTTGGTGGCGCCGCACAGTTGCGACGTCGTCAATCCCGGCGGCACGTCTTCGGTGGGGCCAAATCCATACTTTGCCATGATGGTGGCGATGGTGCCGCTCGACATGACTTTCGCCAGACCCTGATTGTAGAGATCGCGGAGATCGCCATCGTCCTTCCTGAACGCGATCGCGATATAGCTGATCGACTTCTCACTCGTCGTGAAAGGGCTGGCGCGCTCGAGATCGGGGCTCTTGTTGCCGGCCAGCAGCCCGATCACCGTCGGGGAAGAGAACACGGCGGCATCGATGCGGCCGGCGCGCAGTGCGGCGATGTTGGTCTCGATGTCGGGGAACTGCAGGATGCGGTCCTGCGGCACGCCCTCGGCGATGGCATTCGTGATGACATTGCTGCCGCGGCCGCCGCCCATGATCACCTCGGATTTCTTGGCAAGGTCCGAATAGCTGTGGATCGCCTTGGGGTTGCCGGTGAGCACGATCGCCGCGTCGTCGGACCTCAGGTCGGGAGCGCCGAAGGCGACTTGCTGGCATCGCGGTGGCGTTATCGACAGACCGGACGCGACGGCATCGAAACGCCCGGCCATCAGGCCCGGGATCAAGGCGCCGAACTCTGTGACCTCGAAGTCGACCTGCTTGACGCCGAGATCGGCGAACGCAGCTCTCAGCAGGTCCGGGTGCCAGCCGAGCAATTCGCCGGTTCCCTCCTTCTTGTAGCCCCATGGCGCACGGTTATGGATGCCGATGACGATCCTGCCTTCCTTCAACACGCGTTCTTTTGTCGTCTCCGCCATTGCCGGCAACACGGATCCGACAATCGCGGCATAGGCGATGCAGGCCAGGCCAATGGCGGCCGATCGGGCTCGAAATTTCATCGGTGCAGTCCTCCCGTGAGATTGAGTTGTTGCGTGCAGGCGTTCCGCCTCAGCCGCGCGACGCTACGTTTGAAGATGGCAGTCCGTCAATATAGATGTATAAAATATGTACGAAATATTGCGAATTCGGCAATGAGAGGCTCTCGCTCGTGGAGGGAATCCATTTGTTCGTGAGTTGCGATTGGGTTGATGGTGGAATTCGCGGCCTTGATCTACGCGGCCTGTTGCGTATTTCCTCCAGGGTGGCCGTTGCCAACCCTGGAGGCGACGAAACTCCCTCCAAAGGGCTCCCGCGCAATCGTGACAAGGCAGCCTCGCCCTTCGGCACTTTTCAACAAGGTGCTCACCAACATGGAACTGCTGCCGACATCGGAGCATAAACTCTACAGCCTGCGGCACACTTTCGAGGATCGGCTGACGGCAGTTGAGGCGCCTGAGGAAGCAATCGCTCCCTTGATGGGCCGCAAATGCATGCGGCCGAAATACGCGCCGCACCATCCCTGGCGCAGAAGCGCCTATGTGGCTTCAAAGAATCGCCTCGATTCGACCCGCGAGTATCAGACTGATGGGAATGTAGGGTTTATCGTCTTCTTGTTTGTCATCTGCCAGCTTCCTCTGAGGACCATTTGACCCGTTTCGCCAGGAATTCGGCGAAAGGCTTTACATTCATCCCAACGCTAGCCTGTTCAAGCCCAGCGAGGTATGCCTTCCGGTCCTCCACTCTCACCACTGTCCAGGGATAGCCGCCTGATGCCAGCATGGCATTCATCAGAAAGCGGGCCACGCGTCCGTTTCCGTCAGGATAAGGGTGAACATAGCCGAGAAGCCAATGCCCCAGAACAGCGCGAACGGCCGGGTCTGCTTCGGCTTCCAGTAGATCGAATAGCGCATCCATGCCGTCGAGTACCGCCTCCACACGCGGCGGTACGTGAGATGACCCCTTGAGATACACATGGTGGTTTCGATAACCGGCGAGCGCGCTCGCTTTCAATATGCCTGCACTCACTGAGGGCGCGAAGAGCTCCCTATACCATTCCCTATGCGCATCCCTTGTCAGGTTACCTGCGGGTGCGCCGTCGATAATCGCGGCAACCGCATCCTTGACCTTTTGGAACGCCTGATAGTAGCCGCGGGCGGCCAGCGCATCGCGGTTCTTTCGATCTGCTTCATCGATCTCTGGATTCCAGCCGCCATCGCGCACGCGGTCGATCAGTTCTGGCGTAACGCTGTAGCCTTCGATCGACAACGAATGATAGGCATCGCTCTCATAAATATCTTCCACGAATTTCATGTAGCTATCCTTGTCGGACGGCGGCCCGGGTGCTTTCGGGAAAATTTCGGCCACCGCATCGCGCTGTGATTCCCAGATGGCGTGGAGCCTTGTCACGATCGGCGGCGCGCCTGACGTGATGGCAGTAACGCCGACCTGCCCGTCGAAAGGATCGGACTCTCGAATGTCATAGCTTGCAGCCTTGAACGCGCCGACGATCTCGTCAGAGAAGGCATCGCGCCCTATGCGCCGAAACGCGCCGGCAAGCCGCCCGGCGATAGACGAATGGCCTCCATCGAGCAAAAGCCCTAGCACGCCTGAAACACTGCGTAATGAAGCCATAGCAACCTGGGCTTCGATTGGGTAACGCTGGAAAAATGCCTCGGGCACACGGACGAGGGCGGCGTTGACCGGAAACAGGCGCAATCCGTTCTTCTCCGTCAGGTTTTCAGGCATATCCTTGATTTTGAGGTCGTATAGCGATGTGCCAAACAGCAGGCCGATTTTATTGTTGCCTCCGTAAGGGCTGCTGATCACCACCTGCGGTGGGATCGCAGTAGCCTCTGCGTGCAGGAGCAATGATTGCTCGGGAGAAAGGTACCACGCCTTCCCGAAACGCTCGTTGCAATACATCGCGCAAAACTCCCAGAAGCTGGCATACCAAGGCGTCGTGTCTTGCTCCTGCGCTTGTGGTCCGGTGGACATCAACCACCCTTTGATCACCTCACGGAGGAATCCGTTTTGGAGTATGCGCTCACGATGGACCCGGGTGATCTCTTGAGATTTGAAAATGCGGCGCCCTCCTGCCTGCAGGCCTTGAAGGGTGGCGAGGGATTCCGCGAGTTTTTCGTGAGGCTTAGCCATGGCTGTGCCCTTGCAAGTTTCTTGTGCCGTTCAAACGCAAGTATATAGAGCTGTGTTATTGCAAGTCAATTGTGCTGTGCAAAGGCAAGTTTTTGATGGGGTTTTATTGCAAGTTTTTGACACGAAATAGCCGAAAAAATCTTAAATATCAATGAGATATATGGATATATCGCTGCCGGCGTCACCATGAAAAACCGGGTTTGCGGGAGGCGGCTACAAAGCTTACGTTCATGATGGCAACAGGGATTCGCGACATCGAGCTTACCGGCATCGGTTCACATTTGCCTTTCGGAACAAATATCATATCGACCCGAACAGGCCGCCCCATCCCATCACAGTGAGGTCGCGATGGCCCTAAGGGACTTTCTGTCAAAGAATATGAGCTTGCTTTCGTCGAGCACAATGTGAGTGCCGTACCGACAACCTGACCGTCGCAGACTACCCGATCGGTTAGATAGGCAGCACTTCCGAGCGCTTGACCTGGCCAAGCGCGAAGCTGCTTTCGATCGAAGCGATGTTGTCCAGCCGCGTCAGCTTGTCCTTGATGAACCGCTCATAGGCCTCAAGGTCGCGCACCACGATGCGCATCAGGTAATCCCGCTGGCCGGTCATCAGATAGCAGTCGACCACCTCCGGCCAGCGCAGCACCGCCTGGGAGAAGCGGTCGAGATCGTCCTCGCGTTGCCGTTCAAGCTTGATCGACGCGAAAGCGCTGATCGGCAGGCCGAGCTTCTTCTGGTCGAGGATCACGGTATAACCTTTGATGACGCCGGCGCTCTCCAGGAGCCTCACGCGCCGGGCGCAAGGTGAAGGCGAAAGACCGACGGCTTCAGCGAGGTCGTTCGTTGTCGCCTTTGCGTTCTTCTGCAGCGCGGCGATGATTTTAAGGTCGATTGCATCGAGCGTCGGATTTGGCACGTTTCCCTCGTCTGGGCGTCATTGTTGGCTGGATCAGCCAATATCATCGATAGGATTACATAAGAATAGCCACTTTTGAGAGTCGTTGGCTGCTATCGTTGAGCCGATTTCACGGGAGCCGACGATGACGATCCTTTCCGAACTTGAACGCAAGGTTCTGTGGCTGGCTGTTTGGATGATCCATCATGCCAATCATGTTCGCGGGTCGGAGGACGGCCTCAAGGTCGGCGGACATCAGGCGTCCTCGGCGTCCGCCTCGACCTTGATGACGGCGCTCTACTTCCAGATCCTCAGGCCTGAAGACCGCGTTGCCGTTAAGCCGCATGCCAGCCCGGTTTTCCATGCCATCCAGTATCTGTTCGGCAGGCAGACGCTCGAGCAGCTGCAGAATTTTCGCGGCTATCGCGGCGCGCAGTCCTACCCGTCACGAACCAAGGATATCGACGATGTCGATTTCTCGACCGGGTCGGTCGGACTGGGCGTGGCGCAGACCCTGTTCTCCTCCCTGGTCCAGGATTATGTCAGCGCAAAAGGCTGGAATGCGGACCAGCCGGAAGGCCGGATGATCGCCCTTCTCGGCGACGCCGAAATGGATGAAGGCAATATCTTCGAGGCTCTTCTCGAAGGCTGGAAGCACGGCCTGCGCAACACTTGGTGGGTCGTCGACTACAACAGGCAAAGCCTTGATGCGGTGGTGCGCGAAGGCCTGTGGCAGCGCTTCGAGTCCATCTTTCGCAACTTCGGCTGGGATGTGGTGATCCTGAAACATGGGACATTGCAACAGGCGGCCTTCGAGGAAGAGGGCGGCGAAAAGCTGCGGTCCTGGATCGATGCATGCCCCAATCAGCTCTATTCCGCGCTGACCTTCCAGGGCTGCGGCGCATGGCGCCGGCGCCTTCTGGACGACCTTGGTGATCAGGGACCGGTCACCCGCCTGATCGAGAAGCGCAGCGACGAAGACCTTGCCGCCTTGATGGCAAATCTCGGCGGCCATGATCTGGCAAGCATCGTCGATGCCTTTGAGGCAGCGCGCGGGCATGATCGTCCGACGTGCTTCATCGCCTACACGATCAAGGGCTTCGGCCTGCCGCTCGCCGGCCACAAGGACAATCACGCCGGATTGATGACACCGGCGCAAGTCGACGCGCTGCGGCAAGGCATGGGTGTCGGCCAGGGGCGTGAATGGGAGATGTTCGAGGGCCTTGCATACGATGAGGCCGCGATCCGGTCCTATCTGGCGTCGTCGCCTTTCGCCCAGGCAGCCACCCGTCGCCATAAAGCCCCAGCCGTACCCGTGCCGGCACAGATACCTTGGAGCGCACAGGTCTCGATGTCGACACAACAAGGTTTCGGCCTTTTGATGCACGAGATCGCAAAATCAAACAGCGATTTTGCCAAGCGTGTCGTCACCACGTCTCCCGACGTCACGGTCTCGACCAATCTTGGCGCCTGGGTGAACAAGCGCGGTCTGTTCGCGCGCGCTGGTCGGGCAGACATTTTCCGAGAGGAGCGCATACCCTCCACCTTCAACTGGACATTCTCGCCGTCGGGACAGCACATCGAACTTGGCATCTCCGAGATGAACCTTTTCACGATGCTTTCGGCGCTGGGTCTGTCGCACTCGCTCAACGGCCAACGTCTGCTTCCAGTCGGAACCCTCTACGATCCGTTCATCGAGCGTGGCCTCGATGCGCTCAACTATGCCTGCTATCAGGATGCACGCTTTATCCTGGCGGCGACGCCTTCCGGTGTGACGCTGGCGCCCGAGGGAGGCGCGCATCAGTCGATCGCCACGCCGCTGATCGGCATGGCGCAGGATGGGCTGGCGACGTTCGAGCCGGCCTATGTCGATGAGCTGGCCGTCATCCTGCGTTGGGCATTCGACTATATGCAGCGTTCCGGCGAGGCCGAGCCCGACGACCATAGCTGGCTGCGCGATCAGACTGGAGGTTCGGTCTACCTCAGGCTCTCGACGCGGTCGATCGAGCAACCGACGCGCCAGGCCAAGGGACCGCCCGCGCGCGACATCGTGGATGGCGCCTACTGGCTGCGCAAACCAGGGCCGAACGCCGACGTGGTCATCGCCTTTTCGGGGGCGGTCGCGCCGGAGGCGGTGCAGGCACTGGGGCTGATGGCCGGCGACCGGCGCGATGTCGGGCTTCTGGCCGTGACCTCGGCAGATCGATTGAACGCTGGCTGGTCAGCCGCGAGCCGGGCGCGCCAGTATGGCAATCCGGGTGCCACCAGTCATGTTGAGCGCCTGCTGGCCGGTCTTCCGGCCTCCTGCGCCATCGTGACGGTGTTGGACGGGCATCCCGCGACGCTGGCCTGGCTGGGGTCGGTTTATGGCCACCGCACGCGCGCCCTCGGCGTCGAGCATTTTGGCCAGACCGGCACGATCGCGGATCTCTACCGGCACTACGGGATCGATGCGCAAGGGATCATGGCAGCAGTGCAATCGGTTTCGGCAGGCCGGCCGCTTCGGCACCTGGGCTCCGCCGCCTGACGAACCCATCACGCATCGCATCCCGGCTCGCTCGATAGGACGCTGTCAATACCGGAATTCCTTGAGGGCAGGTACCAGCTGTCGGCGCCATCCTCCCGCGCTTCGAGAAAGCGTGGGGGAGGAGAAATGGCTGGGACCGGCGATCTTACGAGGCATGAAACTTTGCGGTCGACGGTGGGTACGGCAGCGGCGATTGCGCATCACGGCGAACTCATCCAGGGCGTCTTCAAGGATGATGGCGGGCGCCTGCATCGCGGGCTCGTCACGCTGCCGCTTGCCGGGTTGAGATCGGAGGCGAGCTTTGCCAGGAGCGACGGCGATGCGATCGTTGTCCACCCCGATCACAAGGTCAAGGCGGCGACCGCCGCGCGGCTCACGCTCGAATTCCTGAAGGTCGACGGCGGTGGCGTGCTGACGCTCCAAAGCTCGATCCCTGTGGGGCACGGCTACGGCTCATCGACTGCGGACGTCGTCGCTTCCATTCGCGCAGTCGCCGCAGCGCTCAATATCCACCTGCGGCCGTCGAGCATCGGTCGTCTCGCTGTTGCCGCTGAGCGCGCCAGCGACGCCATCGCCTTCGACGACCACGCGGTGCTGTTCGCGCAACGAGAAGGCACGGTGATCGAGAATTTCGGCGGCTCCCTGCCGCCGCTGCTTCTGGTCGGCTTCAAGGCAAATGACGGGGTCCCGGTCGACACATTGCAGCTGCCACCGGCGCGCTACGACAGTGCCGAAATCCAGGAATTCGGCGTGCTTCGGGCGATGGTGGCACGGGCGGTTCGTCTTCAGGATCCCAATCTTCTCGGACGCGCCGCATCGGCAAGCGCCGTGATCAGTCAACGGCACCTGCCGAAACAGGGGTTAGACGAGATCGCCGAAATTGCCAGGAGAACCGGGGCCTGCGGCGTGCAAGTCGCCCATAGCGGCTCGCTGTTTGGTCTGATTTTCGATCTGTTCACACCCAATCTCAAGCGTCGGGCGGCCTTGGTCGCGCAGCAGATAAGGCGTGCCGGCTTTAAGGACGTTGAAGTCCATCACGTCAATGCGGAGGGTTGGACATGGTAAGCCTCGACGTGGACTATTTCAGGGACCTTGAGACCCCGCGCCTTGCGCGCCTGGCACCAAATCTCGTCGCCGCTGCGTTCCCGCTGATGAAACTGATGCCGGCCCGCTACATTCTGGATCGGGCAGCGTCTAATAGGGAACTGAAGGCAGGCTCCCACATTGTCGAGACCACGTCGGGCACATTTGGCATGGCGGTGGCGCTGCTGGCGGCGGCGCGTGACTATCGCCTTACGCTCGTCACCGCTTCAACGCTGATCGATGCCAAATACAAAGCCCGCCTGGAACGCATCGGCGCCACGGTTATCGCCCTTGACGATCCGCGCGGCGACGGCAATCAGCCAGGCCGGCTGGAGCGCCTCCAGGAAATCCTGGCCAACGAGCCGGACGGCTTCTGGACACGCCAATACGACAGTCCGGGCAACTGGCTTGCCTATGCGCGGCTGGCCGAACTCTTCATCCGGGCGATGGGCAAGGTCGACTGCCTGGTCGGCTGCGTCGGTACGGGCGGCTCGCTCTGCGGCACCGCGTCCTTTTTGCGAACGGTCTTTCCGCATCTGACGGTGTTTGCCGTCGATACCCATCGCAGCATCCTGTTTGGACAGCCCGTCGGCAAACGCATGCTGCGGGGCCTGGGCAACAGCGTTTTGCCGAAGAATGTCAGGCATGAACTTGTCGACGAGATCCATTGGGTTGGCGCCTATCCGGCGTACAGGACCGCGCATCGTTTGCTGCGCGAGCACGGCCTCTTCATGGGGCCGACCAGCGGCGCCGCCGCGTTGGTGGCGCAATGGGTTGCAACGACACTTTCGGATGCGCAAGTGGCGGTCATCATGCCTGACGAAGGCCATCGCCATGCCGAGACCGTCTACAATGACGACTGGCTTGCGGTTCTGCCTGGCTGGCCCTGCAAGGAACTGGCCCAGCCAAGGACGCTGACGACCATCGCGCCGGCTGCGGAATCGCAATGGACGCGCTTTCTCTGGCTTCGTCGCAGCCTCGACGACGTGCTGAAAACGCAGGCGCCAAGCGAGGTGCCATCGGCGATTGGCGCCCCGGAAAATCTATGAAACGAAATCCGGCCCGTTTTTGTCGAGCCAGCGCCAGGCATCGTCCGTCGTCTGGAACACGTGATCGTGTTCGTTCGATCCGGTGGACCGATCGAGGTCCTTGAGGCCGCTGGCTGTCACGACGGCCACGACGCGGTCTGTGGCTGCGATGACACCTTGGTCCTTTAACGTCGATATCGCCATCAGCGGCGTGACCGACGCCAGTTCGGCAAAGATACCTTCGTCCCGCGCAAGGCGCTCCTGCATCGCAATCAGGCCGTGATTGCTGACGGGGACGGCGTGTCCGCCGGATTCTCGCAGCGCCTTCAGCGCCTGAAAGGTGCTGCGCGGCGTGCCGATCGATACGGCAAGGCTGTCGAAAAGCATCTTGCGTTCACTCAACGCATCGGCGCCGCTGGCCAGAGCGTCCGCCAGCGACCCATGCACCTCCGCCGCGACGAGACGAGGCAGGCGCGTGATCGACCCTTGCGCGAACAGCTCGCAAAAGCCAGCCCACACACCGGACAAGGCATCGCCGTAGCAGACGGGCAGGACGCACCAGTCTGGCGCCGTGCCGTCCGATTGCTCGACGATCTCATAGGCGATCGTCTTATAGCCCTCGATGCCGAGTGGATGGCTGCCGACGACCGGACCGTGATAGGGCGATGCGATGAACCAGTCGTAACGGGCCGCTGCCTGTTCAAGCAGCGACCATCGGTCCATTTTGCTGACCAAGGGCAGGACCGTCGCACCATATTTGCGGATCTGCGCCAACATCGCGCCGGCCGATCCCGCGAAAGTGGTGACGACGCATTTGAGCCCGGCTCGGGCAGCGTAGGCCGCCAGCGAAGCGCCGGCGTTCCCCGACGAGGCGGTGGCGACGACTTTAGAACCACGTGCGCGCGCCACGCTGACCGCGATGGTCGAGAAGCGGTCCTTGTGCGACCAGGTCGGATTTCTGCCTTCATCCTTGATTGCAAGATCCGGCACGCCGAGAAACGCGCCGATGCGCGGCGTGGCAAGCAAAGGTGTCAGACCCTCGCCGAGGCTCACCGCCTCGGCTTCTGTGCAAGGCAGCATATGCGCAAAACGCCACAGCGAGCGCGAGCTGGTGGCGCCGGTTAAAGGGTGAGGCTGCGGAGTGGCATAGACGGGCGCAAGATTTGCCGGCGCGGTGTCTTGGCAGCGCGCGCATCCCCTGGAGTCGATGGTGACTTCGGCGGGGTAGGAAGCGCCGCATCGGATGCAAACGAGTTCCAGGACCCGGCTCTTGTCCATCCCGGGACGGCTAATCTCGCCTGAGGACTGCGCGGACATGTCGTGCGCGAGGTCGCGAAACGGCCGGCTCGTCATGGCTATTCCTTGTCAAGGAAACGATGAATTCGCTGGTTGTTTCAAACAGCCAAGAGCACGGCTGTCAATGCGGAATGTGCACTATAGTGTGTCGCACCATAGTGCGCGCCGTAGCATCCGTTGTTTGATGAAACTTCGCGCCGTTTTTGGTCTGAACGTGCAGCGGCTTCGGAGAGAAAGAAAACTCTCTCAGGAGCAGTTGTCTTTTGTTTCGGGCCGCACGCGCGCCTATATCAGCAGCGTCGAGGCCGGGCGGCGCAACGCCACGCTGGATACAGTCGAAATTCTGGCCAAGGCGTTGAATGTCGAGCCACAAGAGTTGGTTTCAGCGAGCCCGGCAAACAAGCGAGCCATTCGGGTGACGAAGCAGGCGACTTCAAAGTTGAATGGATGAAGCCGCACGTCCTCGATGCAGTACTGGTAAGATTTTCACTTATCTCGTCTTTGTGATACGCGATTGACTCCTTTAGTGTACATTCGATGCTTGTCCCATTGAAGGTGGTGTCTAGACAGCCATAGGTTGTTCCGCGGGGTAGGGCCTGACTGTGGTTGAGGTCTACCGATGGAGAACGAGACTGTTATCGACCTTTTTGCGGCGATCACGAAGATCGACACCGCGCGGTCGGCTGATGCAATCCTTCAGGCGTTCCGCTTAGCCATGGAGCGCTAGGGATTGCGCAATTTTCTGATCACCGGACTGCCTGTGCCGCACGGTACGGACTGGCAGCGTGAGATCCTTGCTGATGGCTGGTCTCCTGAATGGCATCGTCGCTATGTCACCGAGGAATATTTCTTGCACGATCCTTGTGTCGCCCAGTGCCGGCACTCGCCAGAGCCTTTCCGATGGGGCGAGCTGCCGTCCGCAAGGCTGGTTGCACGCGCGAAGCTGGTGATGGACGAGGCGGCCGAGTTCGGGATGAAAGAAGGTATCTGCGTCCCGATTCATGTCCCATTGGCCGGGCCCGGCGTCGTCACGATGGCGAGTGACCGGATGGACGTTCCGCCAAGCGCCATGCCCCTTATCGAAACGCTTTGCGTGCACACCTTTCGCAGCCTCTCAGGGCTGGGAACGCCCGGCGATGGCGATGAGCCCACGCCCTTGACGGCGCGCGAGCGCGAACTCCTGGAGTGGAGCGCACAAGGCAAATCCACAGAGGATATCGCTTGTATCCTCGGTGTTACCAGGAACACGGTTGAAAGCCATCAGCGCAACATTCGAGCAAAGCTCGACGCGATCAATGTCGCGCACGCCATCGTCAAGGCGCTGCGACGGCAGGAAATCCAGATTTAGCAATACCTGAATACCGTCATACGTACCGCAAGTTCATTTTCCTACGACCCTCCGCCTGGAGGCGTCATGGTTCGTATGCATCTGGTCACTTGGGATAACAGGAAGCGCTACCGGAAAGTTCTGGAACGCTACTTTCGGATACGGTACGAGATTTACGTCAAGCAGAGGCGTTGGCGCGACGTCGCACGGCCCATCAACATCGAGATCGACGCCTTCGACAACGAGCATACGCTATATGTTCTCGCGCTTGACACCAACGGCAAGATCGTAGGCGGCTCCCGTCTCTTGCCGACGCTGGAGCCGCATCTCATGAGCGAGGTCTTCCCGGGTCTCGCCGGCGGCAGGCCTCCGAGAGCAGCTGGAATCTTCGAATGGACGCGTTTCTTCGTCGTTCCATCGCTTCGCACACAAGGCGCCCCGTCGCCGATCGCCGGCATTGTTCTTTGCGGCCTGCTCGAGACCGCGCAAAGCCTTGGGATTCGACAGATCAGCGTGGTTTGCGAGACATTCTGGCCAAAACGGCTGCGCGCGCTTGGCTGGACGCTGATCGAGCTCGGCGAAGCTCTTGAACATCCCGACGGCGATATCATCGCGCTGCTGATCGATGTCACGCCCGAGGCTGTTGAACAGACGCGCCGCGCTTACGGCATCAGCGGCGTCATACTTGCCGACAACATCTAGGCTCATAACCAGGCACTTGCGGAAAGCCCGCGAGGCGTCGATCGTCAGGGTATATTGTCATCGCGCCCATTTGCGCGGTAGTCAGCCTTATGATGTATCGAACTCGGTTGATGGACTCATGAAGCCGCTGGTCCTGATCTCCTCGAAGGACCCGGATTTTTTCCTGGTTTTCGGCCACATACTGTCGGTAGCTGGCTTCGAGATTCAACTGATTACGGGAGACCGGGAAATCGCACGCGCCATCGAGGCGGCATCCCCGCTTGCCGTGATCATGGACTGCCATCCAGGCGACCGTGCAGTGGTCAAACAGTGCGCCTGGCTGAAGTCTGGCGCTGCGACCAAAGGGACTCCGGTCGTGAGCCTGGTTGCCCCGCGTTCTGGCAAGCTGCATCTCGACTTGATCAAGGCTGGCGTCGACGAGATATTTTCGCGGCCGTTCGCCCCCGAACAGCTTCTGGCCTGGCTGCATGGCAGAGCAGGCCTTGCGAAGCTATCGCGCGAAACAGACTCGGGTGAGCTGGTGCAGGGCGATTTTCGGCTGGATCGGCAGACTCACCGGACATTCTTCAGGCAAAAAGAAATCGTGATGCCACCGATCGAGTTCAAGCTTTTGCGCAGCCTTTTGGCGCAGCCTGGCAAGGTCTTCAGCCGCGAGGAACTGGTCGCGACCGCGTGGCCTGAACATGCCGCCGCAACCGACGTGCGGGGCGTCGACGTTCATATAGCCAGGCTACGCAAAAGGCTTCGGGCGTCCGTGGGAAGCGACGTGATCCGGACGGTCCGCTCGGCTGGCTACGCGTTCGCACCGGAGTGGTGACCTGGTCGGGACTTCCGACATGTGGCGCGGTTGCGCGCCGATTGCCGGCACGCGGGGTCCACACGCGTCGGCTCTCAATGGCTCAAGATGGTATCCAGGAACAGCCGGGCGCGTGGGTGAGCGGCCGCTGAGAAAAAGTCTTTGGACGAGGCATGCTCGAGGATGCGGCCGTCGTCCATGAAAACGATCTCATCGGCGACTTCGCGTGCAAAACCCATCTCATGGGTCACGCAGACCATGGTCATGCCGCTTCCCGCCAGCGCGATCATGACGTCGAGGACTTCCTTGATCATTTCCGGGTCGAGCGCCGAGGTGGGTTCGTCGAACAGCATGATGCGGGGATTGAGGCAAAGCGCGCGCGCGATCGCCACCCGTTGTTGTTGACCGCCCGAGAGCTGGGCCGGGTAGGCCTGCGCCTTTTCGGGGATGTGCACCGCTGTCAGATGCTGCATGGCGATCTCTTCGGCCTCCCGTGCCGGTTTCAGGAGAACCCGGCGCAGCGCCAGCGTGCAGTTGGCGAGCACGGTGAGGTGCGGAAACAGGTTGAAGCTCTGAAATACCATGCCTGTCTGCCGGCGCGCCTTCCTGGCATCGCGGCCATCCTTGTCCAGAATTGCTGCTTCGAACTGAATCGTTCCCTTCTGGAAAGGCTCGAGACCGTTGATGCAGCGGATCAAGGTCGACTTGCCGGAACCGGACGGTCCGCAAACGACGATCCGTGCGCCCGCTCCAACCGTCAGATCGATGTCTTTCAAAACCTGCAGGGCGCCGAACCATTTGTTGAGGCCGTCGATCCGGACATGAGGGATGGATTGAACGGGCTGGGCTGGATGTGGGGCTTGAGCCAGCATCAGCGGCGTCCAGCAGCAAGCAGGCGCTGCTCGATGCGCTTTACGCCATACGCAATGAGCAGCGCCAAGGCGAGAAACAGTATGCCGGCAATCGTCAGCGGCTCCGCGTATCGATAGGTCTCGGACGCGATATCGAAGGCGCGCCCGAGCATTTCGGGCACGGCCAGGATCGCGAGATAAGGCGTCGCCTTGAGGATCGAAACAAGATAGTTGCCCAACGGTGCGGCGACGTTGCGCAACATCTGCGGCGCGATGACGAAAACGACCGTGTCGCGGCGTGTTAGCGACAAGGCTCTGGCCGCTTCCTGCTGGCCTTTCGGGATCGCGTCGATGCCCGCTTTGAACACCTCCGCCAGATAGCCGCTGTAGTACAGGCTCAGCCCCAGTATGCCGACCGTCATGGCGCCAAGCCGGATCCCGTAGAAGGGCAGGACGAAATACAGGAAATAGAGCCCGGCCAGAACCGGCGTCGAGCGGATGAAGTCGATCAGGAAGCGGACGACGAGGCCAGTCGCACCGCCCCCGCGGCGGATCATCTCGAAAGTGAAGCCAAGCACTGATGCGCCGAGGCAACTCAAGACCGTTGCGAGCAGGGTCGTTCCGATCGCCCCGATGATCGTCGGGACGGTCGATAGTGCGAAATCGAAGTTAAATCCCACGCGGCGTTCCTCTTTCAGGATTGACCCGCGCCTCGAGCCAGCGGCCGGCAAGTGCGATCGGATAACAGACGACGAAGAAGGCCAGCAGCAGCGCCGAATAGATCGCGACGGGGTCGTAGTCGGTCTGCGCGATTTCCTTGGCGCGGAAGGTCATGTCCGTCAGCGTGACCAGCGAGACGAGGGAAGTCGCCTTGACGAGCTGGATAAGGTTGTTGACGAAGGTTGGGCTCATCGCGACCAAGGCCTGCGGCAGCTCGATCAGGAGCAGGATCGCCGGGCGCGGGAGGCCGAGCGCCATGCCGGCCTCGCGTTGGCCGGCAGGCACAGACTGCAGCCCGGCGCGAACCGCCTGGCTGGCATAGCCGCCGGTGTTGAGACCGAGCACCAATGCACTGACGGTCAGCGCCGACAGAGTGACCCCCATCACCGGCAGCACGTAATAAAAGAAGAAGAGCAGGACGACGACCGCTGAGCTGCGCCAGAATTCGATCACGGCGGTAACCAGAAAGCGCGTCATGCCGGTGGTCAAAAACTGCGCGACGCCGAAGACGAGCGCGAAGGGGATCGCAAAGACCAGGCCATAGGCGGTGACCTCTGCGGTGATGCCCAGCCCTTGCAGAATGCCCAGCCAGATCTCGAGCATGCTCACGGGGTGCCACCATTCTTTGTTGAGGCGGGCGGCGACGATGTCAGTATAGTGTCGGCGTACCTGAGGAGGGCGGTTTTGCGCCGAGAAATCGCGCCCTCCGGACCGGACCTCATGACACCCTCCGCGCCGTGGAAAGAACGATGCCTGTAGGAGCAGACCATCGGTGGTTCCCTCATAAACCCGGCAGGAGTCGCGTGTCAATAAAGATGTACTTATTATTGACAAAGTTCATATTATACCGCCGCGGCCAGCGGCGCCGCCGTTGGCCGGTAATTGCACGCTACGCTACGATGACGGCTGAAACCCGTTGAATCGGACCGCTTCAGGGCTGTTTTGATCGTCCCCGACCGGGGACTGCTTGACATGTCCCCGGCGCAACGGGGACAGGATGGCCATCTCGCACAACGATACCGAAGGACGCGCGCGCAGCTCGCGTATGCTGCGCACCGCGCTCGGACCCGCCATCGCCCGGTTTCTCGACGATCCCGCGATCGTCGAGGTCATGCTGAACCCGGATGGCCGGATCTGGGTGGATCGGCTTTCCGACGGTTTGGCCGATACCGGGGAAACGCTGGCCCCTGCCGCTGGCGAGCGCATTGTGCGCCTGGTCGCCCATCATGTCGGCGCCGAGGTTCATTCCCGTTCCCCGCGCGTGTCGGCTGAGTTGCCGCAAACCGGCGAACGTTTCGAAGGTCTGTTGCCGCCCGTCGTCGCAGCACCCGCCTTCGCGATCCGCAAGCCCGCCGTGGCCGTGTTCACGCTCGATGACTATGTCGCGGCAGGCATCATGTCCGACGGTCAGGCCGCGATATTGCGCGCCGCGGTTGCCGCGCGCTTGAACATCCTCGTCGCCGGCGGCACATCGACCGGCAAGACGACCCTGACCAACGCGCTGCTCGCCGAAGTGGCAAAAGGGACGGATCGGGTCGTCATCATCGAGGACACCCGCGAACTGCAATGCGCCGCCCCCAACCTTGTCGCCATGCGCACCAAGGATGGCGTCGCCACACTCTCCGACCTGGTGCGCTCCTCGTTGCGCTTGCGGCCCGACCGCATCCCCATCGGCGAGGTGCGCGGCGCCGAGGCCCTCGACCTCTTGAAGGCATGGGGGACCGGGCACCCCGGGGGTATCGGCACCCTTCATGCGGGCTCCGGCATCGGCGCCCTGCGCCGCCTTGAGCAGCTTATCCAGGAAGCCGTCGTCACCGTGCCGCGCGCATTGATCGCCGACACGATCGGCCTCGTTGCCGTCCTGTCGGGACGTGGCGTCGCGCGACGGCTGAGCGAGCTCGTCCGGGTCGAGGGTCTTGGCCCCGACGGCGATTATCGCATTGCTGAAGCCACACCGATCAACCCAGGAGAAACCTCATGATCCGCCTCCTTGCACGCTGCCACGGCCACCTGGCCGCAGGAGCCACCGCCCTTGCCGTCAATCTCCTGGTCGCGTCGAGCGCCCATGCGTCAGGCTCCTCGATGCCGTGGGAACAGCCACTCGAAAAGATCCTGCAGTCGGTCGAAGGACCGGTCTCCAAGATCATGGCCGTCATCATCATCATCGTCACCGGCCTGACGCTGGCCTTCGGCGACAGTTCAGGCGGTTTCAGGCGGCTCATCCAGATCGTTTTTGGCCTCTCGATCGCCTTTGCGGCGTCGAGTTTCTTCCTGTCGTTCTTCTCGTTCGGCGGCGGAGCGTTGATCTGATGACAACCGCTCTTGAACAACTCGACGCGGTGCCGGGGTGGACGGTGCCCGTCCACCGGGCGCTGACGGAGCAGATCCTGCTCGGCGGCGCGCCGCGCGCAATCGCGATCCTGAATGGCACGCTGGCGGGCGCTGTCGGCCTTGGGCTGCGGCTGTGGCTGGTCGGTCTCCTCATCTGGGCAATCGGACATCTCACGGCGGTATGGGCCGCCAGGCGCGATCCGCTGTTTTTCGAGGTTGGGCGCAGGCACCTGCGGCTGCCTGGACATCTTTTGGTTTGAGGGCGCCGCCATGATGAGCCTTGCCGAATACCGCCGGACCGCTGCTCGCCTTGCCGACTATCTGCCTTGGGCAGCACTCGTCGCGCCGGGCGTCGTGCTTAACAAGGATGGCAGCTTTCAGCGCACAGCGCGATTTCGCGGCCCTGATCTCGACTCCGCCGTCGCGGCGGAGCTGGTTGCGGTGGCGTCGCGCATCAACAATGCCCTTCGTCGCCTCGGCTCGGGCTGGAGCGTCTTTGTCGAAGCGCAGCGGCACGAAGCCGCCTCCTATCCCGAGAGCCAGTTTCACAATGCGGCCTCCAGCCTGCTCGATGCCGAGCGCAAAGCCGATTTTGACGAGGAGGGGGTTCATTTCGTATCGAGCTACTTTCTCACATTCCTGTTTTTGCCACCGCCCGAAGACGCCACACGTGCCGAGGGGTGGCTTTATGAGGGTCGCGACCAGTCGGACGCGGATCCGGGCGAGATCGTGCGCGCCTTTGTCGACCGGACGGAGCGCGTACTGTCCCTGCTCGACGGGTTCATGCCGGAATGCCACTGGCTCGATGACGGCGAAACGCTCACCTACCTGCATTCGACGATCTCGACCAAACGCCATAAGGTTCGTGTTCCCGAGACGCCGATCTATCTCGATACACTGCTGGCCGATGAACCGCTCGCCGGCGGGCTCGAGCCACGACTTGGCGACAAGCATCTTCGCGTGCTTTCGATTGTTGGCTTCCCGACCGCTACGACACCCGGCCTGCTTGATGACCTCAATCGCCTGGCCTTCCCCTACCGCTGGTCGACCCGCGCCATCCTGCTCGACAAGGTCGACGCTGTCCGACTGTTGACCAGGATAAGGCGGCAATGGTTTGCGAAGCGCAAGAGCATCGCCTCGATCCTCAAGGAGGTGATGACCAACGAAGCGTCAGCCCTCCTCGACACCGATGCCGCCAACAAGGCGGCCGACGCCGACACGGCGTTGCAGGAACTCGGCGCCGACATGGCGGGCATGGCCTATGTCACCGCGACAGTCGCCATATGGGATTGCGACCCGCGCGTGGCCGACGAGAAATTGCGGCTTGTCGAGAAGGTCATCCAGGGCCGCGACTTCACGGCGATTGCCGAGACCGTCAACGCCGTCGACGCCTGGCTCGGTTCCTTGCCCGGGCACGCCTACGGCAACGTCCGTCAGCCTCCCATCTCAACGCTCAATCTCGCCCACATGATGCCGCTGTCTGCCGTGTGGGCGGGACCGGAACGGGACGAGCATCTGGTCAGTCCTCCCTTGCTTTACGGCAAGACCGAAGGCTCGACCCCGTTCCGGTTGGTTCTTCATGTCGGCGACGTCGGTCATACGCTGGTCGTCGGCCCCACTGGCGCTGGCAAGTCTGTGCTGCTGGCGCTGATGGCGCTGCAGTTCTGCCGCTACCGCAAAGCTCAGATATTCGCCTTCGATTTCGGCGGCTCTATCCGCGCCGCGGCGCTCGCCATGGGTGGCGACTGGCACGATCTCGGAGGGCACCTCACCGAAGGCGTGGACGCCTCCGTTTCGCTGCAGCCGCTTGCCCGGGTTCATGACACATATGAGCGCGCCTGGGCGGCTGACTGGATCGTTGCGATCCTGATGCGCGAGGGCATCCAGATCACCCCGGACGCAAAGGAGCATATCTGGGCGGCGCTGACGTCGCTTGCCTCGGCTCCCGTCGAGGAGCGCACCATCACCGGGCTCAGTGTCCTCTTGCAAGCCAATGACCTGAAACAGGCTTTGCGCCCCTACTGTGTCGGAGGCGCTCACGGACGATTGCTCGACGCCGAGGCCGAACACCTCGGCCAGGCATCCGTGCAGGCCTTCGAGATCGAAGGACTGGTGGGCACGCAAGCCGCGCCGGCTGTCCTGTCCTATCTGTTCCACCGCATCGGCGATCGGCTCGACGGGCGTCCAACGCTGCTCATCATCGACGAAGGCTGGCTTGCCCTCGATGACGAGGGGTTTGCCGGGCAGTTGCGCGAGTGGCTGAAGACGCTGCGCAAGAAGAACGCCAGCGTCGTCTTCGCCACCCAGTCACTTGCCGATATCGACAATTCGGCCATTGCGCCGGCGATCATCGAAAGCTGTCCAACCCGGCTGCTGTTGCCCAATGAGCGCGCGGTTGAGCCGCAGATTACCGCCATCTATCGCCGCTTCGGCCTGAACGACCGCCAGATCGAAATCCTGGCACGAGCGACACCCAAGCGCGATTACTACTGCCAGTCCCGTCGCGGCAACCGTCTCTTCGAGCTCGGCCTGTCCGAGGTCGGGCTGGCACTTTGCGCCGCGTCCTCGAAGAGCGATCAGGCCCTGATCGGCAGCATCATTGCCGAGCATGGCCGCCACGGCTTCCTGGCGGCCTGGCTGCGTGCCCGTGACGTCGGCTGGGCCGCCGACCTCATTCCCAACCTCACCCTTCCCGAACCTGAAAAGAATCCGCAACCATGAATGTTCATCAAAGCCGCCCTCGCGCCATCTTTCTGGTCGCGGCGATGCTCGCCGCGCCGGTCGCCATCCCGCCGATGATGACTGCGCCAGCGTATGCCTTCATCGTGTTTGATCCATCGAACTATTCCCAGAATGTTCTGACGGCCGCGCGTTCGCTGCAGCAGATCACAAACCAGATCACCTCGCTTCAGAACCAGGCCCAGATGCTGATCAACCAGGCGCGTAACCTGGCGAGCCTGCCTTTGTCCTCGCTGCAGCAACTGCAACAGTCGGTGCAACGCACGCAACAGCTTCTCGGGCAGGCACAGAACATCGCCTTCGACGTCCAGCAGGTCGACAAGGCCTTTCAGCAGCAATACGGCAGCGTCTCACTCTCTGCTTCCGACCAGCAGCTCGTCACGGACGCGCGCTCACGCTGGCAAAACACGGTGGGCGGCCTTCAGGACGCCATGCGCATCCAGGCGGGCGTCGTTGGAAACATCGAGACCGGCCGCGCGCAGATGTCGGCGCTGGTCGGCGCCAGCCAATCGGCGACCGGAGCGCTGCAGGCGACGCAAGCTGGCAATCAGCTGCTTGCGCTCCAGGGCCAGCAGCTCGCGGACCTGACCGCTGTGGTCGCCGCCAACGGCCGCGCCCAGGCTCTGAGCGAGGCCGAACGTGCCGCCGCGGTCGATCAGGGCCGCGAGCAACGCCGCCGCTTCCTGGCGCCAGGCTCCGGCTACGAGGCCGGCTCGGCCCAGATGTTCAACCGCTGAGATCGAAGGCCATGGACGGCAAAACGCTCGCTCGCATTGTGCCTGTCATCTTTGTCGCGGCCGCCGTCACGGCGGCCGCGCTCGGTACGAGCCGGAAGGAGACCAAGCCGGCGGGCGAGCGCGCGCACACAACCGCAGGCTTGATGCCGAACCCGCTTCGCGATGGTCTGCGCCGCTGCCAGGTCCTCGGTGAAGCTGCCCTGCGTGACGATGGATGCGCGCGGCTATGGGCCGAACAGCGCGATCGCTTCCTCGGTCTCAAAGAGCCATCGGGGCGTTCGATAGGCGAGCCGGACGCTTCGCAGTCTCCAGATGCTGCCGTGCGCTGGGATCAATAGACATGGGCAATACAGGTGTCATCGACCAATTCCTGGCCACTTTCACCCGCTACATCGACAGCGGTTTCGGCCTCCTCGGTGGCGAGGTCGCCTTCGTCGCCACCACGCTGATCGTCATCGACGTGACGCTTGCCGCGCTCTTCTGGAGCTGGGGCGCTGATGACGACATTCTTGCGCGGCTCGTCAAGAAAACGCTCTTCGTCGGTGTCTTCGCCTATCTGATATCCAACTGGAACGGTCTCGCTCAGATCGTGTTCGAGAGCTTCTCCGGTCTTGGTCTCAAGGCGAGTGGCACCGGCTTCTCGGCACAGGACCTACTGCACCCTGGCAGGGTGGCGCAAACCGGTCTCGACGCCGGACGACCCTTGCTTGAGGCGATCTCCGGTTTGATGGGCTACGTCTCCTTCTTTGAAAACTTCATCCAGATTGCTTGCCTGCTCTTTGCCTGGGCGCTCGTCCTGCTCGCCTTCTTCATCTTGGCGGTACAGCTCTTTGTGACTCTGATCGAGTTCAAGCTGGCGACGCTGGCCGGCTTTGTGCTGATCCCCTTCGGCCTCTTCGGCAAGACTGCCTTCATGGCCGAGCGCGTGCTGGGCAACGTCATCTCGTCCGGCATCAAGGTTCTGGTGCTTGCCGTCGTCATCGGCATCGGATCGACGCTCTTCGGCGAATTCACCCAAGGCTTCGGCGGTGAGAGCCCCACCATCGACCAAGCCATGGCGATCGTATTGGCGGCGCTGTCGCTGCTTGGCCTCGGCATCTTCGGCCCCGGCATCGCCAACGGCCTCGTCTCGGGTGGACCGCAGCTTGGCGCCGGTGCGGCTGTCGGCACCGGCCTTGCCGCGGGCGGCATGGCGGTTGCTGGCCATGGCGCAGCCGGCCTGGCGGCGCGAGGTGGGACAGCCGCATTCGCGGGCGCAATGTCAGCCGCGCGTGGCGGCACGTCACTCGCTGGTGGCGCCTCGGCCGCTTACACGCTTGGCGCAGGCGGCCAAGCTGGCGCGGCAGGCATCGCCTCCGGCTTGGGCGGCATTGCGCGTGCTGGCGCTGCGGCAGCCTCCTCTCCTCTCAAGCGCGCTGCCGCAAACACCGGTCAATCGTTTAAGTCCAGCTTCGCCTCCGGCGCCAGTTCGGCGGCTGAAATCCACGGCGGTTCGTCGACCACCATGGGAACGATCGGCGGCGCCGCGTTGTCAGCCGCGGCGTCTGCGTCCGGCGCGGGCAAGCCATCCGGCACGCACGGACAGCCGGAATGGGCCAGACGCTTGCAGCGCTCTCAACGCCTCTCTCACGGCGCCCAGACCGCGGCCCACGCGGTACGCGCCGGCGACAGCCATGGCGGCGGAGCTTCGATTTCTCTTTCTGAAGGCAAATGACAAGATGAATATCTTTAGGCGACCCGACGTTCACTACGGCAAGACTCCTCGACCGGAAACCCCGTATCAGAAGGCGGAGCAGATCTGGGATGAGCGCATCGGGTCTGCTCGCGTGCAGGCACGCAACTGGCGCGCCATGGCGTTCGGGTCGCTCATCTTGTCGGCAGGCCTTTCCACGTCACTGGTCTGGCAATTGGGCCGCGGCACTGTCGTGCCCTGGGTCGTGCAGGTCGACAAGATGGGCCAGGTTCAAGCGACCGCGCCCGCGATCGCGGATTATAAGCCGACTGATCCTCAGATAGCGTGGCATCTCGCCCGCTTTGTCGAACAGGTGCGCTCCATCCCCGCCGATCCGATCATCCTGCGCCAGGACTGGCTGCGCGCCTATGATTGGACCACCGACCAGGGCGCCGCGGCGCTCAACGATTACGCCCGCGCCAACGACCCTTTCTCCAGGGTCGGCAAGCAGCAGGTCGCGGTGGATATCTCTTCGGTCATCAGGGCCTCACCGGGCTCCTTTCGTGTTGCCTGGATCGAGCACCATTACGAAAACGGCCAGCTTTCCGGCACCGAGCGCTGGACCGCGATCCTGACGATCGTGACACAAATGCCAAACGACGCCGAACGTCTTCGGGCCAATCCGCTCGGCATCTACGTCAACGCCATCAACTGGTCCCGGGAGATGAGCCAATGAACCTGCCATTGTGTGTCATCGCCACTCCGGCTTTGACAAGGTCGGCGTTTGCCGTGGTGTTGTTATCGGGCTCCATACTTGCCGGTTGCGCCACACCTCAGAAACCACCTCAGATCTCCTATGATGCCTACGTGCCGCCTTTGCCCGCCGCTCCGGCAGCCGGGCTCGATGAAAGGCCAAAGCCGCTGCACGTTCCACCAGGGTGGGTCCCGGCCCGCGGCGGTGTCGCCGGCAGCACGCCGATGGCGCGCGTCGAGAACGCCAACGCGGCGGCGCGAGTCCAGCCGCGTCGTGAGGGCTATTACAACGCCATTCAGATTTATCCCTGGAGTGAAGGAGCCCTTTATCAGGTCTATGCCGCTCCAGGACAGATAACGGACATCGCGCTTGAGCCTGGCGAAAGCCTGACCGGCGAAGGTCCGATCGCGGCGGGCGATACCGCGCGCTGGATCATCGGCGACACCGAAAGCGGAGCGGGCGTCACCAGGCGCGTCCACGTGCTGGTCAAGCCTTCACGCTCGGACATCAACACCAATCTCGTCATCACCACCGACCGGCGCAGCTACATGATCGAGCTGCGATCGGGCGAGAAGCCGTACATGCCCGCCGTGTCATGGGCCTATCCGGCGCCGCCGGCCGGACAAGCGCGGGCGATCCCCGCGACACCGGTGATTCCCGCCATCACCGCACGCAACTACCGCTATGGTCTCACCGGCGACGCGCCCCCCTGGAGACCCGTCACCGTCTATGACGACGGCAGGCGGGTCTATGTCGAGTTTCCACGCGGGATCGTGCAAGGCGAGATGCCGCCCATCTTCGTCATCGGCCCGGACGGCGAGGCCGAGATTGCCAACAGCCGCGTCTACCAGAACACCCTGATCGTCGACCGACTCTTTGGCGCCGGGGAATTGCGGCTTGGCAGTGGCAAGCGGCAACAGACCGTCAGGATCGTCCGCACCGATGCCACGAGGAGAGGCCTGTGGATGTCAGGCGCCAACGCCGTGCCGAATGCAAAGAACGCATTTCGTCAAAGGGGAGGGGAGCACTCGTGAACGAGAACGAAATACCGGCTGCGCCGATGCAGCTTCGCGCCGATCCGCCGCGTGTCACCCGCCTGTCGCGCAAAGTGCTCGCCGGCATCAGCTTATGTGCATCGCTTGGCGTCGGCGGCGCGCTGATCTACGCGCTTCAGACGAGCGAAACCGGCAGGCATGGCGACGAGCTCTACTCGACGTCCAACAGGCAGCCCGCCGACGGACTGGCCAGCCTGCCGCGCGACTATACCGGCCCTGTTCTTGGACCGCCACTGCCTGGCGATCTTGGCCGGCCGATGCTTGATGCCCAGAACAAGGGACAGCCCGTCGTGCCGCCAACGATCGCGACACCCATGGTCGATGAGGCGGAACAGCGCCGGCGGGCCGAAGAGGAGGCGGCCCGAACCTCGCGCGTCTTCTTCCAGACAGGGCAGTCAACCGCGATGGCCGAAACCCCGCCCGGGGGAACTTCTCCGGCGAACCTTGGCGGCCCCGAGCTTGCCGGTCAGGTCGGCCAGTCGACCACACAAGACCGCCAGCTTGGCTTTCTGAATGCGGCCGCTGATCGGCGCACCGTGACGCCGGATCGCGTCACGCCGCCGGCATCGCCCTATGTGCTCCAGGCAGGGGCCGTCATCCCGGCGGCCCTCATCACCGGTATCCGTTCCGATCTGCCTGGTCAGATCACCGCGCAGGTGACCGAAAATGTCTATGACAGTCCGACGGGTCGCTCGCTGCTGATCCCGCAAGGCACGCGTGTCATTGGCCAGTACGACAATGGGGTCGGCTTCGGCCAGCGGCGCGTGCTGCTTGTCTGGAGCAGGCTGGTCTTTCCCAACGGACGTTCCATTGTCCTTGAACGCCAGCCCGGCACTGACGCCCAAGGCTATGCCGGCCTTGAGGACGGCGTCGACTACCATTGGGCCGAGCTGTTCAAGGCGGCCGCACTCACCACCATCCTCAGCGTTGGCGCGGAGGCCGGCTCGTCCGGCCAGGAAAGTGACATCGTGCGCGCCTTGCGCGGCGGCGCCTCCGACAGCCTCAGCCAGGTGGGCCAGCAAATCGTCCAGCGCCAACTCAACATCGCACCGACGCTGACGATACGGCCGGGCGTTAATGTGCGTGTCGTCGTTACGCGCGATCTCGTGCTCGAACCCTACGGAGGCTGAAAATGGCCAAGCTGAAACTCGGTCCGATTGCAGACGACAAGCCGGTCAAGGTCACAGTGGAACTGCCGGCGCCGCTGCACCGCGATCTGTCCAGATATGCTGAGATCCTTGGCCGCGACGCGGGTCAGCCTTCCGCCGATCCCCTTCGCCTGATTGTGCCCATGCTTGAGCGATTTATCGCGACGGATCGGGGCTTTGCCAGAGCCAAGCAGGAGCGAAAAGGTTGAGGGTCACCTCGCCGCAAGGCGAAACGAGCAATGCCAAAGGGCAGCACGGTTCACTGCTCTGACCGGTTCCTCCCGTAGGCAGCCAACTTTGCCCGTAGCTCAAGACCCTCAAGGGTCTGACACCCTACGAGTTCATCTGCAACGCGTGGACTTTCGCAACCTGACCACGGCCGTTCTCGCGAGCTTTGAGAAACCAAGAACTTACGCTAGTATCTGGTTCTGGCTCATTTATGGGAAGTTTTGGCACAAGGGATGGTATTGAAACAGAAATGACCACAAATGCCGGCCATGGTTTGCATTCTCGGATGATATCTTACTTCCGCCGGCCCGCTGGCGGTTTGCTCATCGGGCTCTTCGTAATTATTGTCATTATTTATATCGCGATCAATATATCATTGACGCTCTAACCACGGCATAAGGCCGGAACTGCCGCCCGGCGGCTATCGCCTGGCGCGCCCCGACTTAACGAGCACCCATCTCTTAGGCCAAGCCCATCACGTCGGTGCGAGCACCAGCGAGGGAAAGGTGCTTTCGGGCCGCTTCTTGACGAAGAAGATCGCGCCTTCGCTGTTTGAAACCACCTTCGCGAAGAAGTTGCGGACCGAGTCGATTTCCGATCGTGTGACACCTGCAAAGAGCAAATCGTTAGCTGTGCGAATGAAGGGGGTGAGTCGGGCCACCGCATCGCGACCGCTGTCGGAGAGACTGACCTGCACGGACCGTCGGTCGTTCGAGCTTGGCTTCTTTTTAAGAAGGCCAATGCGAACGAGGCGACCGACCTCGGTCGTCACGTGCATCTGGGCTAGATGAACGTGTTCTGAAAGCTTCCTTATGGTCACGCCGTCGCAGCCCTCACAATATGCGGTGCCGAGAAGAACAGCGAACTGCGACCCCGTAAGGTTGGCCCGTCTTCCAAACGCATCGCGACAGATCAGAAGGCGACCAATCGCGAGTGTCATCAGATGGATCGTATCTCGAAACTCATAATCGCTACCATCGCGCAGGAGGTCGGGGTGCGAAACGGTCGCAGCTGGAACGAAACGCTCGGATCGGCGGTCACTGGGTCCGGCGCTGCCCTGCTGGAGTGCATGTGTATGCCTTGAATTGGTCATGAGCGCTGCGCTCCTCGCCTCGAAATTTGCGTTTGCCAAACGCGTTAGAAAGGTACACAGTGTAGGTATATATTGTACCTAAGATGCTCCGCAACGGAGCTTCGATCAGGGAGAGCAGTCGATGAACGCCAGCGCCGCCTCTTCAGCTTCCGTGTCGACGCCAGGTGCCGCTTTTTGCCACTGCTGTACAGGAAAACATGCGAGGTCGACTTCCATGCCCTGGTTGTCGAGCGCCTCGATGAACCCTCTCAGGTCTGCGTAACTCACGAGAAACGTCTCCTCTGTGCGCAGTTCCCCGCGGCTCGCGCTCATCGATGCGCTTCGCCCGGGAGCAATCATTG
>NZ_SRTV01000010.1:0-129034 GCF_004792025.1 Mesorhizobium sp. M8A.F.Ca.ET.181.01.1.1 | reverse complement strand
CCATGCCCTGGTTGTCGAGCGCCTCGATGAACCCTCTCAGGTCTGCGTAACTCACGAGAAACGTCTCCTCTGTGCGCAGTTCCCCGCGGCTCGCGCTCATCGATGCGCTTCGCCCGGGAGCAATCATTGAGTGAATTAAACACACTTGACTACCTATTGTCTATAGCAATATTCTATGTGTAGGGAGGAACGCACATGTCGAAAATACGCATGCTTCGGAACACACTGGACCGCCGTCAGTTGATGGGTGGCGCGATTGCCGCGATGGCTCTTGGTTATGCGGGCTCTGCACTTGGGCAGAGCAGCACAAAACCCCAGAAGGGTGGGTCTCTGCGCGTTGGCATCGCCGGCGGCGGCCCCACCGACTCACTTGACCCGCATTCCGCGATTACCCCGGCTGACATCGCCCGTGTTCTCAATCTCTACGACGGTTTGGGGGATGATAACGAACAGGCCGAGTATCGACCGCTTCTGGCAGAGGAGTTCGAGGTAAATCCCTCGGCAACCGAGTGGACGATTCGGATCAAGCAGGGAGCTGAATTTCACAACGGCAAGACGATCGGCGCGGATGACGTCGCCTATACGATTCGACGGATCATCGATCCGAAGAACCCTCGCAATGTAGCGCCGCTTATGCGCTCCATCGATCCAACGCAGATCGTCAAGCTGGACGACCGTACGATCCGTCTTAAGCTTCGCCGTCCCGATGCGGCACTGCGGGACGCTTTCCGCGTACTAAGCACCGGTGTCGTGCCTGTCGATTTCGACCCTAAGAGCCCCGTTGGTTCAGGCCCGTTCAAGCTCGACCAATTCGTTCCGGGTGAGCAATCGACTTTCAAGCGCTTCGAGAACTATCATGGACAAGCGCCTTACGTAGACGAACTGGTCCTCATCGATCTCCCCGACGATGTTGCGCGGGTGAATGCTCTTCTCGGAGGGCAGGTTCACGCGATCGAGGGTCTTCCCTACTCCCAGATACCGGTGGTGAGTGCCAACAGTAGCTTCAAGGTCCTGACGAGCAAAGCGGGGTCGTTTCGGCCATTCACGATGCGGGTCGACAAGCCTCCTTTCGACGACGTCAGGGTGCGGCAGGCTCTGCGGTTGCTGGTCGATCGCGAGCAGCTCGTAAAACTGGCCTTCTTCGGCCACGGACGCGTGGCATACGATGCGTACTCGCCCAATGATCCCTGTTTCGACACGTCTCTGGTTCGGGAGCGCGACGTCAAAGAGGCTCGGTCGCTGCTTGCCCGCGCGGGTCATTCCAATCTGCAGTTGGAATTGGCCACGACCGCGGCCGCACCGGGTCTGCTCGAAGCTTCACAGATCTTTGCCGAACAGGCGCGGGAAGGGGATGTGACAATCAACGTCAAGCGGCTCGACCAGGGTGGCTTCTTCGCGGAGTATACCAACTGGCCCTTCGCGGTAGATTACTGGACCCACAATCCTTACCTGAACCAGGTTGCCTTGGGGGAACTCGCCACTTCACCCCTCAACCCGACCCGGTTCTCCGACGAAGAGTTCACGCGTCTTAACGACCTTGCCCGCGCCGAACTTGATCAGAACCGCCGGTGCGAGCTTGTCCATCAGATGCAGCGGATTTCCTTTGAGCGGGGCGGGCTGATCATCTGGGGCTACCCCGACACTATCGATGCTCACTCGGCCCAGATTGGAGGCTTGGAGCCCGACCTTACGGGTTGGGGTCTGAACCGTTACAAGTTCAAGAAAGCATACTTCGTCGCCTAGTGACGCTGGCGAGGCCGACCTTCAAAATAGGAAATGACGTGATGCTGTATCGTTCCGCGATGAGCACAGAGGACGCTGATGCGGCACCGGCAGACCTGCCGGTGCCGTCCGCCCCATCGCGCTGGGCCTGGATCTTGCGGCGGTTGGGTTTCGGACTTCTGGCTCTATGGCTTGTCTCCGTCTTGGTATTTGCCGCTACTCAGGTGCTTCCAGGTGATCCGGCCCAGATTATCCTGGGCCGGGATGCGACACCTGCGCGCCTGGCCGCCCTTAGGGAGGAACTTGGCCTGAATGCCGCGCCGCTAGACCAATATATACAGTGGATGAAGGGCGTTCTCACGTTCGACCTTGGGCAGTCGTTGGCCACCCGTCAGCCCGTAGCCGATCTCATCAGCCGGCGAGCCGCGAACACGATGATCCTGGCCGGTGCGGCCGCCATTCTAAGTCTCCTGATTTCAGTAGGCCTGGGGCTGCTCGCGGCAACGAGGCAGAAGGGAGTGTTCGATGGAGTGTTCAACGTTACTGCTATGGTACTGACAGCGTTGCCGGAGTTCGTTGTCGGTATCGGCCTCGTCCTGGTCTTCTCGACCGCAGTGTTCCATCTGCTTCCTGCGATCTCGATTGTGACGCCTGGGATGAGCCCTCTCAAGGTGCCCGAGGTCCTGGTCCTCCCTGTTGCTACTCTGGTTCTGGTGACAGTTCCTTACCTGGGCCGTTTCGTACGTGCCACGATGCTGGCTGTGCTCGAAACAGATTACGTTCAGATGGCGCGCCTGAAAGGCTTGTCCGAGTGGCGCGTCATCTTCGTGCACGCGTTCCCCAATGTGCTTGTTCCCACGATCCAAGTAGCTGCCGCAACACTGGCGTATCTGGCGGGCGGTGTGGTCGTGATCGAATACCTGTTCAGCTATCCAGGGTTGGGTCAAACCCTCGTTGAAGCCGTCGCATCTCGCGACCTTCCCGTACTCCAGGCAGCCACATTGTTGCTGGCCAGCGTCTACGTGGCCCTCAACCTTATCGCAGATATACTCAGCGCGTTTGCGAACCCGCACATGAGGGGGGCATCATGACATCCAACGTTCTAACGTCACCACAGCGCCGTAAAAGGCCCAGACGTTTACCCGACGCCGGAATGGGCTTTGGAGTGGTCCTCGTCGGTTTTGTCCTCGCCCTCGTTCTGCTTGGCCCCTGGCTCGCTCCCCATACATCGACGGCGCTCTTGGCTGCGCCCTTCGAGCAGCCGTCCGGTGAGTTATGGTTTGGCGCCGATTTTCTTGGGCGCGACGTTCTCAGCCGCACTCTGTGGGGTGGTCAAACGGTGCTTGGACTGAGCTTGACGGCGACGGTTCTGGCACTCGTCGCCGGGGTAGCTGTCGGCCTCGCGGCGGGTGCGTCGAACAGCTGGGTCAGCGACGTCATTATGGCAGCGATGGATCTGATCCTCGCCTTTCCGCAGATTGTTCTTGTCGTCCTTTTCGTTTCGATGCTCGGTCCGCAACTGTGGCTGATCACCCTCGTTACGGCGATTTCGCACGCCCCGCGGATCGCACGGGTGACCCGCGGCCTAACTGCCGAGCTCATGCAGCATGAATTCATTCAAGCAGCTCAAGTGATTGGAACGCCGAGCCGGGTTGTCCTGACCCGCGAAGTTCTACCGAGCCTGCTTACGCCGCTGGCCGTGGAGTTTACGACCCGACTGACGTGGTCGGTCGGCCTCATTTCCGGCCTTAGTTTCATTGGCTTCGGACTACAACCGCCGCAAGCCGACTGGGGGCTGATGCTCAATGAAAACCGCAATGGGCTACTCATCCAGCCCTGGGCCGTCGTGCTCCCGGCGTTCATGATCGCGGTCCTGACAATCGGCGCCGGGCTCATCGCCGATTCTCTGGCGCGAAGAGCATCCGGATCGGGCCAGCAAGGACGTTGACGATGTTAGCTGCAGAAGTAGTCAAGCTAAGGGTTGAGACGATTGGTCGACGCGACGAAATCGTGGACGATATCAGTTTCACGCTCCGCCCTGGTGAAATTGTCGGCCTGGTCGGTGAGTCAGGATCCGGCAAGAGTACGGTTGCCCTCTCTCTTCTGGCATACGCGCGAAGGGGAGCGACCATTGCCAGCGGTCGGGTCATCATCGACGGAAAAGACATTCTGTCGATGCATCGGAGCTCATTGCAGGGGATCAGGGGGCGTCTCGTCGCTTATATACCTCAGGATCCCGCTGCAGCCATCAACCCCTTCCTCAGCATTGGCACCCAGCTCAGAGAGGTTTTGGCGGCTCACCGCGACAAACTGACCGGGAGCGAACGTAATGAGCTGGTCGGCACGGCGATGCGCGACGTTCAACTGCCCGGCGATGCCGCCTTTCTTTCACGCCTTCCGCATCAACTATCGGGAGGACAGCTCCAACGGGTCGCCATCGCGATGGCATTCATGTGCCAACCCAAGTTGATCGTTCTCGATGAGCCGACCACAGGGCTCGACGTGAGTACCCAGGCCTACGTCCTTCGCACCGTTGCGAGGCTCTGCCAGCAGAGCAATGCAGCTGCGCTCTACGTGACGCATGACTTGGCGGTCGTCTCATCTCTCGCTGATCGGATTTTGGTCATGTACGGAGGGCGGATCGTCGAGGCGGGTCGATGCGAGGATGTTTTCACGCGTCCGCGTCATCCGTACACCCGCAAGCTTCTTCGGGCGACTCCCGATCGCCATGCGCGTTATGCTCTCGAAACCATGCCGGGGCGAGCCCCGCGTCCGGGGTCTCGTGATCCCGGCTGTCGCTTCGCTCCGCGCTGTGCACAGGCCCAAGAGCGCTGCCATGTCGAGGAACCATCGCTCGACTTGGTCGCCGAGGCTCATCAAACCCGGTGCTTCTTCCCGACCGAAAACCTGCACCAGGCGCGTGTAACTGCACCGATTGGACCCGAGGTGATCGGCACCGAGCTCCTCAATGTGTCTGGTCTCTCGGCAAGCTATGGCAACATGCGCGTCCTGGATGGCGTGAGCTTTTCCGTTCGCGAGGGCGAGTGTGTTGCGCTCCTGGGCGGCTCAGGATCCGGCAAAACCACCCTGGCGCGGTGCATCATGGGCTTGGTCGCAGCCTCTGACGGAACGGTCCGGTTTGCAGGACAGGTTCAGGCCCGTGATGCGCGAGGTCGACCCGCCTCCGTTCGGCAGCAGCTTCAGTACATCTTTCAAAGCCCATTCCGGTCGCTCAACCCTCGCCGTACGATCGGCGACATTGTTGCTTCACCCCTTGAAACGCTCTTTAACATTCGAGGAGCGCGGGCACGTCAAGAGGTCCTGACAGCGCTCGAGAGAGTATCTTTGACCCCCGCGGTGCTCGGACAGTATCCGGGAGAACTCTCGGGCGGAGAGCGCCAACGCGTCGCGATCGCCCGTGCGCTCGTGTGTCGACCCAAGCTCCTCATTTGTGATGAGATTACGTCAGCTTTGGACGTATCGGTGCAAGCGAACGTTGTCGATCTGCTACGGCGATTGCAGCGAGAAGATCGACTCGGGCTCTTGTTCGTCACTCACGATATTGCGCTCGTGCGCAACATCGCCGACTCCGTGCTGGTGATCAACCAGGGACGGGTCGTCGAGAGTGGTCGCGCGGCAGACGTCATCGACCGGCCGAGTGACGGCTACACCAAGTTCCTCGTCAATGCCACGCCGTCGATTGAAATACCTGTTCCGGCACATGCCGGCAGCGGAATGTAGGGGGCACAGATGGACCAATCGTTTGAGGTAGATGCGGATGTCATTATCATCGGCGGCGGTTTCGCCGGTGCTGTCGCACTGCGAGAGCTTTCTTCACGGGGTGTAAACTGCATCCTGCTTGAGGCTCGCGACTGCCTCGGCGGTAGAACAAAGACGATCGAATGGCACGGGCGTGTCACGGAGGTGGGAGGACAATGGCTGCACTGGCTCCAGCCGCACGTCTGGTCCGAAGTCACGCGGTATGGTTTGGAGCTCTACGAACGTAAGCCAATTCAACGAGTTCGCTACGCTAGCGGCGGCGCTATTCGCGAGTGCTCGGTGGATGAGTTCCACGATCTTTATTCGGGAGCTTGGCAGACCCTTTATGCCGGCGCAACCGACGTTTTCCCCCGCCCGCATGACCCACTTTATGCTCGAGCAAAGCTCGCAGAGATCGATAAGTTGTCAATCCGGGACAAGCTCACCGCCGACGGCGTGGAAGGTGAGGTGCTCGACGCGGTCAGGGCGCTGGCGTCGGTCTCCTTCAACGCGCCTCCCGACGATGGAGCGCTGTCCCAGGGGATGCGCCGTCTTGCGATGGTTGGCGGAGATCCTGATCTTCTCGCTCAGACCCTCCAGCAGTTCCGATTGCGTGACGGAACGCGGCGGCTTCACTCGGCGATCCTGTCGGAAGGCAAGGGAAGCATTGAACTTAATGCAGTGGTCTCGCAAATTCGCCAGAATCCCCAGGCCGTCGAGATCCTTCTGGCCGATGGTCGTACCTTCACCTCACGCGCGGCTGTGGTTACCGTTCCGTTATCGACGCTTGGGGACATCGAGTTCTCTCCACCACTCGCGAAAGGCAAATCTGCCTTCGTGAGCGAGGGCCAGATGACACAGGGAAGCATGTTCTGGTTGAGGTTGCGGAACATGCCTCAGGAGGCCTTGCTCGCCCTGGCGCCGCCGGAGCACCCGCTGTCTTATTTGCGTGTCGACGATGAGGAGAAGGACGGCACCGTCATTGCAAATGGCTTTTCGCCATCCCGAAAGGCACTTGATCCGTCTGACCGCTCCGCGATCGAGAAAGCGGTGCGGCTCTGGGTGCCGAAGGCGCAACTTGTCGAGCATGTTTGCCATGACTGGGCGACCGACCCATTCTCGAAGCAGACGTGGACGATGCTGAAGCCTGGGCAGCTCTCAAGCTACTTTGATGATCTTCAGCGGCCCGAAGGATCTGTCTTCTTTGCCGGAGCGGACTACGCGAGTGGTTGGTTCGGTTTCATCGATGGCGCTATTCAATCGGCGCACGTGGCAAGCCGCCAGGTCGCGGCATACTTGCAGGAGAAAGGACTCGAACATTCGGGTTCGTTGAACAAGGTTGACAAACAGCAGAGGGTCGCATGAGCACAAACACAAAACGGATAGAGAAGAGAGCCCTCGGTCGGGTTCACGTCGCGGGCCAGCCGATGCCATGGCTGAAGGGCGTGGTTGCTGGCGATTTCGTGTTCTTGGCGGGTACTGCTGGCGAGACAGATGATGCGGGCCAACCCGTGAGATCGATCGAGGAGCAGACCGCTTTGGCTTTCGCGAGGGCTCAAGAAGCTTTGTTGGAAGCCGGAAGCACACTTGAACGGGCCGTTCGGATCAACCAGTACCTGTCCGACCGCACGTTGAGGACACGTTATGTGGCTGCTCGCCAATCCTGGCTCGAGGCGAATGTTCCTGCACTCATGAGGGAGCCGTCGTTCGCTTCGCTGCTCGTCATTCAGGAACTAGCGGACGAGGAAATGCTCATCGAGGTAGAGGTAACGGCGCTGGTCGGCTGATGAACCGCCGTGCTCCCGGCCCCGTGAAAACCGCGTCGATATCTGTGGGAAACCGAGTAGTGATCGCTTGCGATCCGCAGTCCTTCGTATATTGAGTATAGCAATAATAAAGGGAGCTCCGGTGGCTAGATCGTTCGATTTTGCCGATAAAAAGACGACGGTAGGACCGTCGTCCCGGGTGAAGAAGTCAAAATCTTCAAATCAGCTAAGTACACGGCCGACCCTGACTTTGCCGGAACTGCTGGAAGGAGGCGACAGTCAAGAGTTTAGGCACATGATGGCTTTGCTGTTCGCCTCCGTCAGCCGGTTGCAATCCATGCGTCGGGCTTTGGCAGGTGAACTCGGGGTAAGTTCCACCGAGTTTGCCGTCATAATGGCGCTGTACCACATAGAGGGTGAGAGCGGCGTACGCATAAAACAGATAGCGGACTACCTCCACAGTGCCGGTGCGAATGTCACAGCCACAGTCGGTCGCCTGCAATCCGAGGGTTGGGTCACCAAAGTTGAGGACAGCGAGGACAGCCGCGCAATGCTGGTGAAGCTCACCCGTAAGTCGAGAAATACACTCGATAAATCGATGCCTTCGATTTCCGCGATCAACGATGTCTGGTTCAAAGGTCTCCGAAAGGATGACGTTCGGGTTGTGACCCAGTTCCTGGAACGATTGATCGAGCAATACGGTGCTGCCGCTGCGGTTGCAAACAACCTCTCGATACTGACGGAATCCACCGACTAGATTCTGCCCCGTAGGGATGCAAGTCGTTCACCGGGCAAGATCCGGGCTGCGGCTTGGCATACGAATACGCGTCGAGTGGCCTTGACCAGCCTTGCATGGCAATTGTCACATGCTGGCGTCCAGCGCTTGTTTTATGCAATTTCCTCTATTTCTGCTGCCTGCAAGATATCCGGTGCGCTTGTCTCCATGAGAACCTGGACACGCCAAGCGTAGCATGTGTGCAGGATGCGCTACCCGGTCTTTGCATAGATCCGCCGGATCCGACTCTGGGCTAGCGATGTCCAAGCGGGCAGAGCAGCTCCTGCATTCTTCTATGCGAAGAACTGAAGCCGTCGTCAGCATTTGTCCTAGAGTTAACGGGTGAGCAGGGTCGACACCTGCTCGAAGGAGAGGCTTTGCAACGCCGACATCAACCGTGTCGCAATGCCCTGAAACGATGTGTTCGACCCAGCCCGGAAGGGCGGACGCCAACTGTCCGGATGAACCGAAGTAACACGTGTCCACCGTGCATCTCGATCATCGAAGTCTCCGGATTTGAGCTAACTCCTTGCAGGCCCTCTCTCACTCGCTCGTCACCAGTCGCGCGGAGGAAAAGTGTGCTGTCTGGTCAATGGCTCCCTTGACCAAGAAAGCTATTAAATATATGTATAAACAAATAGACACACCACTAGCGAGTTAGATCGAGGAGGAAGCTATGAACATCGAGACGCAGGTCACGAGTGCGCCGTCCGCCAAGGGCGCTGCAGGAGCACAGGAGACGGCTGCTGAGGCTATCGTCGATGCTCTGGTCAAGGAGGGGGTTCCATTCGTCTTCGGCATGACGGGGGACACGATCCTGCCGATCATCGACGGCCTCCACGCTCGATCGAGCGAAATTCGCTATATCACGACGCGGCTTGAGATGAGCGCTGTGGCTATGGCGGACGGCTATTCCCGCGTCACAGGGAAGCTCGGCGTCGTGACGATGCACGTTGGACCAGCCGTCGCGAACGCAGTTCTGGGCACCTGGACGGCTCATAAGGACAATGTGCCCGTCATGGTTCTCTCGGCCAACCTAGACCGTTTTCGGCTTGGGCGAGACATCTGGCACGAGTTCGATGTCGTGGGGGTTTTCAGCAAGTTCACGAAGTTCTCCGATCAGATGATTGAAGCGAAGGACGCGAGGCGCCTGATGCGCACTGCGATGCACGTGGCCCAGTCGGGGCTTCCGGGCTGCGTCCATCTGGACTTCCCCAAAGATCTGCTGGCCCAGCCTGCCGACACAGAAACGTTCGATCTTTCGCTTCGTGGCGGCGCCCACATGGGCTTTGTTGCCCGTGCGCCGCGGCCTGAAGAGGAGGCTGTCGAGCGTGCTTTGGACATCCTGGCCGAAGCGAAAAGTCCCGTTATCATCGCGGGGCGGGGCGTTGCTTGGTCGAAAGCCGATTCGGAACTGAGATCCCTGGCCGAAGCACTCGGAATTCCCGTGGTGGCGACTGAGATGGGCCGGGGAACATTTCCTGAGGACCACGCCCTCGCGGGCGGACTTCTCGGCCACTTTGGTCACACTGCGGCGAACACGATCGTGGCGGAAGCGGACGCGATCCTTGGGCTGGGATGCCAGTTCCATAACGTGAACACGATTAACTGGCAGCTTATCCAGCCCGAGGCCAAGATCATCCAGGTTGAGAGCGAGCCGCTCGAAATCGGTCGGCAGTATGCCGTGGCGGTAGGGGTGCATGCTGACACTGGGGCGTTCCTCCGCGATGTCCTGGATCGGTTGCGCTCTCGATCTACAACTCGGCCATCGGAGTATAGGGACGCGGCGATCGCAAGACTCTCGGAATTGAAGCGTCAGGAGAGAGAGACTTTCTACTCGGTCGACCTCGATTCGAAGCCCATCAAGCCACAGCTTGTAGCATCTCTTCTTGAGGAACTCGCCGCCGACGACGCGATCTTTGTCATCGGTTCTGGTCACAACACCCACTTCTCAAACTACATCAAGATCCTGCATCCCGGACAGTACCATTACAGCATCGGTTCAGGCTCTATGGCTTGGGCAGTTGCTGCCGGCATGGGCATGAAACTGGCGCAACCGCACCGACAGGTTATCGTTCCGATCGGCGACGGCGATTTCAGCATGAATGCCCAAGAGCTTGAAACGGCTGTTCGCGAGAACATTCCAATCACCGTGGTCATCTATAACGACGTCTCCTTCGGCGCGCTCAGGATCTTCCAGCAGAGGCAATACGGCGACCGCCAACTCGGGTCGTCCTATGGTGACACCGATTTCGTCAAGCTCGCCGAGGCGTATGGTGCGCGAGGAATTCGAGTGGAAGATCCGAAGGACCTGAAGGCAGCGCTTGAACAGGCCCTGGCGGCCGATGTCGTGACTGTAGTCGACGTGCGAATCGATCCTTGGGAGCTTGCTCACCGAACCCCTGAGTTCAAGGAGTTCCATAGGTTCTGATGGAATGCGTTGCCGCCTCCTGTTCAAAGGAGGCGGCATACTCAGAAGTAATGGAGGCGGCGATGCAGGAACGGCCCTTACAGGGAGTGCGAGTGGTCGAATGTACAACGATGATTACCGGACCACTTGCAGGCATGATGCTGGCAGACCTTGGTGCCGATGTAATCAAGGTAGAACATCCGGAAGGTGGTGACCCGTTTAGAAGTTTCCGTGGGGGATCCGTCAGCCCTTATTTCTTGGCCTACAATCGTAACAAGAGGTCAATCGCGTTGGATCTCAAATCCGAAAGCGGTCGGCGCGTTCTGGAAAAACTTCTTGAGACTGCCGACGTTCTGATCGAGAACTTTCGTCCTGGTGTCCTCGACCGCCTCGGGTTCGGCAAAGATCGGTTGCAGAAGATCAATCCCAATTTGATCCTCTGCTCGATCAGCGGCTTCGGCACGAGCGGCCCTTACCGCGATCGACCTGCCTATGATGCTGTCGCGCAAGCTGTAAGCGGCCTTTCCAGCTTGTTCTTCACGCCCGAGGAGCCTCGGATCACAGGGCCAACCATCGCTGACAACTTAACAGGTATCTACGCCTGCTACGGGTTGTTGGCCGCCCTCCATGCTCGGATGGCACACGGTCGGGTGAGCAGTGTTGAAGTGAACATGCTCGACTCCGCGATCGCGTTCACGCCCGACACGTTCCTGGCCCATACCCTCCTTGGTCTCGAGCCGGGCCCTTTCATGCGGGTGCAGGCTTCTCAGTCCTATGCTCTTCGCTGCCGGGATGGAGCAATGCTGTCGGTTCACCTGTCATCGCAGGAGAAATTCTGGCGGGCCTGCCTGGAAGCATTGATGATCCCGGAACTCGCCGATGATCAGCGATTCAGCACAAGGGCAGCGCGCGTCGATAATTATCTCGAACTCGCCCGTGAGTTGAATGCGGCGGCGCGTTCGCAGGATAGAGCGTACTGGCTTGATCGCCTGGCTGCGCTGGACGTGCCGCATGCTCCTGTCAATTCGCTCGCAGAGGTGATCGACGACGAACAGGTGAAGCACCTCGGCGTTTTCGCGCAGATGCAGCATCCGATCCTGGGACCGCACATTGCCCCGCGCCGGCCGGTTACCTTCAACGGGTCACGTGAGGATCAGCCGCTGGTGGTGGCGCCTGAGATGAATGCGCATGGTGAGGAGATCGTGCAGGAACTGGAGCTTAGCGAGGCTGACGTTCTGAGCTGGCGTGAGAACCTTACGGCTAAGGGAGTTAGTGAGGGAACTGGAGCACCTGCGGGGTCTACCGCGCCGGAACCGGCTTCAACTCCAGAACGAGTGACAGGGTAGGGGGGGTATATGAGCACTCGAACAGACCAGGTCGAGGGACCCGTCACGCGGATCGGTACATCGCCTTTCGACGTTGACCGCCTGCGCTTGCGCGGTCGGGACGTTCTGACTGAGGTTCTTGATCATGTCACGTTCTCGGAGGCGTTCTTTCTCGCTGTCACCGGGACAATACCAGACAGCGTGCAGCGCCGCGTTCTCGACGCGGCCCTCGTCATTCTGATGGATCATGGTTTAACGCCAACGGCCCTCGTTTCGCGCCTTGTCGGCGACTCTGTTGCCGATCAACCCCAGGTCGCGGTGGCGGCTGGCCTGATGATGGTCGGGGACAAGTACGCGGGTACGATGGTGGGCGTCGGCACCTTTCTCAACGCCGGCATCGACGTTGCCGATCACACTGCCTGGGCGCAAGATCTCGTGAACCAGTATCGAAGTACTGGACGACGTTTGCCGGGGTTTGGTCACCCGTTCTACCGAGGAACGGATCCACGAGCAGAGAAGCTTTTGCAAATCGCTGTGGAAGCTGGGGTGCAAGGGAAGTACATCAAGCTTCTTAGGATCGTTCAAACGGAGCTTAGCTCAAGCCTCAGCCAGCCGGCTCTCCTGAACGTAACGGGGGCACTCGGCGCAGTCCTCTGCGAGATCGGCTTTCCCGTGCGGGCGATGAGAGGTCTCGCCGTGGTCAGTCGGGCGGCAGGTTTGGCAGCTCATGTGGCCGAGGAGGCCACGCATCCGATCTCCCCGGCCCTTATAAAGTTTGCTGCAACCGTGCCCTACCATGAGGATGACGGCAACGGCATCAACGGCTAGACAGCCGGTTGAGTTCGGGCGTGCCTCTGACGATGAACGAGACCGACTGATCGAAGAGCCCCGGGGTGCCTGAGTGCGGCAAATCTTGCTGGCCGGTTCGGCAGCGGCCTGTGAGCAGGCGTCGATATCGTCTCGCGTGTGGAGAGCCACCAGCGTTGAGTAGAGGCACGTTGGCCGCATACCTGCCGCAGCTTCGACGATCTCTTCAGCCAACAGCGCCTCCTGCTCATACGTTCGTCCTCCTGATGGCACATGACCATGGATCAAACGGCCACCTCAGTGGGGTCAGGCAGATTGTCGAAGCTGTCGAGATTGAAATCGTGCCAACATGGACAAGCAAGCGAAACGTCCACGCGGCCTAGATCACCGTGTGCGGGTCGTCGTACGGGAGGGTCGGATCCATTGGGACAGGGGCATTGCGCGACCCTCCCGGAGAGCGGATGGCTATGTTGTTTGGGATGAGCTCGTGATCGATGTCACGCGCGAGGTGGAGGTTGAAGCCAATTTCCGCATGGCGAAAGATTAAACCAGCCGGGCTCACGTGGCAGCCACGCGGGGTGTTGCTGGGGTCGTTGAACAATTGAGGCCATTACGGAGTTGCGGCAGGTAGCAGATTCACCCGCTGATGCCATGATTAAGGGCAATGTGACGGCGGCCCCAAGGACTGCACGCCTGGTGGCGCCATTACGGGCTTGGCCGCGTTGGCTACGACCGTCATGACTAGTCTCCTTGTCTCTCAGGAGCGACGAGATCGATCATTCGCGCGACGTCCTCGTCTCCGTAACCACGCTCCATCGCCTCCCGATAGCGAGGAATGGCTGCGCTCAGGAGATTGGGAGAGAGCCCACCCGCCCGCGCAACCCTGTCAATGATCTCAAGATCTTTGAGCAGGATGCGCGGAGTCCCCAAGGGCTTTGTTGGCTCCCGCGCCGCCATGATCGGACCGCGTGCATCGAACTGGGCGGACGAAGCAGCGCTGCCACGTAAGGTCTTTGCGACGAAAAGTGAGTCGAGACCAAGGATTTCCGCTAGAGCAACAGCCTCCGCGGCGGCTTGAATATGGACACCGACGAGGAAATTCGCGACGTACTTCACCCGCAATCCATTGCCAAAATCTCCACAGTAAACAACGCTGTCGAGCATGTCTTCGAGAACGGAACGCCAGCGTTCGACTACAGCGAGTTCCCCGCTCGCGAGCATCAAACCCTTTCGAGCCGCGACGGCAGTCGGAATACCTGAGATCGGGCAGTCCAGCATGACGCCGCCGTGAGCGGCGTACTGGCGCGCCGTATGCATTTTCACGTCGATGTCAAGTGTGCTCATTTCGACAAGCACTGGGAGCAAGCCGCCGCGCGACAGAAATCCATTCGGACCGGCCACGACCTCGGTCAGGGCTTCAGGTGTCGGCAGGCAGGTCATGAGCACGTCCGATCCGGCGGCGGCCGCCGCCGGCGAAGCCGCAGGCGTGCCACCAATACCTGAGAGCGGCTCAAGCGACCCGCGCCGATAGCCGACGACGCGGTGACCACGTTCTATCAGGTTGCCTGCCAGTACCAAACCGAGACTGCCAAGGCCGACAAAGCCGACCTGGACAGATCGCGCGATCGGCTCGGTTGGGGCAGGTCTGTCAGAAACGCTCACGACGAGACCCCCGGAAGGGAGGCTGTCGCCGTCGACAGAGACAATCGGATGCGTAGTGCGCCTTCGTTGAGAGTCCAGATGGCAAAGTGCGCGTCGCGAAGCCCAGCTTTAAAAAAGGGCTCATCGCACCAGAGGGCTTGAGCTTCGGAGAGATCAACACCCTGAAGGATAGTCAGACCCTCATAGGGAGGCACCTCCGGGCCCGCTACAGGACCAGACCCAAACAGCACGCCGCGGCGCTCCAGTTCAATGAGGTAGGCGAAGTGATCGGGCAGGAGCCGGCGTATCGCGTCGGGATCGCGGGCATTGACATGGCGGATCACGACAAATGGTGCTGCCATCATTCGCTCTGTTAGGAGTTTGAGGTCGTTACCCTCGTTCGGCATTTCCGTCTCCCCCGTTGTCATGCCAGGTTGAACGAGCGGTCGGAGAAATGCACAGAGAGGTCCAGTGCTCCTTTATTGATCAGCCAGGGACGGACTCGGTAGGTCCGGTACTTCAAGACATGAAAGATGTCCCCTTGTGCAATTTCGTGCGCCTCCGCTTCTGAGACAACCTTTAGCAGGATCATTCCATCGGGGTGGTCTGGATCATCAACGAAAGGCCCAGCCAAGAAGACTTTGTTCTGGCGCTCCAACTCGGCATAGTACCCAATATGCTCACCAATACGTGCGATGCGCCCGCCAGCATCTTCGTTCCATAGGGGCGTCTTCTCTAGAAGGAGGGCATAGACCAGAAGCCCAAGCATGCCTTGGGTGCTCTCCTGCTCGCTGGCGCGTACCGCCTCGCGGAAGGTACTCATCGCATGCTCTCCTTAAGTGTGGTCGGCCTCGGGCACTGCCGCATAACAGCACCACAAAAGCAGGCTGGCAGACATTCATATTTTCTATAGCTATTTTTAACAGGCGTTTGCAAGGCCTGCAATCGACATTGTGAATCTGGCTTCGGCTAAACCGCCGGATGGAGATTGATGTCGTATTGGGCCCAAATAGCCCAAACGTGTCAGCAGCCCCCTGGCTCCCGGCCTCGACACAGGGCACCTCGTGCCCGACCGGAATGCGCTCGAGCTATTGCGGAGAATGGGTGACGACGGAGGCGTGAAGGCGGCGTATCGAGGCGGGTGTCCAAGCCTGTCAACCTCTCAAAGAGAGCGACACGCCATGCACACACCTACCAGCATCGTCCGACTGCGTTAGTCCGACAAGATCGACGATCACCTGACTGAGAGGCTCCGCACAGGAGTCTGCCGTCTCCTGGCCCTAGCTGTCGAGATGGAGGCTGAAGCGCATGCGGTGTTCTAAGGCCCACGGCCTTGAGCGGCTTGGCGCATAGGCAGCAGGTCGTTGATCTGGCTCTGCGGGTGGCAGGCGACGATGCGGGCGATGAGGTCGGCGAGGTAAGATTGTGGGTCAACGCCGCTGAGCTTGTAGTTTCGATGACCTAGCGATGACCGTCCAGCGCTCGCCGCCGCCGTCGCTGCGGGTAAAGGCCGCATTTTGCGATTGAGCGCGATTGGTCGGATAGCGCGTTCGATGACGTTGGAGTCGATCTCGGCGCGGCCGTCGTCGATGAAGCGACTGAGGCCTATCCATCGCGAGAGTGCGTGGCGGATGGCCTCGGCGAGTTTGCTCTTCTGGCTGATGAGGGCGAGTCGACGATGATGCGGCTTCTCGCCAGGCGGATGTCGCGGCGTTCCTCGGCCGAACCGCCGCGGATCTCACTGTCGATCCGGTAGAGTTCGGCGATCCGCGCGAGCGCTTCCGTGGCGATCGGCGCCGGACCGCTCGGCGCGAGATCGTGTAACTTGTGCCGCACGTGGCTCCCGCAGAAGGCCACGCCCACGGTATTGCGGTCGGCCAGAACCTTATAGCCTGCGTAGCCATCGACCTGCAGCGTGCCGACGAAGCCTTGAAGGTGCCGGACCGCCTGCTCGGACTTGCGATCAGGCGCGTAGAGATAAGCGACGCCCGGCGGATCGACGCCCCCAAGGTCGTTCGTCACGAACGTAGGCGAAGAGCTGGCCGGTCTTGGTTCGGCCGCGACCGGGATCGAGCACCGGCGCCGTGGTCTCGTCGGCAAAGAGCTTGGCCGACGCCTTCAAGCGCTCGATCAGACGTTCAAGCAGCTATGCCGCCGCCCAACCAAGTATCGCCTTCACTTCCAGATACTCTTCCAGTCCGAACACACCGTTCTCGCGTCCGTTGCCCGACTGCCGGTACCCTCCAAAGGGCGCGACGGTATCTGACGTTGCCATGTTGATGTAAGCGCGTCCGGCACGGAGCTTTCGCGCAACAGCCTGCGCGCGCAGGAGGTTAGCTGAATGGACGTACGCGGCTAGACCGAAAACCGTTCCATTCGCGATCTCCACGGCTTCGTCCTCGTCCTCATAGCCGATGATGGACAGAACAGGCCCAAAGATCTCCTCCTGTGCGATCCTCATTCCGGGCGCCACATCAGCGAAGATCGTGGGACGAACATAATAACCGCGATTGAGACCGTTAGGGCGACCAAGACCGCCGCCTACCAATTGAGCGCCTTCGTCGATCCCAAGCTGAATATAGGTTTGCACACGGTCGAACTGTGCCTGGCTGATAAGCGGCCCGAGTCGGGTGCCTGCGTCATCCGGGTGGCCGACCACAACCTTGTCGAGGGCACGGCGTGCGATTTCGACAACGCGAGGCATCTGATCACGTTGTACCAGCATGCGGGTCGGCGCAACGCAGGCCTGTCCGGAATTTGTGAAGGCCCGCAACACCCCAGCTGGAATTGCCTCGTCGAGATCCGCGTCAGGCAGGATGATGTTGGCTGACTTGCCACCAAGCTCCTGATGAACGCGCTTCACCGTATCGGCCGCCGTTTTGGCGATTTGAATGCCAGCACCGGTGGATCCCGTGAAGGACACCATGTCGACATCCGGGTGGGAGCAGATTGCGTGACCGACCACCGGCCCAGTCCCGTTCACGAGATTGAAAACGCCCGCCGGGACGCCGGCGTCATGTAACACCTCGGCGAGCAGTACCGAGCTCAAGGGGGCTATCTCGCTCGGCTTGAGCACGACGCAGCACCCCGCGGCCAATGCGTAGGCAAGCTTCGAGGCAACAAGTCCCAGCGGCCAGTTCCAGGCGGTGATCAACCCGCAGACGCCGATCGACTCCCTCACAATCCGACTCGTCCCAAGCGGGGCCTCGAAATCGTAGGCCTGCAAGACGCGTCGGGCTTCCCGGAAGTGGGATAACGCCATCGTCACCTGCACTTGGCGTGAGAACCAAGCCGGCGCTCCCATTTCCAAGGTGATGATCTTGGCAAACTCATCAAGACGCTGCTCGTAGATGTTTGCAATCTGGTCGAGGAGTTCTACGCGTTCAGCTACCGAGGTTGCACTGTAGGCTGGAAAAGCCCGTCGAGCAGCGAGCACGGCCTTATCAACATCCGCAGCCGCCCCCAAACTGATCTGCGCGAAAGGCTCCTCCGTCGACGGATTGATCACGTCCATCGTTTGCGGGGCGACGGGGTCAACCCATTCGCCCGAGATATAGAATTTGTGATGATGCATCTCTTCCCTCGCAGATGGCGCTCGTGTTGAGACGCCGGATGTTTCAGAATGTAAAATCTGGGTTTTGCAGGTTCAGGGTGCCTCTCATTTATTCCCCTGCCCTTGCTCGATGAGTCTCTGACCTGATTGCAAGAGACGGTCGCGCAGGCCGTGGGCTGCAGAGTTGACGAGACGCCCTTGCCATTTCTGTGCTTTGCCGTTCACGAACACCGATTCGACTTGCGCTGCCGTCGAATAGAAGACAACGCTTTCAGCAGGGTTCTGTGCCTGCCCAAGATCGCGGGGTGATTTCCTGATCAGCTGAATATCGGCAGCCTTTCCTTTTGTGATCGAGCCGATCTCCCGATCCATACCCAAAACTCTGGCGCCCTCTATGGTCGCCCATTCGAGAGCTTCGTGTGCGGTGATGGTGAGCTCCTTTGGATCCTGACCCTCTCGAAGAAGGCGATCGTTGTCGAGCGCGCGCTGCATCTGCAGCGCGATCCTGATCTGGGTAGCCATTTCCGGACCGACGTTGGTGGGGATGTCCGTCCCAACCGCAGGTCGTCCCCCGGCCAGCCGAACATGTCCGGTGGCTGGGAAGCCCATCCCCATCTGCATTTCGACCTCCGGTGTCACCGTGATCGTCGCACCCGAGTCGACGACGGCCTTATACTCGCTGGCCGTGAAGGAGTTTGCGTGAACGAGGTTGATGTCAGGGCCAAGCAGCCCCGCGTCCGCCAGCTGGCGAGCCGCTTTGTTCTTCGGTCCGACCGTGCCCCATCCTGTGTGCATCGTAACCATAACGCCAAGGCGGCGCGCCATGGCGATATCGCGCGTCGTGGCCGGCAGAGTTGATTCATCCGGCCCACGGATAGCAAGAGCCATTCGTACAAGCCCGCTGTCAGACGATAGACGCTCCTTCCGCAGCCGGGCCGCATCTTCGGGATGGTCCCGGTTAGGGTCGGCATACCAGTCCCAATCGCCAGGCGGGCCGTATCCGAAAACGCTACGGACGCCCGACTCAAGGAGAGCGTCAACGGCACGGTCCGCATGAGCCGGCGTATTGATCGCATGACAGTAATCGAACACAGTGGTGGTCCCGGCGCTCACTTGCTCGAAACAACCCGCCAAGTTCGCCAGGTACAAGTCTTCGGCGCTGATGTGGGGTCCGATTCCACCCAGAATACGCTGAACATACTGGTCCAGGCTCCAATCGCCTGCGATACCAGCCATAGCGCTTTGCCAAAGATGGATATGAGCATTCACGAAGCCTGGCAGAGCTATCAAGTCGCTTGCATCTATGACTTCGGCATCTGGCGCGTCGATGGAGTGATCGACGGCTGCGATTCGACCGGAGCGGATAAGGATGTCACCACGCTCAAAAATCGGGTTTTGCGGATCCATTGTCAGGATTGAGGCGCCGCGGATCAGAATGTCGTCCCGAGTTGGTGCCGGCCGAGATTGTGTCGGCTGGTCAGCGCTGCGCGCGCCCTGGGCGCCCGCCAGCACCGCGGCTCCGGCAAGAGCTGGCAAGATCTGTCTGCGATTCAAGTAAAACAGGTGTCTATCATTTTTCATGAGTGTTCCTCCGTTGAAAGTTTCTCTCAGAGCCCGTTCTTCGGTGCGCGCCCTGCCGTGCTGGTGGTTCCTGCCCGATTGATCGCTGGACCTTCTTCCTCGGTGCGTGTGGTCTGAGCGCGCAAGACCGTGGCCCACTTATCGCTGACGGCCTTAGCCTCTGCTGGATGAAGCGCGGTGCTGGGCGGAAAGCGCGAGGACCAGGCATAAGGCCGACAAGCATCGATGATGGCTTTGGAATGCGCTGTCACACCAAGCTCCTTCGCCTCGGGCGGGATGCGCGGGTCGAGGGCGGAACTCCAGCCATTTCTGATGATATCGATCGAGTCCGAGGGCTCGCAGCGCGTAGCGACCGCCCACAGAACATCGTCCATGTTGGACGGATCGATATCGTCATCGACGAGAATGATCAGGCGTCCCATGTAGCTATTGGCGGCCGCTATCAGGCCAGCTCGCTTCGCATGCCCATCATAGCGTTGCTTGACAGCGACAACCGTAACGAGTGACGAGACATGCTGCCAAACACCGGTGACATCGGTGACACCGGCGTTTTCGAACAGTGTCCAAAGGGTTGCAGCCTTCAATGGCAGCCCAAAATGGTGGAGCGGAGGCTTCAACGGAGGCGAGGCAAACAGGATCGGATTGTGCCTGAAATGCACCGCGTCGACCTGCATTACCGGTTGCGGTCGGCGATCTGCCGCATAGTATCCGGTGAACTCTCCGAATGGACCTTCCTCCGCCATCACCGTCTTCGGATCAAGCAGGTAACCTTCCAGAATACTTTCGGCTAGTGCCGGAACCAACAGTTGTGTCAGCGGCGCTCTTGCCAGCGGAATCGCTTCGCCCTTGACGGCTCCGGCAAAATCATACTCCGAATAACCGGCTGGGAGAGCTTCGAAACCTGCTAAGAAGAGTGACGGATCCTGGCCGTTGACGATGGCGACCGGACAGCTTTTACCCTGGTCCCAGAACTTCTTTGCAAGGATGGCTCCGTGCCGTCCCAAGTGATCGAACTGAATCGTGACCGTATTCGCTGTTTGAACCTGGACTCGGTAGATCGATGCGTTCACCCAGTCGCTGTCAGGATCGCCCATGACGACGAGGCTGCCCGATCCGATATAGCGGCCGCCGTCGTCCGCATGCCACTGCGGTACAGGAAAGCATGCGAGGTCGACTTCGTGGCCCGCCATCGTGTTCTCTAGAAACAGAGGTTCGGTGAGGCGCTGCGGCAAGGGGCCACTCCGCTGGAAGGCGGACCGTTTCTCTTTCCATCGCTTGAGAGCTTCCAGAGGGGCGAGCGATGGATCAAGGCCGAGTGCAATGGCCGCTTTGACGGAACTGTTTGTCGCGTTGGTGAAGACGCGAAAGCCCGCGGGATAGCCGTCGAACTTGTCAAACAGAAGGGCAGGGCATTCGGGTAGGTTGGCCGCGACCTCGGTAACAGCTCCAACCTCTAGATGCGGATCAGCACCGGGAACTCTTCTGAGCATGCCCTGGTTGTCGAGCGCCTCGATGAACCCTCTCAGGTCTGCGTAACTCACGAGAAACGTCTCCTCTGTGCGCAGTTCCCCGCGGCTCGCGCTCATCGATGCGCTTCGCCCGGGAGCAATCATTGAGTGAATTAAACACACTTGACTACCTATTGTCTATAGCAATATTCTATGTGTAGGGAGGAACGCACATGTCGAAAATACGCATGCTTCGGAACACACTGGACCGCCGTCAGTTGATGGGTGGCGCGATTGCCGCGATGGCTCTTGGTTATGCGGGCTCCGCACTTGGGCAGAGCAGCCCAAAACCCCAGAAGGGTGGGTCTCTGCGCGTTGGCATCGCCGGCGGCGGCCCCACCGACTCACTTGACCCGCATTCCGCGATTACTCCGGCTGACATCGCCCGTGTTCTCAATCTCTACGACGGTTTGGGGGATGATAACGAACAGGCCGAGTATCGACCGCTTCTGGCAGAGGAGTTCGAGGTAAATCCCTCGGCAACCGAGTGGACGATTCGGATCAAGCAGGGAGCTGAATTTCACAACGGCAAGACGATCGGCGCGGATGACGTCGCCTATACGATTCGACGGATCATCGATCCGAAGAACCCTCGCAATGTAGCGCCGCTTATGCGCTCCATCGATCCAACGCAGATCGTCAAGCTGGACGACCGTACGATCCGTCTTAAGCTTCGCCGTCCCGATGCGGCACTGCGGGACGCTTTCCGCGTACTAAGCACCGGTGTCGTGCCTGTCGATTTCGACCCTAAGAGCCCCGTTGGTTCAGGCCCGTTCAAGCTCGACCAATTCGTTCCGGGTGAGCAATCGACTTTCAAGCGCTTCGAGAACTATCATGGACAAGCGCCTTACGTAGACGAACTGGTCCTCATCGATCTCCCCGACGATGTTGCGCGGGTGAATGCTCTTCTCGGAGGGCAGGTTCACGCGATCGAGGGTCTTCCCTACTCCCAGATACCGGTGGTGAGTGCCAACAGTAGCTTCAAGGTCCTGACGAGCAAAGCGGGGTCGTTTCGGCCATTCACGATGCGGGTCGACAAGCCTCCTTTCGACGACGTCAGGGTGCGGCAGGCTCTGCGGTTGCTGGTCGATCGCGAGCAGCTCGTAAAACTGGCCTTCTTCGGCCACGGACGCGTGGCATACGATGCGTACTCGCCCAATGATCCCTGTTTCGACACGTCTCTGGTTCGGGAGCGCGACGTCAAAGAGGCTCGGTCGCTGCTTGCCCGCGCGGGTCATTCCAATCTGCAGTTGGAATTAGCCACGACCGCGGCCGCACCGGGTCTGCTCGAAGCTTCACAGATCTTTGCCGAACAGGCGCGGGAAGGGGATGTGACAATCAACGTCAAGCGGCTCGACCAGGGCGGCTTCTTCGCGGAGTATACCAACTGGCCCTTCGCGGTAGATTACTGGACCAACAATCCTTACCTGAACCAGGTTGCCTTGGGGGAACTCGCCACTTCACCACTCAACCCGACCCGGTTCTCCGACGAAGAGTTCACGCGTCTTAACGACCTTGCCCGCGCCGAACTTGATCAGAACCGCCGGTGCGAGCTTGTGCATCAGATGCAGCGGATTTCCTTTGAGCGGGGCGGGCTGATCATCTGGGGCTACCCCGACACTATCGATGCTCACTCGGCCCAGATTGGCGGCTTGGAACCCGACCTTACGGGGTGGGGTCTGAACCGTTACAAGTTCAAGAAAGCATACTTCGTCGCCTAGTGACGCTGGCGAGGCCGACCAGAATAGGAATGACGTGATGCTGTATCGTTCCGCGATGAGCACAGAGGACGTTGCTGCTGCACCGGCAAACCTGCCGGTGCCGTCTGCGCCATTCCGATCGTTCAACCCTCGCCGTATGATCGGCGACATCGTTGCTTCGCCCCTTGAAGCGCCAGCAGCTGATGGGCCGGGAAGCCTCTTACTGAAATGACAGTCCGGAACTTCCGAAAAGGCGAGGGTCCTGAATTGTCGAACCAAATGTCACTTTGATCAGTGGCATGGAAGTGCAGGTATTTTCATGAGCGGCCCGATCCATCTGACAGTCAATGGAACGTCCAGGATTTCAGGGGCTGCGCCGACGGTCCCGCTACTTTACGTCTTGCGAAATGAACTCAATCTGATGGGCACACGCTTCGGCTGCGGTCTGGAGGCCTGCGGGGCTTGCGTCGTTCTCGTTGATGACCAGCCTGCGTATGCTTGCACCTTGGAGGTTGCCGCCGCAGCAGGTCGGCACGTGCGAACGGTAGAGGGCTTGTCGGTCGAAGGGAGGGCCGGTCCTCTGCAACAGGCCTTTCTCGATGAGCAAGCCGGTCAATGCGGCTATTGCCTGTCTGGAATACTGATGTCGGCTCAGTCGCTGCTGGAGCGCAACGCCGCTCCGACCCGGGAGGATATCGTAGCGGCCCTCGACAAGCATCTGTGCCGCTGCGGGTCCCACCAGCGTATCGTCCGGGCGGTCGAACGGGCAGCAGAGGCGATGCGCGCATGATACCTAACGCGCTTCCGCAGAGCATTTTGGATAATCCACGCCTGAATCAGTGGATTGGCTTCACCGACGACAAGGTCATTGTCTCAACCGGCAAAGTTGAACTCGGACAAGGTATTCTGACTGCACTTTCCCAGATCGCCGCTGAGGAGCTGGAGGTCAGACCCTCCCGTATCCTGATGCAATCGGGTGAGACCAGCTGCGGTCCTGACGAAGGCGTTACGGCGGGCAGCCTCTCCATTGAGATGGGTGGCGCAGCTATAAGGCAGGTCTCTGCTGAAGTCCGTCAATTGTTCATCGAGCACATCGCACGCATGGCCAAGGTGTCGCCCGAAAGCCTCAAAATTGAAGACGGTGAATTCCATTGCGACGGGGGCGTTGTCGGAACATATTGGAGCGAGGCCAGCGTCGTCGATCTCGACTGCGAGGCGAGGGGGTCACTCAATGTTCGGCAGCGATCCAACTACCGGATTGTTGGCCATGACCTACCACGGGTAGATCTTCCTGCGAAGGTGTTAGGATCCGCTTCGTTCATTCACGATATCAGACTCCCCGACATGCTCCACGCCCGGGTGCTGCGGCGTCCGCGGCGAGGAGCACGTCTCGCAAACGAGCCTCTTCTACCTGGTCGTTTTGCAGGGATGGTGGAGATCGTTCGCGAGGGCGATTTTGTGGCCTTGCTGTCCGACGATGAGTTTGTCGTCCAAGAGTGTGCACCATTGGTTGCGGACCGGCTCATATGGGAAGACGGCCAGCCTGTCCCGGACGAGGCGGGCGAGCCTGAGTGGCTCAGACGCCAGGCTTCCGTCGACACCACGCGGGATGTGGGAACCGTGGGCAATGCTTTGCGCACATCCAGGTTCGAGGCGACTTACTGGCGCCCCTACCTAGCGCATGGATCGATCGGACCCTCTTGTGCCCTGGCTCAGGTCGTCGGCGCGCGCACACTTACGGTTTACACTCATTCTCAAGGCGTCTTTCCGCTACGTGCTGCGTTAGCCAAGGCACTTGCCCTAGACCCCGCAGACATTGATGTGCGCCATAAACATGGCGCTGGCTGCTACGGCCACAATGGAGCGGATGATGCGGCTTTCGATGCGGCCTTTTTGGCGGTACGCACTCATGGCCGGCCCGTCAGGGTCCTGTGGACACGACGTGATGAGCTCTCAGCGTCACCAGTAGGCGCTGCCATGTCCATCGACCTGGCCGCCGAACTTGATGTCGACGGTCGGCCGTCGGGCTGGACCATATCGGTTTGGAGTACCCCGCACGCGCAACGGCCGGGGACCAGCGGTGGCGTCAATTTGCTCGGGGCCGAGGCCATACCAAACGGACCGCCATTGGTGACGCCGCTTGATCTGCCGGATGCGATTGGCGCCGGCGCTATGCGCAACGCTGTCGCGCTTTACGATTTTCCGCAGAAGCTCATCAGCCATTTTGTGCCTGACGTCCCGGTCCGCACGTCCGCTCTCCGTGGGCTTGGCGCGCTAGGCAACGTCTTTGCGATCGAGAGCTTCATTGACGAACTGGCCGACAATGCTGGCCAGGATCCAATCGCATTCCGACTTTCCTTGCTTAAGGATAGGCGAGCCAGGCGAGTGCTGGAGGCCGTAGCTGAAACGTCCCAGTGGAACACACTACGCACAAACAATGCCGGCGGCGTCGGAGTCGCGTTCAGCCGCTACAAGAATTATGCCGCCTACATGGCTACGGTCGCTGAGGTCAGCGTCGGCGAGACAGTTCAGGTGCACCGAATCTGGTGTGTGGTTGATGCGGGCCTCGTCGTCAGTCCTGACGGCGCCCGCAATCAAATCGAGGGCGGTATCGTGCAGGCGACGAGCTGGGCACTGCACGAAGAAGTCCGCTTTAGCGAAGGTGAGATCGCCGCCAAGAGCTGGGAGCAGTACCCAATATTGCGGTTCTCGGAAGCTCCCGCCGTGGACACTATGATAATTGACGCGATTGATGAGCCTCCGCTCGGGGTGGGGGAAGTTGCCTTGGGCCCGACAGCGGCAGCCATTGGCAATGCCGTCGCAATGGCTCTGGGTCAGCGTGTTCGCCGGCTCCCCTTCAACCGAGTTCGCCTCGTCGAAGCGCTGACTTAGTCGCTCGCCGGCTGTGGGGCGGCTTGCCGTCCGGCTCACGAAGCGCCTTTCCCGTAACCCATTGATCGGAAATGACCATGATCAAGAACCACCGCGTCATCGCCCTGGAAGAACATTATCTTGACAGCCAGTTGGCCCAGGCCATCAAGGCTTTTCCCATGCCGAAAATTGATCCCTTGCTTACTGATTTCGCCGAGGCGCGTATCGGCTCAATGGATAGTGCCGGGGTAGACTTTCAGATCCTGTCACACTTGCCTCCTGCGTTGCAGGGCCTGCTCACCAATGATGCAGCCGAAGTTGCCATTGCTGTTAACGATCGACTGAAGAAGATCGTCGATGCCGCACCGCATCGCTTTGCGGCGTTCGCGTCAGTGCCGACTTCCAATCCGGAAGCTGCGGCGCGCGAGCTCGCGCGCACGGTCGGAGACCTTGGTTTCGTCGGCGCCATGATCCACGGCCCAACAGACGGTGTCTTTTTAGACGATCCACGCTTCGACCCTCTGTTCGACGCAGCGCAACGTCTTGATGTACCGTTGTATCTTCACCCAGCTGATCCTCTGCCGGCGGTTCGCGATGCTTACTTCGGCCCGCTCGCCGAGAAGCACCCAATGTACCTGCGGGCGGCATGGGGATACACGATAGAGACCGCCACCCAGGCGGTCCGGCTGATCCTGAATAATGTTTTTGACCGGTTCCCTAGCCTAAAGATTGTCCTCGGACACCTTGGCGAAACCCTGCCCTATGTAATGGATCGCATGGACGAGGCTCTGTCGCGGGACGCACCGGATCTGCACTTCAAGAAGCAATTCCTTGAGCACTTCTATGTCACGACAAGCGGGTTCTTTTCCGACGCTCCGTTGAAATTTTGCATCGCCGAGATGGGCATCGAACGTGTCATGTTCTCAGTCGACTGGCCCTTCGCGTCCAATGAAGTCGCCTGCAGTTGGGCTGCCAAACTCGACCTTTCAGATCCGGACAAGGATCTTCTGCTGCATGGCAACGCCGAGCGACTGTTCCGTTTGCCAACGTAATCTCTGTCCGCCTGGACTGGCGAACTCGCTGAGAAGAGCTGCCAGCACCGTTGGTTGAGCCAGCATACAGTCGTGCGGGGCCGCCAGGCTGCACCATCTAAGGCCGGCTTCTTCGCGGAGTATGCCAAATGGCCCTTCGCTGTAGATTACTGGCCCCACAATCCTTACCTGAACCACGTTGCCTTGGGTTGGAACCCGACCTTACGGGCAGGGTATGAACCGTTAGAAATTCAAGAAAGCATACTTCGTGGCCTAGTCTAGTGACGCTGCTGAACCGGACCTTTCAGAATAGCAAATGACGTGATGATGTATCGTTCCGCGATGGAGCGGCCTATGCCCGGGTTTCAGCCACCCTTTTGCGCCCTGGCCGTATCGATGGACCTTGGTGGGTGGTGACATCGACCATAATCTGGCTCATCGGGGCACGCCTCAAAAGCCGAATGAAAACATCGGCTTTGACCCTATCGCGGTATCTTTGGAAAACTGTGTTCCAGCTCCCGAAAAAGGCTGGAAGGTCGCACCACGGCTTCCTGTCCGCACGATCCAAAGCAACGCTTCGATGAAGCGGCGATTGTCGCCACCACTTCGTCACGGATCGGCTGGCTTGCCCAGACAATGCGGTTCCATCTTCGCCCATTGGGCGTCCGTTAGCACAACCGTTCCATCCAAAGCTTGAATCACAATCGAGCCAAAAGTGGAGTTCTGAATCTCAACAAGCCTTAGTCCATGATTGCCTTTGTCTCCAGGAATTCCTCGAGACCAAAAACACCAACCTCTCGGCCGTTGCCCGATTGCCTATAGCCGCCAAAAGGCGCTTCGTACTCTGTGTCGTCTTCGCTCGGTCCATTGTTAAGATATATGCGGCCGGCACGAATCCGTCGGCCAACTCTCCTGGCTTCACCGACGTCATCGGCAAAGACATGACCCGCAAGGCCGAAGATCGAATCGTTGGCGATGTCGATCGCTTCGTCTTCGTCCCGATAGGTCATCACCGAAAGGACCGGTCCGAAGATCTCCTGCTGGGCGATGGTCATTTCGCGTGTGACGCCGGCGAACACGGTCGGCCGCACAAAATAGCCCCGGTTGAGGCCTTCCGGCCGACCAAGACCACCCACGACGAGGCGAGCGCCTTCTTTTATGCCGGTCTCGATAAACGACTGCACGCGATCGAACTGCTGTTTGTTGACCAGCGGCCCATGCGTGGTCCTGTCCGCGCGCGGGTCGCCCACGACCATTGCAGCCACCGTGGACTTGGCGAGTTCAAGGCACTCATCAAGTTGGTTCTCGTGAACCAGCATGCGGGTCGGCGCCTGGCACGACTGTCCGCTGTTACGGAAAGCACGTATGACACCAGCAGGCACCGACCTGCCGAGGTGATTGCCGGGAAGCAGGATGTTGGCAGACTTGCCGCCCAACTCCTGGTGCACCCTCTTGACGGTTGCAGCAGCGTCGATGGCCACTTGGATCCCCGCGCGCGTCGAGCCCGTGAACGACACCATATCGACGTCTGGATGCGTGGAAATAGCATGCCCGACGGTAGGGCCGTCACCGTTGACAAGATTGAAGACGCCGGCCGGAGTGCCTGCTTCGTGAAGGATTTCGGCGAGAATGATCGCGCTCAAAGGCGAAAACTCGCTCGGCTTTACCACCGAGGTGCACCCTGCAGCAAGTGCGCTCGCGAGCTTCGCCATGATTTGGTTGAGCGGCCAGTTCCATGGGGTGATGAAACCGCACACACCGATCGGCTCGCGCACGATCAGCGCCTTGTCCAGCATCTGCTCGAACTCGTAGGTTTTCAGCACTTTGACTGCCGATTTTAGATGGCTGAGCGAAGAGGCTGCCTGGAGCTCGCGTGAGAAATTGATCGGAGAGCCCATCTCCAGCATCATAGCCTGCGAGACGTCCTCGAACCGGCGCCGATATTCATCGGTTATCGCATTAAGGAGATCGATGCGCTCGGCCTTGCTCCACCGCGAAAACGCTGGAAATGCCTTTTGCGCCGCCTTGACGGCTCGATCGACATCTTCGGCCGTGCCCAGATTGATGCGCGCAACTGGCTCTTCTGTCGCTGGGTCGATCACGTCAACTGCGTTGCGGGCGACCGGGTCAACCCACTTCCCGTCTATGTAGAATCTAAGATTGTTGTCCATAAAGACCTCCATTGCGCCGCCGTCGCTGCGGGCAGATCCAGCGGTGATCGACGTTTCCCTCGGTCGATATTGCTACATGTTAAACCTATCTTATCAACATATATTTTCCGGGTGCCACCGAATTCTTACGGTCTAATCCAACAACAATGAATGTGCCTGTCTTATGGATTGCCGGATCGCGATGGCTCCAGCCGCACTTCCGACGGAGGCTCATCTATGGCGCGTCAGGCGCCAGACACGCGCTCGCAATAATTGTCGAGCGTCGCGTTTTTGTTAGGGCGTGTTGGAAACGCTCGCTAAACCTGCTGGCCAGCATCCTTCTGTTTGCCCTGCCATCTAATGAGGCCAATTCATCGCGAAACGCTCTAAGCGGTTGTCGGATGCGCCCTTGCGTACGCAATTCTGTCGATTGTGCGCCGAGCTGATCGTTTGTCGCTCCACTACGTGGCGGAAGACAGACTCCAAGATCGAGTTTGCTTGAAAAGTGCTGCGCCTCGTTCAAGAAGCTAGCAGGTTTTCCTTAGAAAATTTTTCCCAATCTGGATTTACGTTGTTCCGCACCAGGCCATGCTCAAAAAAGTCTTTGAGCATGCCGGCTGACAGCCTACGGCGGTCACTCGTCGAGGCGTCAGAATAGGACGCGGCATGGGGCGTCAACGCCAGGCGCCCGGCAATCCAGGGCTCACGGTCCAACCATGCCTTGAACAAAGGCTGTGAAGGGTCCGGAGGCTCCGATGGCAGGACGTCGAATCCCGCAGCTCCCAGACGGCCGCTTAGCAGCGCGTCGTAAACCGCGTCGATATCGACCAGCTTGCCACGAGCAATGTTTATGAGAATGGCGCCTGGCTTCATTTCACCAAGCCGGTTGGCGTCCAGTAGTCGAAGCGTGGTATCATTGAGGGGCATGTGGAGACTGACCACATCTGATACGGAAAGCACTTCCGAAAGGGACTTGGCACGCCGAAAACCCATCCCCAGCTCATGCCCTTCGGGCAAGAGTGGATCAAAATACAGGACGCTCATGTCTAGAGCGGAAGCTCTCCTGGCCACTGCGGTTCCTATCCGGCCCAAGCCAACGGCACCGAAGATGCCGCCGCGGAGACGCCGCACGACTGGCACATTTTCACCGTTGAAGTTACCGGTTAGATCCGTCCTCAAGCGTTCGTCATACGAGCCAAGGCCCCTCGCTAAGTAGAGCAGCAGTCCAATCGCGTGGTCTGCTATTTCGGACGTACCGTAGTTCGGCACGTTGCAAACCGGAATGCCGGCTTCGGAACATGCACCTATGTCGATGTTGTCATAGCCAACACCTGCTCTGACGATGATCCGACACCTCGAAAGCTTGCCGATTGTAGAACGATCAAGGACGATGCGATTCCGCATCAGGACGGCATCGCAGTCGCCCCAATCTTCCGCACTTATGGCGCTCACATGTTGCACGCCACGAACGTCGAAAGACAAGTTTGGGCCGGCCACGTCGGCGGCAACCTCTTCGACGTCCATATCGGGCACCAGAACTTTGATAGTCGACATGTTAGGAGACTCACCCGTTAAACTTATCGGAGATAATGTGAATGACGATTGGTCGAACGTTCAGCCGCGCGACATCATCGAGGGAGGGGCGTAGGTCGCGCCAACGAGCACATCGATGAGATAAGGCCGTCCTTCTCTCACTGCATCGAGCCCTCGCGCGATCGCACTCTCGAGATCTTCGATGGTTTCAACTGGGCCTTCTGCCTGCACACCTTGGCTGCGCGCCATTGCACTGAGGTCAACGGCAGGATCATCGATGCGCTGACCAATCCAGCGGTTTGCGGTTTCACGTGACCTAACCTTCGCAACCGCCTCCTGGTGCAGCTCATCATTGAAATTCGATCGATTGTTGCTGACGATAAAGAGCGCCGGCAGCTGATAATGTGCAGCGGTCCAAAGAGCCGTAACACCTTGGAGAAAATCGCCATCGCCCAGGACGCCCACAACCAGTCTGCTCGTATCTTTCAACGCGAGCGCGGCTCCAACCGTCAGGCCGGGGCCTGCAGCCAGGCCGCCGCCTCCGTCGTGACCAAGAAAATCCAGCGGCCCACGAAGATCGAAAACGTCTCCAACCCAGCTCAGATTTGAGTGGGCCAGCGTCAATTCGCGATCACCTCGAGCACGTTGCAGGGCAACTTCGATATCGTGGGGATGTATTCCCGGGCCGGGGGAGTAGTCCCCTGATGGCGACGTGGACGCGGGATAACTGACGGAGCTTCCTCGGGTCAGGGAGCGCGTGGCGTCGAGCAGTTGCTCGACAAATCTGTCAGAGTTTGCCAGCACCGGCGCATCGACTGGGGGAAGCCCGAAATAATCCATGCTCCAGCCCCGATGTAGATGGCTATCCAGTGATACGTTAATGATCGTCGCCTGTATCTTGTGGGTTTCAGAACTTACGCCGCGCAACAGGCCGTTGAGGTCCGGCCAGTCCAAGCTCAAGATCACATCCGCGGCCGCAACCTCATCCTTGAAATTTCCACCCAAAATGGAGATTGGCGGCAAAACATGAAGCGGATGCGATGTCGGGAAAACAGCACGCTCGAGAACCGACGTCACCACCGTTGCGCCAAAGAATTCGGCGAGTTCGACACGGCGGTCCCAGTCCGCTTGAGATCGCGATCCACGTCCGATAAGGAAGAGGGGGTGTGTCGCGGCGTTCAGAAGATTCGCGATCCTGCTCACCGTAGCCGCATCCGCAACGGCAGCTGGCGCCGTACCGTAACGCGCCGGAGGAAGCTCCACCTGCTTTGTCAGACGGCTTTCCTGCATACCCGCATCGAGGCAGATGTAGACCGGCGCTTTTGGTTCAGTCTGCGTTAACTGCATGCCACGGAGAAATGCCTCGATTGTGCCGTGCGTAGACCGCGGCTCGTCGTCCCATTTCACATAATCCCGTAGGAGTGCTCCCTGATCCTTCGCCGTATGGATCCAGTCGATCCAGGGTCGCCGTTTCTCGGGTTCAATGGGGCCGGTAGCGCCCACGACGATCATGGGCATGCGGTCGCAATAGGCGTTGAAAATGCCCATGAGACCGTGCATCAGGCCGACGTTGCTATGGAGAATAGCCCCCATAGGCCTATCGCGCACTTTCGCGTAGCCGTGAGCGATTGAGATTACATGATCCTCATGCAGGCAAAGCAACATTTTCGGCCGCTCATCACCGAGGAAATTGACAAGGCTGTCGTGCAACCCCCGATAGCTGGCCCCCGGGTTCATGGTCACATACTCAATCCCGAGATGTCGCAGCATGGCAGCGGCGACATCGCTTCCCCACTCGGGGCTCGGCTCGGAAACGATCCCCGCTTGCAACTCCGACTGGCGCACCTAGTGCCCTCCCAAAAAAGCTTATTTATGAAGCTAAATTTCATATGCATTATGATAGCTTTCTATCGTCCTAATGTGCAATAGCGGTGTGCATTCCATCGATCCGCGGCCGCCGTTTGGTTGCATCGACAGGACTCGTGCTACGGATAAGCAGCATCGGAGACCTGTCGATCCAACTGTCGAACACTCCGATCCGCCGACGCTATATTCGGCATCGGCGCTGTCTTCATCGTCGCGGGGCTCCGTCCATAGCAGCGGTGCCGACGACCTCAGCACCGCACTCCCCCGGTCACATGCTGGCGTCACACGTGGCCTGGTCTGCTCCACCTATTGGCTGGTATTTATCTGCCGTTGACATGTTGCGAAATAGCATAGTTAAGTAGGTAATTAGCCAATGTCGGCTGCCCTTGCGGGGGGGCATTATTGTTATGCTCGAAGTTGCCATAAGGGTGCATAAGGGTGAGAGGAAACCGATATGCGTTTGACGGAATGCCTCTCCGTTTCGGATTTCAGGCTAGCCGCGAAGCGCCGATTGCCAAGATTTCTGTTTGAATTCATTGACTTAGGGTCCGAAGACGGGGTTGCGCTTAACGACAACATCGAATCTTTCAGAAAGATCAAGCTGCAGACTAGGTTTCTGGTCGACCTCTCCAAGCGCGATATGAGCACCCAGTTGTTTGGGATGCCACTTTCGCTACCCCTCGCCACTGCTCCAACCGGTATGGGAGGTTTTTGTTGGTACAGCGGCGAGGTTGCTATTGCGAAAGCTGCGGCAGAGGCTGGGATTCCGTTCACGCTCGCGTCGACGTCTGATGCCAGTATGGAGACCGTCGCGAGAGAAGCCGGCGGCCGACTTTGGTTTCAAATATATATGTGGAGGGAGACACACTATTGTTACGAGATGATCGCGCGCGCGCGTGACCTCGGATTCGAGGCATTGGTGGTCACTATCGATCAGGCGCTGGGGCGATCGAGAGAACATAATGAACGAAACAAATTCTCAATACCGTTCCGATTGAGCACCCGCACCAGCATTGATGCTGTTCGCCGGCCGCGCTGGTTGTTGGGCGTTGCGGCACAGCAATTAGCAAAGAAAGGAATTTGGTATCACGCCAATCATCCGCAACGGTATCAATCAATTTTAGGCAATGCAGCGATACCAGACCGACATGAGGCGATGACCTGGGATGAGATTGCTAAAATTAGAGATGTATGGCCGGGAAGACTAATTGTTAAAAGCGTTCTCAGTCGCAAGGACGCTCAAAAAGCGATTGCCTGTGGCGCCGACGCGATTGTGGTCTCCAATCATGGAGGGCGAGCTCTCGATTCAGCCGTCTCCTCAGTCGAGATGCTGCCGGAAATCGCTGCTGAAGTGGGCAAGCGTATACCTATACTTGTTGACGGCGGAGTGCGGCGTGGAAGTGATATTGCAAAGGCTTTGGGCCTTGGCGCGGCTATGGTTCTTATTGGTCGCGCTCCGCTTTACGGCGCTGCCGTTGCTGGGCAGCCCGGCGTCGCAAAAGTCTTCAGGCTCTTGGCTGACGAGTTTGAAAAAACTTTGGCCTATCTTGGATGTCGTACGCCGGCTGAGGTGGATAAATTCATTTTTGCAGATAACGCATTGCGGAATGCCCTCTCTACGGGCCAGGACCAGCATCGGTAGCGTCGCATCTCGTGGTGAATGAACACCCGGATATGGGCCGGCCAGCGTCGCACAACGCTCTCCGCGCCAATCACCCGGCCTATTGTCTGTATGCGGAGCTGCCATACGCGCGCTGCTTTCCTGGAAGATCCCGAGTAGCGGATCGAAGCTCGTTGGTTCTTTGCGCCAACGCAACGTCAAGCGATGTGAAACGAGGTTGTGCCAGCGCAGAGAGCGCCCCGCGAAGCACGCTGTCGGTCCTCTGGAACCGATAGGGCTGGCTCAAGAAAGACTGAGGGACAGATCCGATGAACAGAGCACTTTCGATCTCACCGTGGCAGCCGCATGTGGTGGCGACATGTCGGGCAAGCATCAAGTGCAGATGCTGAACAAGGGAACCACCGGGCGGGCTCAGCACTTCGAGCCGGAGTTCCTGAGGGTAGCACCCGGCGACACGGTGACATTCGGGGCAACGGACAAAAGGCCATATCTCGGAGGAAGGTAGCATGCAGACGCTTCGAATAGGGGACGTAACAATTACCAGCATAATAGAACGGGACGGCCCTTGGCGCCGACCCGAGGACATGTTCCCAGCTTATGATCCGGAGATCGGGCGGCGTCACATCGCCGAACTAGACCCGGTCGTTTTCGACAAGGCATCTGGCCGAATGGTTATCACGTATCAGAGCTTCGTCGTGCGCACGCCGAAGCACACCATTTTGGTGGACACCTGCACCGGCGACCACAAGGGCTACTCGGCTCCAATGGACTTTCCGAAACAGCCCTGGCTGGACGGGTTCCGTGCCGCGGGCCTGCGCTTCGAGGACATCGACTACGTTTTTTGCACTCATCTCGACATCGATCACTGCGGCTGGAACACCGTCCTCAAGGACGGGCGCTGGGTACCGACGTTTCCGAATGCCAAATACGTCTTCCACAAGGGCGAGTACGCCGCCAGGGAAGCTGAGACCCGGCAAGGCGACAATACGCTCGACAACGTCTGGCGTTTCAACTGTGAGCCGATCGTTGAGGCGGGGCAGGCACTTCTGGTGGACGAAAACTATGAGCTCGACAATACCGTGTCTCTGACGCTGACACCCGGCCATTCTCCTTGCCATTGCTGCGTCAATATCCGCTCGAGGGGCCAAAGTGCCGTAGTCACCGGCGACCTGTTCCACCACGCCCTGCAATGCCGCGAACCGGAATGGTCGACAAACTTCGACTGGGACCCAAAGGCTGGCATCCGCTCGCGCCGAAACTTCCTGGCATCGGTTGCCGGAACCGGCACCTTGGTTCTGCCGATCCATTTCCCAAATCCGACGGTCGGACGAATCGAGGCGGACGGCGACCGGTTTCGCTATTCTTTCGTACGTTAGAAGTGACACCGCGACCCAGCGGAACTCTGTTCCGAGCGACAGGAGGCGGAGGCATTTCAGGAGGAAAGGCTCCATGTGCATATTCGCCTAGGATGTGTGGGTTCCGATAGCGGACGCTTCCCCGAATGCCTGTAACGAGCGCACTCGAGAGTTCCTTCCTTTGATTAAGATTGGTCCCTCCTCGATGTGTAGCTCGACGTATGCGCGCACTTTGCCATCGTCAATCTGTGGTATTCCCACTCGAACGGCCTCGAGCTTCAGTCCGAGCGACGTGACGTGTGGTCGGTTATGTCTCAGCCGTGCCAGACTGTCGGATCGCCAGCGCATCACCGGGAATAGGGCAGCAGGTACCAAAGGTTGGCGCCGACGGCCTTGATTATCTGCCTAATGCGTGTCGGCCAAATCCTGCCAGCGTGCCTTCTTTATCTGAGCCTAGGACCGACGGTTAGATTGTCGCCGCCGGAAAAAGCTAGACAGACTGCCGGCAACAGGATTATGTTCATTAGGTATGTATGTTCCTATGTAAAATTTAGAGATATCGAGGTCTCCAATGGATCGGAAGTGCGCTGCGGTCGAGCGGCTAGACCGGGCGATTGCCGCCATCGGGGACCCAAATCTAGACGGCATGGTGGCTTGCCCCACCGTGTACTTTGAGGCTGCGCGCGCCGCGGCAACGGCAGCGGATGCGCGTGCAAAGGCTGGTATCAGTCTCGGGCCGCTCGACGGGGCGATCGTCACAATCAAGGATCTTTTTGATGTCGCCGGCGAGGTGACCCGCGCAGGTTCTGTGGTTCTCGCCGGCGAAGGCAAGGTTGCGACCCGTGATGCGGTTGCTGTGAACCGAATGCGGGCAGCGGGCGTGATCATCGTCGCGAAGACGAATATGAGCGAGTTCGCATTCTCGGGCGTCGGCACCAATCCGCATCTGGGAACGCCACGCAATCCACTCGACACCAGCCGGGTCCCGGGGGGCTCATCGTCAGGCGCCGCCGTGGCGGTAGCCCGCGATTTCTGCGAGATCGGGATTGGCACTGATACCGGAGGCTCGACACGGATACCGGCCGCCCTATGCCGCCTGGTCGGCTTCAAGCCGACCAGCAACCGGATTTCCACCGGAGGTGCTTTTCCTTTGTCGGAAAGTCTGGACTGTGTGGGTCCGATCGCCCGCACGGTCGACGCATGCGCTTCGGCGGACGCGGTTCTGGCCGGCGTCGAAGACGACCAGGCTGCGGTGCCGCTGGCGGGGCTGCGCGTCGGCGTCGTCCAAGGTTTGCCCTTCGAGGGCATAGATGCGGCGATTGCCGAGTCGTTCGATCGCGCCTTGCAGGCGTTGGCGGCCGCTGGTTGTCGCGTGACAGATGTCATACTGACTGAACTCGACGGCATGCGCGAGGTCAATGCCAAGGGCGGAATTGCAACCGCCGAAGCCTTCGCGTTGCACCGCCACAGGCTGAGCCAGGCTTCCCGCATAGATCCGAACATATTGGTGCGGATCGAACGCGGCAAGACGATCGGCGCCGCCGATTACATCGATATGATCCGTGGACGTGGCGCGCTTGCCGCTTCAGTCGGCCGGAGCGCGGCCGACTGCGATGTGCTCGTCATGCCAACTGTTCCGATCGTGGCACCGACGCTGGAGCAAGTAGCAAGTGCGGCAGGTTTCACGGAGCGCAATGCACTCCTGTTGCGCAACACGGCGATCGCGAATTTCTTCGATCTGCCCGCCATTTCGTTGCCTGTCGAAGGCCTGCCTGGCGCTGCTCTCATGATGATCGGGCAATCTGGCCGGGACAGGCGACTGCTGGCCATGGCCCGATCGGTCGAGGCATGTCTGGGCGAATAATGACCGCGTTGAAACAGAAGGAGGGGGTCACTTGATCCAAACGAGAACGCTCGATCCGAGGGATGTCAAAGATCTGACGATCGCCGGATGGACTGGCAGAAACCGTGATGCCGTCGAAAAACACATCCACGAACTAGAGGCGATCGGCGTTGCCAGGCCCACCTCCACGCCGATTTTCTACCGGGTTTCTGCCTCGCTCTTGACCGTCAGTCACTCGATCGAAGTGATGGGTGATGCCTCGAGCGGGGAGGTGGAGCCGGTGCTGGTCACACTCGGTGGCCAGCTTTGGGTAGGCGTCGGTTCCGATCATACCGACCGCAAGGCAGAAACAATCGGCGTGACGCTCTCGAAGCAACTTTGCGCGAAACCAGTAAGTTCGACACTCTGGCGCTTCGCGGACATCAAAGACAGATGGGATGACATCGAAATCCGCTCGCATATCAATGTCGACGGCGAACGGCGTCTCTACCAGGAGGGTACGCTTAGCACCATGCGCCCACCTGGGGAACTGGTGGTGCTTGGGTTCGGCGGTAAGGGTCTGAGCGAAGGGTCTGCCATGTTCTGCGGCACGCTCCCTGTTCGTGGCGGCTTGCAGCCGTCCCAGCGGTTCGAGATGGAGATGCGCGATCCATTAACCGGTGAGACAATCACCGCTGCCTACGACGTAATCACGCTGCCTGTGCGAGGATGAGATGACAGAAAAGCTTCACGAGGAATTTGCCATCGTCGACCTTGAAGAGGGTTGGCACACCCCGGATGGCTACCCATCGGGCATCAAGCAGAAGATTCTCTCCGGCGGACTTGACGAGGTGGCGCGCAAGGGTAATCGGACCCGGCTGCTGCGTTTCGACCCGGGCGTCTATACGACCTCGCCATTCGTCCACATTTACTGGGAGGAAGTCTTCCTCGTTTCAGGGGATCTCATTGTCGGTAACGACACGGACGGGAAGGGGGGGGAGAAATTCGAGGGCTATACTTACGCAGTTCGGCCGCCCGGCGTCTATCACGGCCCCTTCAAGTCGGATGGCGGCTGTCTCCTGCTTGAAACGCACTGGTTCCAATAAGGAGTTTGCCATGCTTAAGCTTGCCGTGCCCGACATGGTGTCGAACTCCTACTTTCCGGCGGAAGCCGCGATAGAGCTTGGCCATTTCCGCGATAACGGGTTGGATGTTTCCCTGGACCTGATGTTCCCAGTAGACCGTTCCTACAAGGCGCTGCGGGACGGTGAGATCGACATAGTCGCCGGATCCGCACATTCGGCGCTGGCCGCCTTTCCGAACTTCAAGGGGGTGAAACTCCTCTGCGCGCAAGCGCAAGGCATGTACTGGTTCCTGGTCATGCACGCCGACTATGCCGCGCAACGCGGCGACCTTTCGGTATTGAAAGGCAAAAGGATCGGCGCGGCGCCGTGGGTGGAAACCGGATTGCGTGGGTTGCTCGCTGAAGCGGGTATCGACATCGAACGCGACGGGGTAACGATCGCTCCGGTTCCATCGCAGCCCGGCCAAACCGTCAACTTCGGTCTCAATGCCGCCAAGGCGCTCGAGGCTCGCCTGATCGACGGATTCTGGGCTAATGGCATGGCAGCCGAGATCGCTACAACCAGGGGCATCGGCAAGGTCATTCTTGACGTGAGGCGGGGTGACGGTCCTTCCGAGGCCTTCGATTATACTTTCGCCTCGATCGCGGTTCGCGACGAGTTCGTCGCGGAAGACCCGAAACGCGCACAGGCGATCGTGCAGGCGATCGTCGATACCCACGCCCATCTGCATAAAAATCCGGATGTGGCGGCCCAGGTCGGCGCAGCGCTGTTCCCGGCAAACGAAGCCGGCCTCATTACAACGCTGATCAAGCGCGATCTGCCATTCTACGATCACCGCATCTCCCGCAAGACCGTCGCGGGAATGAGCAGGTTCGCACGGCACATGAATCTGGCTTCGCAGGATCTCGCCTACGAGGATGTGGTGGCGAGCCGGACAAGCGCCTTCAGCGACGTCTGACCGCTGGCGGATGGCTGCTCAGTCGATCGGGTTTTCCCGCTCCGCGACCTTGAGTTGCGCCAGCGCCAACTCGCTGTTGCGAGAAAGACGAGTGAAGAGCGATTCGGCCGAAGCAAGATCGGCCGCCGTCATTCCTTCAAACAGAACGTCGTTAACTTTGGTGACGAAAGGTGCGACAGATTTAACCGTCTTTTCGCCTTCCGCGGTCAGACTGACAAGCACGCTGCGCCTGTCGTCATCCGACGAGCGCTTCACGAGCAGGCCACCGCGAATCAAGCGGCCCACCTCGGTCGTCACGTGCGTTGGTGCCAGATGAACATACTGCGCCAGCCGCTTTATGGTGACGCCCTGCTCACCTTGTCGATAGGCCACTCCGAACAAGACGGCAAACTGGGAACCGGTCAGCCCGATCTGCCGACCGAACGCCTCTCGGCAAACAGTCAATTTTCCGAGAACTTCGGCAAACAGGTATACGACATGACGGAAGCTGTCGTCGCTGCCGTCAACGAGTAAAGTGGGATTGGAGACTGTCAACGGCGCAGAAAATTCAGTCTGCTTGATGCTGGCAACGGTCTTCGTCTTTGCCGCAACCCCGGTTGTAGCCAACTTCTGCTTGATCTCTGGCACTCATGTCCTCCGGATAAACCACCCCGAACCTTCTTGCCCAAGCGCCAACGACGGCAGACCAGAGCGAGTCAGGTTCTAGGAACTGGTACCTGAAAGGTATCTTGATATCAAATCTGGAAAGTTTTCTGGCAGCTATTCAACGGTATCCGGTGCGTGGCTTTCTGCTGTGGCAACAACGGACAACGCAACAATGCGCCCTGTATCCAACTCCCCATTCCCAGAGCTTTCGTAAAGCTTCTGAATTAATGTTAAACATTCTCCAAATTAGAAAGGTATTGAAGTCCTGGTCAAGAGGGAATCGGGCAGACGCACCGTCAGCGGCGGCGAGGGCTGCGGCAAGCAGTTGCGTCAGTGGAATTTAGTGACAACGAGCTTGGCGTCGAAGGGGGGAGGTTCCGCCCCCTTTATGCGGTCAGATCTCCTGCATTGATAGCATCGGCATTGGTTTCTTCGATCTGTCACGCTGGGGATCTGCCCGATTGGCTTGATCTGATGAACTGATGCCTCCCAGGCATAGTGTTGAGCCAAAGCCCCGTTGTGGGCTCGTGAATGTCCCAGCGCAGTCCGATTATGATCACACTGTGCCCTTCCAAAGCTCGATGCCATCTCATGTCACGTGGTGTGCAAGTCGGTCGCAATGTCATGACGCGGTGCCAGACGTGACGCAGAGGTTAAGCGCTTCACCTGTTTCAACGAGCGGCATCAGCCAGGGAAATTGCTAGTTGACAAAACATCAAAATGATATGTTAGTTATGGATATAACAGTTGGTGTTTTGGAGGAGATTTCATTCAGATGGTTCGCGATTCCGCAGCTTTTGAAGCGTCAGAACCAACGCTGTCGTCAACCACATCGATGGTCGGTGCACGAAAGTGGGGGTTGGTGATAGACGGTAAGATCACTGGCGCGTTGGAAGGGCAGGAGTTTGAGAACTTCAGTCCCGTCACCGGCGCCATGATATGCCAACTGCCCGATGCGCGTGAGCGCGATGTCGAAGCTGCGGTTGCGAGCGCGGCCAAAGCTCAGGTTGATTGGGGCCGCATGCCCGTCAAGGAGCGCTCTTCCATTGTAAGGAAGCTTGCGACGGTACTCCGGGAGCACCGCAAGGAGCTCGCTGCGCTCGACGCCATTGATGTCGGAAACGTGTATTCCTTTATGCTTGCGGACGTGGATGCCGCAGCCGACACGCTAGAGATGATGGCGAATTTCGGCCTGAGCCTGACTGGACGGACTTACCCGGTCGCGGATACGCACCTTTGCTATTCCCGGTATGAGCCCTACGGTGTGGTCGCACGCATCAACGCGTTCAATCATCCAGTGTTGTTCGCGGGTCAAAAGATCGGCGCGCCTCTGGTCGCGGGCAACGCCCTTATCATGAAGCCTTCTGAGAACGCCGCTCTTTCGGCTTTGCGTATGGGCGAATTGTTTGCAGAACATCTTCCGCCGGGATTGCTCAATGTGATCGTCGGGAAGGGGGCGGAGTGTCCGCAAGCGATTGTCCGACATCCGGCAGTCAAGAGAATTGGCTTCATCGGCAGCTCACAAGTCGGGATGGCCATTCAGCGCGACGCCGCCGCTGTTGCAGTAAAGAATATCACGTTGGAACTTGGCGGCAAGAATGCACTGATCGTTGCTCCTGACGCCGACTTCGAAGCCGCTGCAGTCGGCGTCGTAAAAGGAATGAATTTCGTGGGCTGGCAGAGCCAGTCCTGCATGTCGACGACCCGTGCAATCGTGCCCCGTTCCGAGCAGGAGCGGTTCGCCTCTCTGGTTAAGGCGGAGGTTGAATCTATTGTGATCGGGGATCCATTTGAGCCCACCACCAGGATGGGAACGCTCGCCTCTCAGGCGCAGTTCGAGAAAACACGGATGTACGTGGACATCGCCAAAAGCGAGGGCGCCGAACTCGTGACCGGTGGTGAGCCTCACACGGGCTGCGGGCCTGGCCTCTATCACAAGCCGACCGTTTTCACCAACGTTCGTCCCGAAAGTCGCCTGGCGCGCGAAGAGGTCTTTGGACCAGTTCTATCGATAATAGGTTACGACACCCTCGATGAGGCAGTCCAGATCGCCAACTCCGTCACCTTCGGGCTCACGGGTTCCGTCTGGAGTCGCGATATCGGGACCGCTCATCGGCTCGCGCACGCATTACAGGCCGGTTACGTGTGGATCAACGATTCCTCCTCGCAATTCGAAGGCGTTCCGTTCGGCGGCTACAAAAACTCCGGCATCGGACACGAGGATGGATTGGAGGAGCTGTTTAGCTATGCGCAGCTCAAGGCGCTCAACGTTCGTATCGGAGGATAGATCGTGACTGAAGTTGGTATTTTGCCCAAAGGGCTTGGACCGTTCCGCATAGGCCGCGATACGATGCCTTGGAGCAGCGGGTGCGTATCTGGCGGCTTCGTTTTTCTCTCAGGCATCGTCGGGCACGTCGACGACGATGGCAATCCAGTTCCCGGACTCGAAGAGCAGACGGAACTCGCCTTCGCCCGTCTAATCTCGGAACTCGAAAGGGCTGGAAGCTCGTTCGATAATCTGGTTCGGCTGAACCAATATATCACCAACGCCTCTGAGCGAGAACCTTACGTGGGCCGGCGGGAGGCCTTTCTAAGGAGTAAAGTAGACAAGTACCCGGAACGCCGGGCTTTTGCGTCAACTCTCCTTATCACCACCCTTGCAGACCCCGCTATCCGGTTGGAATTGGAAGCGACTGCGGCAGTCGGGGCAAAGTGAATTGACGCGAGTAAATGCTTGACAGCTACGAAATTCATATTAATATTGTATGTTAATTATCTCGTCGGAAGGGATGAGCATGCGGCGAGACGGTAGGTAGATATTGCACCTTGGCATACGACGAGCGGAGAGGTTGAGACCATGAAGGCTTCTTCGCTTGATGTTTGAAGGGGCGACTTGAGTCCTCTCCCGGCTGGATCGAGCGAGCCCAGATGTCGCCTCTGCAGGCGAAAGATGAAGTTGAGTTAGATAGGCGCCCGACAGTTACTACTACTGTGATCGTCAGTTCGATAAGATTGGAAAGTTAGTACAAATGGCAAGTCCAAACGGTCAAGCTGTAACACCATTGACGCTGCGCGCCCCTAGTGTTATCGATCTGGGAAAGCGCCGCCCGCTTTGGCTTGACCAAGCTTTTGGCGACGATTTTCCTGGCAATGCCCCTCTTAGCGGCAATCATAAAGCTGACGTTGTAATCGTAGGCGGCGGTTATGTCGGCTTGTGGACAGCTTTAGAGCTGAAGCGGCTTCAACCGTCGCTCGACGTAGCGCTTGTGGAGCGCAAGACGTGCGGCTCCGGCGCCTCGGGGCGCAATGCCGGGTTTGCCATGCCATGGTGGCTCAAGATCTTAACGCTGGAAGAGGTCCTTGGTCGGGAGGAGGCGTTAAAGCTTTGCATAGCGAGCGAAGATGCGGTGGCGCAGGTCATAAGTTTCTGTGAAACGCATTGCCCGGAGGCACAACCGCGGAAAGATGGCTGGATGTGGGCTGCGTCCACGCCAGCACATGTAGGACGTTGGGAGGCAACGGTCCGCAAGCTTGAAGAGCTCGGCAAGCAGAGGTTTACACTCTTAGGCGCGAAAGAGATTCAGGAGCGGATCGGGACCAATACCCACCTTTCTGGCGTCTATGATCCGAACGCAGCTACTCTTCACCCCGGTTATCTGGTTCGCGGACTCCGTAGACGGGCAATCGAATTGGGAGTGAGGGTATATGAAAATTCGCCCATGCTCGAGATCAGAGACGCTAACCCGGCTGTGGTCGTCACGAAAAACGGCACGATCTCGGCACCCCAGGTTGTGTTGGCCAACAATGCCTGGTCAGCAAACCACCCCGCAGTCAAGGGAAGAATCGTAGTTATTGCGGCTGACCTGCTTGCTACCAGCCCGATTCCGCAAAGGTTGGCTCAGTTGGGATGGACTAACGGCACCGGCGTTATTAACGCGCGCCAGCGCATCCAGGTTTATCGCACTACCCCGGACGGCCGAATTTACTTCGGTCGCGGCGGGGGAGGACTTGCATTCGGAGGTTGGTTCGGCGACCGCTACGACTCGTCCCCAAAACATTCTCGTGAAACCGCGGAAGCCTTCCAAAAAATATTCCCGATGTTGGCTGACGTAAAGATCTCTCACAATTGGACCGCGCCGATAGACATGACGCCGACGGGGCTTCCCTTCTTCGGCCGCTTTGGGAAGTACAAGAATGTATCCTATGGCGTTGGCTGGAGCGGCTATGGAGTCGCATTGTCCCATATTGGCGGACGCATCCTATCTTCGATGGCCTTGGAGCTAAAGAACGAGTGGTCGGAATGCGGCCTTGTAGACCGGCCGGCTGAGAAATTTCCACCCGAACCTTTCCGCTATCTCGGGGGCAAGCTCGTACAGGCGGCGGTGACGGCTAAAGAGAAATCGGACGATTCACAGAAGAAGCCCACTAAGTTTGTGTCTCTTCTGAGTCGTCTTGCGCCAAAGCATTGACGTTCCGCTCTGGGCAATCGGGACTACCGGACAGAGGATGCAGATGCGAGCATTAAGCGAAACATTGAAGCAGGTCGGTTCGGCTTTGCTTGCGCTACTTATAATCAGTATCGTGACATTTGCCGCGACCAGTATTCGTTCGCCTGAAGCAGTGGCAATGAATGCGCTGGGCCGCGAAGCGAGCACCGACGCAATCAACAATTTCATCATCCAGAACGGGCTTGACCAGCCATTGGTATTCAGGTTCCTGACGTGGCTCTGGCACTTCGTCCGCCTCGACTGGGGAATGTCCGCGGTGAACAACCGGCCGGTGAGCGAGGTTGTCATCCCTTGGATCAGCAACACCCTTGCGCTTTCAGTTGTCGCACTCGCTCTCGCCCTGCCCATATCCGTTTGGCTGGGGCTCTTGATGGCTAAGAAATGGGGTACTGCCACGGACGTGGGTCTTCTCTCCCTGACAGTGATCCTGGCCGGCATCCCAGAATTCGTCGTGGCCATTATATTGATGTTCGTATTTGCTCTGTGCCTAGGCCTGGTGCCGGTCGACAGCACGCTCGCAGACCACGGGACTGTTCTGGAGCGTATCCAAGCCTATGTTTTGCCGACTTTGACCTTGGTCGTTGTGATGGTGCCGCATATGAGTCGTATCGCGCGCGCATCCGCTGCCGAAGCTCTACGCGCGCCTTTTATCAAGGCCGCAATCCTGCGCGGCATGAGTCGCAGCATTGTCTTGTGGGACTATGCGATGCGCAGCGCGGCTGTGCCCTTCGTCAACGCCGTGGGCATCAATGTCGTCTATCTGCTTAGCGGGGTAGTCGTCATCGAGAATGTGTTCGCATTTCCTGGCATTGGGCGGCTGCTCGTCCAGGCTGTGGCTTCCGGCGACACCAACGTGGTGCAGGCGATAGCAGTCGTCATGGGCACGCTTTTCCTCGCCATCAGCTTCGTTTGCGATCTTCTGGTGATCTATTTCAATCCGAAACTGCGCAGGCGGAAGGGTAGTGCATGAGCACGATTATAGTGGGCGGCGCTGTCACGGGTTCCCTGGACGCACCAGCCAAGCCGTCTTCCATTTTCAAACACGCGCTGCTCCACACGGTGCAGGGGCGTGTTGGAATAGCATCGCTCACATTGATCTTCCTGGTTATTCTGCTTGGCCCGCTGTTCGCTCCCTATTCGTACAGCGAACTCGGCGTCGGTGCGCCGCTTGAGCGCGCGTCGTTGGCTCATCTCTTTGGGACTGATCAGTTAGGTCGGGATATCCTGAGCCGGCTCCTCTTCGGCGGCGGGACAGTTGTGCTCGTGCCTTTGGTTGCCGTCACCCTGGCGTTTTGCATTGGAGGCGGTGTCGGCACCTACGGCGCCTACAAAGGGGGCAAAACAGATCTGCTCATAACTCGCACATTTGATCTGTTTCTCGCTGTTCCGCCCCTGCTGCTAGCACTTGTTATAATTAGTGCCCTGGGAACTTCGCCAATGGTCCTCGTGGCTGTGGTGACGATTGTCTATATCCCTCGCATTGGCCGAGTGATACGCGGAGCCACACAGGGCATCATTACGAACGACTACGTTGCGGCGGCCGAGGCGCGCGGCGAATCTACTCTCGCGATTCTACTTCGTGAGGTCTTCCCAAATGTTATGGGTCTTGCCTCAGCAGAGTACGCTCTCAGACTTACCTATTCAATTCTGTTCGTGGCTACCCTGAGTTTTCTGGGCCTCGGCGCTCAACCGCCGAGCTCTGATTGGGGATTGATGGTCGCCGAATCCAGAGGGTTCATCTCCATCAATCCATGGGCAACCTTGGCCCCCAGTTTGGCTATCGCCATCCTCTCGGTCGGGTTCAACCTTGTCGCGGATGCACTGGCGAGCGTCGTCGGAGCCTCCGAAAACGGAAGAGTAGTGATTTGACAGCGGTCCTTGACGTCCGAAATTTGTCTGTTGCCTACCGGCAATCGTCGGGGACACTGAACCACGTCGTCGAGAAGGTCGACCTGAAGCTATTTGCGGGTCAAGTTCTTGGTCTCGCTGGAGAATCAGGTTCGGGCAAATCAACCACTGCACTCGCTGCTATAGGTTATAAAAGCAGCAACGTGGCAATCACGTCTGGAGAGGCACTCCTGGGCGATCGCGACCTTCTCGTGCTGCCTCGAGAGGATCTGCGCGGTATCTGGGGCAAGGAGATCGCTTACGTCTCCCAAGACTCATATGGCGCCCTCAGCCCGGCTACAACCATCGGTCACCAATTCATTCAAACGATCCGGCGGCACTTCGCGATCTCCCAGGCCGACGCTGTCGCTCGATGCATTGAGTTGTTGAGATCTGTTGCTATCCCAGATCCCGAGAGCGCTGTTGGTCGCTATTCTTATGAATTCAGCGGCGGACAACTCCAGCGCATCTGCATTGCGATGGCCATGGCCTGCAAACCACGCCTGCTGCTCCTTGATGAGCCAACGTCGGGTCTGGATGTTACGACCCAGGCTCGGATTTCGGCGCTCATCCGAGAGTTGGTCTCGGAGAATAACGTCGCCACTCTCTACGTCAGCCATGATTTAGCTTTGCTGCGCGAATGCTCTGACGAGTTGGCGGTAATGTACAACGGGCGTGTGGTTGAATATGGTCCGACTGCAGCGATCGTTGACCGTCCGCAACACCCATATACGAGCGCTTTGATCCGAGCAGTTCCAAGCGTTCGCATACCCGCAAAGATCGAAGGGATCTCAGGTCAGACACCCCCCAGCGTTGTACTGGGTCGGTGCTCATTCTCTGATCGCTGCGCCTACAAACGCGAGGCTTGCGAACAGACAGACATTCCCGATCTTTTGCGCAATGACGGCGGCGTTGTTAAATGCCTGTTCCCGCTGAAAGGCCAGCAGGCTAGGGCGCGGATCGATACTGGACGCGCAACAGGCCTGAGCGCACTTGCACCGGTCCTGAAGGTGAGTAACATTTCGTGCCATTATCTCTTCAAAAAAGAACCAGCAGTAAACAACGTCTCGCTTACGCTACGGCCAAAGGAAATCATTGGCATCGTTGGAGAGAGCGGGAGCGGAAAATCGACACTGCTGCGGGCAATCGCAGGTCTTCAACCTTTTTCCGGCTCGATCGAGTTTGATGGAGAGGTTCTTGCGGCCTCCGCCCGCAAGCGTTCGAAGATTGCCAAGTTCGGCATTCAGGTCATCTTTCAGAATCCTGATACTTCGTTGAACCCAAGGCACACCATTTTTGACTTAATCCGGCGTCCGCTGGTCCTCGCCCGAGAAGGCAAGATCAGCCGATCTGACCAGCATGACATCGTGGTGGAGACAATGCGATCGGTCTCCCTCCCAACTAGCATCCTGGATCGATACCCCTCGGAGCTTTCCGGTGGGCAGAAGCAACGTGTTGCAATCGCTAGGGCCTTCGCACCGAAGCCCAAGGTCGTCTTGTGCGATGAAATCACGTCTGCCCTGGACGTATCGGTTCAGGCCCACGTCTTGCAGCTTCTGAGAGATCTCTCGGACAAAAGCGGCACCGCCATTGTTTTTGTCAGTCACAACTTGGCTGTTATCAGATCTCTCGCTGACAAGTGCATGGTGATGCATTTGGGAAAAGATGTTGAACAGCAGCCGACAGAACAGCTGTTCAATTCCCCATTGCAGGAATACTCGCGAGAGCTATTGCGGGCTATTCCTGATCTGCAGTGTGGAGATAATGAGAATGCGTTCTCGCCAATGCGTGTATCGGTCAAAGGGGAAATAAATTGACGGGAACATCTGTTGAATATGGGTCGGATTTGGTGATGTCGCTTCTTCTTGAGGCGGGCATCGATACAATTACCTTCAATCCCGGGTTCAGTGTAAAAGGGATCACCGACTCGCTCGCCCATTTCGGGTCCGAATTCAGGGCAATCATGTGTCCCCAGGAGGGCGTCGCGGTTGCTGCCGCACACGCTTATGCGAAAGCGACGGGCAAGCCGATGGCCGTCATTCTGCATAACATCGTCGGTCTACAGAACGGGACCATGGCCATCTTCGACGCCTGGTGCGACCGAGTGCCGATGATCGTGCTTGGTGGTACCGGCCCGCTCTCGAAGGAGGAACGTAGACCATGGATCGACTGGATCCATTCAGCGCATGATCAGGGTGCGCAAATCAGAGAATACACAAAATGGGATGATCAGCCCCTCGACGTTGAGTCGGTGCCGGAGAGCTTTTGGCGGGCGTGGCAGACCTCGGTAGCCGTCCCGCAAGGTCCGGTCTACGTGTGCTTCGACACTTCCGTTCAGGACGCCCCAATCGGAAGTTCGGCGTCTACCCACTGGCGCAAGCTAAACAACGCACCGACGTCGCCGGCCCTCAGTCGGGAGCATGCGCAATCTGTTGCGAGCCGTCTTGCAAGCGCTACGCTACCTGTAATCGTTACCGATTTCGCTGGCGAGACACTTGAAGGTTTCAACTCGATTCGTGAGCTTTCTGAGTTACTGGAGTGTCCGGTAGTCGACTGCGGAGCGAGGTTCAACTTCCCGACCAATCACCGGCTCAATTTCAGCTATCTGGAAGAAAAAGTAGTGCCGCAAGCTGATCTGATCTTGGCGATCGACGTCGAAGATCGCGACGGCCGCGTTCTCCCCCATATCCGTCCCGAGACGGAAGTGATCTGGATAAGCCCGGCGCACTTACGCATCCGTTCTTGGTCGCAGGACTACCTAAAGCTCCCGCGCGCCAGCGAGCAGGTCACCTCCGCGGCTGCGCCTGCCTTGAAGGCCATCCTCCAAGAGATCGTTCACTTTCCTGATGTCGCCGAGCAATCCGGGCGCCGGCGCGCGCAGATCGAGGGCGTAGTCGATCAGGCGAGGGCGCAATGGCGCCAGGATGTGTCTACACAGACGGGCATCTCACTGTCGACTCTGGCCGCAACTATGAAAACGGTCCTCTCTGAACTCGATTGGACCCTGGTTACTGGGTCAATGTACGGGTGGGACAAAAAGCTGATCGACATGACCAAGCACCGCGCGCATCTGGGCGGCGAGGGCGGAGGGGGCTGTGGCTATATGCCAGGAGCCGCGATAGGCGGCGCTATTGGACTTAGCGACGGCAGTGTCCCAGTTGCAGTTATCTCCGACGGTGACCTTCTTTTCTGCCCGTCGGCTTTATGGACAATCGCAAATCAAAATCTTCCCATGCTGATTATCATGGACAACAACCGAGCTTACAAAAATACGCTGGCCCACGGACAGCGCGTTGCGACCCGACGAGGCCGCGCTGAAGCAAATGCGTTGCTGGGCAATGTTTTCACCGATCCGAAAATCGATTTCGCTGCTATGGCGCGATCATACGGGTTGGAGGCGTTCGGCCCGATAGAACGGCTGGAGGATCTAGAGAGCACTTTGAGAAAAGCAATGGATATCGTTCGTAGCGGACGCCCCGCTCTTGTCGATGTTGTGACAGAGCTTGTCATCTGACGCTTGTGGCCCCCGCGCGGCCAACGCGTTTCCCGACAGAATATGTACGATTTTAGGTGCTATTTTAGATGACAGAGATATGTTAATCTGGTAGATTAATATTGGCGGCGTTTCGGCCGTCCTAAAACAGGGGAACTGGTCATGAAGAAGCAGCAGGAAGCTGTCGGCTGGAACATCAGTCGACGCCACGCTATGATGCTTGCGCTAGGTGCTCTAGCGCCTTTGAGCATCGTAGATTCACTAATCTCTCAGGCGCACGCTGCCGGCAAAACAGAGATCAAACTCGCCATTGGCGATGCCCAGGTCAAAGAAACGCTTGATCCAGCGCTGTCTGAAATAACCAATTCACATGTCGTCGTCGGCGTGGTTTACGATCATCTGGTTCGTTATGATGCGACATATAAGCTAACGCCACATCTTGCGGAGCGCTGGGAGCCCAACAGCGACGCGACCGAATGGACATTCTATCTTCGAAAGGACGTCAAGTGGCATGACGGCCGCCCGTTCACCGCTGCGGATGTCGAGTATACGATCCGCCGCCTGATTGATAAAAATGTCGGCTCAGATCTTTTTGCGCGGCTTGCGCCCTCGATTGATCCCAAGCGTATCGTGGTGAAAAACGATCACGAGATCTCGATCGGCCTGTTGCGACCCGACGCGTTCCTTCCGCTTACTTTCGGCACGAGGCAGTCAGCGATCGTTCCGACCGGCTTCGAAACGCGGACAACGGACCTGAGCAAAGCCATCGGATGCGGTCCATTTAAGCTTGTCAGTTATTCGCCTGGCAAGGGCTGGGAAGCTGTAAGGAATGACGAGTATTATGGTGGAGCGTCGAAGATTGAGCGTATTCGCGTTTCTGTAATCCCGGAGCAGGCGACTAAGTTGCAGGCAGTGGTTGCCGGCGATTTCGACGCGTGTGATGCGATACAACCTTCGCTCGCTCGGACGATTGAGGGCAACAGCAAGGTAAAGCTGGCACGGCTCACCGCTGATCGAATGATGTGCATTGCCATGGATTCGACTCAGAAGCCGTTCAATGATCCGCGTGTTCAAATGGCAATCAAGCGCGCTATAGACCGCAAGAAGCTACTAGACCTTTCCTATCTAGGCTATGGCGAAGTCAGCAACGACATTCCCGTGCCTCCAACGGATCCCTTATATCCTTCAGACGTAGATCACTCGCAGGATATTGAACTGTCGAAAAGGCTGCTCGCGGAAGCCGGATATCCCAACGGTATCGATATCGAATTGGGAACGTCGGAATCGTTCGGAGGAATGGTTGATCTTGCCGTTGCCTTTGCGGGCATCGTTGCCCCGGCTGGAATTAGAGTAACCGTCAAGCAGCACCCGCCTTCGACTTATTGGGATCAAGTCTGGCTGCATGGGGCGATGTATGTGACCTACTGGACAACCCGCCACGCAGCAGACCGGCTTCCGATCACCTACGGCGAGGACTCCCATGTGAACGAATCTCGGTTCAAAAGCCCCAAGTTGCATGATCTGGTTGCCGGGGCCCTGGCTACGCTGGATGAAGCGAAGCAAAAAAGCCTTTTTCAGGAGGCTTTGCGCCTCGTCGCCGAAGAATCCGGACTGATCGTGCCGTTCTTTATCGACAAGCTGTGGGTGGCTCAGTCGGCATTCGACCTTCGTGTGTCGCTGGAAACCCAGGTTGATCTGGCAAACTCGAGCTTTAGTTAGTCATTGCTTTTTAGGTATGTAGATAGGTTTTAACGTGCAAAAAACTATAATGCTTGAGTCCGTCATCAAGTCCGGCCCGTCGAAAGACGGGCCGGAGTGGGGGTCGGATGTCGTCGCTGCAATGCTGCACCGAATGGACATCGAATACGTTGCTGTAATGCCCGGTGCATCCTTCCGGGGAATGCAAGACTCGTTCGTCAACCACATAGGGAATAAGGATCCAGGTCTTCTTCTGTGCATTCATGAGAATTCCGCCGTGGGCATCGCCCGCGGTTACGCCAGGGCCTCCGGCAAGCCCATGGGGGTCATCTTGCATAATGTCGTCGGTCTCTTGGCCGGCTCCATGGGAATTTTCGACAGTTGGATCGACCGGAGCCCTATGCTCATCATCGGCAGCACGGGACCCGTAGACGCCGCGAAGCGACGGCCGCTGATTGACGGCATGCATACGGCAAACGTTCAGGGCAATCTGGTCCGCGACTTCACGAAATGGGATGATCAGCCCGCCTCGTTCGCAGCTCTTACAGAAGCTCTTCTCAGGGCAAATCGCATTGCGCGGCAGGAACCGCCAGGCCCTGTCTATGTCTGTGTTTCCACTGATATTCAGGAGGCACCGGTCCCAAGTGATTTTGTTCTGCCGGATCAGACCCGTTTCGCGCCCGCTGCATCGCCGTTTCCACCTCCTGAACTGGTTGAACAAGCAGCCTCTTGGCTCTGCAAGAGTCGATTTCCCGTCGCTATTGCCGACCGGTCCGGACGAGACGAGACTTCGAGCAAGGCGTTGGTGGATCTTGCGGAGATGCTCGCCATGCCTGTCCTTGACCAGGGCTGGGCATGGAGGAGCTTTCCTAGTCCGCACGACCTTGATTTCACCGGAGACGAGAAGGCGATTTTGTCGAAGGCGGACGTCGTTCTTGCGCTCGATTGTACGGATTTGGCCGGCGAAACGGCCGACCTGCCCGCAGGTGTTAAGATCATCAACATCTCGAGCGATGAGCTGCTACATCGCGGCTTTACCGCCGAATATCAAGCCCTGCCAGCTGTAGACCTACCTATCCTCGCTTCTCCGGCAACGGCCCTCCCAGAGCTCCTGCGATGCTGTAAAGCCAAAATTGAAGCCGATACGTCGTCGGGAGCTCGGGTAGAGGGCCGGCGTACTCAACTAAGGGCGTTCAAGGCCGAGCTATCTGCACGACAAGCGGCGCTAATAGCCTCGAACCGTGCAGGGCAACGGCTGACCGAGACATCACTTTGGACGGGCTTGGCGGAACAGCTGGCGAATGAACCGTACTGTATCACTGTCGGCAATTCGCGTCGCCAAGCGCCTGGTGTGATGAAACTCGGGACGGGTTTGAGCCTCGACCTGTCCGGAGAAGCTGGCGGCGCCGTCGGCATGATGGTTCCCGTAGCGATCGGCAGTGCGATCGTTGTCAGCAAAAATGGCCAGCTCCCCGTCGCAGTCATAGGTGACGGAGAATTTCTTGCAGGCTCCTCGGCGATTTGGACGGCCGCCAAATACCGCATTCCAAGCCTGATTGTGGTCAACAACAACAGAAGTTTCCTCAGCGATGAGCATCATCAAGTCCGAATGGCGGAACTTCGTAATCGTCCCACGGAGAACGCCGGCGTGGCAATGAGCCTGGTGGACCCGTCATGCGAGATTGTTTCTGTTGCGAAAGGCTTCGGAGCAATAGGTATTGGACCCATTACTAGCTACGACGAGTATCTGGCAGCGCTGAGTGAGGCGATCCCAATGGTTCGCGATGGTAAATGCGTCGTGGTGGAGTGCCTTACTGAGTATCGCAAGCTCAATGTCTTCAAAGAGCGGGATTCCGGGCGAACCTGACAGGCGGGTCCTATTTGCAATCAGGGCACCCCGCAGACCGAGAGATAGGAAAGCGGGTCGCCAAAAATTCTGCTTGACCAAAATAGCTACAATATGTATGTATCTAATTAGATCAATCAAGTAGGAGTGCATTCGATGAATCCTGGTCTCCATGCCATCGACGCCGCAAAGGCTCAGTCTTCAAGGAGCATGCGAACGGGTGAGGAGTATCTAAACTCGCTTCGGGACGGTCGCGCCGTCTTCGTTGATGGCGAACGTGTTCGTGACGTCACGACGCATCCTGCTTTCGCGGAAGGGGCAAGGTCGGCTGCTCGGCTATTCGACATCGCCTCTGACCCTGCGATGGAGGAGCGGATGACTTTCGTGTCGCCGACCTCTGGCAACCGCGTGTTGCGCGCTTATCAAATTCCTAAGAGCCACGCGGATCTTAAGGCACGGCGATTGGCGTCTGAAACGTGGTCTGAGGCCTCGTTTGGGATGATCGGCAGGTCACCCGACCACGTATCTGGTTTCTTCTGCGGCTATGCGGCACTTCCGGAAGTTTTCGCAGCCGGCGGCAAGGAATACGGCGAGCGCGTGGTTTCTTTCTACGAAAAGCTGCGCGAAAATCACCTTTGGGCGACCTACGCCATTGTGCCGCCGCAGATCGACCGGTCTAAGCCGGCGCACAAACAAAGTGATCCCACTCTCTACGCAGGTGTCGTGAAGGAGAAGGATGGCGGGATCGTGATTTCCGGCGCCCAGCAATTGGCTACTGCCGGGGTTTATTCTGACTACCTTTACCTAAGCTGCATTCACCCACTTCAGGCGGGTGACGAGAACTACGCCATTGGCGTCGCCATACCCATGAACGCTCCAGGTCTGAAGCTCTATCCTCGGCGTCCCTTCGCTCTGCAAGCTACCAATACCTTCGACTATCCGCTTACGAGCCGGTTCGATGAATCTGATTGTTTTGTGGTGTTGGACAACGTGTTCGTGCCGTGGGAAGAAGTGTTCATCTATCGCAACATTGAGGTGTGTCGCGACCAGTGGTGGAAGACACCCTCGCATCTTTATGGCAACCTTCAGGCGCAGGCTCGCTACGCGACCAAGCTCCGCTTTATGGTCGGCTTGCTGCAGCGAATGAACGAAACTACCGGTAACTCAGGGCTTCCGCCTGTGATGGTACAGATGGGAGAACTGACAGCCCTGGTGTCGATCGTGGAGAAGATGCTGGAAGCGCAGGAGACCACAGCGACCTATGATGAGCGCGGTTTCATGTGGCCTGATCCAGCGGCGCTTTATTCGGTGATGGCGCTTCAATCTGAGATCAACCCCCGCATGATAGAGGTGGTGAAAGAGCTGACCGGTGCAGCGATGATCACCATGCCTTCCTCGGTGAAAGATCTCGACAGCCCGGAGACTGCCTCCGATATTGAGCGCTACATGGCGTCCGGAATAACGTCTGCTCGCGATCGCATTCGGCTAATGCGGCTGGCGTGGGACTTCGTCGGCTCTGAGTTTGGTAACCGGCATCAACAGTACGAGAAGTTCTACGGCGGCGCGTCGTTCATTGTTAAGCAGAATATGCTGCGAAGCTACGACATGCGCCGCGCAACTAACTTGGTGGACAAAGCTCTTGCCCTCGATTAGTTCACTCCAGGCCTCAGGGCCTTCGCACAAACGAAGCGGCCAGCCCGTCACGTTAGAGGACGGCCGGGAACTTCGGAATGCTTTCGCGACGTTCGCGACGGGTGTTGCGATCGTTACCACCTGCGTCGGCGACGAGATGATCGGTGCGACTGTTAGTTCGTTCAACTCGGTTTCGCTTGTCCCTCCGCTTGTGTCGTTCAGCATTGCGCGGACGGCTCGGGCATTGGAAGCCTGGAACGCGACTGACCGGTTCGGCGTAAGCATCTTGGCGCGGGCGCAGTCCGAGCTTTCTAGCCGGTTTGCCAGGAGCATGGCGGATAAATGGAGCGGAGTCGAAATCCGTGAGGCTAATGTGATCAACGTTCCCCTGATCGGGGGAGCGCTGATGTGGTTTGAATGCGAAGTCTACGCGCGCTACGATGGAGGGGACCATATTATCCTTCTCGGGCGTGTTCTTGCCGCAACTCGCAACTCCGAAGCCGGGACCGATCCCCTCCTTTTCCACGGCGGTACTTATCGGCATCTCGCGCCCCCAGTGGGTTCGGAAACAATTCCAGACAACGCGATGTGGCCGCACGGATGGTAGGTACGCGACACGCTGCCCACCATAGCCGCCAACGCGGTGTCTGCTGTGCCCCGCCAACGGGACTGCCACATCATTGTCTTTCAATGCGGCTTGGGGAGTCGACGCGTCGCCGTTGCAGGTTGACCCTGCCAAATAGGGCATCTGAACCACTGCACATGCATCATTTGTCTGATAGGGGCTCGCCATGAATGTTGCCTACCGAGATCTTCGCGAATTCATTGGGTTGGTGGACGACATAGGCGATCTCCGGCGCGTTTCAGGCGCATCCCTTATGCATGAGATAGGCGCTATCACCGAAGTCGCTGCCGGCGACGCAAGCTGTCCAGCCCTTTTGTTCAACGACATTCCCGGCCAGGCGACTGGCAACCGCGTTTTCACCAACGCAACGGTCAGTGCGCGGAGAGCAGCGCTGGCCCTTGGCATAGATTACAACCTGCCAGCACTGGAAGCACTGAAGCTTTGGAAAACTCGACGCACGAGCTTGAAGCCGATCGCGCCTGTAGAGACTAAAGACATCCCAGTTCTGGAAAACGAAGCGCGTGGCCAGGATGTTGACCTCTCTCGTTTCCCAAGCCCAGTCTGGCACAAGCTGGACGGGGGCCCCTATATCGGGTCTGGCAGCGTCGTCCTGACGCAAGACCCCGATACTGGCTGGGTCAACTGCTCGATCTACCGCGTCCAAGTCCACAGTCGAAATCGCGTCACTATTCAATTCGATCACAACGGACGTCATGGTGCGATCATTTCGAAGAAATATTGGGATCGCGGCCAGGCCTGCCCCGTGGCCGTCGTCAATGGCCAGGACCCATCACTGTTTATCGCTGGCTTTGAGTATCTCCCGGAGGGAGCATCGGAACTTGACTTTGCGGGCGCCATCCGCGGAGCGCCGGTAGAGGTGTTCAAGGGGCCGCTTACTGGCCTTCCGATCCCCGCACGGGCGGAGATAGTCCTTGAAGGGCGATTACTGCCGATGGCTGTTGAAAGCCTTCCAGAAGGGCCGTTCGGGGAGTTCACCGGCTACTACGCGGCCGATTCTCGACCAGGCCCGGTGATGGAGGTGGACGCCACTTACTTTCGCAACGATCCAATACTTTTCGGCTCTCCGCCTTTGAAGCCACCACGCTTCCATTTCGGATTGTCGTTCCGTGCTGCCAGCATCTGGAGCAACCTGGAAGCAGCTGGTGTCACCGACGTAGTAGGAGCTTGGCAGCACGTTTCGCAACTGATGACAGTCGTCGCAATCCGGCAGCGCTACGCCGGTCATGCTAAGCGCGCAGCGCTCATTGCGGCCGCGCATAGCTATATGGGGCGTCTAGTGGTCGTGGTCGATGAAGATATCGATCCCACAAGTCTCAATGACGTAATGTGGGCCATAACCACGAGAGCCGAACCGTCTGAGGATGTGGACATTATCCGGAACGCTTGGAGCTCTTCGCTCGATCCTCGCATCCCCCCAGCGCATCGGGATATTGGTTTGACCTCACATTCGAAAATGATCATCGATGCCTGCATTCCGTTTCAGCAGCTGGGCACCTACGCGCCCACCACAGCGCTTGGCATCCAAGAGGCCCAAGGAATCCGGCAGAAGTGGCCGCAGGTATTCAAGTAGAAGGGCGGCCTCCAATCTCATGCGAATGCCGGCGCCGATAACCGGAGTGAGGTCTGGGTATAATTTATTCGCACAGACCCTGAGCCGACGTGCCCTTTCCGTAGCGGTAGTTGCGGATTGGTCATCGTGCTGGTGATCGGCGCTGTTGGAGGCTCACTGCCAACTTCGCGAACTGTTCACATTCCTCGTCATTTTCCTCGGTCGCGCCTGCACGGCTCCAGCTGACCAGCAAAGCAGTCGACCGTGGCATCGGCAAATTGCACAGTACGCCAGCTTCTGAACTCGGAGGATTTGCACTGCCGTTAGGGTGCCTACATCCTACATCCATCTTGGCGCCTTCGCTCTCACCGGAGGCACCGGATCCCGGTCGGCGTCGCCTTGAACAGTGCGGCTCTCTGGCGTCCCCTGGCGAGACCGAGTGAGCAAATAGGGCCGAGTCGCTGCGGACAACAATGTCAGTTTGTATCCGAAACTTATCCAGGTCGACTGGCGACGGACATTCAACCAAGGACGCTGACATGTCGTCGCGATTTGGACCCATTGTCGAGCACCATCAAATCACCGTGGAAGTGAACGTGCGTTGATTTGTCGGCGTTCGTAGGAAGACCCGCATCCATATTGCGGGTCGCCCCCGAACCCATCAGAAAGCAATGTTGACATTCTTGAGCTGAGTGCATGCAAGAAGTTCCTCGATGGATTCCTCCCGTCCGAGGCCGGACTGCTTGTAACCACCGAATGGCGCGCCAAGGAAATGCGTGCTCGAGCCGTTGACCCAAATATACCCAGCCTCGACCCTTGCGGCCGCACGGTGGGCGGTACTCAGGTTTTCGGTCCAGATCGAGGCGGTCAACCCCAGCTCTGATTCGTTTACAGCCTGGAACAGGCTCTCTTCGTCAGACCAGCGAATGATGGACATTACCGGACCAAAAATCTCTTCGCGCGCAATTCGCATGGACGGCGAGACATCTTTGAAAATTGTCGGAAGGTAGAAGAAGCCTCCAGAAAGCCGGGGATCCTCTGGCCTCTTACCACCGAAGATCAGCGTCGCTCCGTCCTCCTTGCCGTACTCAACGTAACGCTCTGTCTTTGCCAATTGCTCTGCACTGACGAGGCATCCCATGTCCGTGTCCGGGTCGGATGGAATGCCGGCCGTGAGTTTCGACACGGATGCCACGATGTGCCCAATGACCTCGTCGTAAATACTCTCATGCAGGAAAACACGAGACGTCGAACCGCAGGACTGGCCACACCATGTAAAATTCATGCCCTGGACCGCGCCAGCTGCGACCTTCGCGGGGTCTGCATCGGGAAAGGCTATCAAAGCATTTTTGCCCCCTAGTTCGAGACTGAGTTTCTTTAACGTCCCGGCCGCGGAGCGAGCGATGGCCTTTCCTGTGGCGACCGACCCGATCAAGCCAACCATGGCGACTTTCGGGTGCTCGACAAGCGCTTGGCCGCATTCGAGTCCTCCCGGCAAAACCGTGAATACCCCGGGTGGAAACAGGTCGCCAACCAGTTCTGCAAACAGCAGCGTGGACAGTGGCGCCTGGGCGGGCGGTTTCATAATAATTGCGTTACCCGAAACGAGCGGGGCGGCTGCGCGTTGGGCGGCAAACAGAAATGGATGGTTATACGCATTGATACGCACGACCACGCCGAGGGGCTCCCTCACCGTGTAGTTGATTGAATCTGCACTGAAGGGGATAGTGGTTCCCTTTGCTTCCGTCGCAAGTCCTGCGAAGAACTCGAAGGTGGCGGCTCCGGATTCGGCGTCCTTAATCATCCGCTTGTATGGGCCACCAGAATCGACAGAATCTGTCAGAGTTATCCGCTCGGCATTGGCTCTGATGATTGCTGCCGCCTTGCGCAAAAGTGCGACCCGATCTTGCAACTTTGTTTGTCGCCACTCTCGGAAGCCTGCCTGTGCGGCGTCTACAGCGGCGTCAACATCCGCCTTACCTGCAATCGCGGTGATGCCAAGACTTGCTCCGGTAGCAGGATCGAAAACCTCTTCGCTCAAACCCGTCAGAGACTCGTGCCATCCGCCACCATAATAAAGCTTGCGGTGCGAGGGGAGGGCAGCCTGGATATTGGATTGCATGAGGGTCCTCGTGGCGAGCGTTCAATCTAGAGGCTATAACTACAAAATGTACGTTTCTTATCAAGCTTTTTTTGGAACGAGAACGGAAGGATCGCAAGGGGGAACACAAATGTCGCGGATATGAGTGTCCTGCGGAAATCCCCAATCCCCTCTTTGATTGAGTTAGCTTTGTGATGTAACTAGTGCTCCTTGGGATTGTACGCTTATCCCCTACGGCTGCGCAGATAGAGGTATATGGATGGCGAAAGTGACAACGACCAAGGAAGTCGCTCAAGGGAGAGTACGAAAACGCAAGTCGCAGCCAGCGCCCTTTTCTCCCCCGTTAACCGTTTCACACCGCGAGCTCTTGTACAAAGGTAGCGACGACCGCTTTCGACAGGTGATTTACCTTTTCGTTGAGGTGCTGGGACGCTTTTCGGTCTGCCGAGATGCGTTTGGTCGCTCGATCGGTCTGACCGGTTCGCAGTTCGCCGTCCTCGCCGGCGTTGCATACCGCCAAGGTGAGCAGGGCGTCACGATAAAGCGTTTAGCTCAATACATTCATCTCGCGCCGACGCACGTAACGACGGAGGTCGGCCGGCTTATCCGTATGGGCCTCCTGCAAAAATTCGCTGCTGACGATGACCGCAGAAGTGTGCTTGTCAGTTTGACTGCGGTTGGCGAGGAGACGGTCGTAACTGTCAACCACTTCGTCCGCCGCGTAAACGACGTCTTGTTTGAAGGTGTGTCCGCAGAGGATCTGGAGCGCGCGGAGGGCGTTTTCAACCGTCTGTCGCGCAACAGCGAGTTCGCCATAGCCGAGCTTAGAGTGGCCGAGCGTGAGAGCGCTGAAGGTGATAGTAGGTGGGGCATGGGCCGGTAAGGGGGATACAGCGCCAGTGCGCCCTCAGCACATTTGAGCCTGCAAGCGTTTCAAAATTCCCAACCAGTCGACCTGATAATTCCAGCATTCGACATTGCCGCATCTAGCCGAATTTGCGTTCACCTCTTGTTGTTGGTGACGCTGACGTCCAGCACCACCATTTACCGCGATCGAACGATGCGCTTGAAGGCACCTGTCGATGCCAGCCATGAGGGCAACCCGAACGCCGTGGCCTGGCGCGTAAGAACCGCTTCCCGCGCCCGCGATATCCCGACATGTCTGAAGGAGCTAGCGAACCTGTTTTTGAATCAAGTCGACGCCGCCAGCGGTCATGCCGTGGGCGAACCATGATGCGACCTGATTGAGATTTGGCCTGACCGCATCGGCTACGAGCAGATGCGCCACTGAATAGGATGCTATTATTTCGATAGCATGCTGCACATCGATAGCGCTGTGCACCTCACCTCGGGAAATCGCTGCTGTGAAGGCAGTCTCCATTTGGCGAAAAGTTTGAAAGACCACCTGTCGAAGCGACGATTTCACTAAAGGGGCTGACACAGCCTCTGCGAACATACACTGCAATATCTGGCCTGATCCACGAGACCAGCTGTTAAATACCTGCGTCAGGCAGGCGGCTATGTCCTCTTCAAAGGAATCTTTAAAAATTGGGGCGGCGCCATGATTTCTCCTCTCGTAGATATCTTTTAGCAAAGCAAACTTGTTTGGCCACCATCGATAGATCGTTGGCTTGCCCGCATGTGCTCGTCGTGCCACCGCCTCAAAGGAAAAGCCTGCGTGACCAGCCTCCAACACCAGGCTTTCAGCCGCCTTTAAAATAGCGTTCATTGTCTCGTCGCTTCTCCTCGGTCCAACTGAATGCCTGCTCATTGCCATCCACACCTTTCCGTCGAAACCGAAGCCGCTCAACGAAATGACAGGTGCCTTGCACAGCGGGCTACGGCACCCTTCCCGCACTTCGATCTTGCGCTAGATAGCTACATCATATACATTTATCGAAAGGTCTGTGGTTGTATAACTAGCGGTGCCTATTAGATGTTTGGCAAAGGTCTCATCCAGGTGCACGACGACTCGACGGGATGCGACTACTTCATCCTGGCCATCGACGGTCAAACTTTTGTAGCTCATCGGTCGAAACCAGATTTTGGCACGAGCTGTAAAAGCGATAAATCGCTAGTTCCAGATCGGCCTCGACGTGCAATTAATTTTTCGATCGCGAGATTCGGCATCACAGCACAGTACCAGGGCTGGGCAAAGAATTTGCAGTGCCGATCGGTGCGTGGAATCGCGAATTTGTTGAAGCAGCTCGTTCGCACTATGTCATCGCGATCGAGGCGTTCTAGATGGTATTCCGCCCGAACCTAGAGCTTTGGCGCTAACGCGCTTGGGTCGCCCACTGGAGCCTCACAGCGGCCACTGCTATCGGTAAGCCATCGTTGTAGTGGCCGGTGAGGCATAAAATCATCCGATCGAGGATACCGAAGCGGACAAGTGTGAAAGAGCGGTCAGTGGCGGCACGCCGCAACAGAGGGCGATAATTGCGGCCATGTCGTCAAAGTCCTGAACATCCATCTTGCGGCCAAGATGCGAGCTGTAGAGCGCGATGTTCAAGGCAGCCCTTGACGCGGAAACCCGGAGCCCAGACGGTAGGGTGCCAGTATGTTCGACGGCACCTCCAACTAGAATCGTTTGCTCGGCATGCTCGGTGTCAATCTCGACCTTCAGAAGTGCACGGTAGAGGTCGCCTGTTTGTCCAGCCGGCAGGTTTGCCATGCCGCCTTTTGACGCCTTGCGGGCCGCGCGCGTTGGGAGAACCACCGTGCGGTGCCACCGCACAGCCGGAGCAATTATTGCGTCGAACGCATTTTGGTCGAGGTAGGTTGCTGAAGGATCGGACCACCAGAGGCAGAAAAATGCGATATTTACATCAAGCCCAAGCGCATCCTGCAGATTGATACAACGCTCCTTCACTCCTGGGCGGGCGTAGAGTTCTAGAGAAAAACTCCACAAGTCCTTCTCTGCGACGTGGGGCATTTCGTCCTCCCAAGTTCGATCGGGTGCGAGTTAAACCAGCAGTGGGCAAGCCGCGGGCAGGACTGTTCACGCTGTCATTTGTGCGCGAGGGGTGCGTATAGTGCTGGAACCTATGCTCCGGACCACCTGACGAGATCCGGAGGCCTCATTCCAAAGAGATCGAGCGCCCTGCCCACGGTATGATCAACAATGTCATCAATCGTCTGAGGGCGAATATAGAAGGCGGGAACCGGTGGCATAACGATAGCACCAGCTTCAGTCACCTGCACCATGCTTTTAAGATGCCCAAGATGAAGCGGGGTCTCTCTCACCAACAGGACCAGCCGTCGCCGTTCCTTCAGGACGACGTCTGCCGCGCGCGTCAATAAGCTCGAAGTAGTGCCATGCGCTATCTCCGAGAGGCTCCTGATGGAGCAGGGCGCCACAATCATGCCAATTGTTTCGAATGAGCCACTTGAAATCGAAGCGGCAACATTTTCGTTGCGATGAACAACGCTAGCTAGTTCCTCAATCTCTTTGATCTTGAGTGAGACCTCATGCGTGGCCGTCAGCTTCGCTGATTTACTCATAACAAGGTGAGTTTCAAGATTCAGACGGCGTGCGATCTCAAGCGCCCGTATCCCGTAGATAATGCCCGAAGCTCCGCTAATTCCCACAATCAGGCGTTTCGACGATCCGGTCAAATGCTACCTCCAAAAATCAACCAACCTATCCTCGACGAACTGCAAAACATATCAAGGGGTGCATCGCCTGAGCAGGTGCAAAGTCGCGGTCCATCTTAAACGTTGCTTGAACCGCGGTTGCTTCAGGAGATCGCTCAACGAAGATTGGGGACGACGCTTAGACGACCGTTAAATGCAGCCAATCCAATGGCGGGGCGGTATATGCTCCTCGCTGTCCACCGTCACGCTAACATCCAGACCGCAGAAGTCAAGACATGTGAGCGAATAACATTTCATGATAGAACATCGTTGTAGGTAACGGCTTCCCTGCGCGCACAACGAGCTATCTCCCAGGGACGTCTCGCGCTGCACGTGGCGGTTGGCTTGAATGGCTTGAATGCGGAGCTTCGCCATCGCCTTAAAGGCAGGAGCCATGCCGGCAACTCGTGAATAGGGCGGAGGTCTTGTTCATAAACTGGAGCACTGCCTCGGGCGATGTTTCGAATCAACCTTCGCCTACAGGGTTCAACATTATGCATTCCACCTTGTGCTCGAGCTAGGCAGCAAGCTTCAGAAGCCGTGGTAACCCGCTCTCGCGGCGGGTGAAAGGTCAGCTCGCGCGAGAACCCGGGTCCCAGCAGCGGCATCAACTCGACGCTCTCGATACGGGCAGCGCCCTGGTGCAGGCAGAGAGGGGGCGTAATGGCGACACAGACGCCGGTCGCCACTCTGGCGGCGAGTGCGTCGGAGGTGTCGAATTCGAGCATGCGCGGCGGCTCCGGGCGTGGCGGGCGAAGATGCCACTCGACTTGCGTGCCGCTATGCGAGTGCGCTTTGTGCCAAATGAGCTGATGGTGAGAGAATATCTCGCGCCCGGCAATCGGGACCGAGGTTTTCGAGACTAACAAGAAACAGGGCGCGCTAAACAGCGGATGACCGATGCCGCCGTCACCTCCTCGACGAAGACCTAGTTAGCGCCCATCCGGGCTGGCATGACGCTTTGCGATCCCACCTTAGCTCTGGCCAATCATCCCGCTGCGGCCCGTGTTTGTGTTCACAAAATGGTCTAGGTCAGATCGTGGCAAGATCGAATCCGTAAAAAATGGGCCACTCTTTGTTGGAGCGGCCCCAGCTGGGGAGACAAATCAGATGATCAAAACCGTCCGTTTGGCGTTATTCCAAAGCAAGTTCCGACAGGACCCAGTGCATCGACAAGAGTTCGATACCTTTCCGGCTGATGTCTTGCTGCGACTGCGTCGGTAGGGTCAGTTCGGCCCAAACCCGGGCGAAGTCGGGCTCCCGTCGTCGAGTTTAGACAGCCAATCGATCAGGGCCGGGCGGTAGCGTGTAAGGCCCTTGTAGGTTGCAAGTTCTTCGGGCAGGTCGCGGATGACGCGGTGCAGGCGCCGCGCCCATTTCGGCTGCGTCACCAGTTCGTCCATCTTGATGAGGTAGCAGCGGATCGGGAAGACGATGCCGTTGGAGCGCGGCAGCCGCCAAAAACTCTGCAATTCGACGCGCAGATGCACCTTGTCGCCGACATTCTCGGGCGTCACCGTGGTGCGGTCCGGTCCCCATTTGTGGTAATTCTCCGGGCTGGTGTCGAGGCGCGGATTGACGGTCATCGTCCAGTTCAGTCGCCTGGCCGGTTTGCCCTGCTGGATATTGGTGAGGAATTTCAGCGCCCTGACGAAAATCCCCTTCTCGTGCGCCAGCGGCACTGGCGCGTGCCACTCGAAGAAGTTCATGCCGATGTCGAAATCGAGCGACCAGTCGGCCTGGGTGGTGACCATGCCGGCATCCATCCACAGATTGCCGTCGCGCTGGTCGAGGATGCAGAAATCGCCCTGGCTCTGGCGGGTGATGTATTCCATCGGCCCGTAAGGCAGCGTCGAGGTGTCGCCGAAGGTGAAGGTGTCATCGATGCCGAGCGGCCGGTTGATCCAGCGCCAGCGATCGCCGTTTCGCTCCAGGGTGAAATGCTCGGGGTAACCCAGCGCCTGCTGTTCCATCAGAAGCTCAAGCAGGTCCCAGCCGGCCAGCGTCATGTGCGGCAGCGACTGGCAGCGCAGCGGGTCCTCGGCCAGCACCAAAGCGCGGTCCTGCATCTCGGCGACATAGTGCTCGTCGACGTCGATCAGGTTTTCCAACACGCTGCCCTTGGGACCAACAACATGCGGCTCGATATTGACCGCATACATGTAGCTGTCTTCGTGGAACGGAAACGGGAAGCGCTTGATCTGCTCCGGGCTGTTCCTGAAGGTAAAGTCGCCCCGGAACGTCTCTTTTCTAAAGTCAATTCCCATAACATCCTCCTCCTGACCGACGAACGCGCCGATATGCCTCAGCGTTCAAGCACCAACGATTTGCCCTCGAAGCGGGAGACGCATGGCATGATCTTGCAGCCTGAACGGTGGTCTTCCTCGCTCAGCCAATGGTCGTTGTGGATGAACTTGCCGTCATACGAGATGACGTTGGTCTCGCACTGGCCGCAGACGCCGCCGCGGCAGAGATATGGCGGATCGACACCGGCGGCTTCGATGGCTTCAAGCAGGCTTTGCTGCTCGCCGATGCGGATGGTCTTGCCGCTGACGGCAAGTGTCACGTCGAAAGGCAGGCCGGGCTGGGGCGCCGCGAAATGCTCGTAGTGTACGGTCTCCGAGGGCCAGCCCAGCTCTGCAGCGCGGGCGCGGACCCAGTTGATCATGCCGGCCGGGCCGCAGACATAGAGATGCGTGCCCAGCGGCTGCGACGACAACAGCCGGTCCAGCTCGATGCGCTCGTCGCGATCGTCGTGATAGAGCCTGATGCGGTTGCCATAGCGCTCCTGCAGCACGTCGGCATAGGTGCCGAGCGAGACGGTGCGGCAGGTGTAGTGCAGTTCGAAATTGCCGCCGGACCCGGCGAGCTGCGCGGTCTGCGCCATGAACGGCGTGATGCCGATGCCGCCGGCCAGCATCAGATGCTTCTTCGCCCTGAGGTCGAGCGAGAACAGATTGACGGGGTAGCTGACCACCATCTCCAGGCCGGGCTTGACCGACCGGTGCATGAACAGCGAGCCGCCGCGGCCGACATCGTCGCGGCGCACCGAGATGGTGTATTCGCGCGTGTCGAGCGGCGAGCCCATCAGTGAATAAGGATTGAGCCTTGTGAGGTCGCCGTCGCGCATCTCGACCACGACATGGGCGCCGCCGGAAAAGGTCGGCAATAGCTCGCCATCGCGGCGGCGAAAATGGAAGCGGGTGACGAGGTCGTTGACCGGAACGACATCGCTGACGACAACATCGAGCTTGGTGGTGCCGGTGCTCATGGGAAGGCCTCCTCCATTGGAGGAATTTCCGAGCGATCCTCGGCATTGATGCACACGCCCTGGAACGCCGCGAGACGCCGCGAATAATGATCGCGCACCAGAAGCAGCAAGCCGCAATGTGCGCAGGTCGCCGGCTGCGTCGTGACATTCTCGGTGATGCCCTTGCAGTGCACGCACTGCATGCGCCGCGCCAACGAGCCGCGATGCTCTGTTTGCATCGAGGTGTGATCGATGCCGGCTTCGAGCGCCACCTGCATGGCCTGGCCGATCAGCCCTTCGGTGCCGGCGAGGTAGAGGCGCAGGCCCATATGGGCGTTGCTCAGCGTCTGTTTCAGTCGCGGCAGCAGGCTGGCGAAGGACGGCGCCTGATGAAACTGCCCCGGCTTCAGCGCTTCGAGAGCGGCGACGTGTTTGCCGTCCGGATCCGGGATATAGACGATTTCGGCGCCTTCGAAAAATCCGGCCGGCGCTCTTGCGGCCATATCTGAAATAGCAAGAGCTCCTTCCGCGTCAGCAACAAAAAGGTGGTGGCTTCCGGTCTGCGGGGACAATGTTCCGAAGACCGGCCGACTGAGAATCGTCTTTACCGGCGTGGTGTCCAACGCCTCATCCCTTCGCAGTGCGCTTGATCTTCTTGGGGTCGTCGAAGGGCAGCGGCTGCGCCGTCGCCTTGATCGAGCCGCTCTTGTTGCGGATTTCGAGCTTGGTGTCCTTGACTGCACAGTCGACGTCGAGCCGGGCGATGCCCATCGATTTCTCGACCAGCGGCGAATACATGGCGCAGGTCACCACGCCTACCTTTTTGTCGTCGCGATAGACCGGCGCGCCCTCGTCGGCCGGCTCCTTGCCGTCGAGCAGAACGCCATAGATCTTGAAGCGTTCCTTGCCCTTGAGGCGGTAATGCTCTTCGGCGCCGCGGAAGCCAGTCTTGCCTGGGCTGACGGTGAAGTCGAGGCCGAGCTCCCACAGCGTGTCACCGGGGCCTTCATTCTCGAACGGATACTTTTGCGAATTATCGTAGGGGTAGAACAAGAGGTAGCTTTCGACGCGCAGCATATCGAGCGTGGTGAAGCGGCAAGGAATGATGCCGGCGCTCTTGCCCTCGTCCAGGATCCTGTCCCAGATCGTGCCGGCATCCTGACCACGGCAGAAGATTTCGTAGCCGCGCTCGCCTGTATAGCCGGTGCGCGAGATCATCACGGGCAAGCCGAACAGCTGCGTTTGCATGTGATGGAAATAGTTGAGATCGCGAATGCCAGGCACATGCTTGGCCAGATAGTCGACCGCTGTCGGACCCTGCAGCGACAAATCGTGCAGATTGTCGTCGAAGCGAACGGAAACATCGCGGCCGATCGACGCCCGGGTCAGTTCTTCATGACCAGACCCTGAGCCATGGACGACCATCCAGGAATTGGTGGATATCCGGTAGATGACACAATCATCGGTGAATTTGCCTTGGTCATTCAGCATGCACGCATAGACAGATTTGCCGGGATAGATCTTTTCGACATCACGGGTGGTTGCGAGATCGATGAGATGCGAGGCGTGCGGCCCTGTGATATGCACCTTCTTCAGGCCCGACACATCCATAAGTCCGGCCTTGGTGCGGATGGCGATGTACTCCTCGTCGGCATCCTTGTCGTAGGTCCAGGCGGTTCCCATGCCGCTCCAGTCTTCGAGTTTCGAACCCAGCGCCCGGTGGCGATCCGCCAGGGTCGAAAATCTCCAGGATGCCGTCATCAGTAGTCCTCCTCCGAAACTGTCCCAATCGCGTCCGCGCTTTGCCTAAGGCTGGCGCCAAGTAAGCCATACTGAACTGAAATTCGAGCGCAGTGCAATACCCATATGCAATAAAGTTTACTGTAAGGCAACTTTTCGGTTTGCGAGCCTACCGCCGAACTCGTAAAGAATGCCTGCCCTAAAGGAACAGTTATGCGCTTTCAGAAATGAGGCTAGAGCGTCGAGATGGTTGGAGTGACCTCGTAGTTCCTGTGACGACTATGAAAGCCATTAAATTCAAGGTCTTGAAAGTGGAAGCGCGCGGCTGCGGGGCACCGCCGCGAGCCCTCAATCATGTCCGCCAGGCAGTTGACGAGGCCTTCGTATTCCCTGTGGATTGCTAGAAAACTCGCGTGCGGGAAACGATCCTGATGATGGCGAATGAGTTCGTTGGCGTCCTTCCCCAGCAGGATGGACGCGCCCCCCTTTGAGCTAGAGTCGACAAGAACCGTTCTGGCCAAGTGGGATGCATCTGTCTGGCCTCAACGGGAGCTTCGCAAACAGCCAAGGGGCTTGCCACCTCTGTCATCTGAAAAAGGGGAAATGGCGATGGTCCGGCGAAAAGTTCGTCGTTCGCGTCGACACAACTGCTTGGCGATGTGCCAAATGCGCGGCGAACCGCGTCAGACCCGCAGCTGATCTGCTGGATCCCTGTGTCGCTCCTGTCGGGGACTCCATCCGGAGGATGGCTGGTGCTGCTGAGCGGGACATAGGCTGTAAGCATCTGAAAAAATTACATTTAATTATATCCTACGCCGCCGACAATATGCTACTTGAAGCGTTGCTTTTACACTGATATGAATATAAAATTCATTGCAGGAATATCAGAAACCCCTCAAGTATGCCCCAGGGGCCGAAGGGTCACGAAGATGATCATGCTCCCGGAACAGGACCATCGCCCAAGAGACGAGCAGGGCGATGTTTTGGAAGAAAATCGGCCAATGAATTTCCGTGAAGATGCCCGCAGCTTGCTGTTCCGACTGCTCTTGTCGGTTGTGGCCGAACGCGAGCCAGACATAGCCGAAGTGCTGAATGGGCAAGTCGATCTCGACACATTGCCAAAGGAACGGCGCATCGCCGCTCTGCAGGCCGCTGGCATCTGGTTTCAGCTCCTGGCCATTGCCAGAGAACTGGCTGCAATGCGCTCACGCCGGGAGCTTGAGCAGGCCGGCGGGGCCGACGAGGTGATCGGGTCATTCTCCAATGTGGTTGGCCAGATCGCAGCGCAAGGCTACTCGGCCGCGACTGTACAGGAGGTCCTGAACGGGCTCTGTGTCGGACCGACGATGACGGCGCACCCTACCGAAGCAAAGCGCGTGACGGTGCTTGAGATTCACCGGCGCATCTACCGCAAATTGACGGAACTGGAGCAGCAGCGATGGGCGCCACGTGAGCGCGATACTCTGGTCCGCGATCTGAAGAGTGAGATCGAAATCCTGTGGATGACCGGCGAGCTAAGGCTGGAGCGCCCTTCCGTCGAGCGAGAGATTGCCTGGGGATTGCATTTTTTTCGTGAGGTGATTTTTGAGGCGACGACGCAGCTCTATGAGACCTTGGAGGGAGCATTGCGCCGGCACTATCCGCAGCATGATCTCAAGACGCCGTCGTTCATGCGCTATGGTTCCTGGATTGGGGGCGATCGCGATGGCAACCCCTATGTGACGGCAAAGATCACTGCATTTGCCTTGTCTGAGTGTCGCAACGCGGCCATCGAATGGTATCGGGAAAAGGTACGGCGGCTGGTCACAGTTTTGAGTGCCAGTTCCAATGTTGTCGATATGCCGGAGTTCTTTGGATCTGCGCTGACGGTGGCGCTTGATAAAAGCGGTGATGGACAGCAGATCGCGACGAGGAATTCGAATGAACCTCTTCGGCAGTTCGCTGCAGCCATGCTGTGTCGGCTTGATGCGCTGCATGGCAGGGGAAGTGGTGTTGCCTATCAGAATGAAGAGGGTTTCAGGAAGGACCTGCTATCGCTTTCGAAGGTGCTTGACGCCATCGGAGGCAATCTGATTGCCAAACGCTTCGTCCATCCGCTGGTGAGGCAGCTCGATACTTTTGGTTTTCGCACCGTGTCGCTGGATATCCGACAGAATTCGACGGTGGTCAATCGCGTCCTGGCGGAACTGTTCGCAGCAGCCTCGCCGCATGTTCCGGCGTGTCAACCTGGAAGCCCACAGTGGTCGGCGCGCATACGCGAAAGCCTTCACGCCGGCGAACGGCTCGAGATCAAACGAGACAATCTTGGTGAGGAAGCCCGTGAACTCCTCGATCTGTTTGATGTCATTCGCGACGCTGCGCTTGAAAGTGGTAACACGTCGATCGGCACCTTCATCCTGTCCATGACACAGTCTCCCGAGGACATTCTGGCGGTATACCTCCTTGCCCAGTATTGCGGTCTGGCGACCGCTCTCGATGGATCTGGCACGATCAGGCTCAAGGTCGTGCCCCTGTTCGAAACGATTGGCGATCTGCGCTCAGCACCAGAGATCATGGATCAATTGCTGGCGACGTCGATTGTTCGTCGATCGATACGTGACTTCGCCAACCGTCAGGAGATCATGCTCGGCTATTCTGACTCCAACAAGGATGGCGGGTTCCTCGCCTCTAACTGGGAATTGAGCAAAGCCCAGAAACGACTCACGCGGACGGGTCAGAAAAACAAGATCAAGATCAGCTTCTTCCATGGTCGTGGTGGATCGGTCAGCCGTGGCGGTGCGCCGACTGGAAGGGCGATCGCGGCCCAGCCCGCGCAAACAGTTGGTGGCGTGATGCGCGTGACTGAACAAGGCGAGGTGGTGTCTTCGAAATTCGCCAATCGCGGAACAGGGCTCTATCAGCTCGAAATCCTCGCCGCGAGTGTATTGGCCCACAGCGTCAAGTCGGCCGACGAGGCCGAACTTAAGGACAATCCGGAATTCGAAGAAGCGCTCGATGCCCTGACCGGCATGTCGCAGGCCTCCTATGCCAGCCTGATCAACGAGCCGGGATTCATCGACTATTTCAACCAGGCGAGTCCCGTCGAAGAGCTCGCCCTCCTGAAGATCGGGTCGAGACCTCCGCGTCGTTTTGGTGCAAGCAGCCTTGCTGATCTTCGAGCCATACCGTGGGTCTTTGCCTGGAGCCAGAACCGTCATCTTCTGACGGGATGGTACGGTATCGGCAGCGCATTGAATTCGTTCGTCTCCGTGCGAGGCGATCATGGCATTAATCTGCTGAAGCAGATGTTCGAGCGTTCGCGTTTCTTCCGCCTGATCGTCGATGAGGTGGACAAGACGCTATACCAGGCTGACATGGAAATTGGCCGCCTATATGCCGGGCTTGTCACTGATCCTGAGACAGGCGAGCGCATCCATAAGAAGATTGCTGCCGAATATCAGCTGACGCGCCGCATAATCGGGGAGATCACCGGCCCGGTCGACCTGTCGCGACGCTTTCCTGCGTTTAAGCGCCACTTCGACCGAACCCGACCGCAGATGGACGACATCCACAAGCTTCAGGTGAAGTTACTGCATGAGGTCCGAACGCATGATGGTTCGAAGCCAAGTCCTAAGCGGGCAATCAATGCGCTTCTGTTGTCGATCAACTGCATATCCGCTGGCCTTGGATGGAGCGGCTAGCATCAGAGCTCGCTATTGTACTGAATAAGGAGGACACAAATGAATATTCCGACAAGACCGGACCTTGGCAGCCTCGGCCAGTTCTTTCGCACAGGCGTTGCAGAATCCGATCCGGCCGTCGACGCCGCGATGAATCGTGAACTGCAAAGGCAGCGGGACGAGATCGAACTGATCGCTTCGGAAAACATCGTTTCAAAGGCGGTGCTGGAGGCCCAAGGGTCTGTCCTGACCAACAAATACGCCGAGGGATATCCTGGCCGGCGTTACTACGGCGGTTGCCAGTATGTCGACGAGATAGAAGAACTGGCCCGCAATCGTGCCATGGAGCTGTTCGACTGCACTTATGCCAACGTGCAGCCCAATTCTGGCAGCCAGGCGAACCAGTCGGTCTTCATGGCGCTGATGCAGCCGGGTGACACGTTCATGGGGCTCAACCTTGCCGCCGGCGGCCACCTCACTCACGGATCTCCAGTCAGCCAATCGGGTAAGTGGTTCAACGTTGTCTCCTATGGCGTGAGGCCGCAGGATCAGCGGATTGACTATGATGAGGTGCGTCATCTCGCAATCAAGCATCGGCCGAAACTCATTCTGGCTGGCGGCTCGGCCTATCCTCGCATCATCGATTTCGAAATCTTCCGCAACATCTGTGACGAAGTTGGCGCCAAACTCTTTGTCGACATGGCCCATTTTGCCGGTCTGGTTGCAGGCGGGGTACATCCCAATCCGTTGCAGCACGCGCATGTCGTGAGCACCACCACGCACAAGACGCTGAGAGGTCCGCGCGGTGGCATGGTGCTGTCCAATGACGAGGAGATTGGGAAGAAGATCAACTCGTCGGTGTTTCCAGGCATCCAAGGGGGACCCTTGATGCATGTTATCGCAGGCAAGGCGGTTGCATTCGGTGAGGCGTTGAAGCCCGCGTTCAAAACCTATGCCGCCAATGTTGTCGCAAATGCCAAGGCTCTGGCCGAAACCATCGCGGCTGGTGGGGTGGACATCGTGTCCGGCGGCACGGACACCCATCTGATGCTCGTCGATCTGCGCCGCAAGCAATTGACCGGAAAGACTGTGGAAGCCGCTCTCGGTCGCGCTCACATCACCTGCAATAAGAACGGTATCCCCTTCGATCCGCAGACCCCTGCAGTCACTTCTGGGATCAGGCTCGGGACCCCCGCTTGTACGACGCGCGGCTTCATGGCCGAAGAATTTCGTCAGGTAGGGAAATTGACGATGAAGGTTGTCGACGGGCTTCTGGCAAACGGGGAACAAGGCAACAAGGCCGTCGAGAACGAAGTTCGCGAAGAAGTGGGCACGCTGGTGCGCAGGTTCCCCATCTACGATTAAACCGGGTTCAGGATCGACAATACCCATGGCCGAAGTGAACAGATTCAAGGTTATGATCGCGGACCGCAACCCGCTGGTCTTAAGTGCCCTTTGCGACATGATAAACAAGGATCAGCGTTTTGAACTCGCACAATGCGTTCAGAGCGGGGAAGCCTTCATCAAGGCGGCTTCCGAGCCGGTCTGCGCCTTTGATGTCGCGGTCGTCGGTTGGAAGCTGTCAGATATGGATGGTGGCGAGGTCCTGGCCGCGTTGCGAAGGCTCGAGCTTCACGTGCGTGTCGTGGTCTTCTCCAATGAGCACGACACCGCCATTTTGAAACAGTGCGTTCGCATGGGAGCACAAGGCTTTTGCTATCAGTTCGACGATCCATGTATTCTCTTCGAAACGTTACTCGTCGTCGCGAGAGGCAGGATCTGCATACCTTTCATCGATGTCGCCAAAATTAACGATACACCGTTGTCAAAACTTACACCGCGGGAGCGAGAGTTGCTGGCCGTTCTGGCGGACGGTTGGACCAATCTACAGATCGCGACGCGCACCGGTCTTTCCGAAAACACGGTCAAATACCATCTGAAAAATCTCTACGACAAGCTCGATGCACGCAATCGTGCTATGGCCGTGGCGCTGTATGCTGCAGAGAAGAAGCGGGGCGTGCCGCAAACTATCCGCTAAGTCCGGCAGACGACCTGGTGTCATTCACTCCACGTTCTGGCGCAGGCGGTCGGTCATTGAAGAAGGCCGCTTCACGCAGGGTTTGTTCTTGCCATCAGGCTCCAGCATGCGCCTGTCCGATTTCGCGCGCCAGACGCCCGCGATGCAGCACGCTTTTGGGTCGAACACGCACCCGCCGGTGATTTAGAAATATTCCTTTTAAGAAAGAAATATTATTTGTAGTATTCGTTTGGTTAAGCTATGGTTGGGCCGATAAAGGCAGAACGTCTCCTGCGAGACAGGTGCTATATGCAGGCATGTCTTTGCGAAACGCCGAGCGCGGAGTTCGTCATTTCCATGGAAATTGCCAACGTTTGCCCAGGCGGATTTCATCAACGTGGCTCATGCGAGGCGTCGCGCTTTCTGCCGCCGCTTCACGACGGGCATGCCCCATTCGGGCTTCATTTGTCTTTCCAGGATGCATTGGATTCTTACGAAGAATGGGCGGCTGAGGCCGACGAACCGTCGGTTGCGGTTGACGGTCAGCATGTGACGATCAGCTCCGTTTTCTGCCGAATGAGTGATTGCAAGGACCTGCTTCCCCGGCGCATGCTCGATGCACTGGTCGTTCTGGTTCCGCCAGAGGCTCAGAGATCGCTTGAAGCGGGTCGGACCACGTTTGCAAACGGGAGCCGACTGTTGTTGGCCATGTGCCATCAACGCCGCACCTGTCGTCGACAGATGCATAGTGACGAGCTGGCGCTCAATCACGTCGATTCGCTCCGGATGGAAAATATAATTCAAAAAATATTATCTCGGATTTATTGTTCCAAAGAGATATCGGCACCTCAGGTCAATATTATTTAAAATTCTAGTTGTAAAAAAAACATCGAAGTCATTCACAAATTTCTCTGGCTAGTACAGACAGTCATACTGATAACTGTCAGTGGTCTTGCGTGCGGTATAATTGAAAAGGGTAGGTTTGTCCTACCCTTTTGGGTCATGATGGAGTGCTCATATGGGCCTATTTCGAGGCGGGATCTTTGTATTTTCTCCCCGGATGGGTGTTGTTTCGAATGGGCCGAGATATCTATGCTCCAATCGGAACCAGGCGATGCCTTCAGAGCCGGGATTCGCCAAGCCGATATGAGGAGAATCTGTCATGGCCGGATACAACCATCTTTTCATCCCAGGACCGACCAACGTTCCTGAACGGGTCCGGCAGGCGATGAATGTTCCGATGGAGGACATGCGCGCCGGATCATTTCCGGAATTCACGCTGCCGTTGTTTGAAGACATCAAGAAGGTGTTCAAGAACGAGACCGGCCGCGTCTTCATATACCCCTCGTCAGGCACTGGCGCCTGGGAAGCGGCGATGACCAACGTGCTGAGCCCCGGCGACGGGGTGCTGATGTCACGGTTCGGCCAGTTCTCGCACCTTTGGATCGACATGGCCGACCGTCTCGGCTTCGTTGTGGATGCAATCGATTGCGAGTGGGGGACCGGTGTTCCGCTCGAGCTCTACGCCGAGCGGCTGAAGGCCGATAAGGGGCACCAGATCAAAGCGGTGTTCTGTACGCAAAACGAAACCGCCACCGGCGTGACCAGTGATGTCGCTGGTTGCCGTGCCACACTCGACGCGATTGGTCATCCTGCGCTGCTCTTCGTCGACGGTGTGTCATCGATCGGCTCAATCGATTTCCGACAGGAAGAATGGGGTGTCGACTGCGCCGTCAGCGGTTCCCAAAAGGGCTTCATGATGCCTGCGGGTCTCGGATTCTTATCGGTCAGCAAAAAAGCCATCGCCGCCTCTAGAGAGGCGACCCATCGGCGCTGCTATTTCTCGTTCGAGGACATGATCCGCGCCAACGATGCCGGCTATTTCCCCTACACGCCGGCGACACAGCTGCTGCGCGGCCTGCGCGCCTCGCTCGATCTGATCGCTGAGGAAGGGCTCGACAACATCTTCGCCCGTCACCATCGCCTCGCCGAAGGCGTGCGCAAGGCGGTCGACGCCTGGGGCCTGAAGCTGTGCGCAAAGGCGCCGAAATGGCACTCCGACACCGTCAGCGCCATCCTGGTGCCGGAAGGCATCGACAGCGGTGACGTCGTCAAGCGCGCCTACCAGACCTATCAGACCTCGCTCGGCGGCGGCCTCAACAAGGTGATGGGCAAGGTCTTCCGCATCGGTCATCTCGGTTGGCTGAACGAGGTGATGGTTCTGGCGTCACTGTCCGCCGCCGAACTGGCGCTGCTCGACTGCGGCGTCAAGCTGGCGCCGGGCTCCGGCGTCGGCGCCGCCATCCAGCATTTCCGCGCCTCGGCCGCGATGCCGGTCGCCGAAGCCGCCTGAGGGGAACCGACGATGAGCCACACCATCAACCATTTGAAAAAATTGCGGCTGCAGCGCAGCGAGCTGGCGGTTCCCGGTTCCAGCCCGGAAATGATCGACAAGGCGGCCAGCAGCGCCGCCGACTTCGTCTTCCTCGACATCGAGGACGCGGTCGCGCCGCCCGACAAGGAACGCGCCCGCAAGAACATCATCCAGGCGCTCAACGACATCGACTGGCGCGCCAAGGGCAAGACCGTCTCGGTGCGCATCAACGGGCTGGACACCCATTACATGTACCGCGACGTGGTCGATGTGATGGAGCAAGCCGGCGACCGGCTGGACACCATCCTGGTGCCCAAGGTCGGCGTCCCGGCCGATCTCTACATGGTCGAGGCCATGGTCAACCAGATCGAGATGGCCAAGGGTTTCAAGACCCGCGTCGGCCTCGAGGCGCTGATCGAGACCGCGCTCGGCATGGCCAATGTCGAGGCGATTGCCGCCACGCCCGGCCGGCTGGAGGCCATGCATTTCGGCGTCGCCGACTATGCGGCAAGCTGCAAGGCGCGCACCGTCAACATTGGCGGCCTCAATCCCGACTATCCCGGCGACCAGTGGCATTTCGCGCTATCGCGGATGACCGTCGCCTGCCGCGCCTATGGCCTGCGCGCCATTGACGGGCCGTTCGGCGATTTCTCCGATCCGGAGGGCTACATCGCCGGCGCCAGGCGCGCCGCTGCCCTTGGCATCGAAGGCAAATGGGCGATCCACCCGTCGCAGATCGCGCTCGCCAACGACGTCTTCTCACCGCCGGAAAAGGAGGTGACGCGGGCCAGGCGGATCATTGAAGTGCTCAAGGAAGCGGAGGAGCAGGGCAAGGGTGCTGCGTCTCTGGATGGCAAGATGATCGACGCTGCATCGGAACGCATGGCGCGCAACGTCCTGGTCACGCACGAAGCCATCGAGCGTCCGATGCATTTACGCGAAGCCGCACAGAACTGAGGAGGAGTTCGACATGGACATCCACGAGTATCAGGCGAAAGAATTGCTCTCCCGTCATGGGATCCATGTGCCGCGCGGCGGGCTGGCCTATAGCCCCGAGCAGGCAACGTATCGTGCCAGCGAAATCGGCGGCAGCAAATGGGTCGTCAAGGCGCAGGTTCATTCCGGCGCTCGCGGCAAGGCCGGCGGCATCAAAGTCTGTGCTTCCGATCAGGAGGTGTGCGATGCCGCCGAGTCCATGCTGGGCAGGAAGCTGGTGACCCACCAGACCGGCCCACGCGGCAAGCTGGTATCGCGGCTCTATATCGAGGAGACGGTCGAGATCCAACAGGAAATCTATCTCGCCTTTGTGCTGGATCGTAAGGCCGAGAGGGTCATGATCATAGCTTCCGCTTCTGGCGGCATGGAGATCGAAGAAATCGCGGAGAAAAAGCCTGACTCGATCATTCGGGCAACAGTCGATCCCGGTACGGGTATGCAGCAATACCAGGCGCGCGAAATCGCCTTTGGTCTGGGCCTGGAAACCAAATTGATCGGAAAGGCGACCGAGACGCTTCTGGGTTGCTATCGGGTGTTTCGCGACTATGACGCCGCGATGCTGGAAATCAACCCATTGGTCATCACCGGAGACGGCAATCTGATGGCCCTGGACGCCAAGATGTCGTTCGACGAGAACGCCTTGTTCCGGCGGCCGGAAATCTCCGAACTGCGCGACAAGAGCCAGGAAGACCCACGCGAAACCTTCGCCAGCGACCGCGGCCTCTCCTATGTCGGCCTCGACGGCAATATTGGCTGCATCATCAACGGCGCCGGCCTCGCCATGGCGACGATGGACATGATCAAGATCGCCGGCGGCGAGCCGGCCAACTTCCTCGACATTGGTGGCGGCGCCTCGCCCGAGCGGGTGGCGAAATCCTTCCGCGCCGTGCTTGGCGACAAGAATGTCGAGACCATCCTGGTCAACATCTTCGCCGGCATCAACCGCTGCGACTGGGTTGCGGAGGGCGTCATCAAGGCAATACGGGAAGTCGGCGTCAACGTGCCGCTGGTGGTGCGGCTTGCCGGCACCAAGGTCGAGGAAGGGCGCCGCATCCTGGCCGATTCAGGCGAGGCGGTGATTGTCGCCGACACGCTGGCGGAAGCCGCCGAAAAGGCCGTCGCCGCCTGGCGCGCGGCCACCAAGAAAAAAGCAGCCTGAGGGAGGTCGAGAAAATGGCAATCCTGCTCAACCGCAGCACCCGCGTCATCGTCCAGGGGTTTACCGGGAAGATCGGCAGTTTTCATGCCGAGGATATGCAGCGATACGGGACCAAGGTGGTTGGTGGCGTCACGCCCGGCAAGGGCGGCCAGACGCATCTCGGCCTGCCCGTCTTCAACACGGTCAAGGGCGCCGTGCGTGAGACCCGCGCGGAAGCGAGCATCGTCTTCGTGCCACCGCCCTTCGCCGCAGATTCGATCATGGAAGCCGCCGACGCCGGCATCAAACTCTGCGTCTGCATCACCGACGGCATCCCCTCGCAGGACATGATGCAGGTAAAGCGCTACATGCGCCGCTACCGCTTCGAGGACCGAATGCGGCTGATCGGCCCGAACTGCGCCGGCATGATCACGCCGGGACAGGCGCTGATGGGCATCATGCCGGGCAACATCTACCTGCCCGGCCGCGTCGGCATCGTCGGCCGCTCCGGCACGCTCGGCTATGAGGCGGCCTCGCAGATGAAGGCGCTCGGCATCGGTGTATCGACCAGCGTCGGCATCGGCGGCGACCCGATCAATGGGTCGTCCTTCCGCGACATTCTTGAACTGTTCGAGAAGGATGATGACACCGACGCGGTGGTCATGATTGGTGAAATCGGCGGATCGCAAGAAGCCGAGGCCGCCGAGTGGGCCAGATCGAATATGAAGAAACCGTTGATCGCCTACATCGCCGGGCTCTCTGCGCCGAAGGGAAGACGTATGGGCCATGCCGGAGCAATCATTTCCGCCTTCGGCGAGTCTGCACAGGAGAAGGTGGAGATCCTGCGTGACGCCGGCGTGACCATTGTGCCGACACCCGCCGCGTTCGGCGCTACAGTGGCCGGCGTGCTCGCCGAGCAAATGAAAGCCGCCTGATCCGAGTTCGTGCAATCGGGATTGGTTTTGACGGGCGATCCTTATCCAACCGGCGAGGAACTCGCATGAAGCCGCGCATAATTGTGACGAGGCGTTGGCCCGACGCTGTCGAGCGCGTCCTTGCGGAACGCTTCGACGTCACGCTGAACCAGGGAGATATTCCTTTCACATCGACGCAGCTCAAGGCCGCGATGGCGGGCTTTGATGCGATTCTGCCGACGGTCAGCGACAAGCTGCCCGCGTCTGTTTTTCCCGATGAGGACGGGCGCACCAAGTTGATCGCAAATTTCGGAGTTGGGTTCAGTCACATCGATCTCGATGCCGCCAGGCAGCGCGGCATCCTAGTGACAAACACGCCAGGCGTACTGACGGATTGCACCGCCGATATTGCCCTGAGCTTGCTGCTCGCGGTTGCGAGGCGCACCGGCGAGGGCGAACGCCAATTGCGGGCGGGAAAATGGTCGGGATGGTGTCCGACCCATATGATTGGCGCCAAAGTTTCGGGCAAGACGCTAGGCATCATCGGGATGGGGCGCATAGGCAAGGCAGTTGCGAAGCGTGCCCGTTTCGGCTTTGGCATGGACATCATATTCTTCAATCGCTCGCGCGTGGATGATGATGAGCTCCGGGCGATGGCTGCCACGCAGGTATCAAGCATCGAAGAAGTCCTCAATCGATCGGATTTCGTGTCGCTGCATTGCCCCGGAGGGGCCGAAAATCGACACTTGATCGACGTCAAGCGCATCGGCGCAATGAAGCCCGGGGGATTTCTGATCAATACGGCCAGAGGTGACGTTGTCGATCAGGATGCGCTTATTCAGGCGCTCGAGAACCGCACCATCGCTGGCGCCGGCCTGGATGTATTTGCCGAAGAGCCTCTCGTCCCCGAACGGCTCTTGCGATTGAACAATGTTGTTCTGCTTCCGCACCTGGGCTCTGCCACCGAAGAGACACGCGTGGCGATGGGGATGAAGGCGGTGGACAACCTGATCGCCTTCTCCGAGGGGCGTCAACCGCCCGACAGGGTGACCTAGGTGGTCATCCAATCGGCTGGCGTGCTCAAGGCCCTTCGCCAAGAGGCTGTAGCCCTGTTTCGCGACGGCGTGGCGGCAGCAAATCCTGAACACGCAGTGTCCGCGGCGTTGCTTGAGCGCAGTGAGCTGCTCGAGCGGGCGTCGCGGATCATTCTGGTCGCCTTCGGCAAGGCAGCCTGCTCCATGACGCGGGCTGCCCTGCCTTTTGTCCGCGACAAGTTGGAGAGGGCCATCGCCCTCACCAATCACGAGAACATCGACCCCATTGATGGGGTCCAGGTGATCACCGGCGGCCACCCGATCCCGGATCAGGGCAGCATTGCGGGCGCAGCGGCGATCGAGAATGCCGTTGCGGGCGCGCGGGACGGCGACCTGGTTCTTGTTCTGGTCAGCGGTGGCGGCTCGGCCTTGCTGTGTGCGCCGCCGTTGGGCATCGAACTCGCCGACAAGATAGCCCTCAACAAAGTATTGGTTCACTCCGGGGCGGACATTGGCGAGATCAATTCCGTCCGGCCATTGTTCTCGCGACTTAAGGGCGGCCAGCTTGCCCGTTTGGCGGGAAAAGCCCGCGTATTATCATTAATTCTCTCGGACGTTCGTGGCGACAAAGTCTCGGCAATCGCCAGCGGACCGACCGCGATGCCCGATGTCTCGGCCCGACGAGCAGTTGAGGTGCTTGATAAATATGGACTGCGGCCGAAGTTAACCACCGCTTTGAATTGCCGGCTTGATGAGTTCCAAGCGGTACCTCACGAGGCCGCGTATGATTTCGACAATGTCGAGAATGTCATTGTCGGGAGCAATCTGATCAGTCAGCGAAGGGTAGCTGACAAGGCCCGCATCCGGTTTCATTCCGTGGTTCACCCAAATGACTGGCTTTGCGGAGATGTCCTTGCTGCTGCAGCCACGCTCCACAAACGCGCACGCACGGCCGCCGAACACAATGCGCCTGTGGCACTGGTCTTTGGCGGGGAAACCACCGTAAAGGTGAGGGGTAGTGGGACCGGCGGGCGTAATCAGGAACTCGCCTTATGCTTTGCTCTGCTGAACGAACATTTGCCTATACGCAGACCATGGGTTTTTCTCAGTGGTGGAACCGACGGTCTTGACGGACCGACGGATTCAGCGGGCGGCATAGTTGATGTTGGCTCGCTTGACCGGATGCGGAAGACGGGCCTCGATCCCCTCGGCAGCCTGGAGAACAACGATTCCTACCGGGCGCTTGCTGGCTCAGGGGACTTGTTGATTACCGGCGCGACCGGCACCAATGTTGCCGATATTCAGATTGTCCTGATGCGCTGACCTTCAGTGTCCTCGGGCGCCCGGATAGTGCCGGCACCCTTTAACAACGCTTCGATGACAGCCAGCCGTGCCCAGTGCCAGGAGTCGGCGTATTGTAAGGTGTGGCAAATATGTTTACCTAAAGTGAAATCGTAGGGTCTGGGATTTGGGCGGTTCGAAATGGCAAAAGTCAAAAAGCTTGTGACGGCCGCCAAGGTGTCTGTCAACGAGCCAGAGGGCAAACCGCCCGCGGCGCCAGCCGTCCCACGTTCTGCTGTCTTGTCCCAGGATCCCCATGCCGTTCGCGATGCCAGGGAGAAAGTCCTTGAGCTTGCGATCGGTCGCGAGGTCCGAGCCTTTCGCAAGAAACTGGGCATTACTGTCGCGGACCTTGCGAGCACCACGAATATCTCGCTCGGCATGCTGTCGAAGATCGAGAACGGGATAACATCACCGTCCTTGACGACGCTACAGACGCTTTCCAATGCCCTGGGCGTGCCGATCACGGCCTTTTTTCGACGCTTCGAGGAGGATCGAAACGCTGTTTTCGTCAAGGCAGGCGAGGGCATGGACGTTGAACGGCGTGGCACCCGGGCAGGTCATCAGTACACCTTGCTTGGCCATATCGGTTCGAACACCAGCGGAGTCGAGGTCGAGCCCTACCTCATTACCTTGACGGAAGACTCCGACGTCTTTCCAATGTTCCAGCATGATGGCATGGAATTTCTCTACATGCTCGAGGGCGAGGTTGTGTATCGCCACGGCGGCAAGCTCTACCGCATGTTGCCTGGCGATAGCTTGTTCTTCGATGCTGATGCCCCGCACGGACCGGAAGAACTGATCAAACTTCCAATGCGCTACCTTTCCATCATCTCGTATCCGCAGAGCGGCGGACAGGATTAGCTGGGCAGAGGACCACGGGAACACGGGTTTATTTTGTGGCCGACTGAGGCCCTTAACCCAGCGGCGTTGCCTATTCTCGTCAACGCCTTCGCCAGCCTTGTCAGGCAGCCTTCGAGAATTTCTATAAAAAGCAGATAGTTGGCTCTCGCTGCTATCATCAGTTGGGTATGGTTCTGGCCTGTATGCGAGAAAAAAATGGTGTCCGCTTATTTCTCCCTCAGGAAAAAAAAATTCATGACAGTTGATTTGCCAATTTGGACCTGCTACCAAAATTGTCAGCTGCAATCACTATGGAGTGGCCGTCATGTGCGGAATCGTGGGGCTTTTTTTGAAGGACAAATCGCTTCAACCCCAATTGGGTGCGATGTTGTCCGAGATGTTGATCTCTATGACGGATCGCGGACCTGATAGTGCGGGCATTGCTATCTACGGACCTGCCACGCCTGGCCGCGCCAAGGTCACCATTCAGTCGCAGTCGCCGCAGTCCGATTTTGCCGGATTGGCAGCGGAGCTGCGCAAGAAGATTGGCGTCGAGGTCAAGGTCGCTGTCAATTCGACGCATGCCGTCATCGACGTCCCCTCAGACCGGATCGATGCGACCCGTGCGGCGCTTGGCGAGATCAGGCCATCGATCCGCGTCATGGGTTCGGGCGATAACGTCGAAATTTACAAGGAAGTGGGCTTGCCTGGGGACGTGGTCGATCGTTTCGGCCTGTCCAAGATGATTGGAACGCACGGCATCGGTCATACCCGTATGGCCACCGAATCGGCGGTGACGACCATGGGCGCCCATCCGTTTTCCACGGGGCCGGACCAGTGTCTGGTTCATAACGGCTCGCTGTCAAACCACAACAACGTTCGTCGTGAACTCAAGCGCGAAGGCATGAAGTTCGAAACCGAGAATGATACCGAGGTGGCGGCTGCTTATCTTTCATCGAAGATGGCTCACGGTATGAAGCTTGGCGAAGCGCTGGAGCACACACTCGGCGATCTGGATGGCTTCTTCACTTTTGTCGTTGGCACCAAATCAGGCTTCGGCGTGGTCCGTGACCCCATCGCCTGCAAGCCGGCAGTTCTCGCCGAAACCGACCAGTATGTGGCCTTCGGGTCGGAATACCGCGCTCTCGCGATGCTGCCTGGCATAGAAAACGCCAAGGTTTGGGAACCTGAGCCAGCAACTGTCTATTTCTGGGAGCATTGAGGTATGCATACGACCAATCTTGCCACGGCCGCAGCGCCGCGCAGTTCGGACCATTCAGCGGTTAAGTTCGATCTTGCCAAGACGCCGCTACGGGAACTCAACCAGGCGCTTCACAACATCAAGCCGGGGTCCAACGAGACGGCTTGGGAAATTCTAAACCCCGGCGGCGGGCATGCTGTCGCTGCTGGAGTGGACCAGCCAATCACTGTCGATATCAGGGGCAGCGTTGGCTATTACTGCGGCGGCATGAATAGCCAGGGCACCATTACGGTACATGGGTCGGCCGGACCTGGTGTTGGCGAAAACATGATGTCGGGTGAAATCATCGTGAAGGGTGACGCCAGCCAGTACGCTGGCGCTACCGGCAGGGGTGGCTTGCTGGTTATTGAAGGCAATGCGTCTTCGCGCTGCGGGATCTCCATGAAGGGCATCGATATCGTCGTTCATGGCGATATCGGACACATGTCGGCTTTCATGGCGCAATCAGGGCATCTGGTGGTACTCGGCGATGCGGGAGACGCGCTCGGAGACTCCATCTACGAAGCGAAGTTGTTCGTCAGGGGCAAGGTCCAGAGTCTTGGAGCCGACTGCATCGCCAAGGAAATGCGTCCCGAGCACATCGCCAAGCTGCAGGAACTGCTCGACCGCGCCGGTGTCAAGGGCGTGAAGCCGGAGGAGTTCACGCGCTACGGCTCCGCGCGCACCTTGTACAATTTCAACATCGACAACGCCGCCGCGTATTGAGGCCAGCATCATGACCTATCAGAATCCGCCAACCATCCCGCGCAAATCCGCGACGTTCGACGACTATACGATGTCGGAAATCCGCCGCGCCGCGGCCACGGGCATCTACGATATTCGCGGTAGCGGCGCCAAGCGCAAGCTCCCGCACTTCGATGACCTTTTGTTCCTCGGCGCGTCAATCTCCCGCTATCCGCTCGAAGGTTACCGTGAAAAGTGTGACACGACCGTCATACTCGGCGCACGCAACGCCAAGAAGCCGATTACATTGAAGATCCCGATCACTGTTGCCGGCATGAGTTTTGGCTCGCTGTCTGGCCCAGCCAAAGAGGCGCTGGGACGCGGTGCCACGCTGTCGGGAACATCAACGACTACCGGCGATGGCGGGATGACCGAGGAAGAACGAGGCCACTCGCAAACGCTGGTCTATCAGTATCTGCCCTCGCGTTATGGAATGAACCCGCGCGATCTTCGCCGCGCCGACGCAATCGAGATCGTTGTAGGCCAGGGTGCTAAGCCCGGCGGCGGCGGCATGCTGCTTGGCCAGAAGATCTCTGACCGCGTTGCCGAAATGCGCACGTTGCCCAAGGGGATCGACCAGCGTTCGGCTTGCCGGCATCCTGACTGGACAGGACCTGACGATCTTGAGATCAAGATTCTCGAGATCCGTGAGATCACCGATTGGGAAAAGCCTATCTACGTCAAGGTCGGTGGCGCACGTCCTTATTATGACACCGCGCTTGCGGTGAAGGCGGGTGCCGACGTGGTCGTGCTTGATGGAATGCAGGGCGGCACCGCCGCAACCCAGGAAGTGTTTATTGAAAACGTGGGCCAGCCTATACTTGCCTGCATTCGGCCCGCCGTCCAGGCGTTGCAAGATCTCGGCATGCACCGAAAGGTGCAACTCATCGTCTCTGGAGGCATCCGCAACGGCGCCGATGTCGCCAAGGCGTTGGCGCTGGGGGCCGATGCCGTGTCGATCGGAACGGCGGCGCTTATTGCTCTAGGCGACAACGATCCGCGTTGGGAGTCCGAGTACCAGAAACTTGGAACCACTGCTGGCGCATATGACGACTGGCACGAAGGCAAGGATCCGGCCGGTATCACCACGCAGGACCCCGAGCTGATGAAGCGGGTCGATCCGATCGCGGCGGGGCGACGGTTGGCCAACTACCTGAAGGTGATGACGCTGGAAGCGCAGACGATCGCGCGTGCGTGCGGGAAGAATCATCTGCACAATCTGGAGCCGGAGGACCTTTGTGCCCTGACGCTTGAGTCAGCAGCCATGGCCGGCGTGCCTTTGGCTGGCACGAACTGGGTACCGGGCAAAAACACCTTCTGATTCAGCAAAGCTGGGAGAGACAAGCTATGGGAACGGCTTTCGAGAGCAAACTGGAGCCTAAGGCGGCAACCGATCTGGGTGAATTCGCCAAGGCGCGGAGCATCAAGTATTTCATGATCTCCTATACCGACCTTTTTGGTGGGCAGCGCGCCAAGCTGGTTCCCGCTCAAGCAATCGCCGACATGCAGAAGGATGGTGCCGGTTTTGCCGGCTTCGCCACCTGGCTCGACCTGACGCCGGCACATCCCGACATGCTGGCGGTTCCGGATGCCTCCTCCGTCATCCAACTGCCGTGGAAGAGGGATGTAGCCTGGGTCGCCTCAGACTGCGTGATGGAAGGCAAAGGCGTCGAACAGGCGCCACGCAACACACTCAAGCGTCTGGTGGCGGACGCGGCCGAATTGGGCATGCGCGTCAAGACCGGTGTCGAGCCGGAGTTCTTCCTGACGACGCCGGGGGGAGAGAAAATCTCCGACGAGTACGATACCGCGGCGAAGTCCTGCTACGACCAGCAGGCCGTCATGCGTCGCTACGATGTCATCGCCGAGATCTGTGACGCCATGCTGGAGCTTGGCTGGAACCCCTATCAGAATGACCATGAGGACGCGAACGGCCAGTTCGAGATGAACTGGCAGTATGACGACGTGCTGCCGACCGCGGACAAGCACTCGTTCTTCAAGTTCATGGTCAAGTCGATCGCAGAAAAGCACGGCTTGCGCGCCACCTTCATGCCGAAGCCATTCCAGGGTCTGACCGGAAATGGCTGCCACGCCCACATCTCGGTATGGGACCTTGCCGGCAAAACCAATGCGTTCGCAGACAAGAGCATGGAGCTGGGCCTTTCCCAACAGGGCCGGCATTTCCTCGGCGGCATCATGAAGCATGCCTCGGCACTTGCCGCGATCACCAATCCCACGGTCAATTCCTACAAGCGCATCAATGCCCCACGCACGATCTCCGGCGCGACATGGGCTCCCAACACGGTGACCTGGACCGGCAACAACCGAACCCACATGGTGCGCGTGCCTGGCCCTGGCCGCTTCGAACTCCGCCTGCCCGATGGCGCCGCCAACCCTTATCTCATGCAGGCAGTCATTCTCGCTGCTGGTCTTTCCGGAATTCGCACGAAAGCCGATCCGGGCGAACGCTCCGACATCGACATGTACAAGGACGGCCACAGCGTAACCAACGGTCCGAAGCTACCGCTAAACCTGCTCGACGCGCTGCGCCAATACGACAAGGACATCGAACTCAAGGCCGCGATGGGCGAGGAGTTTTCGACGGCGTTTCTCAAGCTGAAGCATCAGGAATGGAACTCCTATGCCTCCCATTTCACGCAATGGGAACGCGATCACACACTGGACGTCTAAATCCAAAGAGTCCGCGTGGAAAACGGCTCCGTCGCCGCCTCCGCTTCCTCCCAGGGCCCGGCGGAGCCGTTTTCGAACATTTTGGAAGTGCAACTTTCGCAGAATTGACCCGATGAAATACTCCATCTTCTCCCTGGCGCGTGCGGCATTGTCCGGGCACAAAAACTGGTCCCGTACCTGGCGTGACCCGGCGCCTAAAAGTCGTTATGACGTCGTGATCATCGGCGGCGGCGGCCACGGGCTGGCCACTGCCTATTTCCTGGCCCACAAATACGGCATCAGGAATGTCGCCGTACTGGAAAAGGGCTGGATCGGCTCCGGCAATGCCGGCCGCAACACCACCATCATCCGCTCCAACTACATGCTGCCCGGCAATACCGGCTTCTACGAGCTGTCGATGAAGCTGTGGGAGCGGATGGAACAGGACCTCAACTATAACACGATGGTCAGCCAGCGCGGCATCATCAACCTCTACCATTCCGACGCCCAGCGCGACGCCTTCGCGCGGCGCGGCAACGTCATGCGCATCAACGGCATCGACGCCGATCTGCTCGACGCCACGCAGATCCGCAAGATGCTGCCGTTCCTCAACTACGACAATGCACGCTTCCCGATCCAGGGCGGACTGCTGCAACGCCGCGCGGGCACGGCGCGCCACGACGCCGTCGTGTGGGGCTATGCCCACGCGGCCGACAAGCTCGGCGTCGATGTCATCCAGAACTGCGAAGTGACCGGCTTCATCCGCGACCAGAACGGCGCGATCACCGGTGTCGAGACGTCGCGTGGCAGGATCGGCGCCGGCAAGGTCGGCATGGCGGTCGCCGGCAGCTCCTCGAAGGTGGCGGCGATGGCCGGCCTGCGCCTGCCGATCGAAAGCCACGTGCTGCAGGCCTTCGTGTCGGAAGCGATCAAGCCACTCATTCCCGGCGTCATCACCTTTGGCGCCGGCCATTTCTATGTCAGCCAGTCCGACAAGGGCGGCCTGGTCTTCGGCGGTGATCTCGACGGCTACAATTCCTATGCCCAGCGCGGCAACATGCCGGTCATGGAGGATGTCTGCGAAGGCGGCATGGCGCTGATGCCGATGATCGGCCGGGTGCGCATGCTGCGCCAGTGGGGCGGCATCATGGACATGTCCATGGACGGCACGCCGATCATCGATCGCTCGCCGGTCGACGGCCTCTACATCAATGCCGGCTGGTGCTACGGCGGTTTCAAGGCGACACCTGCCTCAGGCCTGACCTTCGCGCATCTGCTCGCCCGCGACGAACCGCATGAGGAAGCCAAACGCTTCCGCCTCGACCGCTTCCAGCGCGGCTTTATGATCGACGAAAAGGGGCAGGGGCCCCAGCCTAACCTTCACTGAAGACCAGAACAGGACTATCGGGAAATGCGCATAGCATGTCCATTTTGTGGAACGCGCGAAGTTGGCGAGTTCACCTATCTCGGTGACGCCAAACCGAAGCGCCCGGCCATGGTGGCCCTCGATGTCGCCGGCGGTGCCGTCGGCGAGGCGGAGGCGTTCTACGATTATGTCTATCTGCGCGACAACGTCGCCGGAGAGATGAACGAATACTGGTACCACGGCGGTGGCTGCCGCTCCTGGTTGCGCGTCTCCCGCAACACCGCCACGCATGAAATCACATCGGTTGTGGCTGCGCCCGGCGTAGGCGCCAGCTCTTCGCCGGCTCCAACCGCAGGTGTTAGATCATGACCGGCTCGCTGACGCTCACCTCCGCGCAAGGCAGGCCCGCGGCAGGTGCCAAGGTTCCCACGGCGGCTTCCGGCAGCGCCCAATCCAACCGCCTCGTCACCGGCGGCCTGATCGACCGTGCCGCACCGCTGAACTTCGCCTTCGACGGCAAGACGATGACTGGCTTTGCTGGTGACACGCTTGCCTCCGCGCTTGTCGCCAACGGCGTCAGGCTGGTTGGCCGCTCGTTCAAATACCATCGCCCGCGCGGCATCCTGACGGCCGGCTCGGAAGAGCCGAACGCGCTGGTCGAATTGCGCAGCGGCGCCCGCCGCGAGGCCAACACCAAGGCGACCACCACCGAGCTTTATGACGGCCTCGATGCGCTGAGCCAGAACCGCTGGCCATCGCTGCGCCACGACGTGATGGCGGTCAACCAGCTCCTGTCGCCGATCTTCGTCGCCGGGTTCTACTACAAGACCTTCATGTGGCCGGCGAAGTTCTGGGAGATGATCTATGAACCCGCCATCCGTCGCGCCGCCGGCCTTGGCCGGTCGAGCGGCCTGGCTGATCCGGATCACTACGACAAGGCCTGGGCGCATTGTGACGTGCTGGTGGCGGGCAGTGGCCCGGCCGGCATCTCCGCCGCACTCGCCGCCGGCCGCGCCGGCGCCCGCGTCATTCTCGCCGAGGAAGACAGCCGCGTCGGCGGCAGGCTCTTGTCCGATCACGCTGAGATCGACGGGCTGTTTTCGCGCGAATGGCTGACCAATGCGCTTGCCGAGCTCTCGTCCTTGCCCAACGTTCGCATCATGACCCGCACGGCGGTGTTCGGCGTCTACGACGGTGGAACCTATGGCGCCCTCGAACGCGTCAACGACCATGTGGCGACGCCCGCCAAGCATCGGGTCCGCCAGCGGCTCTGGCGCATCGTCGCCAAGCGTTGCGTGGTGGCGGCCGGCGCCATCGAGCGCCCGATCGTGTTTTCGGGTAATGATCGCCCAGGGGTGATGATGGCTTCGGCGGTCCGCACCTATATCGACCGTTTCGCCGCGACGCCGGGCAAGCGCATCGCGCTGTTCACCAACAACAATGACGGCTGGCAAACCGTCGAAGCAGCGCTGCGTGCCGGCATCGAGATATCCGGCGTCATCGATTCACGCCCGCACATTCCCGACCAGTTCCGGGCGGTTGCCGAGGCTTCCGGCTTCCGCGTCTTCAACGGCGTCGTCAGTGACGCCAGCGGCGGCGTGTCGGGAATAAGCAGGATCAGCATCGCCCAAGCCAGTGGCGGGACAGCGGAGATCGCCGCCGACACGCTGGCCATGTCCGGTGGCTGGAACCCGTCGGTCGGCCTGTCCTCGCATCAGCGCGGCCGACCCACCTGGCGCGACGACATTGCCGCCTTCGTGCCGGGCGATTGTCCGCCTGGAATGACTGTTTCTGGTGCGGCCAACGGTGACTTTTCGCTTAGCGCCTGCTTGCGTGGCGGTCATGCCTCGGGCATCGAGGCCGCCGCCGAATGCGGCCACAAGCAAAAGGCCGGCGCCGCGTCCGCGGCCGTCGCGGAGGTATTCTCGATCGCGCCGCTGTGGCATGTCGAGGGCAAGCACAAGGCATTCGTCGACTTCCAGCATGACGTCACGGCGTCGGACATTGCGCTCGCCCAGCGCGAAGGCTTTGAATCGGTCGAGCATCTGAAGCGGTACACGACGCTTGGCATGGCGACGGATCAGGGCCGCAATTCCAACGTCACCGGTCTTGCCATCATGGCCGAAGTCAGCGGGCGCACGATCCCGCAGACCGGCACCACCATCTACCGGCCGCCGCAGGTTCCGGTTGCCATCGGTGCCCTTGCCGGCCACCATCGCGACGAAAAATTCCATTCGACTCGGTTGACGCCCTCGCACCGCTGGGCCGCCGAGCGCGGCGCCGTATTCGTCGACACCGGCCTGTGGAAGCGCGCGCAATGGTATCCGCTGCCCGGCGAAAAGGACTGGCTGACGTCGGTTGACCGCGAAGTGCTGACGGTGCGCAACGGCGTTGGTTTCTGCGATGTCTCCACGCTCGGCAAGATTGACGTAATGGGTCCCGACGCCGGCGCCTTCCTCGACCGCGTCTACATCAACATCTTCTCCTCGCTCGGCGTCGGCAAGGCGCGCTATGGCCTGATGCTGCGCGACGACGGCATCGTCATGGACGACGGCACCACGTCGCGGCTTGCCGAGGACCATTATTTCCTGACCACCACCACGGCCAAGGCCGGCCCGGTGATGCAACATCTCGAATATTGCCGGCAGGTGCTGTGGCCCGAACTCGACGTGCAACTGACATCGTGCACCGACCAGTGGGCGCAATTCTCGATCGCCGGGCCGAAAACTCGCGATCTGCTGCGCGAGATCGTCGACCCGGCCGAAGACCTGTCCAATGAAGGCTTCCCCTTCATGGGCGTGCGCGAGGTGAAGCTGCGCGGCGGCGTCACGGCCCGGCTGTTCCGCATTTCTTTCTCGGGTGAAATGGCCTTCGAGATTTCCGTGCCGGCGCGCTATGGCGACGCCCTGGTGCGCAACCTGATGATTGCCGGCAAGCCGTTCGGCGTCATCTCGTATGGCACCGAGGCGCTCGGCGTCATGCGCATCGAGAAGGGCCACGTCGCAGGTCCCGAACTCAACGGCACGACGACGGCGGGTGATCTCGGCCTCGGCAAGATGGCGTCGAAGAAGAAGGATTTCGTCGGCCGCGTTCTCGCCGCTCGCGAAGGCCTCGTCGATCCGAACCGCCAGGTTGTGGTCGGCCTAAAGCCGGTCGACAAGGCACGACGGCTGCGTTCGGGCGCGCACATCATCCCCAAGGGCGCGATACCGGGACCCGACACCGACCAGGGCTACGCAACCTCGGTCTGCCACTCGCCGATGCTTGGCCAGTGGATCGGCCTTGGCCTGGTCGAGCGCGGCCGCGAGCGCTTTGGCGAAATCGTCCGTGTGCATGACCCATTGCGCGGCGAGGACTACGACGTCGAGATCTGCAATCCGGTCTTCTACGATCCCGAGGGAGGACGCCAGCGTGGCTGATTTTACCTGGACCGCCAGTTCGCCGCTGCAGCATGCAGCCGCTCCTGGTCGCCGAGGCGCGGCCGTGCTTCAACCTGGCATCGTCTTGTCGGAGGTGCGCGACTTCAGCCTGGTCCTGGTCTTCGCCCGGCGCGGGCAGGGGCCGGCCACCGCCAAGGCCGCCAAGGCACGGTTTGATGTAGAAGCGCCGTCAACGCCCCAGGCCGTCGCGGGCGAGTCCGCCACGCTGATCTGGTCAGGCGCCGACCAGTTCTATGCCCTGTTTGCCAACGCGAAGGAGCAATCGCCGGTCGACGCGCTACGCGAAAGTTTTGCAGGCAAGGCGTCGCTTTCCGATCAGTCGGACGGCCGGGCGCTGATCCGGATATCCGGCCCAAGCGCGCGCAAGATGCTGGCCAAGCTGTCATCGCTTGATCTGGACGATACGGTCTTCCCCGTCGGTGCGGCCGCCGCGACCTCGATCGACCACACCGGCGTCAATTTGTGGCGCGGCGCCAACGCTGACGATGGATCACCAGTCTTCAACGTCCTGGCTTTCACCAGCTTTGCCGATAGCATCTGGCATAGTATCTTAGACGCATCCGCCGAATATGGCACTGAGATCGTCGGTTCTGATGGGCTCTAACGGAAGCTTCATTTTTGGCGGTCGACTGCCTGCAGTCAACCCAAATCAAGCGCGTCGCCTGGTGGAGACATCAATGCAGCACTGCCGCTTTAAGTGTCATCCTCGACCGTACTGACGTGAATCTCGGTCGGCACGAGGGGCAGAGCCTTTGTAGGACGGCGCATCGATAACCTGTCTCCCCCGAGCGAAGCTCGCTTGAAAGGCTGTATCGCTCAACGGATCGCCTCTATAGTTGTGGCGCTCCCATGCACTCGGACCACAATCATGAACCATCAAAGCTCGGGATCAAACATCCGGCTGAAATCGATCAAGAGGGGTCATCCAGTCTAACGACGTCGCCGGCAATGCGCTGGAGCTGCGCCACAGCGTTCCCGACAAGTCGTCCCATTACTTTTTGCTCCGATGCGATCTCGGCCAAGGGTACCAGCACAAATGCACGATTGAACATTTCCGGATGAGGCAGGGCACAGCCTGGGAGGCGAATTTCCGCGTCACCAACGAACAGAACGTCGATATCAATGAGACGAGGCCCCCACGGTCTCTCTGGTGTACGCCCAATCTGGCTTTCGATCGCTTTGCAACGTTGCAGCAGATGGCGTGGAGGCAGACTGGTCAAGCCGATTGCACAGCCGTTGACAAACCAATCCTGGTCCGTCGCGCCCCAGGCAGCCGTCTTGTAGAAATGTGAGACGGCATCGATTTCCACGCCTTCTTCGAGGCTGAGCAATGACAATGCGGCGCGAAGGTTCGCCTGTTTGTTGCCTATGTTGCTGCCAAGGGCAAAGGCTACCCGCGACTTGCGCGCGCGGCGTACTTCGATTCCGACATGATCCAAGGCGTGGGCAATCGGGGCAGAAGGCTTGCGGATCCGGACCAGCACCTCAGACACGGATGGAAATCCGACAAGAACTCTCTCGGCGATACGGTCACCGAGCGTTTCGATCAACCTAAAGGGGCCGGAAGCCGACACCTCGACCGCGAGGTTGCATAGCGTGGCGTAGCAGACGGCCTTCGAATAGTCGTCGTCACGCACGCATTGTTCAAGATCCGAGACGCAATCGATATCGATGAAAAATTTCTGCCCCAGACGCGTCTCTTCGCTCAGCACTCCATGATACCCGTGTACGCAGAGGTTGGACACAAAAACCCGGTCGGTCACCGCCGCGATGCTGGGCCTCGGCGAATCCTCAAGCAGACCGGCTGAGTGACGGGTTGTGGGAGATGCGAACGGGACGTTCAATTGACGGCCCGTTCCAGTTCCCGCGATTCCGCGAAGCTGCCTGAGGCCTCGAAATTTTCGTCGGAAACTTTTCCAACTCCCGTCGGCGGCATGCCTGCGACATCCTCGTTGTGCGGATAAAACGGCATTGCTGCCAGCGGGCCTTGGCTGGCAGCAAGTCCGGTGGAGTCCGGCGAACACATGACGGTTTGCACAGCAATCGTCGCCGCTAACCCGTGCATCTCAGAACAGGCCTTCGATCTGGCCGGCCTCGTTGAGGAAGATCTTCTCCGAGGACGGCGCCTTGGGCAGGCCGGGCATGGTCATGACCTCGCCGCAGATGATGACGACGAAGCCGGCGCCCGCCGACAGCCTGACCTCGCGCACCGGCACGGTGTGGCCGGTCGGTGCGCCGCGCAGGTTCGGGTCGGTCGAGAACGAGTACTGGGTCTTGGCCATGCAGACCGGCAGATTGCCGTAGCCGGCGTCTTCCCAGGCCTTGAGCTGGTCGCGCACCGACTTGTCGGCGATCGCTTCCGAGCCGCGATAGATGCGCTGGACGATGGTGTTGATCTTCTCGAACAGCGGCATGTCATCGGGATAGAGCGGCGCGAACTGCGAGGCGCCGGATTCGGCCAGCGCCACCACCTTGTTGGCGAGGTCCTCGATGCCGGCGGAGCCCTTGGCCCAGTGCTTGCACAGGATCGCCTCTTCGCCCATCGAGGCGACATAGTCCTTCATCGCCTGGATCTCGGCGTCGGTGTCGGAATAGAAGTGGTTGATGGCAACCACCGCCGGCACGCCGAACTGGCGGATGTTCTCGATGTGGCGGCCGAGATTGGCGCAGCCCTTCTTGACCGCCTCGATGTTTTCCTTGCCGAGGTCTTCCTTCTTGACGCCGCCATTCATCTTCATGGCGCGCACGGTGGCGACGATGACGGCCGCTGCCGGCTTCAGGCCCGCCTTGCGGCACTTGATGTCGAAGAACTTTTCAGCGCCAAGGTCGGCGCCGAAACCGGCTTCGGTGACGACGTAGTCGGCGAGCTTCAGCGCCGTCGTGGTGGCGACGACCGAGTTGCAACCATGCGCGATGTTGGCGAACGGACCGCCATGGACGAAGGCCGGGTTGTTCTCGAGCGTCTGCACCAGGTTCGGCTGCATGGCGTCCTTCAGAAGCACGGCCATGGCGCCGTCGGCCTTGAGGTCGCGGGCATAGACCGGCGACTTGTCGCGGCGATAGGCGACGATGATGTCGCCGAGACGCTTTTCGAGATCCTTGAGGTCTGTCGACAGGCACAGGATGGCCATGACTTCGGAAGCGACGGTGATGTCGAAGCCGGCCTCGCGCGGATAGCCGTTGGCGACGCCACCGAGCGAGCAGATGATCTCGCGCAGCGCCCGGTCGTTCATGTCCATGACGCGGCGCCAGGCGACGCGGCGGGTGTCGATGCCGAGCTCATTGCCCCAGTAGATGTGGTTGTCGATCAGCGCCGACAGAAGATTGTGCGCGGTGGTGATGGCGTGGAAGTCGCCGGTGAAATGGAGGTTCATGTCCTCCATCGGCACGACCTGTGCGTAGCCGCCGCCGGCGGCACCGCCCTTGACGCCGAAATTCGGGCCGAGCGAGGCTTCGCGAATGCAGACGATCGCCTTCTTGCCGATGCGGTTGAGGCCGTCGCCCAGACCGACCGTGGTCGTGGTCTTGCCTTCGCCGGCCGGCGTCGGGTTGATGGCGGTGACCAGGATCAGCTTGCCGTCCTTGTTGCCCTTCACCGACTTGATGAACTCGGCGGAAACCTTCGCCTTGTCGTGGCCGTAGGGCAAAAGGTGCTCGGTCGGGATGCCGATCTTGGCGCCGATCTCCTGGATCTGCTTTTTCTTGGCGGCGCGCGCGATCTCGATGTCGGATGATACTTCGGCCATGGGTTCTGCCTCAATGAGAGTTCGGATTGAGCGGACGATGCGCCTATTGAGCGCGCGATGCAGCGGAAAGTGATAGCGGCGCCTGCCCGGCTGCGCGGCGGGCAGCGGTCAACGTATTGGCCATGAGCATGGCGATCGTCATCGGCCCGACACCGCCTGGAACCGGGGTAATGTTGCCCGCCACAAGTTCGGCTTCTGCGTAGGCCACATCGCCAACCAGCCGGGGCTTTCCCTCGCCATTAAAGACACGGTTGATCCCGACGTCGACGACGGTTGCCCCCGGCATGATCCAGTCACCTCTGATCATTTCCGCTCGGCCAACTGCAGCGATCAATATGTCAGCGGTCCGGCAAAGCGCGGGCAAATCCTTGGTTCGGCTGTGGGCAACAGTTACGGTGGCATTCGCGTTGAGCAACAGGCTCGCCATTGGCTTGCCGACGATGTTGGAACGACCCACCACCACAGCATTGAGACCAGAAAGGTCACGGCCGCGTGCACGTTCTATCAGCAGCATGGATCCAGCTGGCGTGCACGGCACGAAAGCTGTGTCGAGCTCACCGGTGCCGAGTTTGCCGACATTGATGAAATGGAAGCCGTCGACATCCTTGTCTGGTGCGATCGTTTGAATGATCCGCCCTGTGTCTATGTGAGCCGGCAGAGGCAGTTGCACCAGAATGCCGTGGACCGAAGCGGTCGCATTGAGCTTTTCGATGAGCTCGACAAGCTCTGCCTCGTTGATATCGGCTGGCAATGTGTGTTGCACCGAGTGGAAGCCGCACTCCTTGGCCTTCTTGCCCTTTGAGGAGACGTAGACCTGGCTCGCCGGGTCCTCGCCCACGATAACGACAGCAATACCTGGCGTGACGCCGCTGGAGGCTATCAAGTCAGCGGTCGCGGCCTTAACTTGATTGACCACGTCGGCCGCAGCGAGCTTACCGTCCATCACTTTCGCCATCGGTCGGATGACTCCTCATCGTTCGTGCAAGGCTGGAATCCCTTTGCATCCAGGGCGCCAGAGTCCGCATTGCGGAGGTGACTCGAAATCCGAGCTTTGGCCCAAAGGTCGCTGATTTCTCGGGGCGGAGTCGTATCAGCGGAGCAACGCAAATGTCAACTAAGATGCAATAAATATTCATAACAAGAATATTTGACTGGCGCCGGCTTGCGGGTTTCGGACTGCCGAAACTTTTAGGAGGGGCCAGCTCGCGCCGGTCCCTCCTCGTCGGTTGGCTGGCTCAGAGAACGAAGAACCAGTTGGCAAGCAGCACCACCATTATGCCGGCTAGAAGGGTCAGGTATGGCAGGATGCCAGCTTTCCTGACGCTCAGGTCGCTCGGCGTCATGCCAAGGTCGTCAAGCATGTGCTCGGGGAATTTCCCGCCGTCCTGGACATAGTGACGGAAGCAGAAGACCGGGAGGATCAAAGCTGCGGTGATCAAACCGGCCCATAGAGCCATTGGATTCCAGACCTTTGCGCCGGCACCCATAAAGGCCGCATTGCAATAGGCAAAAAGCGCACCGAGCGTAATCAGCCAAGTCGGTGCCCGCCACGGCCGCTTGATGGCGCCATTGTCTATGCGATGTATCCAGCCGGAGTTCAGGTTGAGGAAGTTGAAGATGATGTAGCCGCAGTTCGACACAGCCAGGATAAAGAAGAAGCTTGTCGCGTCAGCGGAGGCGATGGCCAGTACGATCAGATTGAATATCAGGTCGGTCCACATGGCGCGCGTGGGGGCACCATGCTCGTTGACATGGCTAAGATAGCGCGGCAGCCACCCATCGACGGAACCTTGATAAAGCGTGCGTGAGGACCCAGCCATTGCCGTCATGATGGCGAGCAGCAACGCCAAGATCATCAGCATGACGAGCAAGGTCTTTACCAAGCCGCCACCGCCGACCATGCCCGCGAGAGCATCGGCGACGCCTGAGCCGTCCACGATCGGCGTAGCCAGCATGCCATTCAATCCGAGCACGCCTTGAAAGGTGAACGGGACCAGCACGAAGAGCAGCATGCACAACAGCCCGGAATAGAAAATGGCCTTGAATGTATCAGTAGCCGGGTTCTTGAACTCAGACGTGTAGCAGACGGCAGTTTCGAATGCATAAGTGGACCATGCCGCGATGAACATACCTCCAAGAACAAGCGTCCAACCGCCAATGTTCCATGCGCCGGGGGCGGGTGCATAGGGGGCGGCGAGCGGAACGAAGGGAGCATAGTTGGCCCAATTGATCTGACCTGTGATGATAGGCACGACGCCAACGATCAGCAGTGGAACGATGACCAGCAGTCCTACGACTTTTTGAACCGCCGCTGTTCCAAGAATGCCTCGGTGTTGGATGGCGAAGGTGATGAGCATCAGCACTGCGCCGATGAAGAACGTGGCGTTGAGAGAGAAACCGACCGGTCCCAGATTATGACTGTAGAGCGTCCATGTACGAATGGCGGGCGTTGCGGCAGCGGTCACTGCTGCGAGGGCATCTGTAGCACTCGCGCCAACGTTCGCGGCAAGATATTGGGCGACTTCTGGCGAGGCAGCTGTGAAAATGGGCACGGGCGTCAGGGCATTGAGAATGTAAGCCGCAGCAATTGAGCAACCAAGCGACAGCACCGGTGACCAAGCGAACCAGTTACACCATACGGACAACGGTGCCACGAATTTGGAATAGCGAAGCCAGGCCGTTGCCCCGTAGACCGAGGCGCCGCCTGACTTATTGGGAAAAAGGCCCGCGATTTCGGCATAGGTAAAAGACTGAATAAAGCCCATCGTCATGGATGCGATCCAGATCGCGAAGGCGACGTTGCCGGCCGTCCCCGCAATGCCGCCGATCGAAAACAGGACCAATGGTGGCACGCCGCTGGCCACCCAGAATGCACCACGCCAGTCGATGGTTCTGTGCAGTTGCCCCGCCGGCTCTGCAGGGCTTGTGTCGACGAGTGAACTCATTTGCTAGCTCCCATTGTTGTAGATCTCATCCTGGCACAGGCCCTACCGCGTTGCGTGTCGGTTCACTTAATCAACCCAGAGTTGCTGGAATGACCGCAAAGCACACATCATGTGGATCAGAGCATGCCTCCTCTAGGGATTGTTCGTTCTGATCGCTGTTAATTCAGGCAGGATCCGCCGGTCGCGGCGCAGCAAAGTCCCCAGATCCCCCTCACCAGATGATTGCTGGTAAGAAAAAAATTTCACTGTGAGGAGAATACTTGGTCTTTCCGGCCTGTCAAGAAGGTTTCGGTTGGCATGTAATCGAGGCCTGACACCAAAACATGCGCGTGGCGGTTTGTGTCCCGCCTCCGTGTCAAACGAGAGGTCAAGTCGATTGCTCCGCGTGTTTCTCGGTTCGAGGTCGCAACATTTGGATGGTGCCTCTGGGGAGTGTTCTCAACTGGTCGTCGGCGAATTGGGTGCTCCTTGGGCGGGTTTCAGGATGCTCGTTTCTAAGCACACGGCCTTGCCGACAACAGCCATCCTGCACCTGCCCGACTCCGAGCAGGTGCGTGACTGTGTGTGGTTGAGATCGATCGGTTTGCTGATCAACTCCAGATGCAGAAACCACGCAAGGATGGCTGCGCAATCGGAATTTAGAACGCCACACAGGCCTTGGATGAGGAACAAAGGTCGGGGCCCACTGCCCGGCGATCTCATATACTTCGGCGTGTGGGCTCATCCTAGTCGGATGAGTCTGAGGAGAAAGCGTCCGGCAGCAGAGCGGACGCCCCTGAGCGGCCGGAATGTTGCAGAGCAAATCTTCGCAGCACGGGACGGCGGCGGCATGGAATGGCGTGCAGATCGGCGGACTGCTCTGAGTTCATTGCGGCCACATCGAACTGCCCCTGAGGGGGTCAAACTTGCATAACATGCTGGCCTGAACTTGGTCTGGTCTCCAGAGTTCACTTCGGAACTCAGTAATGGCCCGGCAATCCGGTGACTCTCGCTGCCAACTTAAAATCAGACGTTCTGCACCAAGGACTCGCTGCATCCTCTTCAATGGCCGACAATGGATTTCGACAAAGGCCGGAAGACGACCGGGCAGGTCGCTACGGGCGGGTGCGATCACCCGCGACGGCAGCCTCACAGATATTGCTAGCCGCGTCTTTCGGTGAAGGGTTCGTTTCCGGTTGGGCGCGCACCACTCTCGCGCTCAAACCCCGCAGTGCCTTCGAAGTCGAAGAACTTCTGAATCGCGAGTGCCGAAGCGCCTCGGGACCAGACGTTGTTGTCCCAGTCAATTTCGATCGGCGGCGGGGTCGCGAACGAGGATTCGCGGACAGCGGCAATGAGGGGCTCGATAAGCGCCGGGCCAAAACGAACCGCTTCTCCGCCGACGATGACGACTTCCGGGTCGATGAGATCGATCAGGCCGCTGAGCCGGTGACCGATCTCGCGGCCGACTTCGCTGAGATAGTCCAGAGCGAGCCGTTCGCCTGCTTCGATGGCCTGCTGTAGGTCGGCAGGGAGCTTGCGGGAGCGCTTGCTGATTTCAATCCAGGCGCTGTCCATGGCTGGCTCGGAGAGACGCCGATCCCAATTCAAGCGGTCCTGCGTCGCAATCGAGTCATCGCCGTCCTTGACGGGGAACCCGATCTCGCCAGCCGCGGATCGCGCCCCACGATGGATCTGGCCATTGAAAATCAGCGCCGCCCCGACGCCCGTGCCTATGATCAACACCAGCACCGAACTGCGTCGCCGTCCGTGTCCGAAGAGTTGCTGGGCTATGGCGAACGCATTGACGTCGTTGTCGACCCAGACGGGTACGCTGATCTGCGACGCGATCATTTCCGCGATCGGCACGTCCCACCATCCCAGGCGCTGCGAGACCAGACAGACGCCACGGTTGACGTCGACCAATCCTGGCATCGCCATGCCGATGCCGACAAGTTTCTGCCGGCCTTCGCGCCGATCACCCATAAGCGTGGCCACGCCCTCCTTGACGGCATGGGCGACGGCCACGGGGCCGTGGTCGGGGAGCGGCAGTTCGCAGGCGCCAATCGTGCGGGTGGAAAGGTCCGTGAGTGTGCCCTCCAGCCGGCCCTCCGTCAGCTTGAACCCGATGGACCAATGTCTGGCATAGTCGATGCTGAGTGGTATCGGCCGGCGGCCGCCGCTGCTTTGGGTGCTCTTGCCTTCCAAGACGATGCCTTCGTCAATCAGTGCGGCCGTAACACCGGTAACCGCGGCTGGGCTCAGACCTGTCATCGCAGCTATCTCGACCCGGCTTAGATCACCTTCCCGACGCAGGCAGTTGAGTATCAGGCGCCGGTTCATCGCCCGCGTCGTATTTTGGTCCGCCTTGAGTTTCATGACTTACTTCATTCTGTGAATTAAGTATTGCATTAGCGCGCATGATGCCCTATGAAGGCTGAAGAGATCAAGCCGCGTAACGATGCGGCAGATCGCTCCCGGGGAGGGGTTCCGGACCGAGCTAACACGACTGTTGCCGCCCATGGGCAGCAACAGCAGGTGATTTTTGCAATGCACGCCTCTTTCCCGCGAGGGCATGGAGCATCGTCTCCAGTTTGCCCTCGACGGCGGAGCTGTGCGCGGAGAACAGGCGGCTATGGCACCACAACTCAGATCGTCTTCGCCAAGCGCCCAATGGGCTACGATCCGCGTCGACGCGCATCAGGCGTCGGACAGTCCATCCGTCTGGGCGGATGGCGTGGTTACGCCCGACTTCAAGGGTTTTGGCGGCTGCTTCAACGAGCTTGGGTGGAAGGCCCTTTCGCATCTTGACGAAAACGAGCGCGGCGAGGTGCTCGGTGCCCTGTTCTCGGACGATGGCTGCGCCTTCAACTATTGCCGGCTCCCGATCGGGGCCAACGATTACGCGGAGAGTTGGTACAGCCACAACGAGACCGAGGGGGACTTCGCCATGGAGACCTTCTCGATAGCCCGCGACCGGCAATATCTGATCCCTTACATCAGGGCCGCGCGCGCGGTGCGTGGCGACGATTTCCATCTCTTCGCCTCGCCGTGGAGCCCGCCGACCTGGATGAAGTTCCCGCGGGCGCATAACCACGGAACGTTGATCTGGGAGCCGCGCTATCGCCACGCCTATGCGAATTACTTCGTCCGTTTCGTCAAGGCATACGAGGACGAGGGGATCGCGATCAATGCGGTGCACGTCCAGAACGAGCCGAACTCGGATCAGAAATTTCCTTCCTGCATTTGGACAGGCGCGAAAATGCGCGACTTCATCCGCGACGATCTGGGAGCTGCCTTCAGGTCTGCCGGCCTTGATGCCGAGATATGGGCGGGCACGATCGAGCGCGGCGACTTCAATGACTGGGCGGGCACCATTCTGTCGGATCCGGCTGCGGCCTCTTTCGTGAAGGGGATGGGATTCCAATGGGCCGGCAAGCACGGCGTGCAGCGAACGCGCCAGGCCTTTCCAGATCTGCCGATTATTCAGACCGAAAACGAATGCGGTGACGGCGCCAACAGTTGGGATCAAGCCCACTACGTCTTCGACTTGATCCAGCATTACCTGAGCAATGGAGCCGAGGCTTACCTTTACTGGAACATGGTGCTGGAGCCCGGAGGCGTCAGCACCTGGGGCTGGCGCCAGAACGCCATGGTGACCGTCGATCCCACCACGCGCAGCGCCATTTTCAATCCCGAGTTCTACGTCATGAAGCACTTCGCCGGCTTCGTGCGACCGGGCGCGGCCGTATTGAAGACCGGTGGCCCGATGGCCGCAAACACCCTGGCTTTCCGCAACCTCGATGGCGGCGAAGTCTTCGTCGTGCAGAACGCGCAGGATATCGAGAGGACGATCACGGTCCGGGGCAGCCGTGAATCGGCAACTTTGAACCTCGCCCCCTTTTCCATAAGTACGCTCACTCTTTGAAACCAAGCGGCGGGCGCCAAGCCCGTTCTCTAGGGAGGAAACCGAAATGAAAAAATTGTCATGCTTGCCCATGCTGGGGGCAGCATCGCTTCTGGCCACATTCTTTGCATCTGCGGCGTTCGCGGATGTGACGGTCCACGTTCTTCGGCCAGAGGTACCGAATACCGAAAAGGCCTATCACCAAAAAATGGCCACGGACTTCGAGAAGTCGCATCCAGGTGTCGATATCGCTTTCGAATACATCGCCAACGAGGCCTACAAGCAGAAGCTTACGACGCTGCTGCAGTCGGATCAGAAACCGGACCTCATTTTCAGTTGGGCGGGGGGCGTGCTCACGCAACAGGCCAAAGCCGGCGTTCTCCAGGACATCTCCGCATCCGTCACCAGCCAGTGGTCGGCGTCGATCGCTAGCGCCGGATTGTCGGCGTTCACCGTCAACGCAAAAGTCTATGGCATGCCGGTCAACGCGAGCGATGTGGTGTTTTGGACCAATCTCGATCTCGCAAAGAAGGCTGGTGTCGACCCTGAAAGCATCAAGACCTGGGATGATTTTCTGGCAGCGGTCAAGAAGGCAAAGGAGGCTGGTGTCACGCCGATCATGGTTGGCGGCAAGGACAAATGGCCACTGCACTTCTACTACGGCTATCTGTGGGTGCGTGAGGCGGGCAAGGACGGAATGGCCGCGGCCATGGGCGGCGAAGGCGACGGTTTCTCTGCCGCGCCCTTCGTGAAGGCTGGCGAGGACTTCAAGAAACTCGTCGATCTGCAGCCCTTCGAGGCTGGTTTCATGGATACCACGTTCGAGCAGGCGACGGGCCAGTTCGGGGACGGCAAGGCCTTGTTTCATCTCATGGGTGATTGGGAGTACGGGACCGAGAAGCAGAATTCGGTCAGCGGCAAGGGCATTCCGGACGACAAGCTCGGAACCATACGCTTCCCTGCGGTCGCAGGTGGGGCCGGCGAGGCGACCGACACGTTCGGGGGCATCAACGGTTACGCGGTCATTGCCGGAGCACCACCGGAAGCGGTCGAATTCCTGAAATACATGACCGACACCGAAAATCAGAAGCTGGCGGGCGCCCAGGGTCTCTTCATACCGATCGCCAAGGGCGTGGAAGAGAGCATTGCGAATCCCTTCTTCCGCAAGATGTCCGAGGCGCTCGCTGTCTCGAAGTTCCATCAGATCTTTCTCGATCAGGCGCTCGGATCCGATGTCGGGGCCACGGTCACGGACGTGGCCGCGGATCTGGCCCAAGGCGTCGTCACGCCAGAGGCGGCGGCAAAGACCGTGCAGGACGCCTGGTCCATGCGCTGATGGCTTTGACCGGGCGCGAACCACGCGCCCGGTCTTTCAATCCATCCAGGGAGGATGAAAATGACCGAGCTTGCTGCGCCCGGACTAGCTCCGAGCATGCGTAGTGGAAGGCGCTTCACCAGCCAAACCAGCGCCCTCCTTCTGATGTTGCCGCCCGCGCTGGTGCTTTTCACATTGTTTGTGGCGTTACCTCTGTTCGACGCCGCGTACTACAGCCTGTTCAAGTGGGACGGCTACGGCACACCGACAGATTTCATCGGTCTGGACAATTTCAAGCAGGCCCTGGGCCATGCCGTCTTCTGGCAAGCAGTACGCAATACGCTGATCGTGCTTGCGGTTTCCGTTTTCGTTCAGCTACCCATCGCGTTGGGCCTCGCCTTGCTGATCTACGAGAAGACCCCTGCCAATACGCTGTTTCGCCTCATCTTCTTTCTGCCTTTCATCCTGGCCGAGGTAGCTTCGGGCCTGATTTGGAGTTTCGTATTCGACGGCAACACGGGCGTGGCTGCCGCTCTCTTCCATGCGCTGGGAATGGAGCCCGTTTTCATTCTCGCGGATCGCCACTGGGCATTCGCGGCCATTACGCTGGTCGTCGTCTGGAAATATTTCGGGTTTCACATGATGATCTATATCGCCGCCCTGCAGGGCGTGCCCAAGGAAATGCTCGAGGCGGCACGGCTGGAAGGTGCCGGGCGCTGGGCGATCGTGCGCCATGTCCAGGTGCCGATGATCGCCTCGGCCATCGCCGTGTCGGTGTTTTTCTCCATCGTCGGCTCCTTGCAACTCTTCGACGTTGTGATCCCGCTCACCAATGGTGGCCCGTCCAACTCCACGCATACGATTGTCACCTATCTCTACACTTTCGGCCTCACCCGAACGCGTATCGGCTTCGGAAGTGCAGTCGGCGTCATGCTGTTCGTCACCGCTGTCGCTTTCGCCGTTCTCTACCAACGCCAGATTAGCAAGGGGAGCCGGTCATGAATGCGTTCAGATTTCTTCCAGCGCTTGGAAAGGCCGCCGTCCTGCTGGTCTTCACCGGTTTCGTGCTGGGGCCGTTAACGGTCGCCGTCTTTGGCGGCTTCAAGACCAATGGCGAACTCCGCGTCAATCCCTTTGGCATCCCGCAGCAATGGGACTTCGAGTTCTACGCGGCCATGCTGGGCGATCCGGCGTTCTGGCGCTACATGGGAAACTCGCTGATCATCTCGCTGTTGACCGTGTTTTTGACCCTGATCGTCTCAGCGGCGGCGGCTTATGTCTTCGCCCAGATCCGCTTTCTTGGGTCGAGAATGATGCAAGCCTATCTGCTGGCGGGTCTTGTCTTTCCGTTCGCCACCGCGATCCTGCCGCTATTCATCAAGGTGCGTGACCTCGGGCTGCTCGACAGCTACTGGGCCGTTATCCTGCCCCAGACAGCTTTTGGCCTTTCGCTTTCGATCATGCTGTTCAAGACGTTCTTCGAACAGTTGCCGAAGGATCTCTTCGAGGCGGCACATGTCGAAGGCTGCGGCTATGTCCGGTTCTTCTGGCAATTCACGCTGCCCCTCTCGACGCCGATTCTGGCGACCGTCGGGGTGTTCGTGTTCGTTCAGAGCTGGAACAATTTCCTGCTGCCGCTCGTCGTCATCAACTCGCGGGAACTGTTCACCTGGCCACTCGGAATGATGCAGTTTCGAGGCGAATATCTCTCGGAGTGGAACCGCACCCTGGCTTTCATATCCCTGACCATTCTGCCTGCGGTCGCCTTCTTCATCGCGGCCCAGAAATACATCGTTGCCGGACTGACGGGAGGGGCGGTCAAAGGCTGACCGTTTCTGTCGGACACCAAAGAAACCTAGGGAGGAATTCATGGCCGCCGTCGAACTTTCGAGCATCAACAAGACCTTTGGTTCTGTCGAGACCATACCCAACCTGACGCTCTCCATTCCCCATGGCTCTTTCACCGTGCTGGTCGGTCCGTCCGGTTGTGGCAAGTCCACACTGCTCCGGATGGTCGCCGGCCTGGAACAACCGACGAAGGGATCGATTGCCATCGGCAATCGTGACGTCACCCACGAGGAACCGTCGAAACGCGGCATCTCGATGGTCTTCCAGTCCTATGCGTTGTTTCCACACATGACCGTGGAACAGAACATCGACTTCGGTCTGCGGCTCGCCAAGGTTCCGCAGGCGGAACGTGAAGCGCGCGTCGCAGCCGCTGCCGAGGTGCTGCACCTCAAGCCTCTGCTGCAACGCAAGCCGGCGGCACTCTCCGGCGGCCAGCGCCAGCGCGTCGCCATCGGGCGCTCGATCGTCCGAAACCCGGAGGTTTTCCTGTTCGATGAACCGCTTTCCAATCTCGACGCGGCACTGCGTACCCAAATGCGTGTTGAACTCGCGGATCTGCACAAGCGGCTTAACGCGACGATGATCTATGTCACCCACGACCAGGTCGAGGCGATGACACTGGCAGACCAGATCGTCGTGATGAATGCCGGGCGTATCGAGCAGGTCGGGTCGCCGATGGAACTCTACGACGCGCCAAACACCTTGTTTGTCGCTACGTTCATCGGATCTCCGCGCATGAACCTGATATCGGGAGAGAGTGCAAAAGCCGAAGGCGCCGCCACGATCGGCGTACGCCCCGAACATATCGCAATAGACGACGCCAATGGCATCTGGACGGGCAGGTTGCGTTTCGCCGAGCATCTCGGCAACGAGACGATCGCCTATGTGGAGTCGGATGAGGGCGAAATTACCATACGCCTCGCAGGGCATCATGGCCTCACGGACGGGACGCTACGCATGACACCTGACCGGCTGCACCTGCATCGCTTCGATGAGAACGGCCGGCGAATTTCGGCTGTAAACTGACTTTGTCCCGCAATGTAGAAACTGCAGCTGGCCCCGAGGACGGTCCGCTCTTTCCAAAGGCTTCCGGCGCTACCGTGCGATATCTCGCGCCATTTAAAGGAGTTTTCCAATGACCACCGATTTCTTCGGGGGAATCGAGTCCATTCGCTATGAGGGGCCGGATTCGACCAATCCGCTGGCCTACCGCTTCTATAACCCGGATGAGGTCGTGGCCGGCAAGCGGTTGGAAGACCATCTGCGCTTCGCTGTCGCCTACTGGCATTCCTTCGCCTGGCCGGGCGGTGATCCGTTCGGTGGCCAGACCTTCGACCGTCCCTGGTTCCCCAAGGCCGGCGGTGTCGACACGATGGAACTGGCGAAACTCAAGGCCGATGTCGCCTTCGAGATGTTCTCGCTGCTTGGCGCGCCCTATTTCTGCTTCCACGACGCCGACGTGCGGCCGGAAGGCAAGGACTTCTCCGAAAGCGCTGCCCGCCTCGACGAGATCGCGGACTACTTTGCGGACAAGATGAAAAGGACCGGCGTCAAGCTGCTTTGGGGCACGGCGAACCTTTTCTCCAACCGCCGCTTCATATCTGGGGCCGCCACCAACCCGGATCCCGATGTGTTCGCCTATGCGGCGGCGACGGTGAAGAGCTGCCTTGACGTCACCAAGCGGCTCAAGGGCGAGAACTATGTGCTGTGGGGCGGCCGTGAGGGCTATGAAACGCTGCTCAACACCGACCTTGGGCGCGAGCAGGAACAGGCCGGCCGCTTCCTCAACCTCGTCGTCGACTACAAGCACAAGATCGGCTTCAAGGGCACCATCCTGATCGAGCCGAAGCCGCAGGAGCCGACCAAGCACCAGTATGATTACGACGTCGCCACTCTTTATGGCTTCCTGAAGCGCTTCGGACTGGAGAAGGAGATCAAGCTCAACATCGAGCAGGGCCACGCCATCCTCGCCGGCCATTCCTTCGAGCACGAACTGGCGCTGGCCAATGCGCTCGGCGTGTTCGGCTCGATCGACATGAACCGCAACGACTACCAGTCGGGCTGGGACACCGACCAGTTCCCCAACAACGTTCCGGAGATGGCGCTGGCCTACTACCAAGTCCTGCAGGCCGGCGGCTTCAAGACCGGCGGCACCAATTTCGACGCCAAGCTGCGCCGCCAGTCGCTCGACCCGCAGGATCTGCTGATCGGCCATATCGGCGGCATGGATTCCTGCGCGCGCGGCCTCAAGGCCGCCGCCCGCATGGTAGAGGACAAGGCGTTGTCCGCGCCGCTGGCGGAGCGCTACGCCGGCTGGAACACGGCCGAGGCCAAGGCGATGCTGTCGGGCAAGCGCACGCTGGAGGAGATCGCCGAGCGCGTCGTCAAGAAGAAGATCGAGCCGCAGCCAAAGTCCGGCCGCCAGGAATATCTGGAAAACATCGTCAACCGCTACGTCTGAAGGCGGAAAGCTGACAGATCACGCTCCATTTCGCGCCTGGATCGGCGCGGCTATTTGGCGAAGACGGCGGCCGCGTCAGGGGAGCGTCCAGCGCATGGCATTGTGGTAATCAGGCCGTTGCGGGACGCGCCAGAGCGCGCGTCGGCGCCACCACTGTCGGCACCTCGATGCTGCGACGCCACTTTGAAAAACGATCGCGGCCAGCGGAGGCGGAATGCAATGCAGCGGCCCTGTCATCGCCGGGCCGGGTTTCGTCGTCTCGGCTTAGTCTGAATGGTCAGCTGCGCTCTGGAAAGCGAATGTTGGCCAGCCCTGCGGCACTTCGTGGAGCAAAACGCATCAATACCAAAACGGTGCTCATCAACCGAGATAGGCCCGATGCAGGATATCCGGTTGCTGTTGAAGATTCGCGGGGGTGCCGCTGAAACTGAAACGGCCACGCGACATCACGTGGGCCGCCTGAGCATTTTTCAGCGCGAGTGCGGTAAACTGCTCGATCAGGAGTATGCCGGTACCGTGCTGGGCCAGTCTGCTCAGCACATCCATCAGCCGCTTGACGATCAGCGGTGCAAGGCCGAGCGACATCTCGTCGGCGAGAATGAATTTTGGTTGCGCGACCAGACCTTGGCCGAGCGACAGCATCTGTTGCTGACCACCAGACAGCGTACCCGCGCGCTGTTGCTTTCGCTCGGCCAGTTCGGGGAAGATCGTGTAGACTTCCTCGACGGCTTCGGCTGCACCTCTTGCAGACAGCTGAAAACCGGCGGCTTTCAAATTGTCGTCGACGTTGAGGCCGTTGAGCACCCGGTGCCCCTCCGGCACGGCGGCGACGCCAGCCGCGCGGATGGCTTCGGGCGATTTGCCGGTGAGCGGTTTGCCGTCGATTTCGACTGTGCCTGCCGCGATCGGGATCGCACCGGCGAGCGCCAAGACGAGTGAGCTCTTGCCGGCGCCGTTCGGGCCGAGAAGGGCAGTGATGTGGCCGCTTACCAGCGTGAAGGACAGGTCCTTGACGACACGCTTGCCGCCCCGATCAATCGCCAAATCACGAACTGTCAGGATGCTCATGCGGCGTCTTCCATGCCGAGATAGACGGCGCGGACTTTCTCATCGGTCAGCACGCTGGCCGTGTTGCCAACGGCGATCAACGAACCAAAATCGAGCACCATGGTCTCCCGACAAACCGCCTGGATCAAGTCGACATCGTGATCAATCAGCAGCGTGATGGATCTGGTTGCGTCGTGAATGCTGGAGATGACTTGCCGCAATTTCTCGACCTCTCCCTGGGAGAAGCCTGCTCCCGGTTCATCCAGAAGGATCACCCGTGGGCGTCCCACGACGCAGCGCGCGATTTCGATCATCCGACGCTCAAAAGCATTCAACCCTCCAGCCGAGACTCGGCGTAGCACCGAGAGCCCGACGAATTCCAGCGCGGCAGCCGTCGCATTCAGCCGCTCGGTCGCCGACAGTCCGAGTTGGTCAAGCAAGACGAGGACGTTGTCCTCCACCGTCAGTTCGTCCACCACCTGTTCCTTCTGAAAGGAACGGCGCAGGCCCCAGCGAGCCCGCCCATGTGGTTTCATCGGCAGTATGTTGGTGTCCATCATGTGGATTGAGCCGCTTTGGGGCAGAACGAAGCCGGACAATACGTTGAGAAGGGTCGTTTTGCCGGCCCCGTTTGGCCCGATGATACCGCAGACCGGCTGTGTGAGTTCGACGGTGACCGCATTGAGCGCGGTAACTCCCCCGAAGGCAACGGATAGATTCTCGATCGAGATCATGCGGAGGGCTCCGTCTTGCGCAACCGCTTCAAACCATCCGACAGCTGTCCGGCCAGCCCCCTGGGAGCCGTGGAAAGCGCGTGAATAAGGGCAAATCCGAAGATGATGTAGGCCGCGTTGCCGTCCACGCCGAGGTTGTTGAGGAACGCCGGGAGGAGCCGATAGAGCAGTGCCGCGATCACAGCGCCATACCAGTGCCAGGCGCCGCCGACGACCGTCAGCGCGAAGATCATTACCGATTCCGCGGGCGGGAAAGAGCGTGCATCAAGCAGTTGGAGATTGCCCGCGAGCAAGGCACCCGCAATGCCGGCGAGAAACCCGGAAAGGGCAAAGCCCCATACTTTATAGAGCGTCACATTGACACCCGCGGCCATGGCGGCGGCCTCGCTTTTGCGAATAAGCGCCCAACCACGGCCGGCGCGGCTGCGTTCATGGATGTCGATCAACAGGAAGCTGACGGCCACCACGATCAGACAATAGCTGAAGAAGGCCGCGTCCGATTGTGCGATCGCCGGCCGTGGCAGATAACCGATCGCCTTGACTTCGAAACCGGCAAAGCCGCCACCCCCATTGGGGAACTGAATGACATTGATGAGGATACCGAAGCCACCCGCCGCCATCAACGTGATGAGCGCCAGATAAAGGCCGCGCATTCGCAGCGCCGGATAGGCGAGGATCATGCCGATCAATCCGGCAAAGAGGCCGCCAGCAAGAAGGTTCAGTTCGAATGGCAGTTTGAAGCCATGGCCGAAACGGAGCGCCACCCAGCCGCCGCATCCCATGAGCGAGACCTGGGCCAGAGACACAAGGCCGAGACGCCGATAGAGGACCGCGATGCTGGCGGAGGTCAGTGTGTAGATCGCCACGGCGGTCAAGACTTTGAGCCATAAGGCGCTTGCGACAAACGGCACCACGATGGCCGCGCCGACGAAAAAAAGCTGCGGTGCATAGCGGCCGGACGAAAAGCTGGCCGGGCTCATGCCAGAAGGGGCCAGAAGTCCGGAAAGAGGCTTTTGCGCTGCTTGCATGCTCTCAGTCCTGTCCGGCAAAGGTCAGCCTACGGCCGCGCTGGAGCCACATCATGGCAAGGATAGCCACGATAAAGGGCGTTGCGACGCGGAACGGCGCGAACGGCTTGTAGAGTGTGACCACGCTTTCAAGGACGCCGATGGCAAGGCCGCCGGCAAAAGTCGCGGGTATGGATGTAAGGCGACCGAGGATGGTGGTCGCGATGATGGGAATGACGAGGAAGGTCAGCACTGCGGGGTCAAGTCGCACGAGGGATGCAAACATCAAGCCAGTGAAACCAGCGAGCACGCCTGAAATGGCCCAGGCGATCGTCTCCACCCTGATTACCGGCGTACCCAGGATCGATGCGACCTCACGGTTGTCGGCGAGCGCACGCATCATCAAACCAATGCGGGTGCGTATCAGGAAGACACCCATTCCGATGGTAATGCTGAAAGCTGCAAGCAGTGACAAAATCCGGATTCCGGTGATTCTCAGACCTAGGATCGACATGGAGGCCCCGTCGAGGGTGAGTGTCAGCTTGCGCGGTGTAACCACCCACAGGAGGTTCATGGCGCCGAGCAAAGCGAGGGCAAACCCGAGCGTAGCGACCGCCTTGACGATGGGTTCGCGATGCGCGAGGCCCGGCGCGATCAGCCGGCCATAGGAGACGGACAGGGCGAGGGCGATCCCGATGCAGGCTACCCAGGCAACGGGCTCGGGCCATTGCCATTCAAGCAGTTGCCAGGCGACCACGGCGCCCACGGCGCCGATGGCGCCGTAGGCAAAATTGAGCACGCCGGTGGCGCGGTTGAGCAGCACCAGCCCAACCCCGCCGAGTGCATAGAGTGCGCCGACGGCAAGGCCGGATACGAGAAACAGGCCAAGGACGTTCATGTCTTCGCCGATCAGTTTGCTATGCCGAGGGCTTTTTCCGCGGAGCGGATAGGATCGAGATACGCGCTGTCGACGTCAGTGCAGCCGCCGACGACCTTGAAGCCGTTGCCCGAAATCTGAACCATCATGTTCGCATGGTTGGGCATGTGCCGGTCGGCTTTGCCAACGTAGTAGGGGCCGCAGAGCAGGTCCGAGGTCTCGTTCTTGATTCCCCGGATCGCCTCTGAGACCGATTTGCGATCAATGGTCGCCGGATCGAGCTTCAGGAGGGCATCGGTGAAGAAGCGGGCGGAGAGATAGCCCGACTGGCTGAAGGTGTCGCGCGGATCCTCCGGGCGAGCATACTTGTCCATGATCGCGCGCCAGTTGCTGGCGTCTGGACCGGTGCCATCGATCGGCGTGAGCTCGATATTGACGTTCATGACACCATTCCAATAGGCGCCGAGCATGGCGGGAACCGCGGCATCATAGAGGGGTGTCGAGGATATCCACTTGAAGTTATCGCGCAGGTTCTGTTCCTCGACGGCCTTGAGGTAGGCTGCGGCCATTCCTCGCGGCAGGTTCACGAGAACGGTGTCGGCGCCGCTCGCTACGGTTTCCAGAACGGAGGCATTCATATCTGCCGCGCCCGGATCGAGCAGAAGGCTTGAGCCGGAGAGTCCTTTGGACTGCATGTACTTCTCGGTCCAGCCACAGGAATAGGGACCGACCGAGGGGATGGTGAGCCCGATGCAAACGACGTTCTTTGAACCGAGATTGGCAACGGCCCATTGGGCTGCTCCGACGCTCGAGGGCAGGGGTCCCTCATTGGTCGAAACAATGTTCTTCGATTCGAAGCATTCGGCGACGGCGCAAGCTGCCGCCATCGCCATGACATCCTCCTCTGCGTAGAGCTTGGCGTTGACGCCCATCTCAACAAAAGAGCCGTTGGCAACCAGCGCGACGACGCCCTTGTCCTTTACCAGTTTGGTCGCGACCTGGCTCGCGACTTCCGGGTTCCACTGGTCGTCTTCAACCAGATATTCGATCGGGCGGCCGTGGATACCGCCATTGGCATTGAGACAGTTGAAATAGGCGCGCGCGGCGTCGGCTGAAGACGAGAAGTCGTCAGGGCCAGTTTGGCCGACCAGGGCACCAACCCTGATCGGCACGCCGGTCGCCTTCTGACCGTTGTTCAATCCACATTGCGGTGCAGCCATGGCTGAGCCACTCGCCAGGATAAGCGCGGCCGTTGATGCCGCCAGAAGTATCGTTGTGCGTTTCATGCTTTCTCCTCCCAAAGAACTCTTGAAATCAGTAGGTCGTCCGAAATCCCGTCACTTCATGCGACGAGGTCCTTACCCAGCATAAAGCGGGCGGCGCGCTCGCCGATCATGATGACCGGTGCATTGGTGTTGCCCGAGACAAGGGTTGGCATGATGGAGGCGTCCGCCACGCGTAGCCCTTCTACGCCGCGGACCGCGAGATCCTCGCCAACAACGGCCATGCGGTCGTCCGGCCTGCCCATCCGGGCCGTGCCCGAAGGATGAAAAACCGTCTTCGAAATCGAGCGGATATAGTCCCGCAGGGCTTCGGGATCTCGCTCCAGTCCGGGCGTTGGCAGGACACGCCGCTTCACGATGCGGGCGAGCGATGGGGCTTCAATGATCCGGATCGCCCATTCCACCCCGCGTACGAGCGTGTCGAGATCGGCAGGACTGGAGAAGGAATTCGCGTTGAACAGGGCACTATCCCTAGGATTGGCCGAACGCAGCTTGACCGTGCCCCGTGATTTCGGCCTCAGGAAACAAGGACCGATGGCAATGCCGTGACCTGGTTCCGCAGCCCGGTCGGCAAAGCCGATGAAGGTTGGCAGGACATGAAACTGGATATCCGGCTGGCCGGTCCCGGCCGTGTCGACGAAGCCGCCCGACTCCACAACATTGGATGTGAGGAGGCCGGTCTTGGTGAGAAGATATTGCAGCATGTGGCCCGCCGCCTTCAGCCCCTTGTCCTGGGCGAAGAGCGAGATCGGATCCTTGACCTCCGCCTGAACCGTGGCTTCGAGGTGATCCTGATAGTTTTCTCCGACGCCCGGCAGATCCATGATCACGTCGATCCCAAGGTTCTTCAGATGCTCGGCCTCGCCGATGCCCGAGAGCTGCAGGATCTTGGGTGTGGCAAGCGCGCCTGCCGTTAGAACAATCTCGCGTCGGGCCCTATAGGTGACGCCGGTCTCGGTCAGAACACCGACCGCTTTCCTGCCTTCAAACAGGACTTTATGAACGCGGGTTTCGGTCAATATGGTCAGGTTCGAGCGTTTCTCGGCGTCGCGCAAGAAGGCTTGCGCAGCGCTCCAGCGCCGACCGTTGTGCGTTGTTGTCTGGTAGAAGCCGACGCCTTGCTGCACCTTGCCGTTAAAGTCTTCGTTGTACGGAAGGCCGGCCTCCTGGGCTGCCCGGATGAAGGCCCAGGACAGAGGATGACCAAAGCGGCGATCGGAGACCTTGAGTTCGCCGGTTGCTCCATGGAATTCGCCCGAAAGGCGCTGGTTGGCCTCAACGTCGCGAAACACCGGAAGAACCTTGTCATAGGACCAGTTGCGGCATCCCATTTGCGCCCAGGTGTCGTAATCCTGCTGCTGGCCACGAATATAGATCATGGCGTTCAAGGAACTGCCGCCGCCGATCACATTGCCCTGTGGCACGACGTTGGGCTTGCCGTTCAACCCCTTGTCCGGCTCGGACACGTAGAAGTGCACATCCTTGCCCTTCTCGATCACCTTGAAGAACGTCGCCGGGATATGGATGAATTTGTCGGTGTCGCGCGCGCCGCTTTCAATAAGCAGGACCTTGTTTTGCGGATTCTCCGACAGCCGGGCTGCAACGACGCAGCCGGACGAGCCGCCACCGACGATGATATAGTCGAATTCGTTCATGGGTTGCTCCGATGCGGAAGGGCAGACGCTCGCGACAGCGTTGGTGTCAGCAAAAGATCGTTTGAATGGTGGTGAATTCCTTCAGCCCTTCGACGCCGAATTCAACGCCGATCCCGGACTGCTTTACCCCACCAAAGGGCGCATTCGGCTGGATTGCTCCATGCTTGTTGATCCACACGGAGCCGCATTCCAGTTGACCGGCCACCTGTTTCGCCCTTGCCGTATCCCGGCCCCAGACGGAGCCGCCGAGGCCCGCCGGATTGTCGTTGGCCTTCGCGATCACGTCGGCGAGGTCGATGTAGCGGATGATTGGCAGGGCGGGGCCAAATTGCTCGCGATCGACGAGCTCGCAGCCATGATCGACATCGGCAACGATTGTGATCGGATAGAAGTAACCGGTTCCACCGTTGCTCTGGCCGCCGATCAGAACGCGGCCGCCTTTGGCGCGTGCATCCTCGACATAGGAAGCTACGATGTCGAGTTGCATCCGATTCTGCACGGGACCAAGGATCGATTGTTCCGACAGGCCGTCGCCAACCGGAATGTGGGCTGCATAGGCGACGAGGCTTTCGCACACGGCGTCATAAAGGCTGTCATGGACATACAGGCGCTTCAGGCAGGCGCAGGTTTGGCCGTTGTTGATGAAGGCGCCCCAGAACAGCCCTTCGGCGATTTCCTTGGGGTCGGCGTCGGGGAGCACGATGCCGGCGTCGTTGCCGCCTAATTCCAATGTGAGCCGCTTGAGCGTATCGACGGCATTGGCCATGACCTTCTTGCCAGTGGAGGTGGAGCCGGTGAAGGTCAGTTTGGCGATGCCTGGATGGGCGGACATGGCGGCGCCAATCTCGTTCTCGCCAGTGACGACGTTGACGACGCCCGCCGGCAGAACCTCGTTCATCAGCTCAACAAGGCGAATGGTCGACAATGGTGTCTGGGGTGATGGCTTGATGACAACGGTGTTGCCGGCGCGGATTGCGGGAATGATGTGCCAGCAGGCAATCATCACCGGCCAGTTCCATGGCGTGATCGAGCCGACAACGCCGATGGGCTTGCGATGCAGCTCCACGCGACCCTCAGGCGTATCCTGCAGGACTTCGACGGGAAGCTCGATTTCCGCCGTGTGGCGGGTCCACGCGACAGCACCACCGATCTCGAAGCGAGAGCCGAGACCATTGAGCGGCTTTCCCTGTTCGAGCGTCAACAGGCGCGCAAGATCTTCCGAATTTTCTTCTATCTTGGCGGCAATGGCGCGGCAGGCGTCGGCCAGCTCCAGACTCGATTTCAACTGCCACTTTTCGAACGCAGCCGCTGCCGCAGTAACAGCTGCGTCGAGGTCCCCCACCGTGGCCAGGGGCATTGCGCCGACAACTTCCCCGGTCGAAGGATTAGGGATATCGGCGTGGCGTGCGGTTTCCACCGGCTTGCCGCCGATGAACAGCGTGTAGCGCTTCATATCCGAGCTCCTCCCAAAGCAATTTGTGAGGAGCATTCATATTGAAGCCGCCGTTTCTGTCTTGGATTCGAACGCGGCGCGAATAGGACAAAAGCGCAGCGCTATCACTGCTGGAGAATATCCTTTGGCGAACAGGCGAAGGCCTTTCGGAAGCAGCGGTTGAAATATGAGATATCGTTGAAACCAGCGGAATAGGCGACCTCGGCGATCGTGGTCGCCTTCGTGGTGTTCTTCATCTGCGCCAGTTGTTCGTGAGCAAGATGCAGGCGGCGCATTCGTATCAGCGATGTCGCCGTCGTGCCAAGTGCATTGAAGTCCTCCTGCAGCGTCCGCAGCGAAATACCAACCTTGTCGGCAAGCCATTGCGGCGTCAGATGCTCGTCAGTGAGATATCTGTCGATGAGTATCTGCACGACTTCCAACCTGCCGCCGGAACTGTCCGAGAGCAGCGGCTCATCCATCTCACTATCGGTCGCGAAAGCCTGGCGTGTCGTGCTGAAGAGGAGGTCGCGCAGATGCGGTGCTCGCTTGTCGCTTGCGTCTGTTTTCAGAAGCTTGGCAACGACCGCTCGCAGCATCGCCGACATCGGGTCTTCCGCTTCTACCCTGCGTGAAACTTCGACCCGTGCTGATTTGTCGGCGAAGATCAACTGGCGGGGGAGATGCACCGAGAGGTGGTTGGAAAAACGGCCGCCGAAATGGAAGATCGATGGGCTGGAGCTGTCGACGAGAATGCAGTCGCCCGGGGTAATGATAGATTGCCTTCCGTTCTGTTCGATACCGCAACTCCCTTCGAGTTGCAGCAACAGGAAGAGATTTTCGCTATAGTCGATCCTGATATCGGCGACGTCGCGGCGGATCACGTCGAGATCGTTCGCCACCTGAGCAAGGTCGAGCCCGCCTGCATCCAGTATGGTGGCATTGCCGGTTACGAGGGTGTGCTCGGCCCGTTGCGTGTTGAAATTTCCGCAGATCGATTTCAGTTCCGCAGTCCACTCCTCAAGGGAATGTATAGGCCATTGCGTGGCGGTCATCCCACCGAATTCCGCTAGGTGCTGCAGCTGCTGCATGGCGTCTTCTCCCAAAGACCGTCGAGCCACCCTGCCCATTGCCGACCAAGATAGTTCCCATGTTAAGCGATTCTTTATACTCGCTTTTGTCAACTCGTTTTTTGCGTGGCGAGGGTTGGAAGTATGCCGGCTTTGGAAGTGGTCCGCCAGGCGCTGTTGTAAAATATGTCATCCCGCACAGGGTCGACCGTTCCGCTAGCACAGGGCCGACTCGGTCGCCGGGCGGTTGGGATCATGGCTGTCGCGTCAGATAAATCGTGTACGGATCATCATAGCCGACACGCTAGTGAATGCCATTGGGACCAAGGATTGCCCCCAACCGACCTCCTTACTGATACGCACAGCGCCGATGTGTCGAAAGATGGCGCCGCTCATGCGGGCAGATCGACTTCGCATAAAGCCACTGTCATTCGGCTGTTTGCCTCTGGAGCTTCTCGAAAACAAACCGCTTGCCTTTGCGCACGCTGTCTTCGAGTGGGCTCGCCTTCGCCAGATGCGCCGCGATCGCGCTGGCCAGCACGCAACCCGTCCCGCGCATCGATACGGCAAGGCGTGGCAAGTCGAAGTGGATTGGTTCTTGATCGGAGCGCAATAAAATATCGGTTGATCTAGGTCCCGATGCGTGGCCGCCCTTGATCAGCAGGGCCTGAGGTCCGGCGGCCAGCAGTCTTTGTCCTTGTTGAAGCGCGCTTCCCTCATCCATCGCCAATTCCGAGCTGACAAGGAGCGCCAACTCGATGAGATTGGGGGTGACGAGACGGCAAAGCGGCATCAGATTGCGCTTCATGGCGGTGATGGCGCCTGCTTCCAGGAGCGCCCGGCCTGAGGTCGAGGCCAGCACCGGGTCAAGTACTGCCGGCACCTGCGGATTCTCGCGCAGCACGCCGGCAACGGCAACGACGATCTCAGCCGCCGCGAGCATGCCGATCTTGATGGCGGCCACCTCGTTGGCCTGCAGCGCGGCGCGCATCTGCTCGGCCACTAGGCGAGATGGCGAATGATGGATTTCCATGACAGCTTCGTGCGTCTGCACTGTCAGCGCGGTGACAGCAAGGCAGGTGCGCACGCCAATGGAAGAGATCGTCTCGATATCACGTGCAATTCCAGCCCCGCCGCTGGAGTCCGATCCGCCAACGACAAGCACATGCGGTTCTCGCCTCAGCGCCATCGATCTGTCTTTTCCATCCACTCTCTGGTGCGTGCTTCGGGATCGGCATTCAATGTAATGTCAGTCACCACTGCCGCGCTGTCGGCGCCAGCCGCGAAGACACCATCGAGCCGGTCCGGGTTAAGGCCGCCGATGGCCACCAGTGGAACAGGCGCGACCCGACGCTTCCATTCGCTGACCCGTTCGAGCCCTTGCGGCGCCCATTTCATCTTCTTCAGGATGGTCGGGTAGATGGGGCCAAGCGCGATGTAGTCGGGTTCGGCTTTTATCGCCGTTTCCAGTTCGATATGATCATGGGTGCTCAATCCGAGCCTCACGCCGGCTGCCCGTATCCGCGTCAGGTCGGCGGCTTGCAAATCCTCTTGACCGAGATGAACGAAGTCGCAGCCTTCCTCGATCGCCAGCCGCCAGTAATCATTGATGATCAGCTGGCACCGGTATCGAGCGCACAAAGCCTTCGCTGAGCGGATCTCCGCGCGTAATCCGGCCTCATCCATGGTCTTTATGCGAAGCTGAACCAGATTGACGCCGAGCGGCACCAGCCGCTCGATCCAGGCAGCGCTGTCGACGATCAGGTAGAAGGGATCGAGCTTCATGAAAAAACGGCCCTGCCGATCGTCGGCGTCGATGGCACGGCGACGTCGCGCGGTTCGAGCATTCCTGAGCTGAAAGCCTCACGACCGGCCTCGACCGCCTTGCCGAAAGCACGCGCCATGCCGACGGGATCGGCCGCCCTGGCGACCGCCGTATTCAGCAGCACGGCGTCAAAGCCGAGTTCCATGACGGTGGCAGCGTGCGACGGCCGTCCCAGCCCCGCATCCACGATCAGGGGGACGCCTGGGAAATGTCCGCGAATCGAGCGCAGCGCCGTCATGTTGACCGGTCCCAAGGCGGAACCGATCGGTGCGCACCACGGCATCAGGACCTTGCAGCCCGCTTCCAGCAGCCGCTCGGCGACGACGAGATCGTCGGTGGTATAGGGGAATACCGCAAAGCCGTCCTCGCACAGGATACGGGCGGCTTCGACCAGGCCGAACACGTCCGGCTGCAGCGTGTCGTGGTTGCCGATCACTTCGAGTTTGATCCAGGTCGTGCCGAAGACCTCGCGCGCCATGCTCGCGGTGGTGACCGCTTCCTTGACGGAGTGGCAGCCGGCCGTGTTGGGCAGGATTCTCGTGCCGAGCGAGCGGATCAGCGACCAGAATTTTTCGCCGGCCCTGCCGCCCGCCATCTCACGCCGCAAAGAGACGGTCACCACCGACGTGCCCGACGCCCTGACTGCATCGGCAAGGACGGCCGGCGAAGGATATTGAGCCGTGCCGAGCAGCAGGCGGGATTGAAGCGTCGTCCCCAGAAGGTCGAACATGCTAGCCTCCCTGCATGGGCGAGAGGATTTCAATCCGGTCGCCTTCGTTCAAGCAGAACGCCGTCCGGCTGGCTTTGTGCACCAGGTCGCTGTTGACGGCGGTGGCGAGCCAGTCGCCCTCATAGTCGAGCGCGGCAAGCAATTCGGCTAGCGTGGTGGCGGTGGCAACCTCACGCGCTTCGCCGTTGACGGTCAGTTTCATGAGCAAGCTCCTTGGTTCTGTCCTGGCTGAAAACCAGGTCGGCGGCCTGGCGCGCCATGGCGGGGGCGAGGAGAAAACCGTGTCGATAAAGCCCGTTGATCGCGATGATCCCGCCGTTCGTTTCGACCCGCGGCAGATTGTCGGCAAAGGCCGGACGAACGCCGACACCGGTTTCGACGATCTCGGCCTCGCCAAAGGCCGGGTGGAGGGCATAGGCGGCACTCAGCTGCTCCATCATCGAACGTGCCGTCACCGGACCGGCGGACTGGCTTTCAACCATTGTCGCGCCGATCATGAAACGGTGGTCGGCGCGCGGCACCGCATAGAGTGGAAAGCGCGGATGCAGCAGCCTGACCGGGCGAGACAGCGAGATATCAGGCGCGCGCAGGATCAGCATTTCGCCGCGAACGCCGCGCAGCCTGTCATCGGCTGCTGCCATTCCCGTGCAGTCGATCCAACGATCGAAACCGGAAATCCGCCTGATATCGACATCGAACTGGAATTCGACACCCATGGCCGACAACCTGTCATGGAGTGCCGCCATCGCCCGGCGCGGGTCGAGATGGGCTTCGTCGGGGAACAGCAGCCCGCGGCGAAAGCGGCCGGCAAGGTCGGGCTCCAGGAACGCGATTTCATCTCCGTCGACACGCCGATGCCCCCACGTGCGACTGGCGAACCGGTCAAGCTCACCGGCATCTCGCGGCATGGCCACGACCAGTGTTCCGGCCCGTGTCACCTGATCCGGCAGTGCCGCATCCCACCAGTCGGCGGCGACGCGTCCGAGATCCAGCACCGGCTGCTCGGCGCTTTCACGCTCGCACCATGGCGCCAGCATGCCGCCGGCGAACCACGAGGCATTGCCGCCAAGGGTCTGCCGGATCTCAGCGACTGTGACCGTCGCGCCGCGGGCGGCGAGTTCGAAGGCGGCGGTGAGGCCGGCGACGCCGGCCCCTTTGACCAACACCCTCATGATGGCTCCGGCGCCTCTGGCATGAGCGCTACGCCGGTCTCGTCAGCCGGCATGTAGAGATCGCCGCCCTCGCGGTATTTCGCCGCCATCGCCGCCATGCCTTCCTTCTGGGCTTCGGCGCGGATGTCGTGGGAGATACGCATGGAGCAGAATTTCGGCCCGCACATCGAGCAGAAATGCGCCAGCTTGTGCGCCTCCTTGGGCAAGGTCTGGTCGTGGAAGGACCGCGCGGTTTCGGGGTCGAGCGACAGGTTGAACTGGTCTTCCCAGCGGAACTCGAAGCGCGCGCGGGAAAGGGCATCATCCCTGACTTTCGCTGCCGGATGGCCCTTCGCCAGATCGGCGGCATGGGCGGCGATTTTGTAGGTGATCACGCCAATCTTGACGTCGTTGCGATCGGGAAGGCCGAGATGCTCCTTGGGCGTGACATAGCAGAGCATGGCGGTGCCGAACCAGCCGATCATGGCAGCACCAATGCCTGAGGTGATATGGTCATAGCCCGGCGCAATGTCGGTCGTCAGTGGTCCAAGCGTATAGAAGGGCGCCTCGCCGCAGACAGCGAGCTGCTTGTCCATATTCTCCTTGATCTTGTGCATCGGCACATGGCCGGGACCTTCGATCATCACCTGGCAATCCTTGGCCCAGGCGATCTGCGTCAATTCGCCGAGCGTTTCCAGCTCGGCGAATTGCGCCGCATCATTGGCATCGGCGATCGAGCCCGGACGAAGGCCGTCGCCGAGCGAGAAGGATACGTCATAGGCGCGGCAGATGTCGCAGATCTCCTCGAAATGCTCATAGAGGAAGCTTTCCCGGTGATGGTGCAGGCACCATTTGGCCATGATCGAGCCACCGCGCGAGACGATGCCCGTGACCCGGTCGACGGTCAGCGGGATGTAATGCAGCCGCACACCGGCATGGATGGTGAAATAGTCGACGCCTTGTTCGGCCTGCTCGATCAGCGTGTCGCGGTACACCTCCCAGGTCAGGTCCTCGGCGATGCCGCCGACCTTCTCGAGCGCCTGGTAAAGCGGCACCGTGCCGATCGGCACCGGTGAATTGCGCAGGATCCAGTCGCGAATGTTGTGGATGTTGCGGCCGGTCGACAGGTCCATCACCGTATCGGCGCCCCAGCGGATCGCCCAGACCATTTTTTCGACCTCTTCGGCCATCGAGGAAGTGACAGCGGAATTGCCGATATTGGCGTTGATCTTGACGAGGAAATTGCGCCCGATGATCATCGGTTCGCTCTCTGGGTGGTTGATGTTGGCTGGAATGATCGCCCGCCCGTGCGCCACCTCGTCGCGTACGAATTCCGGCGTGACGAAATCGGGAATAGCCGCGCCGAAGCTTTCACCGTCGCGTTGCAGCTTGCCGCGGGCGATTTCCCGGCCGAGGTTTTCGCGGATGGCGACGAACTCCATCTCGGGCGTGATGATGCCGGCGCGCGCATAGGCAAGCTGTGTCACCGCCTTGCCGGCCCTGGCCCTTAGCGGCCGGTTGCGAATGGGAAATTCCGGCGTCAGGCGCTCACCCGTGACGAAGCCATTGTCTTCCGGCCGCACATGGCGGCCGTCATAGGCTTCGACATCGCCCCGCGCCGTGATCCATTCGTGGCGAGGCCGGGCGAGGCCCTTTTCGATGCTGGTTTCGACAGTCTGGTCGGTATAGGGGCCGGACGGATCGTAGACGGTGATGGGCGGCTCGCCCGCTGTCGGATGGACGGAGATTTCGCGCATCGGCACTTTGATGTGCGGATGGAGGACGCCGGGCTTGTGGATTTTCCGTGAGGCAGGCAGCGGTCCCGTTGAGACGGCTGGGGTTAGGGCATTCATCTTGAGGCTCCTTTGCTCATGCATTGGAGACCCAGTTCTGTGCCGGAAGGATGAAAAGACGCTTTGGTCGACCTGCTTGAAAACAGGTCTTCGGGCGTAAACTCCCGCAAAGCGCTTGCACCGTCCCTACGCCAGTATGAACTGGATCAGGTTCAACGGGTCACTGCGCCGCGATAGCCAGCAGTATCTCAGCCCCTTGCCGGGACTCCCCTGGTGAATGTTTTCGAATTGACCGAGCCGACACTGCTTTGTCAAGCGCATTTCCACCTGCGGCGGTGATCGGCGACTAATGAAACCCCGCGCAAAGCACGGGCAAATCTCGAGAGGAAGTCACGCGCCGGAGACCAGCGCAGGAATGGCCAAAGGCTCATTCGCCTCGTCAAGGATCGAGAAACTGTAACGCCCATGTGCGTCAAGATCGACGGAGTAGCTCAGGCGATCGAGTATGTGATTGTCCTGGTCGAAGGTGATGATCCGCGGCTTCAACGAGGTGATATTCGCTTCGTCCAGGTATATGGAGTTGCAAACAATGATCTGGTCGTCTGGCTGGCAGGTGCGGGCAGCCGCACCATTGAGGATGCAGCATCGTGAGCCGCGCTCGCCGAAAATGACATAGGTCGAAATCCGCGCACCGGAATTCTTGTTCCAAATCTCCACAAATTCCATCGGCAGGATCCCGGCTGCTTCGCAGTGGTCAGGGTCCAGCGTTATCGATCCATGGTAGTTGAGGTTCGCTTCGGTGACGTAGATGCCGTGCAGCTTGCCAGCGACTAGTTTTCGCAATGGTCCTGTTTCCTATCATCATGGATGAATCGTCCCGCCATCCTCTGGGTGGCCGGGTTACCCCGCTAGATTCCGACGACGAGGGCGCCGCCGCTGAGACCAGCGCCCGCCGCCGCCTGTTGGGATCGAAATTCCGGCGGTGAACGGTTTGCGCTTGAAACAGCAGGTCGTTGAAAGGCGCGTCATGCAGCGCCCGAGCAGCTTCCACGGTCCACATCCGGTGGCCGTCGAAGGATTGAGCTTCACGCATGGTTTTTCCGAAATCGCTGCGTGCATTTCCATCCTGTTCCCCTTGCATTGGGCGACCTAGGCACCTTTGAACTTGGCGGGCTGGGTCGAAAAAGCGTCCGGTCGACCGCCGATTGTCAGGCCCGACGGACAAATTTCGCGGAGTCGAGCCCGATATCGAGGATTGGCGCGCTGTGGGTCAACCAGCCGATGGAGATCAGGTCGACACCGGTCGCGGAGACGGCTGGAGCCGTCGCCGGCGTTATCCTGCCCGACGCCTCGGTAATCGCCTGGCCGGCAACCATCGCCACTGCTTGGCGCAATTCGTCGACAGACATGTTGTCGAGCAGGACGGCGTCTGGGGCGAGGGCCATAGCCTCTTCTAACTGGGCTAGCGTATCGACCTCGACTTCGATCTTGACTAGGTGGCCGACGCTGCATCGCGCGCGCTCGATTGCCATGCGAATTCCGCCAGCGATGGCGATGTGGTTGTCCTTAATCAGGATGGCGTCGTCGAGACCGAAACGATGATTGGAGCCGCCACCGGCGCGCACGGCATATTTTTCGACCGCTCGCAATCCAGGCGTCGTCTTGCGCGTGCAGACGATTCTTGCGCCGTGGCCGCGGACCGCCGCGACGATCAATGCCGTCGCGGTGGCGATACCGCTCAGATGGCACAGAAAATTGAGCGCCGTCCGTTCCGCGGTGAGTATGGCCCGGGCCGGACCGCTGACCGATGCGATGGTCTCACCTTGCGCGATGTTGCTGCCGTCCGCTCGCTCCACTGTCATCTCGACATCCTGGTCGATCAACCTGAAAGCGAGCATCGCCAGGTCGAGACCGGCTATAGTTCCGGCCTCGCGCGCAGTCAGCACCGTTGTCGCATGATGGTCCTTCGGTACGATGGCATCAGTGGTCAAATCACCGGCCTTGCCAAGGTCCTCGAGCAGAGCTGCCCGCACCAGAGGCTCGAGCATGATCGTTGGAAGGGGGGATAGGTTCATCAAGCGACGCTTTCGAGCATTGGAGAGTTGCCGAGTTCCCGCGCCGCAAACATGGCCGCGTCGAGCCTGATTTCGGAGCGGCGGGCGACGGCCGCTTGATGGGGAAAGTCGTTCCGGTAGTGAGCGCCACGGCTTTCGCGGCGCAGCAAGGCGGCAACCGCGATCATCAGCCCTACGGCGGCGGGATCGGACGCTGTGTCGTGCCGATGCAACAGCAGCAACAAGGCGCGCGCAGCCTCTTTCAAACCTTCGCCATCCCGCGTGACGCCAAGGGCATGTGACAGGAGAGGGCGCACAGGCCTCGGATCCGGCGCGGGCAGGTTAGCTGCCATCGCTGGCTTCCCACCGCCGTCCGGTGCACCAGCGACGCTTTCGGCAACCCAGCGCGCGCAAACGACGGCCTCGGTCAGCGAGTTGCTGGCGAGCCGGTTGGCGCCGTGCAGCCCGGTCGACGCGACTTCGCCGCATGCCCAAAGTCCAGGAACCGATGTTCGCCCGGCCAGATCCACGGCGACACCACCCATGTGGTAATGCTGGGCCGGCCGGATGGGAATGAGGTCTCGCGCCGGATCGATGCCGGCCTTGCCGCAGGCTGATGCGATTGTCAGAAATTGCTGCGCGAACATCGTGCCTGGCTTCTCGCGGACGTCGAGGAAGACGCGATGGCCGTCGGCAAGATGTCGCCAGACGGCGCGCGCGACGATGTCGCGCGGTGCGAGTTCCGCCCCGAGCAGGCCATCGAGGAAGCGCCGCCCTGTTTCGTCGACGATTGTTGCACCTTCTCCGCGAACCGCCTCGCTGATGAGCGGCATCGGACGGCCGGGCCCGTCAAGCGCGGTCGGGTGGAACTGAATGAACTCCAGATCGGCAAGGACGGCACCCGCGCGCGCCGCAAGCGCCAGACCCTGTCCGCAGCTGCCCAGTGGGTTGGTTGAGTCGCGGAACAGGCCGCCGATTCCGCCCGTGGCGAGAACGGCCCGTCCCGTGGCAAAGAACACCGGACCTGTCGGACCGCTCGCCACAACACCGGCGATTCTGCCGTCCTCGACGGCCAGCCGGCGTGCTTCGACTCCTTCCACGACAAGAACCGAAGGCGTGGAGCGCACGGCCGCGATCAGGGCGCGCATCACCTCCCTTCCGCTGCCGTCACCTCCGGCATGAACGATGCGCCGCCTGCTATGCGCGGCTTCCAGCCCGAGACGCAGAACTCCTGCAGATGTGCGATCGAAGCGAGCCCCAAGGCGCGTCAGATCCTCGATCGCCGCGGGCGCGGCGTACACGATGCGCCTTGCTGTATCTGCATCGCAAAGGCCGTCCCCTGCGGCGAGCGTGTCGGCAAGATGGAGCGCCGGTTCATCATCGCCGCCCAGGCTGGCGGCCAGCCCGCCCTGCGCCCACGCACTCGACGCCTCCGCGCCAAGCGGCGATCTCGACAGGAGCAGCACCGGCTCAGGCGCCATGTGCAGCGCGGTCATCAGCCCGGCTATGCCGCCGCCGATGATGACCGGCCGGCGGGCGAGATCGCGAACGTCCATGCTCATACCGCCAGCATCCGCTCGACGGCCAGCCGCGCACGCCCTGCAATCTCCGATTCGATGGTTACGACATGGCGGTTCTGTTCGAGCGCAGTACGGATGTTGGCGAGCGTTATCCGCTTCATGTGCGGGCAGAGGTTGCAAGGCCGGATGAACTCGACTTCGGGATGCTCCACCGCAACGTTGTCGCTCATCGAACATTCGGTCATCAGCACGACCCGCGCTGGCTTTTGTCTTCCGACATAGTCGGACATGGCGGCCGTCGAGCCGGAGAAGTCCGCTTTCGCGACCACTTCGGGCGGGCACTCCGGATGCGCGAGCACGGTCACGCCCGGATGACTTTCGCGCAACTCCCTGATGTCGGCCGGCGTGAAGCGCTCATGCACCTCGCAATGCCCTTTCCAGGCGATGATCTTCACCGCGGTCTGGGCGGCGATGTTCCGGGCGAGATATTCATCCGGCAGCATGATCACCTGCGGAACGCCGAGCGCCTCCACGACGGCTTTGGCGTTACCGGACGTACAGCAGATATCGGACTCGGCTTTCACTTCGGCCGAAGTGTTGACATAGGTGACGACCGGGACGCCCGGATAGCGCTGTCTCAGCAGGCGAATGTCCTCGGCGGTAATCGAATCCGCCAGCGAACAGCCTGCTCGCAGATCAGGAATGAGCACCGTCTTTTGCGGGTTGAGCAGCTTCGCCGTTTCGGCCATGAAATGCACGCCAGCCAGCACAATGACATCCGCTTCGACCGCCATCGCCTTGCGGGCAAGCGCCAGGCTGTCGCCGACGATGTCGGCAACGCAGTGGAAGATCTCAGGCGTCTGGTAGTTGTGCGCCAGGATAACGGCATTGCGCCGCCGTTTCAGATCGAGGATGGCTTCGATATCATCGGCGAATGCCGGCCACTCGATTGACGGAATGACTTGCCGCACGCGGTCGTACAGCGCGGCCGTGCGCGCGGAAGTGACAGGCATAGCCAATTATTCTCCAAATGAGTATAACTGACATATACTTACCTTGAGTATAAGAAATGTCAACCGCGTGAGAGTGGCAATTTCGTCCCTGCGACGGTTCGCTCCACCAAGACCGTTTGGCGAAAGCGGAAGCGCTTCGCTGGGCGCCCCCCGGTGTCGGACATCGTCTCGCCTGTCTCCTCGACCAGATCCTGCTCTTCGATCAGACGCCGAAAGTTCGGCTTGTGAACGAGCCTGCCAGCCAGAGCCTCCACGGTTCGCTGCAGCTGCAGCAATGTGAACGTTGCTGGCATCAACTCGAAGACGACGGGGCGGTACTTGATCTTGGTCCGCAGTCTGGACATTCCCGTTGCCAGAATACGCCGGTGATCTGCGATCATCGGAAGGCCAGGGATGGACGGCGGATTGCCGTTGTCCCGTCCGCGTGTGGCCTCGGCCACCAGCGCGGCTTCGTAGAGCAGCTCGTATCTCTGCAGGACGAGTTCCTCATTCCAGTCGCGATCATCCAGACCGAAAGCATATGCCACGCGCTGCCGGCGGTCGCGGTGTATGCTTGGGTCTTCCGCGTCGTCGGACCACGCCGAAAGACGCGGCAGGACGATGTCAGGCAGGATAGAAGGCACGCCGGCGCGGTGATCTTCCCATGGAAAATAGTCGTACCATCCGTGCCAGCCATGTGTTTGCGAATGTTCTGCCTGCTCTTCCCGCGTCAGGCCAAGATAGCTGATCGAGATCTGCACGCGCTCGTCGTCGGTCCGGTCGCGGTCGGCGAAGGTGTAGAGTTGTTCAATATAGCCCAGTTGATGACCGGTCTGCCGCTCCACCCACGCTCGCAGACCCGACTGCAAGGAGCGATGGCCGAGCTCAAAAAGCCCGGATGGCAAAGCCTGAGCCTGCTCGATGGTGAGGACGCGTGGCTTACCGTCGGTCACCGCGATGACAACGGCGATCAGGTCCGCGCTGACGGCATGGCTCTGACTGTTCCTTTGAGCCTGCTTTGTCACCTGGGTTGTGTTGTCTTGCATCTGGGCTGTGATGGAATTCCGATGTGAAGGCACTAAAATGGGCAAGTCGAGCGAAAAGTGAACTGCCGCACGCCGCCCGTCAATGTTCGTCAATAACGGGGTGTAGAACCTCGATCCACCCCGTTCGTATAGACTTTTCCAGTCCGCAGACTAACCATCCGAGACATTCAACGCCTCGAATTTGCCGGCACCAGCCAGGAAATGGAAATGACCGATTTCTTTATCAGCTATACCGGCTCGGACAAAGAATGGGCCGAATGGATAGCCTTCATCCTCGAAGAGGCGGGTTTCACTACTATCCTCCAGGCTTGGGATTTCCGCCCGGGCAGCAACTTCGTCCTCGAGATGCAGGAAGCTTCCAGCGCCGCAGAACGAACGATCATGGTGCTCTCGCCCGACTACCTGAAGTCCGGCATGGCGGCGGCCGAATGGGCCAGTGCATTCGCGCGGGATCCTCAAGGACTTAACCGGCGCGTTGTGCCTGTCATGGTCCACAACTGCAAACCAGAAGGATTGCTGACGGCCATTGTCCAGATCCGCATAGTCGGTATGGACGAGGTAGTGGCGAGACAGGCGATCCTGAATGGCGTCGACATGAAGCGGGCAAAGCCCTCAAACCGCCCTAGCTTTCCTGGTGCTCCATTGGCCCCGGAGCACAAGGATTTCCCAGGCGTGGAGTCTGCGCCTGCGAGGTCAGTCCGGGACTTGCTGCCCAGGCTGCACGCAACGGCGACCGATGCGGACCGTCGCAGGTTTGCCAAAGGCGCCTTCGCCGCCATCCGCAAAACTTTCGAGGACAATCTCAAACAAGCCGCTGAGGAGAATGACCGCGTCGACTTCACCTCACCGATGCCACGGCTACGGATTGTAGGGCCGAGCTGTATCTCGATGGCGCCAGCAAGGGCCAATGCCGAGTCTGGCTCGGCGGGATGATAGGGGAGAACAATATCTGCTTCGCCGAAGGAAGGATGACGGGTGATGCTTGCAACGAGATCCTGGCCCCGGCTTCGGAGGGCGAACTCGTCGCGTCGCTTTCCCTGCCGAAGAATGCCAGCACGCATCGCACCTACAGCGGGATCAACGTGCTTATCCTCTGGGGTGCCGTCGTCGAACGCGGGTTCCCATCGCAGAGTTGGCTAACCTATCGACAGTCTGCCGCGCTCGGCGGGAACGTCCGCAGAGGCGAGCGTGGGACAACGGTCGTTTATGCCGATCGTTTTGTCCCGGATCATGAGAGGAAGCGGGCTCGCGAGACAGGCGAGGATGCCCAGGCGATCCCTTTCCTCAAGCGCTTCACCGTTTTCAATATCGAGCAATGTGAAGGACTGCCTGATGAAGTCGCGGTTTCGGCTCCGCTGCCGGTGGCTAGCT
>NZ_SRTV01000109.1:0-358 GCF_004792025.1 Mesorhizobium sp. M8A.F.Ca.ET.181.01.1.1 | reverse complement strand
GCACCCCGGTGATGACAGACACGACCGGCGAGCCGGTGATCGCCAGGCCTTTTGCAGCCCCCATCACCGCGAAGGCGGCAAGCCCAATGGCGTCGAGCCAGAGCAACAGCTTGTAGCGGTATTCGACGCGGTGAGCGCTGAAGAAGACAAGCACGGCGACAAAGGCGCAGATCAGCACATAACCGCTATTGGCGACCCAGAACACCGGCAGGTTGAGGATGACATCGCGCAGCGTGCCGCCGCCGATGCCGGTGACGCTGGCCAGGAACAGGAAGCCGATGATGTCCAGCTCTTTGCGCGACGCCGCAAGCGCGCCCGTCGCCGCAAAGACGGCGACGCCGGCATAGTCGAGCAGATC
>NZ_SRTV01000108.1:0-358 GCF_004792025.1 Mesorhizobium sp. M8A.F.Ca.ET.181.01.1.1 | reverse complement strand
CTGCGAAGCCGCCGAATTCTGGGCCGAGCGCAAGGTTGCGTTCCGCGTCTTTTATTCGTTCGCCTGAATGCTGCGCTGAGCGGAATCCGCGGCTTTCAGATTGCGTTGCCGCCGGACTGCAGTCTTAGCCGGAGGGGCCCGCCACTTTAGCTGGCGGGCCTTTGTCTTTAGTGGGCAATGATTGCGGCGCTGTGAGCGCCGCTCGACCCGCGGCTTTTTGCTCGTTGCCTTGCCTGCAACCGGGCCCCGCTTCAGCCGCTTACCACCCGCCCCACATCGCTGCCAGCGCCGAGAGCACCGCGATGCCCGCGGTTTCCGTGCGCAGCACGCGCGGCCCGAGTCCCACGGCCTGGAAGCC
>NZ_SRTV01000107.1:0-359 GCF_004792025.1 Mesorhizobium sp. M8A.F.Ca.ET.181.01.1.1 | reverse complement strand
CCTTGGACGTGAGCGTGCGCAGCGCCTCGCGCAAGACCGTGCGGCTTACGCCGAACGCGTCCATCAACTCCGCCTCGCGCGGCAGGATCGACTCGGGCGCGTAGTCGCCGCGCAAGATCGCGGTTGCCAGCAGATGGGCGACGCGCCCATGCAGATCGTGCTGAATAGCTTCTCTCCTCGCGGTCGCACCGCTCAATATGTGGAAAATAGTACTATTAATAGTACTTTAAAGAGCTTTGTTGTAGCATGGAAAGCCTCGAATATTCCCGCATGCGACTGGAGACACACGCCATGAAAATCACCAAGCTCGAAACCTTCATCGTTCCGCCGCGCTGGTGCTTCCTCAAGATCGAAACGGA
>NZ_SRTV01000106.1:0-359 GCF_004792025.1 Mesorhizobium sp. M8A.F.Ca.ET.181.01.1.1 | reverse complement strand
CATGGGCAATTTATTTCGAGGCTGGGCATCGAGCGCCAGCTAGGCCGACCGGCCAATCGGCCAATCCCGCAATCCGCCAACCCTCCAATCGGCCAATCCTCCAATAGGCCAATCGGCGGACGATGCGCACGAACACACGGACAAAGACTATTGGATTTCTCTAGAGTTGATGGATCGCCGGCCAGTGCCGGCCGGCGAAGCCGCGCCGACTCACGGCAAGGACTCACTCAAGGACCAAAGGAAAAACCACAATGGGAACGTCTCTATACAACCAACCATCGATTACCGGCGACATGCACAGCAGCTCGATGCTGTGCCCGGCCGGTGCGCCGCTCACGCTCAAACACACGATTCACCCC
>NZ_SRTV01000105.1:0-360 GCF_004792025.1 Mesorhizobium sp. M8A.F.Ca.ET.181.01.1.1 | reverse complement strand
CGCGTGCCAGCCTTTCCAGCATAGGCCGGATAGCAGCGCCGACCTCGGCGCTGATCGCATCGGCGATTTCCTGGCGCTTCGCGTCGTTCTCGAAATTGATGGCGCCCTGGGCGAGCCCATAAAACCAGCGCCGCAAGGTCGGCATGTCGATGTCCATGAGCCCGAGCGAGCGCGCCAGGCTGAGCGTCGACACCGGCTCGAAATAGTCTGCCATCAGTTCCGCCGTGCCCTGTTCGGCGATCTGGTCGAGAAAGGGCCCGGCGATAGAGCACACGAGGTCGCCGGCAAAGGAGGCGACGGTGCGCGGCCGATATTTTGGATCGACGCCCTGCCGCAATTCCCTGTGCGTCTCGCCGTCGG
>NZ_SRTV01000104.1:0-360 GCF_004792025.1 Mesorhizobium sp. M8A.F.Ca.ET.181.01.1.1 | reverse complement strand
ATGCGTGAGATGCGGGGGAGTCAGTCCGTTCAGCTTGTCGAGTAATCCTCCATGGAACGGCGACCAGTCCGGATTTTCCGGAGCGATTCGGGTGTTGCGGCGGTGGAGTTTGCGCTGGTTCTGCCGATCCTTTGCCTGGTACTTCTTGGCGTCATTAACGGCTGGTCTTTCGTATCAAGCTCGTTGTCGATGCGTGCAGGCGTCAAAACGGCAGCAAATCTTGTGATGCAAGGAGAAGCCAACGACGCGGCAACCCAAGCCGTCGCCCTTTCGAGCTGGGAAAATCGTCCCGACGACGCGCAAGTTACATTGGGGCGCAAATACATGTGCGGGAGCACCGTGGCCGATCCATCGGTCCTG
>NZ_SRTV01000103.1:0-360 GCF_004792025.1 Mesorhizobium sp. M8A.F.Ca.ET.181.01.1.1 | reverse complement strand
GCGGCCTGTTTGGCTTTGACGCCGTTGGCCTGCTTAGCCTTGCGGATGTTCCTGACAAGCGATGCGGCGTCGGTATTGCCGGGATCGGCTTGCGCAATCGTTTCGGCGAGCGGGAGTGCCGCGTCCAGATTGCCGGAGCGGAACTCGACCTCGGCCATGCCGAAACTGGCATCGCGATAGGTCGGGGCAATCGCAAGCGCCCTGGAAAAGGCATCGCGCGCTGCCGTCAGATCGTTGCGGCCGAGCTCGACAAAGCCGAGCTGCACCAGGGCATCGGCATTGTCGGGCTTCAGCGCCAACGCGCGCTTGAGCAGATCCGCCGCCTCGTCGAAATGCTGGGCCTGCCTCGCCTTGACGCCG
>NZ_SRTV01000102.1:0-362 GCF_004792025.1 Mesorhizobium sp. M8A.F.Ca.ET.181.01.1.1 | reverse complement strand
GAGGCGCTCGGCATGGGCGCGGACACGCTCGGCAAGTTCGACAAGCTGATCGGCAGGCCGCACGGCATCGTGCTCGTGACCGGCCCGACCGGCTCGGGCAAGACGACCACGCTGTATGCGTCGATGTCCCGTCTGGAAACGGCGACCACCAACATCATGACGGTCGAAGACCCGATCGAATACGACCTGTCGGGCATTGGCCAGACGCAGGTGAACGAGCGGATCGGCATGACCTTCGCTCGGGCGCTGCGCTCCATTCTGCGGCAGGACCCCGACGTAATCATGATCGGTGAAATCCGCGACCTTGAAACCGCACAGATTGCCGTGCAGGCTTCGCTCACCGGCCACCTCGTGCTGGCCAC
>NZ_SRTV01000101.1:0-362 GCF_004792025.1 Mesorhizobium sp. M8A.F.Ca.ET.181.01.1.1 | reverse complement strand
GCCGCGACGATCAGGACACCGCCGCGTGGGAAGGCAATCTGAAAACGGACGCCAACGGCCACGCGACCATGACGTTCAAAATGCCCGACTCGCTCGCGCGCTGGCGCATCACCGTGCGAGCGGCTGCGCCGGACGGCATGGTCGGTCAGCGTACCGCCTACGTGCGCTCGGACAAGGCGTTGTATCTGAAGTGGAGCGGGCCGTCGCATTTCCGCGCGAACGATCAGCCGGCCATCGACATGATCGCCTTCAATCAGACCGATGCGGACATGGACGCACAGTGGGTGGTGGAAGGCGGCGGTTTGTCGCTGAACCAGAAAGTGACGCTCAGGCGCGGCGCGAACTATCTGCGTCTGCCGAGC
>NZ_SRTV01000100.1:0-362 GCF_004792025.1 Mesorhizobium sp. M8A.F.Ca.ET.181.01.1.1 | reverse complement strand
CACCCAAGGACCGTTCAGGAGGGTATTGCCTGCGGTGTCGCTTATGTGCCGGAGGATCGCCTGACCGAGGGTCTATTCCTGACGCAATCGATCGAGCGCAACATCATTGTTACGTCGATTGAGAAATTCGTCCGCGGTCTTTTCATCAATCGCAAAAAGGCGGACGAGACGACGCGCGAAGTGTTCTCGGCCATGCAGATCGTGGCACCAGGACCGCACACGCCGGTCAACCATTTGTCCGGTGGCAACGCTCAGCGCGTCGTTCTGGCTCGCTGGTTGTTGACTGGGGCCAAAGTGCTGATCCTGAACGGCCCGACCGTCGGCGTCGATGTCGGTTCCAAAGCACAGATTCACAGATCGGA